>NZ_JBWKPP010000002.1:434030-693186 GCF_059418305.1 Acidovorax sp. GW821-FHT09B03
CCAGGTGGCGGGGGCTGCTGCGGGCCCCCCCCCAGCCCGGCTTCAGGCGGCTTTTTTCAGGGCCTTGATGCCCTTGACGGCCTTGAGCACTTCGTCCACGTGGCCGGGGACCTTCAGGCCGCGCCATTCCTGCACCAGGAGGCCGTCGGGGCCGATCAGGAAGGTGCTGCGCTCGATGCCCTTGACCTTCTTGCCGTACATGATCTTGTTCTTGACCACGCCGAACATGTGGCACATCTTCTCTTCGGTGTCGGCGATCAGCTCGAACGGCAGTTCCAGCTTTTCCTTGAAGTCGTCGTGCGACTTCATGTTGTCGCGCGACACGCCGAACACGGCTGCGCCGGCCTTCACGAAATCCTTGTACTTGTCACGGAACTGCATGGCCTCCGTCGTGCAGCCCGGGGTGTTGTCCTTGGGATAGAAGTACAGAACCAGAATTTGGCCAAGGTGGGAGGTGTTGGAGACCTTCAGTCCACCAGTCGCGTTGGCTTCAAATTCAGGGAGGGGTTTGTTGACAACGATCGCCATATCACTTCAATCTCTCAGGATGTAGTCGTTGATAAGCCAGGGGAGTGGGGGTGTTATTGCTTTTGGAAGGCCCCTGACCGCAACCGGAGATTTTACCCTGAAACGGACTCTTTCGCGAATCGCATTCTGTAACCAAAGTACACAGGCTGGAACCTGTTCGGTACCTGGCGATGTCCTGTGCCCCTGTTTTCAGGGCGCTGCCTCCAGCAGCAGGGCCACCACCACGTTGCGGCCTTCGCCTGCCAGGATGTTGTAGGTGCGGCAGGCGGCGGCCGTGTCCATGGTCTCCAGGCCCAGGCGGCGCGCCATCAGCGGTTGCAGCCATGCCGGTGGCGGAAACCGGTTGCGCTGGCCGCTGCCGAAGATGACCAGCTCGGTATCGAGTTTCGCGAGCTCGGCAAAATGCTCGGCCGTGAGGTCTTCGTAGCGCGCGCAGGGCCAGGCCTGGCGCAGCCCGTTCGAGCCGACGATCACGCTGTGGGTGATCTTTTCGCCATCCACCCCGATCCAGCCTGGGCCATAGCCCGTGACGGTTTGTACGTTGGCTTTGTCC
This sequence comes from Acidovorax sp. GW821-FHT09B03, assembly GCF_059418305.1. Taxonomy (NCBI): domain Bacteria; kingdom Pseudomonadati; phylum Pseudomonadota; class Betaproteobacteria; order Burkholderiales; family Comamonadaceae; genus Acidovorax; species Acidovorax sp. GW821-FHT09B03. Next base: position 435,112 of record NZ_JBWKPP010000002.1, read on the forward strand.
GGCTGGAATTTCATGGTGTGCGTCGGGTGCGCGGCGCGGGCCCGGGGGCCCGCCTCGCTGGTGATCTGTGGTCAAATTATAGGTTTCGCCCATTGGCCGGCCCCGTTGGCTGACCCTGGTGCGAACCGCACTTTTTCTCCACCGCACCCTCCAGCGCATGAAAACCGTCCAGAAATCCGCCAAGCTTGCCAACGTCTGCTACGACATCCGGGGCCCGATCATGGACGCGGCCAAGAAGATGGAGGAGGACGGCCACAAGATCATCAAGCTCAACATCGGCAACCTGGCGGTGTTCGGCTTCGACGCGCCCGAAGAGATCCAGCAGGACATGATCCGCAACCTGCCCAATTCGGCCGGCTATTCGGACAGCAAGGGCATCTTCGCGGCCCGCAAGGCGGTGATGCACGAAACGCAAAAGCAGGGCATCAAGGGCGTGGTCCTCGATGACATCTACCTGGGCAACGGCGCCAGCGAGCTGATCGTGATGGCCACCAACGCCCTGCTGGACGACGGTGACGAACTGCTGCTGCCCTCGCCCGATTACCCGCTGTGGACGGCGGCGGCCAGCCTCTCGGGCGGCACGCCCGTGCACTACCTGTGTGAAGAGGCCAACGGCTGGATGCCCGACCTGGCTGACATCCGCGCCAAGATCACGCCGCGCACCAAGGGCATCGTGGTCATCAACCCGAACAACCCCACGGGCGCGCTGTACTCGGACGATTTGCTCAAGGGCATCGTCGCCATCGCGCGCGAGCATGGCCTGGTGATCTTCGCCGACGAGGTCTACGACAAGGTGCTGTACGACGGTGCCACGCACACCGCCATCGGCTCGCTCAGCGAGGACGTGCTCACCCTGACCTTCAACTCGCTGTCCAAGAGCTACCGCTCCTGCGGCTACCGGGCGGGCTGGCTGGTGGTCTCGGGCGACAAGAAGCCGGCGCGCGACTACATCGAGGGCCTGAACATGCTCTCCAACATGCGCCTGTGCGCCAACGTGCCGGGGCAGTGGGCCATCCAGACCGCGCTGGGCGGCCACCAGAGCATCAACGAGCTGGTGTGCGAGGGCGGCCGCCTGCGCAAGCAGCGCGACCTGGCCTACGAATTGATCACCGCCATCCCGGGCGTCACCTGCGTGAAGCCGCGCGCCGCGCTGTACATGTTCCCGCGCCTGGACCCGGCCATCTACCCGATCCAGGACGACCAGCAGTTCTTCCTGGAGCTGCTGCAGGAGACCAAGGTCATGCTGGTGCAGGGCACCGGCTTCAACTGGGCGGCGCCCGACCATTTCCGCATCGTGTTCCTGCCCCACGAGGACGACCTGCGCGACGCCATCGGCCGAGTGGCCCGCTTCCTGGAGCAGTACCGCAAGCGCCAGCAGACCGCGGCTGCCTGAAGCGGCCGGGCCCGCTGACCGACAGGAGACCTGCCCATGCGCAACCGCCTCGCCGCTCGCGTCCTGGCACTGCTCGCCGGCCTGACTGCATTGGTGCCGGTGCAGGCTGCGGACAAGGATCCCGTGGGCTTTAGGCACAAGGACTGGGGCCTGCAGTGCGACAACACCCGGGCCTGCCGGGCCGTGGGCTACCAGGCCGACGCCGGTGATTCCGAACCCGTCTCCATCCGCCTGACCCGCGAGGCCGGGCCCGGCACGCCGGTGCTGGTGGACCTGCAGGTCTCGACCGAGCAGGCCACGCCGGCAGCGCTGAACCTCCAGGTGGGCAAGCTTTCGCTGCCCGGCCTCACGGGCGACATCCCGCGCATTCCTGCTGGCCAGGTGGCGGCGCTGCTGCAGGCGCTGCAGAAGAACGACGAGGCCATCGTCACCGCGGGCAAGGACCGGTGGGTGCTATCGCTCTCCGGTGCCTCCGCCGTGCTGCTCAAGATGGACGAGGCCCAGGGCCGCGTTGGCACGCCGGGCGCCCTGGTCAAGCGCGGCACCCAGGCCGAGTCCTCGGTGCTGGCCGCTGTGCCGGCGCCGGTGGTCCATGCCGTGCGCGCATTGCCCGAACGCAAGGGCGATGCCGCGCTGGCCAAGCCGCTGCTTGCCGCCATCGACGCCAAGGAGGTGGACGAGCGCTGCAATGGCGATCACCCCAAGCCCGCCGACGTGCAGGTACATCGCCTTACCGACCGCAAGGTACTGCTGTCCATCCCCTGTGCCATGGGCGCCTACAATTTCGGTGGACTGAACTGGCTGGCCAACGACCGCCCGCCCTACCAGCCGCAGCAACTCGACGCCGAAGGCGAATTCGATGCGGCAGATGGCTCGATCCGCTCCTCCATGAAGGGACGCGGCATCGGTGACTGCTGGTCCCTCGTGGAATGGCATTTCGACGGCAAAGGCTTCGTGCTGACCGGCGAATCCGGCGACAGCATGTGCCGCGGCTTCGCCGGCGGCGCCTGGCAACTGCCTGTCCGAATCTCCAAGGTGGTCCTGCCCACCAACCCTGTTTCCAAGAAACCCTGATTTTTTATGACCATGAAACCCATCCAAGTAGGCCTGCTGGGCATCGGCACCGTCGGCAGCGGCGTGTTCAACGTACTGCAGCGCAACCAGGAAGAAATCCGCCGCCGCGCGGGCCGCGGCATCGAGATCACCATGGTGGCCGACCTGGACGTGGAGCGCGCACGGGCTGCCGTGGGTGCAGGCATCCAGGTGGTCAACGACGCGCGCGCCATCATCGCCAACCCCGACATCGACATCGTCATTGAGCTCATCGGCGGCTACGGCATCGCGCGTGCGCTGGTGCTCGAGGCCATTGCCGCCGGCAAGCACGTGGTCACCGCCAACAAGGCGCTGCTGGCCGTGCACGGCACCGAGATCTTCGCGGCCGCATCGGCCAAGGGCGTGATGGTGGCCTTCGAGGCCGCCGTGGCCGGTGGCATCCCCATCATCAAGGCACTGCGCGAAGGCCTCACGGCCAACCGCATCCAGTGGATCGCCGGCATCATCAACGGCACCACCAACTTCATCCTGTCCGAGATGCGCAGCAAGGGCCTGGATTTCGACGTGGTGCTCAAGGAAGCGCAGCGCCTGGGCTATGCCGAAGCCGATCCCACCTTCGACATCGAAGGCGTGGACGCTGCCCACAAGGTCACGCTGATGAGCGCGATTGCCTTCGGCATCCCGGTGCAGTTCGACAAGGCCTATGTCGAGGGCATCACCAAGCTCGGCGCGGCCGACATCAAGTACGCCGAGCAGCTGGGCTACCGCATCAAGCTCCTGGGTATCACCAAGCGTGCGGACAAGGGCATCGAGCTGCGCGTGCACCCGAGCCTGGTGCCTTCCAAGCGCCTGATCGCCAACGTCGAGGGCGCCATGAACGCCGTAGTGGTGCAGGGCGACGCCGTGGGCACCACGCTGTACTACGGCAAGGGTGCGGGCAGCGAGCCCACCGCCAGCGCCGTGATCGCCGACCTGGTGGACATCGCCCGCTTGCACACGGCCGACCCCGAGCACCGCGTGCCGCATCTGGCCTTCCAGGCCAACACCTTGACCGATGCCATGGGTACGCTGCCCCTGCTGCCCATGAGCGAAGTGGTCACCAGCTACTACCTGCGCCTGCGCGTGGCCGACCAGGCCGGCGTGCTGGCCAAGGTCACGGGCCTGCTGGCCGAGGCCGGCATCAGCATCGACGCCATGCTGCAGCGCGAAGCCGACGAAGTCGGCGGAGAAGGTTCCACGCAAACGGACCTCATCATCCTCACGCACGAGACGCGCGAAGGCACCATGGACGCCGTGCTGGCCCAGATGCAGGCCCTGCCCACCGTGCTGGCCCCGATCACGCGCATCCGCAAGGAAGAGCTCAACTGACGCAGCCGGCACCCGCGCCCTGAACGCAGACGGAACCCCCATGAAATACCTCAGCACCCGCGGCCATGCAGACCGCAAGCAGTTCTGCGACATCCTTCTCGAAGGCCTGGCGCCCGATGGCGGCCTGTACCTGCCCGAGCACTATCCGCAGGTCGACGACGCCATGCTCACGCGCCTGCGCAAGGCCTACCACGAGCAAGGCTACGCCGAGCTGGCCTTCCAGATCCTGTCGCTGTACATCGACGACATCCCGGCCGCCGACCTGAAGGCACTGTGCGAGAAGACGTACACGGCCGAGGTCTTCGGCACCGGCGAGATCGTGCCCCTGCGCCACCTGGAAAACAGCCTGTGGCTCGAAGGCCTGTCCAACGGCCCCACGCTGGCCTTCAAGGACATGGCCATGCAGCTCCTGGGCAACCTGTTCGAGTACGAACTGGGCCGCCGCGGCGAGGAGCTCAACATCCTCGGCGCCACCAGTGGCGACACCGGCAGCGCGGCCGAATACGCCATGCGCGGCAAGAAGGGCGTGCGCGTCTTCATGACCAGCCCGCACGGCCGCATGAGCGCCTTCCAGCAGGCGCAGATGTTCAGCCTGCAGGACGAGAACATCCACAACATCGCCATCGAAGGCGTGTTCGACGACTGCCAGGACATCGTCAAGGCCGTGAGCAACGACCTGCCCTTCAAGCGCAAGTACAAGATCGGCACCGTCAACTCCATCAACTGGGCGCGCCTGCTGGCGCAGGTGGTCTACTACTTCGCCGGCTACGTGCAGGCTACCGAGACCAACGACCAGCAGGTCAGCTTCACGGTACCGAGCGGCAACTTCGGCAACATCTGCGCGGGCCATGTGGCGCGCTCCATGGGCCTGCCGATCGCGAAACTGGTCCTGGCCACCAACGAGAACGACGTGCTTGACGAGTTCTTCCGCACGGGCGTGTACCGCGTGCGCAGCAGTGCGGACACGCACGAAACATCGAGCCCCTCGATGGACATCAGCAAGGCCAGCAATTTCGAGCGATTCGTGTTCGACCTGCTGGGCCGCGATGGCGCGCGCACCAAGGCCCTGTTCGGCGATGCGCTGAACAAGGAGGGGAAGTTCGACCTGAGCGCTGACCCCCACTTTGCCGAGGCCGCCACCCGCTACGGCTTTGAGAGCGGCAAGAGCACCCATGCCGACCGCCTGGCCACCATCCGCGACAACTTCCAGCGCCATGGCGTGACCATCGATACCCACACTGCCGATGGCGTGAAGGTGGCGCTGGAGCACCACAGTGATCCCGCCGTGCCGATGATCGTGCTGGAGACGGCCCTGCCGATCAAGTTCGCCGAAACCATCGTCGAGGCCCTGGGCCAGGCACCGGACCGGCCCGCGAAGTTCGCCGGCATTGAAGACCTGCCCAAGCGCGTGCAGGTCATGCCGGCCGATGTGCGCCAGGTGCAGGCCTACATCGAGCGCCACTGCCAGTGAGGCACCCCCTGCCCGCCGTGCCATGGGTGCGTCGGGCAATGGGTGCCTGTCGTTCGGGACGCCCTGGGGCGTCCCTGTCGCTCTGTGACGGAGCTTGGTGGACCATGGATGCCATGGCCTTGCGCAGGAGCATGGGATGAAGGTGGTAGGTTTTGCAGGGTTTTCCGGCAGCGGCAAGACCACGCTGGTCGAGCAGCTCATTCCCGAGATGCGGTTGCGCGGTCTGCGGGTCTCGGTGGTCAAGCACGCGCACCACAGCTTCGACATCGACCACGTGGGCAAGGACACCTGGCGCCACCGCGAGGCCGGTGCCTTCGAGGTGGTGGCGGCCTCCGACCGCCGCCTGGCGCTGGTGCGCGAGTTCGAGCGCCCGGCCGAGCTCACCGTGCACCACCTGCTGGCCGAGCTGTACCAGGGCGTGGACTGGGTGCTGGTAGAAGGTTTCAAGGACAGCGACCTGCTCAAGGTCGAGGTCTGGCGCGCTCCCGAGGCCGGCCAGGCACCCAAGCCGGTGCGCTACGCCGAGGACGATTTCGTGGCCGCAGTGGCCACCGACGCGCCGGAGCAACTGCCCGTGCCCACCGGCCTGCCCCTGCTCGACCTGAACGACCCGGCCCAGGTCGTGGACTGGCTGCTGCACTATGCCGAGCGCTTCGAATACGACTGGGACCTGCACCAATGAGACCCCTCACCGCTTTCAAGCCCCTCAAGTCCCTGGCCGACGCACTGGCCGATCTGCTGGAGCGCGCAACGCCGCTGGCAGGCACCGAGACGGTCACCACCTTCGATGCGGACGGCCGGGTGCTGGCCCAGGACGCCGTCTCGTCCCTGCAGGTGCCTCCCAACGACAACAGCTCCATGGACGGCTACGCCGTGCGCCGCGCCGACGTGGCCGCTGCAGGCACGGTGCTGCCCGTGTCGCAGCGCATTGCCGCCGGCAGCGCGGGCGCCCCCCTGCAGCCGGGCACGGCCGCGCGCATCTTTACGGGGGCACCGATCCCCGAAGGCGCCGATGCGGTGCTGATGCAGGAAGACTGCGAAGCCCTGGACGACGGCCGCAGCGTGCGCATCAACACCGTGCCGGCCGCCGGCCAGTGGATACGCCGGGCCGGTGAAGACATCACGCGCGGCGCCGTGGTGCTGTCCGCCGGCACCCGCCTGGCGCCCGCCGAACTGGGCCTGGCGGCGAGCATCGGCCTGCACCAGCTGCAGGTGGCGCGCCGCCCGCGCGTGGCGCTGTTCTCCACCGGCGACGAACTGGTCATGCCGGGGGATGTGCCGCCCGAGCAGATGCGCCCGGGCGCCATCTACAACAGCAACCGTTTCTTCCTGCGCGCCATGCTGCTGCGCCTGGGCTGCGAGGTGACCGACCTGGGCATCGTGCCCGACCGGCGCGATGCGACCGTGCAGGCCCTGCAGCAGGCGAGCGAGGCCCATGACCTGATCCTCACCAGCGGCGGTGTGTCCGTCGGAGAAGAGGACCACATCAAGCCCGCCGTGGAGTCGCTCGGAACGCTGGACCTCTGGCAGATCGCCATGAAGCCGGGCAAGCCCTTCGCCTACGGGCGGGTCGGCAACGCCCACTTCATGGGGCTGCCGGGCAACCCGGTGTCGAGCTTTCTGACCTTCGCGCTGCTGGTGCGGCCCTTTCTGTTGCGCCTGCAGGGCGTGCCGGCCGTGGCTCCGCGCGCGCTGCCCGCCACGGCGCATTTCGCCTGGCCCCGGGCCGACAAGCGCCGGGAGTTCCTGCGCGTGCGGCACAACGCAGAGGGCGGGCTGGACCTGTTTTCCAACCAGAGCTCGAGCGTGCTCACGTCTGCTGCCTGGGGCGACGGCGTGGTGGACAACCCTGCCGGCCAGACGATCGCACCGGGCGATACGGTGCAATTCATTGCCTTTGCGGAGCTGCTGGGATGAAAGTCACTGTGCGCTATTTCGCCTCCATCCGCGAGGCCATCGGCGAAGGCAGCGAGGCGGTGGACACCGCTGCTGCCACCCTGGGCGGGCTGCGCGACGAATTGATTGCGCGCGGCGGCGCCCATGCCGCCAGCCTGGCCCGCGGGCGGGCCGTGCGCATGGCGCTCGGCCAGGTGATGAGCGGTGAGGCCGCCGCCCTGCACGAAGGCGCCGAAGTGGCGTTCTTCCCGCCGGTCACGGGCGGTTGATCCCTTCCTTGGCTACAGCGCCAGCAGGCGCTGCACCAGGGCTGGCGAGGCCACCATCATGGGTGCGCGCAGTTCATTGCGCATCTCTCCGGCGTGCGCCAGCATGGCCTTGAGCGGGGCGGGGTTGGGTTCGGCAAAGCAGGCCTCGATCCATGGTTGCAGGGCCTGCCATGCGCGGCGGGCCTGGGGCAGATCGCCCCCGCGCAGCAAGCCCACCAGTTCCACAAACTGCGCCGTCTGCCAGTGCGCGCAGGCAGAGATGGCGCCGGAGCCGCCCAGCGCCAGCGTGTTGAAGATTTGCGCGTCTTCACCGGTCAACACCTGGAGGCGGCCATCCGCGATCAGGGCCTGCGTCTTGGCAGAGCTGCCACCGCAGTCCTTGATGGCCTGGATGCGGGGGTGTGCCGCCAGTGCCAGCAGCGTCTCGGTGGTGAGCGTGGCGCCCGTGCGGTAGGGAATGTCGTAGAGGACCACAGGCACCGCGCTGGCGTCGGCGATGGCGCGGAACCAGTGCAGAAGGCCGTCTTGTGACGGGCGGATGTAGTGCGGTGCGGACACCAGCAGACCCGCCAGCGGGTAGCGCGCCAGGGCCTGCACCCGGTCGAGCACCTGGCCCTGGTGGTAGCCCGAGACACCCATCACCACGGGCAGGCCGCGAGCGGCTTCGAGCACGGTTTCCAGCACCTGCAACTGTTCGGCCTTGTCCAGGGCTGCGGCCTCGCCGGTGGAGCCGCAGGCGACGAACCCTGAGACGCCTTCGGCGCGCAACCGGGCTGTCAGGGTGGCCAGGGCCGGGTGGTCCACCGCGCCGTCCTTGAACGGTGTGACCAGGGCGATCCAAAGGCCGCTGAAGACAGGGTGGGCGGGGTGGTTGGCTGCCGCAGGTACGGCAGCCGTGGCAAATGTCAGGGGGGACATGCGAAAACATCCTTTCAGGTTCGACCAAGGGAAGAACCGCCAGGCTGCGCGCGCGGAATACCGGGAGAGAAAGGAGAGAGGGGAAGAGGGAGCTGTCTTTCTGCCAGGGGTTCCGTCGCTCATCCGGACGGAACCACAGCTCCGGTCAGATGAGCTCTGGTTTTTTGGCTTTGACCACGCGCTGCACGGCCACCGCAGGTGCGGTGTTCAGGGCCAGGGTGCAGTGGGTGGTCATGGCGCGCAGTATAGCGGCAAGAACCGGAGCCCGTGCAAGGGTCTGTGCGTCAGCCAGCCTGCGGGGCCGGCTCGGCAGGGGGCAGCAGCTCGGGGCATTGCCAGACCAGCAACTCGGCCAGGCGCGTCACGATCCAGGTCGCCTCGGGCACGGACACGCCCGATTCGCCCGTGCACAGCCCGGCATGGATGCGCCGCAGGATCTCGGTTTCGGAGGGTGCCTGCACGTGGTAGAGCGTCTGCGCATGCTCCACCAGGTGCCCGGCCAGGTCTTCGCACAGCTCGTAGCGCGTGCGCACCACGCTGGCCGGCTCGCGCAGGCGCTGGCGGGCATCGCTGTACACGGCCATGAAAGAAGGGGGAACGTGGATCTGGTTGTCGTCGTCGTGCATGGCAGGGAGGCGGGAGAGAAGGGTCAGTTCGCCGTGGCGGCGGCAGTGCCGGCACGCCGCGCGCCGCGAAAGCGCTTGCCGTACTCGATCATGGGCTGCTCCACGGTGTAGTACAGCCCTGTGGCCAGCAGCAGGGCGGCCACCACGACCGCGAGGTGGGCACCCGCTCCCGACCATTGCAGGTTGACATAGACCACGAGCATCACCTTGGCATGGACGAGGTACAGCGAGTACGAAATCTTGCCGATGTAGCGCGCCAGCACGTCCTGGATGGGCGGCAGCTTGAGCAGCAGGATGAACACGCAGGCCAGGCCCACGGCCGCCAGCGGCTGCGGCGCGAGGCCCACGACCACCTGCCACTGCGACCACAGCACGATCAGCAGCAGAGCCACGGGCCACAGGATGCTGCTGGGGATGCGCTTGAGCACCGCCTCGTACCGATAGATCACCGTGCCCATCACGAAGAAGTACAGGTAGCCCACGATGTTGGACTTGATCAGCGCATGCTGCAGCACGGGCGAGAACTCCAGGCCGAGGCGGCGTGCCTGGCCCAGGTACAGGAAGTCGAGCGCACCGGTGTTGGCCGTCTTGATCCAGGCGACGGACAGCAGGGTGGACAGGGCCAGCACGCCCAGCCAGAAATGCCGCCAGCGCAGCCGGTGCGCCACCAGGGCCAGCACCGGCACGATGGCGTACCAGAACAGCTCCACCGTGAGCGTCCAGCCCACGTGCACGCGGTCGAAGTACAGGCTGCTGCGCACGGACAGCTGCTGCAGGTTCAGCAGGTTGAGCAGGAAATGCGGGTAGTCGCTGACCACCAGCTGCCGAAAGCCGGGGACCAGTGCCATCTCGACCAGCACGATGCCCACCAGGGCCACCCAGTACACCGGGAAGATGCGAAAGAACCGGGCCTTGGCATAGTCGCCCAGGGAGTTGCGCTCGGCGCTCTGGATGATGAGGTAGCCCGAGATCAGGAAGAACAGCTGCACGCCGATGCCGCCGCCATCGGGGCCGAACAGCGGCACCGGGATGCCGGAGTAGGCCGCAAAGTGGTGCAGCGCCACCGAGAGGATGGCGCAGGCGCGCAGGACATCGATGTTGTTGTCGTGTTCTACCGATTGCAGGCGCTGCGTGATGTCTGAAAATTTCATGGAAAGGAGGTCGTTCCGCCCGCCCGGGACGGGTTGGCGACCCGGGGGGACGCCGTTGGAATCAAGGGTGGGCGACAGGCCTGGCGGCTCAGTCGGGGGTGAACAGGCGCTCGAACTTCGCCCGGTCAGCGTCCAGCTCGAAGGTCACCACCTGGCCCATCTTCATGTCCGACAGCCGGCAGGCAGCGAACAGCGTGGTCTTGCCCGACAGGTCCATGCTGTCCAGGTCCACCAGGGCATAGGGGTAGGGCACGAACACCTCGTGCGTGAAGATATCCTTCGTGCGGTTGCGCGGCGAGGGGTAGAGCTTGTATTTTTCGGTGGTGATGGTTTGTGTGGCCATGGGGGGTACAGTTCTGCCGGATGCTACAGACAATCGACCTCTTTTTTCAGAAAAAACAGATCCATGGCAAAACCCAAGAGTGAATGGCCCACGAAGGTACTGGCGTTGATCCAGTCCGGCAACCACCCGGCGGCCATTGCGCAGGTGAAAGTGGCCCCGACGGTGACCGACGTCACGCGTTTGCAGGCCCTGGTGGCCAAGCTGCCGCGCACGCCCGCACTCGTACAACTGGAAAAAGTGCTGGAAGAGGAGCGCGCCCTGCTGGCCGCCCCCCGCCTGCACCGCTCGCCATGACGTCGCCCCAGGCATGCAGCGTCTCCATCCAGACGGAAGACTTCGATCTGTCCGCCGAGGTGGCTGCGCTGCGCCACGGAGACCGCCGCGTGGGCGCGGTGTGCGCCTTCGTGGGCACGGTGCGCGACCGCAACGATGGCGATGACGTGGCCTCCCTGGAACTGGAACATTACCCGGGCATGACCGAGAAGTCCATTGCCGCGATGGTCGATGCGGCCTTCGGGCGCTTCGAGCTCTTCGGCGTGCGCGTGATCCACCGGGTGGGGCTGCTGCAGCCGCTAGACCAGATCGTGCTGGTCGCGGTCACCAGTGCCCACAGGGGCCAGAGTTTCGAGGCCTGCGAGTTCCTGATGGACTACCTCAAGACCCAGGCGCCGTTCTGGAAGAAGGAGGTCACGCCGGCGGGCGCGCGCTGGGTCGATGCGCGCGTGAGCGACGACGCGGCCCTGGCCCGGTGGGGCATTGCTGCGGACAACGTGGATATGTAAATGTTGGTAATTTTGTGCGCTGCGCTGCAGAAGCGGGTGCGCAAGAGGGGGGAAAAAGTGCCGCCGCAGGCCTGCCCATCCCCCGGGATGCTTGAAATGGCCTCCGAAAGTCCCCATGTGTGACGCAATTCGGAGGACATTTCATCCATGCGTCTCGACAAATTCACCACCAAGTTCCAGGAAGCCCTGAGCGACGCCCAGACCCTGGCGCTGGGCAACGACAACGCCTACATCGAGCCCGTGCACATGCTCGTGGCCATGCTGCGCCAGGAGGACGGGCCGCGTGCGCTGCTGCAGCGCGCGGGCGTCAATGTGCAGGGCCTGCTGGCCGCTGCGGAGAGCGCTGTCAAGCGCCTGCCGGCCGTTCATGGCCAGGAGCAGGTGCAGGGCGGGCCCGAGCTCGGCCGCGTGCTGCAGGCCACCGAGAAGGAGGCCATCAAGCGCGGCGACCAGTTCATCGCCAGCGAGCTGTTCCTGCTGGCCTTGATCGACAGCAAGGGCGAGGCCGCCACCCTGGCCAAGGACAACGGCCTCACGCGCAAGAGCCTGGAGGCCGCCATCGAGGCCGTGCGCGGCGGCCAGAAGATGGACAGCCCCGAGGCCGAAGGCCAGCGTGGGGCCCTGGCCAAGTACTGCCTGGACCTGACCGAGCGTGCGCGCATCGGCAAGCTCGACCCGGTGATCGGCCGCGACGACGAGATCCGCCGCGCCATCCAGGTGCTGCAGCGCCGCACCAAGAACAACCCCGTGCTCATCGGCGAGCCCGGCGTGGGCAAGACCGCCATCGTGGAAGGCCTGGCCCAGCGCATCGTGGCCGGCGAGGTGCCCGAGTCGCTCAAGGGCAAGCGCGTGCTCAGCCTGGACATGGCGGCCCTGCTGGCCGGTGCCAAGTACCGCGGCGAGTTCGAGGAGCGGCTGAAGGCCGTGCTCAACGAGCTGGCCAAGGACGAGGGCCAGACCATCGTCTTCATCGACGAGCTGCACACCATGGTCGGTGCCGGCAAGGGCGAGGGCGCCATGGACGCGGGCAACATGCTCAAGCCGGCCCTGGCGCGCGGCGAGCTGCACTGCGTGGGCGCCACCACGCTCGACGAATACCGCAAGTACATCGAGAAGGATGCCGCGCTCGAGCGCCGCTTCCAGAAGATCCTCGTGGGCGAGCCCACGGTGGAGGCGACCATCGCCATCCTGCGCGGCCTGCAGGAGAAGTACGAGGTGCACCACGGCGTGGACATCACCGACCCGGCCATCGTGGCCGCGGCGGAGCTCTCGCACCGCTACATCACCGACCGCTTCCTGCCCGACAAGGCCATCGACCTGATCGACGAGGCCGCGTCCAAGATCAAGATCGAGATGGACTCCAAACCGGAGGTGATGGACAAGCTCGACCGCCGGCTGATCCAGCTGCAGATCGAGCGCGAGGCCGTGCGCCGCGAGAAGGACGAATCCTCGGTCAAGCGCTTCGGCCTGATCGAGGAGGAGATCGTGCGCCTGCAGAAGGAGATCGCTGACTACGACGAGATCTGGCAGTCCGAGAAGGCCCAGGCCCAGGGCAGCGCGCATGTGCGCGAAGCCATCGACAAGCTCAAGTTCCAGATCGAGGAGTTCACCCGCAAGGGCGACTTCAACAAGGTGGCCGAGCTGCAGTACGGCAAGCTGCCGGACCTCGAGCGCCAGCTCAAGGAAGCCCAGGCCAAGGAAGACGGCAAGGATGGCGTGGCCAGTGCGCCGCGCCTGCTGCGCACGCAGGTGGGCGCCGAGGAGATCGCCGAGGTGGTGAGCCGCGCCACGGGCATCCCCGTGGCCAAGATGATGCAGGGCGAGAAGGACAAGCTCCTGCAGATGGAAGGCAAGTTGCACGAGCGCGTGGTCGGCCAGGAAGAGGCCATCACCGCCGTGGCCAATGCCATCCGCCGCTCGCGCTCGGGCCTGTCCGACCCGAACCGCCCCACGGGCTCCTTCCTGTTCCTGGGCCCCACGGGCGTGGGCAAGACCGAGCTGTGCAAGGCGCTGGCGGGCTTCCTGTTCGACAGCGAAGACCACCTGATCCGCATCGACATGAGCGAGTTCATGGAAAAGCACTCCGTGGCCCGCCTGATCGGTGCGCCGCCCGGCTACGTGGGCTACGAGGAGGGCGGCTACCTGACGGAAGCCGTGCGCCGCAAGCCCTACAGCGTGCTGCTGCTCGACGAGGTGGAGAAGGCCCACCCCGACGTGTTCAACGTGCTGCTGCAGGTGCTCGACGATGGCCGCCTGACCGATGGCCAGGGCCGCACCGTGGACTTCAAGAACACGGTGATCGTGATGACCAGCAACATCGGCTCGCACCTGATCCAGGCCATGGTCGGGCAGGACGCGGATGACATCAAGGAAGCGGTCTGGGGGGAACTCAAGAACCATTTCCGACCCGAATTCCTCAACCGGATCGACGAGACGGTGGTGTTCCACGCGCTGGATGCGAAGAACATCGAGGCGATTGCACGCATCCAGCTGCAACTGCTCGAAGCGCGCCTGGCCAAGATGGACCTGCAGCTGCAGATCTCGGGCCCGGCGCTCGAAGAGCTGGCCAAAGTGGGTTTCGATCCGGTGTTCGGTGCCCGTCCACTCAAGAGGGCCATCCAGCAGCGGATAGAAAATCCGCTGTCCAAGCTGCTGCTGGAGGGCCGGTTCCCGCCCAAGAGCGTGATCCCGGTGACGGTGGATCCGGTGCTCGATCCCGGTGTTTTCCAGTTCGGCGGGGCTTCCGAGCCCGCTTGAGGGGAAAAGGGTGGCCGTTTGGCGGCCACCCGTTGAAAGGAAAGGTGTCGTTTGAACAATCTTGTTTCGGGTTTGCTGCGCTTGGCCGTGCGTGCCCTGGTGCTGGCCATGGGGCTGGTGGTGTTCCTGAGCCTGCTGGCCGCTGTGTTGGTACTGGGCCTGGTGTGGGCCGCGCGCGCGACCTGGGCACGGCTCACGGGCCGGCCCATGACCCCCTGGGTGATGCGGGTCGATCCGCGCACGGGATTCAGCGCTGCCATGCGCTCCCGGGCGCAATGGGGGGCTGCGCGCCAGCCCGATGCCGCCGCAGAACCGGCAGCGCCGTCGCGCCGTGGCGGGGTGCTGCCCAGCGCCGTGGAGGTGACCGACGTGGAGCCGCGCGAGCTGCGTTGAGGGCGGGTCCCGGGGCGCCCGCAAGCGTTGGTCGGCAGCGCTCGGCATGCCCCTCTGGACACGCCGGCATGGTCTGGAGGCAGGCGCAGGGGCCTCTATCATGCGCTCCATGACACCAGCCGACATCCACGCCCTTTTTGAAACCCAGCGGCAGGCCAGCCGCATCCAGGTCGAGGTGCCTCTGCTCGTGCGCCGCGAGCGCCTGCTGCGCATGCGCAAGCTGCTCGACGAAAACGGTGCCGTGCTGGCGGCGGCCGTGCAGGCCGATTTCGGCATGCGCTCGCCCCGCCTCACCGAGGTGGCGGATTTCTTCGTGCTGCGCACTCTGCTGTCGCACACCTTGAAGCACCTGGCGCGCTGGATGAAGCCGCGGAAGGTGCGCACGCCCATCTACCTTCAGCCTGCCTCCGCGCACATACAGCGCCAGCCGCTCGGGGTGGTGGGGGTGATCGCTCCGTGGAACTACCCCGTGCAATTGGCGCTTGCGCCGGCCATCACGGCGCTGGCTGCGGGCAACCGCGTGATGCTCAAGCCCAGCGAGCTCACACCCCACACGTCGGCCCAGCTGGCGCTGCTGGTGGCGCAGTTCTTTGCGCCCGAGGAGTTCTGTGTGGTGCAGGGCGATGCCAACCTGGCGGCGCTGTTTGCCTCGCTGCCGTTCGACCACCTGGTGTTCACCGGCTCGACGCCCGTGGGCCGCAAGGTGGCGCTGGCGGCCGCGCAGAACCTCACGCCCACCACGCTGGAGCTCGGTGGCAAGTCGCCGTGCATCATCGACGGCCATTGCGACATGCAGGATGCGGCGCTCAAGATCGCCCATGGCAAGTTGCTCAATGCCGGGCAGACCTGCATCGCACCCGACTATGTGCTGGTGCCGCGCGGACGCGAGACCGAGTTTGCCAATGCCTACCGGGCTGCCGTGGCGCGCCTGTTCCCCACCATCGAGGGCAACCCCGACTACGCTTCGATCATCACGCCGCGCCACCACGCGCGCTTGCGCACCATGCTGCAGCAGGCCCAGACGCAGGGGGCCGAGGTGCAGCCCATCGACCCCGCGGCGGGCAAGCCCGTGGTGAATACGGTCGGCACGCTGGGCGATGGTGTGAGCCGCCAGATGCTGCCCACGCTGGTGTTCGGCGTCACCTCGGACATGCAGATCATGCAGGAGGAGATCTTCGGGCCCGTCCTGCCGGTCATCTCCTACGAGCGCCTGGACGATGCCGTGGCGCACATCAATGCGGGCCCGCGGCCGCTGGCGCTGTACTGGTTCGGCCAGAGCGAGGCGGTGCGCGACGATGTGCTGCGCCGCACCGTGAGCGGTGGCGTGACCGTGAACGACACGCTGATGCACATCGCGCACGACAACCTGCCTTTTGGCGGCGTGGGGGACAGTGGCTGGGGGGCCTACCACGGGGAGCCGGGTTTCCTGCGCTTTTGCCACCAGAAGTCGGTGCTGGTGCAGTCGCGCTGGGCGATGGGCTCGCTGTTCTATCCGCCCTATGGCGCGCGCTTCGACCAGGTCATGGGGCTTCTTCGCCGCTGGCTGTAGCCAGGGCATCGGGCGGCGGGGACGCGGGCACGGCGCCGCTGATCAATTGTACGATGGCATCGCGCAGTTGCCCCGTGGACACCGGCTTGTGCAGCAGCAGGGCCGAAGTGGTCTGCGCATCGCGCAGGCGCTGCGGCGAGGTGTCGCCGGTCATGATGATGGCCGGCACCGCTACACCCAGGTAGGCGCGCAGGGCCTGCAGCACCTGCTTGCCGGTTTCTTCATGGCGCAGGCGGAAGTCGGTGATGATCAGGTCGGGTGTGCTGTCCTCGATGTGGTCGAGGGCATCGGCGCTGGATTCGGCCGTGGTGCAGTGGCAGCCCCAGCTTTGCAGCAGGGCCTGCATGCCCAGGCGCACCGATTCGTCGTCGTCGATGGCCAGCACATGCAGGCCCGTGAGATCGAAGTGGTTGAAGGAGGGCGGGGCCTCGTCCTCCAGGGCGCCCTGCCAGGCATCGAGCCAGAGCCGGAACACCGAGCCCCGCCCGGGGCGCGAGCTCAGCTCCACCGAGGTGCGCATTTCGCGCGCCAGGCGTTTCACGATGGCCAGGCCCAGGCCCAGGCCCTTGCGGCGGTCGCGCTCGGGGTTACCCAGCTGGTGGAATTCCTGGAAGATGTTGTCCCACTGGCTTTGCGGTATGCCGGCCCCGGTGTCCCACACCTCCAGCGCAATGCGCCGCCCCCGGCGGCGGCAGGCGATGAGCACGCCGCCGCGTGCGGTGTAGCGCAGCGCGTTGGAGATGAAGTTGTGCATGACCAGCATCACCAGCGAGCGATCGGCATAGGCGGCGGTGGAGGTCTCGTGCGTGCGGTACACCAGCCCCGCGTTGTCGGCCTGCACGCCGAATTCCTGCTCCAGCGCGGTCAGCAGGGGCTGTACGGCAAAGGCGGTGGGCCGCATCTTGACGACGCCGGCTTCCAGCCGCGAGTAGTCGAGCAGGGTGGTGAGCATTTCCACGGCTGCACTGGAAGCCGCCTGCGCATGGCCCAGCACGGTCAGCTGGTGCGGGCTCATGGGGCTGCGCTGCAGGGTTTCCAGGAACAGGCCCATGGCATGCAGCGGCTGGCGCAGGTCGTGGCTGGCGGCCGCGAGAAAGCGTGATTTGTCCCGGTCGGCGCGCTCGGCTTCCTCCTGCGCGGCCAGCGCGCGCTGCGATTCGGCGCGCAGCTCGGCCACCAGCCGCTCGTTTTCGAGCTTGAGGGCGATGCTGCGGCGGGTGGCGGTATCGCCGGTGCTGGCCTGCAGGCCGGTGAGTGCGTAGTACACCAGCACCAGGAACAGGGCGGGCCACATGGCCGGGCCGCCACTCATGGCCACGGCGGCGAAGATGCCTCCGACGGCGCAACTGAGGTAGGTGATGTAGGCGCGGTACAACGGAGCCCCCAGGCCCAGCGCGCCCGAGGAGACGGTGCTGACGATGCCGATGGCGTAGATCACGCTCTCGGAAGAGCCCCAGTAGAGCACCACGAAGCCCAGGCTGCCCCAGCTCAGGCCCATGGCGGCCATGCAGGCCATGAGTTTGCGTGCCGAGTGCAGTACCGGGTCGCGCTGCGGCGCCATGCCGCGCAGCGTGGCATACACCCCGATGACCACGAGTGCATGCGAGACCAGCCAGATGCTGACCACCTGGGTGTCGGCCACGCGCGCCATCACCCACAGGGTGCCCAGCGCCGTGGCCAGGGACGCCAGCAAGGTCATGGGAAAGTTCTGGCGCAGCAGCGTGACCTGCTCGCGCAGCACCTCGTCGCGCTCCCAGCGTCGGCGTGCCCAGGGCCAGCGGGGAATCAGTGGCAGGGCTTCAGACAACGTCATGGAGCGGCGGCATGGACAGGCCCAGGCGCTGCGCTGCCAGCAGTGCCGCGCTGCGGCTGTTGACGCCCAGTTGCGCAAAGATGGCAGCCACATGCACGCGCACGGTGTTCTCGCTCAGGCCCAGGTTGCGCGCGATGACCTTGTTGGGCTTGCCGGTGCACAGCAGCGACAGCACTTCGAGCTGGCGCGCGGTGAGGCTAGGCGCGGCGGGCGCGCGCAGGGTGGCGGCATTGCCGCTGTTCGCAGGAAAGCAGGGCTCGCCGGAGAGGGAGAGGCTTATCGCCTCCAGAATGTCCTCGCCGCTGGCCGATTTGGGCAGGAAGCCGTCGGCCCCGCGTGAGCGCGCTTCGTAGACCGCATCGGGGGCAATGCTGGCAGATACGAGCACGATGCGTGCGGTTGGGTGCGATTGGCGCAAAAGGCGCAGGCCGTCGAGCCCACTCATGCCCGGCAGCTGGATGTCCAGCAGCACCAGGTCCACCTGGGCCGGGGGCAGGGCGCAGGCTTCGGCGATGGAGCCGGCTTCGGCGATGGAGCCGACGGAGGGGTGGTCTTGCACGATCAGGCGCAGCCCGGTACGGAACAAGGTGTGGTCGTCAATGAGCAACAGGCTGGCAGGCATGCCGTGAGTATTGCGCACAACACCGCACGAGGGAACCGGTGCGAACTAGTCCATTTGTGCGATGGACGCAAGAGCCAGCGGTTTTTAGACTTTCCTCCATGCAGTGACCCTGGTACCGTACGGGACCGGCGTACTGTGGCGGTTGGCAAAGACCAACCTTTTTCCAACCACCAGGGGAATACAACATGGCTGCCAGCGCTCTTTCGAACCCAATGCCTTCATCGCCCGAGCACAAGCCCTCTGCGGGTGTGGGGGTGGGCGGCAATTGCATCGCCCAGATCGTGCACGACAACTGCCCGGACCTGCTGGCATCGGCGGGCGTGATCATCGAGCACCTGGATGCACAGGCGGGCAACTGGCAGTTTTCCATCGACAACGGCCTGACCTGGCGCAGCGCCCGCACCGACCTCATCAACCGCCCGGGCTGCATGGGCCTGGCGCTGGACCGCGATGCCCGTCTGCGCGTGCTGCCTTTCAGTGGCCACCGGGTGAGTGGCGTGCGCATCGTGTTCCACACCGTACAACGCAGCCATGGCCAGGGCAGCGGCAGCTACCGCGCCTATGCCCCCGATGAGCGCGACGGGGGCTCGCGCAGCGTGACCCTGGTGGTGGGGTTGAATGCGGTCAACGGCATGCCACCCGAGGTGAAGGTGCCCCGCCCACGCAACAAGCGCGCACTGGCCCAGTCGGCCCGCGAGCGCGCAGGCGACGGCCTTGGAGGCTCGCTGGCCCTGGCCTGACAAGGCTTTCCGGCCGCTTCGGGGGGTGGCCTGCCAGGGGCGTGCAGGCCCGGGTACCCTACCGGCGAGGGGTGAAAAACCGTTTGCGGCGACAATGCCGGTCCTTTCGTTTTTTCACACCCAGTTTTCGTTCGGTTTTTTCATGTCCAGTATCCAGGTTCGTCCCGCTACGCTTCGCGATGCCAAAGCCATCGCCCAGATCCACACCGTCTCTGCCCAAGAGGCCTACAAAGGGCTGGTGCCAGACGAGCAATTGAAGTCCATGTCCTCCGTCGACAAGCGCCAGGCCTACTGGCGCGAAGCCATCGAGTATTGCGAGCCCCAGGTGCAGGTGGCCATCGATGGCGAAAAGATCGTCGGCTTTGTCGGCTACGACCGCTCGCGCGATGAGAAGTCCCGCCCCACCACAGGCGAAATCTGGGCCATCTACGCCGCCCCCACCCACTGGAACCAGGGCGTCGGCCTGGCCCTGTGGGATGCCGCGCGCGATGGCCTCCAGGAAGAAGGTTGCACCAACGTGACGGCCTGGGTGCCGCTGCGCAATGAGCGTGCCATCCGTTTCCACGAAATGGCCGGCTTCAAGCAAGAGCTCTCCACCGCCAAGACCAATGTGATCGGTGGCGTCAAGATCGAAGAAGTGCGCCTGAAGCGCCCCATCAACTAAGGCGTCGATGATCGAGTGGAACCACCTGGGCCAGGCCCACAGTGCCCAGTGGCGCTCCGAGAGCAGCGCCCCGGCCCCCCGCCGGGTGGTGACCGCCGACGACACCCTGTCTGCCGATACGGCCTACCGCCTCGCCTGCGAGGGCACGGGCCTGCTCTGGCAGGGTGACTTCCAGAACGCGCGCATGCTGCTGCAGGCGCTGATGCGCCGGGTGGACCGCAAGCCGCGCAAGGCAGCCGCCAAGGCCGCCGAGAAAGCGGCGACCGCCACCCCGGCGCAGGCCTTTCACCTGCACCGCCAGGCACAGGCCCAGCGCGCGCGGGTGCTGTCGTCGCTGCTGATCCCTCTCTCGCCCGACTACGGCATCGACCTGCGCCGGGCACCGGACTGGCGCCAGGCCTGCACCGAGGCCTGGGGCCCGGCCAGTGGCGAAAGCTCGGTGGCCACGCTGCGCGAGCTGCTGGGCCTGGTGGGCGCCTTCGAATGGCGCAAGAAGGGCGTGGAAGTGCCCGCGCTGGGCGGAGGCGCGCACAACCGCATCCACCCCCACTACGGCGTGTTCTCGCCCGTGCGGGGCGAGTATGTGGACCTGGTGGCCAATACCTCGCTGCCTTCCTCTGCGCTGGCTTTCGACATCGGCGTGGGCACGGGCGTTCTGTCGGCCGTGCTGGTGCGCCGCGGCGTGCAGCGCGTGGTGGCCACCGACCAGGATCCGCGTGCCATGGCCTGTGCGCGCGACAACCTCAAGCGCCTGGGCGTGCTCGATCGGGTGGAGTTGCTGCAGGCGGACCTGTTCCCGCCGGGCAGGGCGCCCTTGGTCGTGTGCAACCCGCCCTGGGTGCCGGCACGCCCGAGCTCGCCCATCGAGCATGCCGTGTACGACGAGGGCAGCCGCATGCTGCGCAGTTTTCTGGCGGGCCTGGCGGCCCACCTGGAGCCGGGCGGCGAAGGCTGGCTGATCCTGTCGGACCTGGCCGAGCACCTGGAGCTGCGACCGCGCGAGCAATTGCTGGCCTGGATCGCCGAGGGTGGCCTGCGCATCCTGGGCCGCCATGACGTGCAACCCCGGCACGCCAAGGCGGTCGATGCGGGTGACGCCTTGCACGCCGCCCGTTCCGCCGAAGTGACCTCGCTCTGGCGGCTGGCGGCCATCGGCTGAACCCTGGCCCCGCGTGGCGGGGCCCAAGAACATGTCACGCCTCGGAGGTGCTGCCTTCGGGCTCCCGGGGCAGCAGCTGGTCCATGCGGTCGCGGATGGTCTGCGCGCGCTCGGCCCCGGCCATCTGTGCCACTTCCTCCAGCAGGGCCTCGCCCACGTCGAGCATGCTGGCGCGGTCGCGCGCACCGCGCAATGCCTCGTGGAATTGCTTGGCCAGGGCCGGATCCCGGCGCGCGAACATGCGCTCGCAGATGTCGAACAGGTACATGCGCGTGCCGGCGAGCGAACGCAGGGCATCGCTGGGGTCCTGGGGCTTGGCTGCGGCCACTGGCTCCTGGGGCGCTGCCTTGGCGGCGCTGGGAATGGCGGCCGGAGCGAGCGCGGCAGTGGGCGCGTCCGGCAGGGTGGCCGGGCCTGTGAGGTAGCCCTGGCGCATGAGGTTGTCCACGATCTGCGCGCCGATGCCGTTGTACATGGCCTGCAGGTCCGACAGGGATTTGCCGTCGGCCAGCAGCAGCAAGGACCGCTCCCGCAGGCTCAGCGTGCGGACGCCGGGCGAGAGTTCCAGGCGGGCTTTGTCGGTTTTTTGGAGCATCATGATGGGGGCGCGGGCGGGTACGGAACGGGGTGCCTGCGATTGCAGCACCCTGGCATGACGCTGTGATGACCCGCCTGCCGCACAATGGCGGGTTGCCTGCCGCCCTGCGGGTGGTTTTTCTTGTGACTTTGCTTCTGCGATGACCCTGCTGCTGGCCCCGATGGAGGGGCTTCTCGATTTTGTGCTGCGTGACGTGCTCACCCGCGTGGGCGGCGTGGACCGCTGTGTGTCCGAATTCATCCGCATCACGGGCACGCTGCTGCCGGACAAGGTGTTCCTGCGCTACCTGCCCGAGCTGCGCAATGGCAGCCGCACGCTGGCCGGTGTGCCGGTGCGGGCCCAGTTGCTGGGCTCCGACCCGGTGAGCATGGCCGAGAATGCAGCGCGCCTGGCAGCGCTGGGGCCGGAGGGGATCGACCTGAACTTCGGCTGCCCGGCTAAGGTGGTGAACCGCCATGGCGGCGGGGCGGCCCTGCTGCAGGAGCCCGAGCGCATCGCCACGGTGGTGGCCGCGGTGCGGCGCGCGGTGCCGGCGCACCTGCCCGTATCGGCCAAGATGCGCCTGGGCTTCAACGATGCAGGCCTGATGCGCGAGTGCGCGCAGGCCATGGAGGCGGGTGGCGCCTGTGAGCTGGTGGTGCATGCCCGCACCAAGGCCGATGGCTACCGCCCCCCGGCCTACTGGGAGCAGATACCGGCGATCCGTGCTGCGGTGGCCCTGCCCGTGGTGGCCAATGGCGAGATCTGGACCGTGGCCGACGCATTGCGCTGCCGCGAGGTATCGGGCTGCGACGCCTTGATGCTCGGGCGGGGCATGGTGGCCGACCCGGGGCTGGCGCGCGCCATCCGTGCCACGGACAGAGGGCTGCCAGGCTCGGACACCGTGCAATGGGACGATCTGCTGCCGCACATCGCCGCGTTCTGGCAACTGGTCTGCGACGACCTGGAGCCGCGCCAGCGCGCGGGCCGGCTCAAGCAGTGGCTGAACCTGATGCGCCGGCGCTTCCCCGAGGGCGAGGCGGCGTACCAGCATGTGCGCACGATGACGGACCAGCGCGCCATCACGGCCTGGGTGGCCGCCTTGCAGGAGCATGTGGCTGCCTGACGGCGCGTGTCCTTGCTTGCCCGGCGCCTACAGCAGGTGGTCCGGGGCGAGCGGGCCGAGCAAGCGCAGCAGCAGGCGCAGCGGCCCGCTGGCATCGGGTTCGGTGCGGCTGTCCTGCAGGCCGCTGCCCTGCGGCGCATGCCACAGCAGTTCGTTGCCGGGCTGCTGCAGCTCCACGCGCCAGGCCAGCTCCCCCAGGGCCGGCTCCAGCCGCGTGGTGATGCGCCGGGACAACTCGGTGCTGCGGATCAGCAGCGCGATCTCGGTGTTCTGCCTTTGCGAGCGCATGTCGAGGTTCATGGAGCCGATGGCGACCAGGCGGCCGTCCATCACCAGCACCTTGGAATGCAGCATGGCGCGCGAGCTGCCCACCGAACCGGTGGGCGAGGAGGCGCTGCCGCCCGAGGAGCCCCCCGGGCTGCCGAATGCGCTGCCCAGGCCGGAGAGCTCGCTGCGCATCTCGTACAGCTCCACGCCCATGGCCAGCAACTCGGGCCGGTGCCGGGCATAGCCGGCATGGGCAATCGGGGCGTCGTTGGAGGCCAGCGAGTTGGTGAGCACCCGCACACGCACGCCGCGTGCGCGGGCCTGGGCAAAGGCCTGCTTCATGTCCGGTCCGGGCACGAAATAGGGCGAAACGATGAGCAATTCGCGCCGGGCCTGGCCCATCAGGTGCAACAGGCCATCGACCACGGTATCGCCCTCGCCGGCATCCTCCGAGTCCGTGGACGGGAGTGCCGCAGCGCTGCCGCCAGCCACGGGGGCATTGCTCCCTGCGGGAGGGGCGATGCGCGCAGCCTGCCGGGCATTCGATGCGGTGGCCGGTGCCGTGGCGGGCGGCGAGGTGCTGGCCAGGCCTTCTGCAGGGATCTTGGCGGGCTGGTCGACCAGCACCACGGCCGGCGCCCAGACAAAGGCGGTGCTGCCCAGGTCCATGGGCTGGTAGTCCCAGATGCGGTTGCGCTGGGCTCCCGCGCCGGAGGGGTCGTCCTGGACCAGGGCGGGCGCACTGGCGGCTGGCTGCGAGGTGGGCAGGGCCACCTGGCGCTCCCGTTCGGCGGCATCGGCGGCTTCGTACTGGCTGCGCATGGTGTCCAGTTCCTCGCGCGTGACCAGGGACTGCACGGGGTAGGCGCGCTGATTGTTCCAATAGTGGTCGAAGCTGCGCGAGAGGTCCTGCACGATGGGCCCGACGGCCAGCACGTCGAGGTCGACGAAGTTGCCGGCATCGGCCGTGCCGAAGTAGGCGTCGCCCAGGTTGCGCCCGCCGGTGACGCCCATGGCGTTGTCGGCAATGAAGAGCTTGTTGTGCATGCGCTGCTGGGCCCGCGAGAAATCGGTGACCGCACCGAACATGCGGCCCAGC
Organism: Acidovorax sp. GW821-FHT09B03; assembly: GCF_059418305.1. Taxonomy (NCBI): domain Bacteria; kingdom Pseudomonadati; phylum Pseudomonadota; class Betaproteobacteria; order Burkholderiales; family Comamonadaceae; genus Acidovorax; species Acidovorax sp. GW821-FHT09B03. The sequence goes on from NZ_JBWKPP010000002.1 coordinate 459,148, forward strand.
GTGGAGCTGCGCGCCCCGGAGAGCGGGTTGAACATGCGCATCTCGATGTTGGGCACGAAGGCCAGGCGCATGACCTGTGCATCGCGCCCGGCACTGTGGAAGTCGTCGAGCAGGACCCGGACCCTCACGCCGCGCCCGGCAGCCGACACCACGCTCTGGAGCAGGCGCTCGGTGCTGGCATCGGCATGGATGGCGTAGTACTGCAGGTCCAGTGTCTTGGTTGCCGCGTCCACCAGCGCCAGGCGGCTGCTGTAGGCTGCCTGGGGCCCGCCCAGCAGCAGGAACCCCGAAAGGTGGCGCCCCCCTGCGGCCTGCCGGCGGGTCTCCACCAATTGCCCCAGGGGCGTGCCGGCGGGGGCGGCGAGGGCGGTGGATTCGGGGCGGACCACGTCCTGGGGCAAGCCCGCACAACCGGTGACCACCGCCACGGCGAGCGTGGCGACCAGGGCCATCCAGCCGCAGCGGGCGGCGGTGGCAAGGTCTTTGAACGGGGCGATGGGGGCGGGCATGGGGAGGAGGCCTTCTGGATACTACCGAAGGTATAGCCCGCACCCCGCGCCCCCGTTGTCGGACGGCGCGCCGAAACGTAACGCCGTGTGAACGGCGCCACGCTTGGCAACTGCTTACCAGCTGACTTCGCGGTCGGGCGTGGCGCTGATCTTGTGGATGGAGAGGTCGGCGCCGTCGAATTCCTCTTCCTGCGAGAGCCTGAGGCCCACAGTGGCCTTGAGGGCACCGTACACCACCAGCCCACCCAGAAGGGCCCAGACCACGCCCAGGGTGGTGCCGATCAACTGCGCGCTGAAGGCCACCCCGCCGAGGCCGCCCAGGGCCTTGCTGCCGAAGATGCCGGCGGCCAGGCCGCCCCAGGTGCCGCACAGGCCGTGCAGGGGCCAGACGCCGAGCACGTCGTCGATCTTCCACTTGTTCTGCGTCAGGGTGAACAGCAGCACGAAGATGGTGCCGGCGATGGCCCCTGTGACCAGCGCGCCCAGCGGGTGCATGAGGTCGGAGCCCGCGCACACGGCCACCAGGCCCGCGAGCGGGCCGTTGTGCACGAAGCCCGGGTCGTTCTTGCCCAGCACCAGGGCGGCCAGCGTGCCGCCCACCATGGCCATCAGCGAGTTGACGGCCACCAGGCCCGAGAGCTTGTCCACGGTCTGCGCGCTCATCACGTTGAAGCCGAACCAGCCCACCACCAGGATCCAGGCACCGAGGGCCAGGAAGGGGATGTTCGATGGCGGGTGGGCGGAGATGGCGCCATCCTTGCGGTAGCGGTTGGCGCGCGAGCCGAGCAGCACCACGGCAGGCAGGGCGATCCATCCGCCCACGGCATGCACCACGACCGAGCCGGCGAAGTCATGGAACTCTTCGCCCGTGAGCGACTTGATCCAGGCCTGCACGCCGAAGTGCTGGTTCCAGGCGATGCCCTCGAAGAAGGGGTAGACGAAGCCCACGATGATGGCCGTGGCCATGAGCTGGGGCCAGAACTTGGCGCGTTCGGCAATCCCGCCCGAGACGATGGCCGGAATGGCCGCCGCGAAGGTCAGGAGGAAGAAGAACTTGACCAACGAATAACCGCTTTGCTGGACCAGGGTCTCGGCCCCCACGAAGAAATGGGTGCCATAGGCCACGCTGTAACCCACCGCAAAGTACACCACGGTGGACACGGAGAAGTCCACGAGGATCTTGACCAGGGCATTCACCTGGTTCTTCTTGCGGACCGTGCCCAGCTCCAGAAAGGCGAACCCGGCATGCATGGCCAGCACCATGATTGCCCCGAGCAGAATGAACAAGGCGTCCGTGCCCTGTTTGAGTGCTTCCATACCATCTCCACGCGATTGTTTGATCTGTTTTGGTGCATTTCACTGCGTCTTGCAATGAATGCACCAATTTCAAGCAAAAAATGCGCCAGCATGTGGCATGTGTCCCCGCGGTGGTGCTGTGCTGTTTTGGTGCGGGTGAGGGAGGGTCAGAAGCGGTCGCGCCCCTGTACCCGGGCCACAATGCGCAGATCGGGTCCGAGCCGGTCCACGGAGACGTACTCGAGCGCGGTGCCATCCGCCAGCGCTTGCAAAGGCGCCGCCTGGGCGATGCCCAGGCCCGGACCGAGCAGCCGGGGCGCCAGGTAGAGCAGCAACTCGTCCACCAGCAGCCCTTCGCGCAAGAAGGAGCCGTTGAGCTTGTGGCCGGCCTCCACGTGCAATTCGTTGATAGCACGCCGGCCCAGGTCCTGGAGCATGGCGCCCAGGTCCACCTTGCCCTGGGGGTTGGGAAGGCAGATCACCGTAGCGCCCTGGCCCTCCAGGGCCGCTTTTTTCGCCGCATCGTCGCTTGCGGTGTAGATGAGGCAGGTGCGGCCCGGGATGGAGAAAAGGCGCGCCTGCAGTGGGGTCTGCAACTGGCTGTCCACGATCACCAGGTGCGGCTGGCGTGGCGTGGCGACATCGCGCACATCAAGGCGCGGGTCGTCATCGAGCACGGTGCCGATGCCCGTGAGCACGGCGCAGGCGCGGGCGCGCCAGGCATGGCCATCGGCCCGGGCTGCGGGCGAAGTGATCCACTGGCTCTGCCCGTTGGCCAGCGCGGTGGTGCCGTCCAGGGAGGCGGCGGTCTTCAGGCGCACCCAGGGCGTGCCGCGCACCATGCGGCTGAAGAAGCCGATGTTGAGTTCGCGCGATTCCGTCGCGCCAGGGCCTACCACCACCTCCACGCCGGCAGCGCGCAGGCGCGCAAAACCCTGGCCCGAGACCAGGGGGTTGGGGTCGGCCAGGGAGGCCACCACCTTGCCGATGCCGGCACCGATCAGTGCATCGCAGCAGGGCCCTGTGCGGCCCTGGTGCGAGCAGGGCTCCAGCGTGACGTAGGCGGTAGCTCCCTGCACGCCGTTGCCCCGTGCGGCCGCATCGCGCAGCGCCATGACCTCGGCATGCGGGCCACCGGCCTGCTGGGTGAATCCCTGGCCGAGGACCTGGCCGTTGGGCGTGGTGATCACGCAGCCCACACGGGGATTGGGGTTGGAAAGAAAAAGCGCCTGAGTGGCTAGCTCAAGCGCTTTGGTGGTGTGTTGCTGTTCCGAAGAGGTCGCCATGGTGGCGTGCATGCTAGCGCATGCGGGGCCTGTTGGACGGTGGCGGGGTCACTTGTTCCAGCATTCGGTCACGGCGAGGGTGGCGGGGGTGAAGGTTCCCGCCGCCATGCCGCGGGTGCCGGTATTGGTCAGCGTCAGGTCACCGCATTTGTCGGTGGCTTGCGCTGTTCCCGTATCACGTGTGGCTGTCAGCGTGAATGTGCTTGCCGTGGAGTTCGTTACAGAAATGGTATAGCGCTTGACGTTGTCATTGAGCCAACTCAGGCTGGGAGGGAGGGGGGCGGCTGCTGTCACGATAGGGTAGGTCCCCGTCGCAGTGGCTGCACGCTCCATGTACTGGGCTGCCTGCAGCAGCCCTGCTCGCGCATCGGCACGGTGCCCGCGCCGGATGTACTCGTTGTAGCTGGGCAGGGCGATCGCCGTGAGGATCCCGACGATAGCCACCACCGTCATCAGTTCGATGAGGGTGAAGCCCCGTTGTCGCATGGATGTGTTGCGGTTCATTGTGTGCATCGTTCAGTCCTTGGGTCCGATTAACGGATCTGGCGCCAGCTTGGACGCATGGACTCTTCGGGCGGACCGGCAAGCCGTTCGCCGCCAGGGCTACCGCCACCACCGCCAGTACCCTTGGCATCCACGTCGATATTCTCGAACTTGTCCTTCTTGATGATACTGTGAGGGCCTTTGGCCACTTTCGCCCTGGAGACGCCCTGGTCTGCCGCAGTGTATTTCTTGTCGGCATTCATATCCACGATCTGGAACGAGGGGCGCTTTCCGTCCATGATGTTGACGAAGGTGCGGTACTGGCGCTCTGCATCCACGGAGGTCGAGTCGCAGCTTTCGACGTTCGGATCCACATTGGAACCCTTGGCGGGTACTTGCGACCAGACCGTCAGCAGGTTGGTGGCGTCGTAGAACTCCAGGGGCTTGAGCAGGCGCTCGCCCACGGCCGGCAGGTCCATGTACCAGCCGTTGTAGTTGCCCCAGGTCTCCAGCTTCAGTTCGTCCACGATATCGACCGTGGCATAGTCGCCACTGACATCGGTGAACTTCTGCTGCGCCAGCTTGGCCGTAGCGACACCGGTGCCCAGGGCAGCAGGAGCGGGCACGCAATCAGCACCATTGGGGCAGCTTCCGCCGCCAGGATGGACCTGCAGGCGCTTGCTTGCTCCAGTGCCCACATAGCGGTAGCGGGTGTTGTCCAGTACCGAGTACAGGGACTGTACATCCACATTGGCCGGGTCGTTGACGTCCACATTGCGGCCCGTACCAAAGGCAACCATCATCCCGCCCACACGAGAGGTTGTCGCTGTGGGGCCACTGCCGGTTTTCTTGTTGCGGTCATTGGCGCGCACGGTCGGTGCCGTGGAAATCGGCTGGATCTTGGTGCGCGACGCGTTGCCCAGTGCGGCCGGCCCCTGGGCTGTGAAGAGCGCGCTGCCGCCAAAGGCGACCTTCCAATCGCCGGGAGCGGCACTGGTCAGGTCGAATTTCCACATATTGCCCAGGTTATCCCCGGCATAGACCACATCGATGCGGCCATCGTCATCCAGGTCCACCACACGTGGAGCGCCCAGTCCGTTGTCGTTGGCGTTGCCGGTACCCGCTGCCTGGGTGGTGGTGGGAATGCGCACCAACTCGCGCGCTCCATCCAGGTATTGGATCAGCAGCACCGGACGCTGGTTGGTGCTGTTGTAGCCATTGCCAAGCACCACCGCCCAGCGGTTGTTGTTCATGCGCGTGATCTGCGTGGTGCGCATGCCATCGGTGTCGCTGCGGACCGGCCGGGAGGTGATATGGCCGATGTCCTTGTCTTCTTCCACGACCTTTTCGCACAAGGTTTTCTCGGCACCGGTCATGGAGCCGCAAACGGGTGCGGCTTCGGTGGAGCCACGTGTGCGGTCGAGCTTGACCAGGGTCTGTGCATTGCCCTCGGAAAAGCCGGGTGCTCCGGACGGAGAGGCGGTGGCCGAAGGATTGGTCACGTCCAGGGCGAAATAACCCTTGCCCCCCTGGCCGAGGGTACCCACCAGGTAAGTGCGCCAGTCGGGGACAAAGGCTGCATAGGACGGGTCGGTCGGGTCCTGTACGCCGCCGTTGGCATCGATGTCGCCGGTCATTGGAGACCCATCGACAAAATAACGGTGCTTGTTGTTGTACTGCGGGTCGGTCAGCAGGGTCAGGTTGGGAATCACACCCCGGGGGACGTAGGCCAGCTTCTCCTGGCCGTCAACGGCCGAGAAGCCATGCAGCATGCCATCGTTGCCACCTACATAGAGCATGGGTGTGCGTGACTTCTCGCTGCGCACGAAACCCGCATAGCCCTTGAGCAGCGAATCCCCCGCCGGCGGGCCGGCGTACCACACATCGGAATTGATGATGTCGCCCTGGCGGCTCGCGCGTTCACGGTAAGGTTTGGCCGTGGTGTATCCGGTATCGTCGGAGCCTTCCTTGCCGCGCTCACCACGAATGTATTCAAGCCGATCCTGGCCTTTGGCGGCACCCTCGTCGGTGCCGCTGACATTCTTTTGCAGCCAGACCTTCTGTGCCGTGCTGAGGTTGGTTTCGTCCGATGCCCACTTGAAAGGCACCCCGCCCCGGTACTTGCTGGTGTCCCACTTGTCGCTCCAGGTCAATACAAGGCGCGTGCCGATGGCGGCCACGGCATCCAGTTTGTCTGCGGTGTTCTTGCCGGACCATCCCGGATCGCTGATGGTGGTGCCGTCGGTCTTCACCCGCTCCGCGGTCACAAAGCCCTTCCAGCCGTTGGTGGGCTCGTAGGCTGCCGTGTACTTGCCCACTTCGCTGCGCGAGACGTTGGAGCCACTGGTTGCGCTGGCGCTCAGATCGGGGTCTGTCGCGGTATTGATCTGGCCGAAGATTTCGCGGAAAGCCTTCTCCAGGTCCTCGCCCTTGGTCACGGCGTAGAAGCGGCCCCGGCCGTTCAGGGCCGCATGCCACAGGTCCAGCGAGCGCTTATTCTCGTTGTCCATGGTGGGCCAGGTCTGGGTGCCTGTCACCAGTTCGCGGAAGCTGCCGTCATATCCGAACGGCGTCTTTTCCGTGGGAGCGATAATGGCTGGGGCGCCTGGCCAAGTCGTGGAGACGGTGCTGAAGCCGATGGTGTAGGTCACCATGTGGGGCCAGGTGGCCGGGTTGTAGCGTGGGTTCCAGTAGCGCTCCAGGATGGCGTCCTTGTTGGCACTGTCCTTGCCGAAATTCTCGGTGGCAGGGGCCTTGCGGTAGTCGGCCGCAGGCTGCATGGTGCCAGTCATGCCCGTGGTCTGCATGGGCGTGGCCCAGCTGTAGAAGGCCCAGTCAGCCAACGTGTTGTTGACGGTGTCCCGATAGAGTGCAGACTTGGCACGCTCTGTTGCCGTGGCTCCTCCGTACACATTGCTGTCTGGCAGTGTCAGGCTGGTTGCGTTATCGCGCCTTCCGGTGTTGGGAACGTCATAAGCCGTGCCATTCCAGCGTCCGTCCGTCATCATGATGTGGTAGGAGCGGCGGCATGCCAGGTAGGGGGCTCCCGTCGTGCCGGGGTCGGACGCCCATGCGCTGCTGGTGCCCAGGCCCTGGCGCATGTACTCATCCGCCTGCTTGAACATCGTGTGCGAGGGCGTGCCGTTCGTCGCCTTCAGGTTGCTGATGAAGCTGATGAAGTTGTTGCGGTGGGTGGTGTTCAGCCGGCGCATGGAGTTGGTCTTCATGGTGGAGCTGTTGACGCTGAGCGCATCGGGCGAACCACCGTTGTTCCACATCGCCTGCCATGACAACCGGATCTTCTTGTCGGGCAGCAAGGTGGTGTCGCGGAAGATGCCGCCCGTTCCGCCGCTGCCCACCATGGTGTACTTGAGCACGTTGATGCGCTTGGCAGTTACTGGCCACGTGCCATCAGCGTTCGGAGTGGTCTGGTTGTTGCTGGTGCTGGCTTCGCTGTCCAGGCGGTATTCCATACTCCCCGAATCGTCAATCGAGATGATGACGTTGGGCGAGACATAGGGCTCTACAGTGCCTGGTGGCGACTGCGCCAGATCGAGGGCCCAGGCGCCATGCGGCGCCAGTGCGGCGCCAGCCGCCAGTGCGATGAGGTGCTTGCGAAAACGGGGGGCAGCGGTGCGGTGCATGGCGCGCTCCTTGGAAACGTTGGGTGGTGAGGAACTGTGCAAAGACCTGTCAGTCGATGTTCACAGCAATTCTTTGGGGTTGGGGTTGGGTGTTGGCGGGTGGCGCGTCAATTCGGACGGAGTTGCCGGACATAGGTCTGCTGGAGCACCGCCATCGTGTTGGGCTTGCGTCCGTAGGCCAGGGCCGTGATGCGGTATGCCACATTGGGTCGGAGGTTCAGGGTCATGATGTCCAGCTGGCCCGGGTCCACGATCACGCCAGGGCCAGCGCCCTTGTCGTAGTTCAGTACTTCAATCCAGTACCAACCGCCCTGGTTGGGGGCTGTGGATGCATCCCATTGCAATATGGGATTGGCGGGGGAGGTCACGCTGCCGCGGGCCGCCCCGGTGTACTGGCCATAGCGCGCACCGACCAGGGGCTGGGTCATATCTTCGAGCTTGACCTCGCCAGCCTTCAGGTCCGGTGGCAAGGGGCTCGTCGCATTGGTGTAGTTCCAGAAATCCTGCCGCCCCGTGCGTTTTGTGCACAGGCCCGAGCGGCACTTGGTGGTCTGGGTGTCCAGATTGGCCAGGAGAGGGATGACCTCTGCGCTGTCCAATGGGATCTTGTCGGCGGTGGCAACGAAGTCACGGCATGTCGCTGCCGTGCACGTGGTGCCATCCGCAAACTCGCGCCGGATATCGAGCTCGGCGTCCTGCAGCAGGGCCTGCGCGGCCTCGAAGGCGCGTTGGTAGTCGGCGTCATTGCCCACCACCATCTCGTTGAACAGCGAGGTGCGGGATGCCCAGAGTGCCAGAAGCATGGACAGCATGACGAACACGATGACCACGAACAGCGCCACGCCTCGCTGCCGTGGCTGCAGTGGTCGATGGTTGGTGAAGAGGGGTCTTGGCATGGGAACGTTTCTCGAAGGTTTAGATAGGAGAGACCAGCCCCTGGCTGCGCATCTGGAACACGTTGCGGAACACGCTGTGCATGCGGCGTGCGCGCGCGCCGGTCAATGTGCTCATATCCACCGCGGTGCCGTTGCAGTCGGTGTAGTTGCTGCCGGCAGGCAGGTCGATGGCCTCGACGCCGTAGAGCACCAGGCACACTTCCACTGCCTGCACACGGCGCCAGTTGCCACCCACCCCAGTTGCATCAACGAAGGCCATCTTGGGGTCGCCGAGGGTGCTCACGGTGTCCTGCATCAGGTAGCGCACCTGGAAGTTGGCCACGTTCTGAGCGATGGGTTGGGCTGCTGCACTGTTGCCGCTGCACTGCAAGTCACTGCCATTCAGTTGAAATACGCTTTCCAGGCGTTCGTCGGCGTTGGCGCTGTCAGGGCCTCCGACGCAATTGCGCGCCAGCGTTTGTTCGGCGGTGCTGCTGAACACGGGCTCCGTAAAGCGGCGATAACCCAAGGTCACGGTGGCTGGCGCATTGGTGCCGGAAATCGTGTCCGTGCTGGGGTCGAAGCCTTTTGCGCTGCCTGACGCGGGTACGGTGGTCTGGAAACCCACAGGTGCAAGATACATGTCCTGCGCAACCTGGGATCTGGGATTCATGTGCAGGCGTATCGAGCCTGCCTGGCGCAGTTGCAACCCAATGACACGCATGGCGTAAGCGGCCTGCTGCTGGAGGCCGCTGGTATCGCTCACTGTACCTGTCACGCTGCGCGAAACCATGAGTGCACCCATGGCCACGGCAATGGTCAGCAGGCCGATGGTGATGCCCACCATCAGCTCGATCAAGGTGAACCCGCGTTGGCCGCGTGAACGGGGTGGCCGAGTTTTGTGCCGAGCCTGCTCGCGGACGCAATCTGTCGGGCGGTTGGCGGAAGAAGTGGTATTGGTGAGCATTTCAGGCCCCTGGGCAGTAGTACAAGGTGGTGTTGCCACCGGGGGCGTAGGGGGCGCAGCGGGCGGCAACGGGGATGTACTGCAAATGGCAGGTGTGGTCGGCCGGGCAGACTGCGGCAGCACCTCCCCCCGCGCTCAATGAGCCATCGTTGGCACGCACGTTGGTCGCGTCAATTTCGTCCTTGTAGGTTTTCTTTTCGGCCGCATTGGTGATCTCGCGCTCGTTTTCGCGCCAGGCAATCATCACTCCCAATTGGCGCCGTTGCCCTGCGGGGGTGCCGCTTGCGGCATTTTCCGCCGGAGGGATGAAGATGCTTGCCTTGCCCAATGGAAGATTGTCCCGGACTGCCTTTTTCCATACGCCCACGTCGTAAGTGGCCAACTGGGTGTTTGTACAGCTGGAGGCGCAACTGGTCACTGTCGGAGTTGCCGCAAAGGTCGTGACATAGGCATCGATATTTGCCAGGCCATTGGGATTGATCTTCATCCGTTCACCGAGATCTTCGATCAGGCGGATGGCCTGTGCCCGGCGCAGCGAGGTCGATGTGTCGGTGAGCGTGCGCATCTGGATGCCCAGGATGCCCAGGATGCCCAGGGACATGACGACGATGGCGACCAGGGACTCGATCAGACTGACGCCGCGCTGGGAATCGTGGGGTGGGAGGTTTGCGGGGCGCATGGAGAGTCCTCGGTGTCCGGAGCGGGTTTTCAGGCATTGAGGGATGGGTGGCGCTTTCAGCATGTTTCGCTGCCTTTCTTGCGCACGATCCGCCCCCCTATGCCTATGCACAGGCGGGCCGCGTTGCTATCGGTGATGGTCTTGCCTTGGGGCATGACCTCGAAGAACAGGTTGGTGGGAGCGCCGGCTCCAGGGCCCGTGGAGTGCGAGGCCATTCCCCAGCGGTCGATGACGATCTTGCCTGTGGTGTTGCCGGTCAGGTTGACCGCAATCCGGGTGGGGTCCTGCACACTTTGCAAGGGGCATTCGTTGGGTGTGACTGCGGGGTTGCAGCCATCCCAAACACCGTCGGCGTCTACATCGAAAAACACGAACCAGCCGCAGCCCCACTGCGTCGGACCGCCGCCATTGGTGCAGCTGGGGGCGTTGGTGCTGTTGGAGTCATTCTTCTGGATGATGACGTTGCCGTTGCGCTTGATGGCTTCCGAGCGGGCTAAATACAGGGTGGAAGTCATGCTCTCGGACACGTCGCGCACCCGCCAGCGCTCGATGAGCGGCCGAAAGCTGGGACCCGCCAGCGCAGTCAAGATTGCCACAATGGCCACGACGACCATAAGCTCAATAGCCGTGAAACCACCGCTGGGGTGTGCGGCTCCGCCGGGTGTGCGGATTTCTGACCAACGGGAAAGGCTGGGTGCTTGCATGATTTTCATATTAGGTGACCGGATGTGACGTGGCCATAGTGTGCTGACCAGTGGCGTGGAAGCCGGGACGAGCGGCCAAAAAGCGGTGCAGCAAACGGAGGAGGGCTGGCGAGGACTTCGCCTCTTGGGTGCATTCTGGGTGCCCCCGCGGGCTTCGGCAAGCCAAAAAGACCCATCTTGCTGGGTGCAGGCTATAATTCGATGGTTTTGCATGGTGCAAGACGCACGCCACCGGCCTTTCCAGCGGGTGGCGCAAGTAAAAACCGGGGTCTTCGGCGTTCTGCTGCAGCCCCCATCCAAGGAAAAAACCAAATGATCGCATCCTCCATCAAGGCCGAAGTCGTCAAGGCCAACGCCCGTGCTGCCAACGATACCGGTAGCCCAGAAGTGCAAGTGGCCCTGCTGACGGCCCGCATCAACGAACTGACCCCCCACTTCAAGACGCATGCCAAGGACCACCACGGTCGCCGCGGCCTGCTGCGCATGGTGAGCCGTCGTCGCAAGCTGCTGGACTACCTCAAGGCCAAGGACGCTGAACGCTACACGGCCCTGATCGCCAAGTTGGGTCTGCGCAAGTAATCCCGATTGCATGCCAAAACGCCTGGGTTAGTCCGCTAGCTCAGGCGTTTTTTACTTCGGAGCCGCAAAACAGAGCGAAGCTGTGTCATTCCAACGGGCCTGCCGCCACCGCGCGCAGGGGCAGGTCCGCTGGAATGGCATCGTGTTCTGAATTGCCCTCCACGCCAGGCTGGCACTGTGCTGCCAGCTACAACAAAAGGAGCTGAACATGAGCATTTTCAACAAAGTCACCAAGACCTTCCAATGGGGTGACAAGACCGTCATCATGGAAACGGGCGAAATCGCCCGCCAGGCCTCCGGTGCCGTGCTGGTGAACATCGACGACACCGTGGTGCTGGCCACCGTGGTGGCATCCAAGTCGGCCAAGCCCGGCCAGGACTTCTTCCCCCTGACGGTGGATTACATCGAGAAGACCTACGCCGCAGGCAAGATCCCCGGCAGCTTCTTCAAGCGCGAAGCCAAGCCCAGCGAACACGAAACCCTGACCAGCCGCCTGATCGACCGCCCGATCCGCCCGCTGTTCCCGGAGGGCTTCTTCAACGAAGTGCACGTGGTGATCCACACCGTGTCGCTGAACCCTGAAGTCGACGCCGACATCGCCGCCCTGATCGCTACCAGCGCCGCCCTGGCCATCTCCGGCATCCCTTTCACTGGCCCCATCGGCGCCGCGCGCGTGGGCTACATCAATGGCGAATACGTGCTGAACCCCGGTCAGACCGCGCGCAAGAGCTCGCAGATGGACCTGGTGGTGGCAGGTACCGAAGCCGCCGTGCTGATGGTGGAATCCGAAGCCCAGCAGCTGTCCGAAGAAATCATGCTCGGCGCCGTGGTGTTCGGCCACCAGCAGGGCAATGTGGCCATCAACGCCATCCATGACCTGGTGCGCGACGCTGGCAAGCCCGCATGGACCTGGCAAGCCCCCGCCAAGGACGAGGCCCTGATCGCCAAGGTTGGCGCCCTGGCCGACGACAAGCTCGCCGCCGCCTACCAGATCCGCAACAAGCAAAGCCGCACGCAAGCCTGCCGCGAAGCCTACGCTGCCGTGATGGCCGGCCTCAAGGCCGAAGGCGTGGAATTCGACGCCGTCAAGGTCGAAGGCATGCTGTTCGACATCGAGGCGCGCCTGGTGCGCAGCCAGATCCTGGCCGGTGAGCCGCGCATCGACGGCCGCGACACGCGCACCGTGCGCCCCATCGAGATCCGCAACAGCGTGCTGCCCCGTGCCCACGGCTCGGCCCTGTTCACGCGTGGTGAAACCCAGGCGCTGGTCGTGACCACGCTGGGTACCGAGCGCGATGCCCAGCGCATCGATGCCCTGGCCGGCGAGTACGAAGACCGCTTCATGATGCACTACAACATGCCTCCCTTCGCCACCGGCGAAGTGGGCCGCATGGGCTCGACCAAGCGCCGCGAAATCGGCCACGGCCGCCTGGCCAAGCGTGCCCTCGTGGCCGTGCTGCCGACCAAGGAAGAATTCCCCTACACCATGCGCGTGGTGTCGGAAATCACCGAATCCAATGGCTCCTCGTCCATGGCCTCGGTCTGCGGCGGCTGCCTGTCGATGATGGACGCCGGCGTGCCCATGAAGGCGCACGTGGCCGGTATCGCCATGGGCCTGATCAAGGACGCTAACCGCTTTGCCGTGCTGACCGACATCCTGGGTGATGAGGATCATCTGGGTGACATGGACTTCAAGGTGGCTGGTACCACTGCCGGTATCACCGCGCTGCAGATGGACATCAAGATCCAGGGCATCACCAAGGAAATCATGCAGGTCGCCCTGGCCCAGGCCAAGGAGGCGCGCATCCACATCCTGGGCAAGATGCAGGAAGCCATGGGTGAAGCCAAGACCGAAGTGTCCAACTTCGCGCCCAAGCTCTACACGATGAAGATCAACCCCGAGAAGATCCGTGACGTGATCGGCAAGGGTGGTTCCGTGATCCGTGCGCTGACCGAAGAGACCGGCTGTCAGATCAACATCGAGGAAGACGGCACCATCACCATCGCCGCCACCGACAACGCCAAGGCCGACGAAGCCAAGCGCCGCATCGAGCAGATCACGGCCGAGGTCGAAATCGGCAAGGTCTACGAAGGTCCCGTGACCAAGATCCTGGACTTCGGTGCTCTGATCAATCTGCTGCCCGGCAAGGATGGCCTGTTGCACATCAGCCAGATCGCGCACGAGCGCGTCGAGCGCGTCGGCGACTACCTGACCGAAGGCCAGATCGTCAAGGTCAAGGTCATGGAGACCGACGAAAAGGGCCGCGTCAAGCTGTCCATGAAGGCCCTGGCCGACCGCCCTGCGGGTGGTGGTTTCAGCGACCGCCCTGCGCCTGCAGAGCGTGGTGACCGCGAGCCGCGCCGCGACCATGGCCGCGATCGCCAGCCGGTCGACCAGCAACAGCAGCAGCAACAACAGCAGTCGCTGCCGTCGGACGACGCATCGGGCCAGGCGAACGGCTGATTGCCGCCTTGGCTGCCGCCACCGGGTGGGTCGCTTGCAGCGGCCTGCCGCGGGCGGCGGTCAAGACCGGTGATATCCATGCCATCAACCACGGACCATCCTATGCAAGCGGTGGAGATTTCCTCGTTCGGCGCGCCCGAAGTGCTGCGCCTGGGCGAGCGCCCTGTGCCCGTACCGGCTGCGGGCGAGTTGCTGATCCGCGTGGGCGCCAGCGGCATCAACCGCCCTGACGTGCTGCAGCGCATGGGCCACTACGCGCCTCCGCCCGGTACCTCCGACCTTCCGGGTCTGGAAGTGGCGGGCGTGGTGCAGGCAGGGGATGCCGATGCCCTGGCCCGCTCGGGCCTGGCGATTGGCGACCGTGTCTGTGCGCTGGTTGCCGGTGGCGGCTATGCCCAGTGGTGTGTGGCGCCCGCCGAGCAGTGCCTGCCGGTGCCTGCCGGGTTCAGCGATGTCGAGGCGGCCTCGCTGCCCGAGACCTTCTTCACGGTGTGGAGCAATGTCTTCGATCGTGGCCGCCTGCAGGCGGGTGAAACCCTGCTGGTGCAGGGTGGTACCAGCGGCATCGGCGTCACGGCCATTCAGTTGGCGCGCGCCTTTGGCGCGACGGTGATCGCCACGGCGGGCAGCGACGAAAAGTGCCAGGCCTGCCTCGATCTGGGTGCGCACCATGCCATCAACTACAAGTCGCAGGACTTCGTGGTGGAGGCCAGGCGCATCACCGACGGCAAGGGCGTCGATGTGGTGCTGGACATGGTGGCTGGCGGCTACGTCGCGCGCGAGGTCGAGTGCCTCGCCGAGGATGGCCGCATCGTCATCATCGCCGTGCAGGGCGGGGTCAAGAGCGAGGTGAATGCCGGCCTGGTGCTGCGCCGCAGGCTCACCATCACCGGCTCCACCCTGCGTCCGCGCTCGGTGGCCTTCAAGGGGGCCATTGCCCGCGCGCTGCGCGAGCAGGTGTGGCCCTTGCTGGCGGCGGGTACGGTGCGTCCGGTCATCCACAGCACCTTCGCTGCGGTCGATGCGGCCAAGGCGCATGCCCTGATGGAATCCAACCAGCATGTTGGCAAGATTGTTTTGACGTGGTGAACATGAAAAAGAAGCTCATCGCAGGCAACTGGAAGATGAACGGCGGCCTGGCCGCCAACGAGGCATTGCTGCAGGCATTACTGCAGGGTGTGGCCTCGGCCGCGCCGCAGTGCGATGTTGCCGTGGCCGTTCCGGCGCCTTATCTGGCGCAGGTGCAGGCCCTGGTGGCCGGCTCGGGCATCGCCCTGGCGGCCCAGGATGTGTCGGCGCACGAGCAGGGCGCCTACACCGGCGAGGTGTCGGCCGCCATGCTCAAGGAGTTCGGTGCCCGCTATGTGCTCGTGGGGCATTCCGAGCGCCGCCAGTACCATGGCGAAACCGATGCCGTCGTGGCCATCAAGGCGCAGCGCGCGCTGGCGCTGGGCGTCACGCCCATCGTCTGCCTGGGTGAAACCCTGGCCGAGCGCGATGCCGGCGAAACCGAGGCGGTCGTCAAGCGCCAGCTGGCTGCAGTGATCCACCTCAATGGCCACTGCATCAGCGAGATCGTGGTGGCGTACGAGCCGGTCTGGGCCATCGGCACCGGCCGCACGGCCACGCCCGAGCAGGCCCAGGCCGTGCACGCAGTGCTGCGTGCGCAGCTGGCCGCAGCCAGCGAGCACGCCGACCGCGTGCACCTGCTGTATGGCGGCAGCATGAATGCCGCGAATGCGGCCGAACTGCTGGCGCAAACCGACATCGATGGTGGTCTCGTGGGCGGTGCCTCGCTCAAGGCCGGCGATTTCTTGCAGATCATGGGTGCGGCCTCTGCGGGCCGCGCCTGAAGCTATTCAAATCAGGAGTAAACAGAGAATGAATGTGATCGTGAACGTGGTTCTGGCGGTGCAGATGCTCACCGCCCTGGGAATGATCGGGTTGATCCTGATCCAGCACGGCAAGGGTGCCGACATGGGTGCTGCCTTTGGCAGCGGCAGCTCGGGCAGCCTGTTTGGCGCCAGCGGCAGTGCCAACTTCCTGTCGCGCACCACGGCGGTGCTGGCGGCAGTGTTCTTTGCCGCTACGCTGGCTCTGGCATACTTCGGCAATGCGCGCCCCGCCAGCTCTGGCAGCGTGCTCGAAGCGCCAGCAGCGACTTCGCCCGCGCCAGCGTCTGCGGCATCGGGTGCAGCCCCTGCGGTGATTCCTGTGCCCGTGGTGCCGGCGTCCGGCGCGGCACAGATCCCGACCAAATAATCTGCACTAATTTGGGCCCTGAACTGCAGAGCAGGGTTTTTACGGAGTAGAATCCTGGATTGTCTGGAAAGCCAAAACCGCAAGGTTCCTCATGCCATCCAGGCACATACATCCAGCCGTCGTGGTGAAATTGGTAGACACGCTATCTTGAGGGGGTAGTGGCGAAAGCTGTGCGAGTTCGAGTCTCGCCGACGGCACCAAAACAAAGGCCTCCCCGCATGACCCAGCAAGGGTCATGTCGGGCCAGGCCACAGCGGTGAGCACATCCTCCAGATGAACCTCGATCAGTACCTCCCCGTCCTCTTGTTCATCCTGGTCGGCATCGCCGTTGGCGTGGTGCCCCTAGTCATCGGATATGTCCTCGGTCCCAACCGCCCGGACGACGCCAAGAATTCTCCCTACGAGTGTGGCTTTGAAGCCTTCGAGGATGCGCGCATGAAGTTCGACGTGCGCTACTACCTCGTCGCCATTCTCTTCATCCTGTTCGACCTCGAAATCGCGTTTCTCTTCCCGTGGGCGGTCACGCTCCACGAGGTGGGTGCCGCCGGTTTCGTTGCCGTGGTGATCTTCCTGACGATCCTCGTCGTGGGCTTTGCCTACGAGTGGAAAAAGGGCGCCCTCGATTGGGAATGACAGCGGGCTTCAACAAGGACTGATGCAATGATTGAAGGCGTGATGAAGGAAGGCTTCATCACCACGAGCTATGACTCCGTGGTGAATTGGGCCAAAACCGGCTCGCTGTGGCCCATGACGTTCGGTCTGGCCTGCTGCGCTGTCGAAATGATGCACGCGGCGGCTGCGCGCTACGACATCGGCCGCTTCGGTGCCGAAGTGTTCCGTGCCAGCCCCCGCCAGTCCGATCTGATGATCGTGGCCGGCACGCTGTGCAACAAGATGGCGCCTGCGCTGCGCAAGGTGTACGACCAGATGTCGGAGCCCCGCTGGGTGCTGTCGATGGGCTCGTGCGCCAATGGCGGCGGCTACTACCACTACAGCTACTCCGTGGTGCGTGGATGCGACCGCATCGTGCCCGTGGATGTCTACGTGCCGGGCTGCCCGCCCACGGCCGAAGCGCTGATCTACGGCATCATCCAGCTGCAGCAGAAGATCCGCCGCACCAACACCATTGCGCGTGTCTGAGGGTTGACGATGACATCTGTTGCCATTCGCCCTGAAAAAATCAAGGACACCGTCGCTGCCGTGCTGGGCGACAAGGTCCGCAAGATCCATGTGGCCCTCGAAGAGGTCACCGTCGAGGTCTCCCCCGCCGACTACCTGGCTGCCATGCAGCAGCTGCGCGATGCACCCGGCTGCCAGTTCGAGCAGCTGATCGACCTGTGCGGTGTGGACTACTCGGCCTACGCCGACGAGTTCAACGAAGGCGCGCGCTACTGCGTGGTGTCGCACCTGCTGTCCGTCAGCCTGAACCAGCGCCTGCGCGTCAAGGTGTTCTGCGCCGACGACGATTTCCCGGTCGTGGCCTCGGTGGCCGACCTCTGGAATTCGGCCAACTGGTACGAGCGCGAAGCGTTCGACCTGTTTGGCATCGTGTTCGACGGCCACAACGACCTGCGCCGCATCCTGACCGACTATGGCTTCATCGGCCACCCCTTCCGCAAGGACTTCCCGCTGTCCGGCCATGTTGAGATGCGCTACGACGCCGAGCAGCGCCGGGTGGTCTACGAGCCGGTGTCGATCGAGCCGCGCGAGATCACGCCGCGCATCATCCGCGAAGACAAGTACGGAGGCCTGCACTAAGGCGCCCTGCGCCCCACGTGACCCACCATGGCTGAAATCAAGAACTACTCCCTGAACTTCGGACCGCAGCACCCTGCAGCGCACGGCGTGCTGCGCCTGGTGCTCGAGCTCGACGGCGAAGTCGTGCAACGCGCCGACCCGCACATCGGCCTGTTGCACCGCGCCACCGAAAAGCTGGCCGAGCACAAGACCTACATCCAGTCGCTGCCCTACATGGACCGCCTGGACTACGTGTCGATGATGTGCAACGAGCACGCCTACTGCCTGGCCATCGAGAAGCTGCTGGGCCTGGAAGTGCCCGAGCGCGCGCAGTACATCCGCGTGATGTTCTCCGAGATCACGCGCCTGCTGAACCACCTGATGTGGCTCGGTTCGCACGGCAATGACTGCGGCAGCTCCACCATCCTGATCTACACTTTCCGCGAGCGCGAAGACCTGTTCGACATGTACGAAGCCGTCTCCGGCGCGCGCATGCACGCGGCGTACTTCCGTCCGGGCGGCGTCTACCGCGACCTGCCGGACAGCATGCCGCAGTACAAGGTCAGCAAGATCAAGAACGCCAAGGCCCTGGAGGCCATGAACCAGAACCGCAAGGGTTCGCTGCTCGACTTCATCGACGACTTCACGAAGCGCTTCCCGGGCTGCGTGGACGAGTACGAGACCCTGCTCACCGACAACCGCATCTGGAAGCAGCGCACCGTGGGCATTGGCGTGGTGCCGCCCGAACGCGCGCTCAACCTGGGCATGACCGGCCCCATGATCCGCGGCTCCGGCATCGCCTGGGACCTGCGCAAGACCCAGCCCTACGATGTCTACGACCGCATGGACTTCGACATCCCGGTGGGCAAGACGGGCGACTGCTATGACCGCTACCTCGTGCGTGTGCAGGAGATGCGCGAGTCCAACCGCATCATCAAGCAGTGCGTGGACTGGCTGCGCGCCAATCCGGGTCCTGTCATTACCGACAACCACAAGGTGGCTGCGCCCGATCGTGAATCCATGAAGTCGAACATGGAGGAGTTGATCCACCATTTCAAGCTCTTCACTGAAGGTTTCCACGTGCCCGAAGGCGAAGCCTACGCCGCCGTGGAACACCCCAAGGGCGAGTTCGGCATCTACCTGGTGAGCGACGGTGCCAACAAGCCCTACCGCCTGAAGATCCGTGCGCCCGGCTTTGCGCACCTGGCCACGCTCGATGAAATGGCGCGCGGCCACATGATTGCCGACGCCGTGGCCATCATCGGCACCATGGATATCGTGTTCGGGGAGATTGACCGATGAGTAACACCGAAGCGAAGAACCAGACCGCTGGCGCCATCACCGAGGCGACGCTCGCCCGCTTTGCGCGCGAAGTCGCCAAGTACCCGCCCGAGCAGAAGCAGTCGGCCGTGATGGCCTGCCTGTCCATCGTGCAGCAGGAGCAGGGCTGGGTCAGCACCGCGAGCGAGGCCGTGATCGCCGACTACCTGGGCATGGCCCAGATCGCGGTGCACGAAGTCACCACGTTCTACAACATGTACAACCAGCAGCCGACGGGCAAGTACAAGCTCAACGTCTGCACCAACCTGCCTTGCCAGCTGCGCGACGGCCAGAAGGCGCTGCACCACCTCGAGAAGAAGCTCGGCGTGACCATGGGCGAGACCACGCCCGACGGCCTGTTCACGCTGCAGCAGTGCGAGTGCCTGGGCGCCTGCGCCGATGCGCCCGTGATGCTGGTCAACGACCGCACCATGTGCAGCTTCATGGACAATGACAAGCTCGACCAGCTGGTCGACGGCCTCAAGGCAGCGGAAGGACAAGCATGACCACCGCCGCACAGATACTCTCGCAGTTCCAGGCCACCGGTGTCCAGACCTGCTTTCACGACCGCCATATCGAACCGCAGATCTACGCGGGCCTCGATGGCACGAACTGGAGCATCAAGGACTACGAGGCGCGCGGTGGCTACCAGGCCCTGCGCAAGATCCTGGCCCAGGGTGAAGGCGCAGGCCTCACCCAGGACCAGGTGATCGCCACCGTCAAGGAATCGGGCCTGCGCGGCCGCGGCGGTGCGGGCTTCCCCACCGGCCTCAAGTGGAGCTTCATGCCCCGCTCGTTCCCTGGCCAGAAGTACCTGGTGTGCAACTCCGACGAAGGCGAGCCAGGCACCTGCAAGGACCGCGACATCCTGCAGTTCAACCCGCACATCGTCATCGAAGGCATGATCATCGCGGCCTACGCGATGGGCATCTCCGTGGGCTACAACTACATCCACGGCGAAATCTTCCAGACCTACGACCGCTTCGAAGAAGCGCTCGAAGAGGCGCGTGCCGCCGGCTACCTGGGCGACAAGATCCTGGGCAGCAACTTCAGCTTCCAGCTGCATGCCGCGCACGGCTTCGGCGCCTACATCTGCGGCGAAGAGACCGCACTGCTCGAATCGCTCGAAGGCAAGAAGGGCCAACCGCGCTTCAAGCCGCCGTTCCCCGCCAGCTTCGGCCTGTACGGCAAGCCCACCACCATCAACAACACCGAGACCTTCGCGGCGGTGCCATGGATCATCCGCAACGGTGGCCAGGCCTACCTCGAATGCGGCAAGCCGAACAACGGCGGCACCAAGATCTTCTCGGTCTCGGGTGACGTGGAAAAGCCCGGCAACTACGAAGTGCCCATGGGCACGCCGTTCGCCAAGCTGCTCGAACTCGCCGGTGGCGTGCGCAAGGGCCGCCAGCTCAAGGCCGTGATCCCTGGAGGCTCGTCCTCCCCGGTGTTGCCGGCTTCCATCATCATGGAATGCACGCTGGACTACGACTCCATCGCCAAGGCCGGCTCGATGCTGGGCTCGGGCGCCGTCATCGTGATGGACGACTCCCGCAGCATGGTCGAGAGCCTGCTGCGCCTGTCCTATTTTTACTCGCACGAGTCCTGCGGCCAGTGCACGCCGTGCCGCGAAGGCACGGGCTGGATGTGGCGCGTGATCGACCGGATCCAGCATGGCCAGGGGCGCGATGGCGACCTGAACCTGCTCAATTCGGTGGCAGACAACATCCAGGGCCGCACCATCTGCGCACTGGGTGACGCAGCGGCCATGCCGGTGCGCGCCATGATCAAGCACTTCCGTCCGGAATTCGAAGCGCTGATCCGCCAAGAGAAGACCCCCCAGGCTTCCACCTCCGCCTGATCGCGAGAAACGCATATGGTTGAAATCGAACTCGACGGGCAGAAGGTAGAAGTCGCTGAAGGCTGCATGGTGATGCATGCAGCCGAAAAGGCCGGCACCTACATTCCCCATTTCTGTTACCACAAGAAGCTGTCCATTGCCGCCAACTGCCGCATGTGCCTGGTGGATGTGGAAAAGGCCCCCAAGCCCATGCCTGCCTGCGCCACGCCGGTGACGCAGGGCATGATCGTGCGCACCAAGAGCGACAAGGCCATCAAGGCCCAGCAGTCGGTCATGGAATTCCTGCTGATCAACCACCCGCTGGACTGCCCCATCTGCGACCAGGGCGGCGAGTGCCAGCTGCAGGACCTGGCCGTGGGCTACGGCGGTTCCTCCTCGCGCTACGAGGAAGAAAAGCGCGTGGTCTTCCACAAGGACGTGGGCCCGCTGATCTCCATGGAAGAGATGAGCCGCTGCATCCACTGCACCCGCTGCGTGCGCTTCGGCCAGGAAGTGGCCGGCGTGATGGAGCTCGGGATGATCCACCGCGGCGAGCACTCCGAGATCACCACCGTGGTGGGCGATACCGTGGACTCCGAGCTGTCGGGCAACATGATCGACATCTGCCCCGTGGGCGCGCTCACGAGCAAGCCGTTCCGCTACAGCGCCCGCACCTGGGAACTGTCGCGCCGCCGCTCCGTCAGCCCGCACGACTCCACCGGTGCCAACCTCATCGTGCAGGTCAAGAACCACAAAGTCATGCGTGTCGTTCCGTTCGAGAACGAAGCCGTCAACGAATGCTGGATCGCCGACCGTGACCGCTTCTCGTACGAATCGCTCAACAGCGACGAGCGCCTGACCCAGCCCATGCTCAAGCAGGGCGGCGTCTGGAAGAGCGTCGACTGGCAGACCGCGCTCGAGTACGTGGCCAACGGCTTGAAGAACATCAAGAACGACCACGGCGCCAACAGCATCGGCGCCCTGGTCAGCCCGCACAGCACGCTCGAAGAGCTGTACCTGGCCTCCGCCCTGGTGCGCGGCCTGGGCAGCGACAGCATCGACTACCGCCTGCGCAACGCCGAGTTCGCGGCGCCCGAAGGCATCCGCTGGCTCGGCACGTCCATCGCCTCCCTGTCCACGCTGCAACGCGTGCTGGTGGTGGGCTCCAACCTGCGCAAGGACCATCCGCTGTTCGCCCTGCGCGTGCGCCATGCCGTGCGCCACGGCGCCCAGCTGAGCGTGGTCGACTCCTCCGTTGGCGACTGGGCCATGCCCATCAAGCACCAGCTGCTGCAGGACGCCAGCCAGTGGGTGCAGGCCCTTGGTTCCGTGGCTTCGGCCATTGCCCAGGAAAAGAACGTGGCGGCGCCGGCTGGCGCAGCCCAGGCCACCGAGGCCAGCCTGGCCATCGCCCGCTCGCTGCTGGGTGGTGAGCGCAAGGCCGTGCTGCTGGGCAATGCCGCCGCGCACCATGGCCAGGCCGCAGCGCTGCTGGCCCTGGCCAACTGGATCGGCGAGCAGACCGGCGCCACCGTCGGCTACCTGACCGAAGCCGCCAACACCGTGGGTGCCCAGTTCGCGGGAGCCCATCCCGTGGGCAGCGGCCTGAACGCAGGCCAGATGCTGGCCGGCGGCCTCAAGGCCGTGCTGCTGCTCAACACCGAGCCCGCCTTCGACGCGGCCAACGGTGCGCAAGCCGCCGCGGCCATCGGCCAGGCACAGATGGTCGTGACCCTGAGCCCCTTCAAGGCCAACATGGACATCAGCGATGTGCTGCTGCCCATCGCCCCGTTCACCGAGACCTCGGGCAGCTTCGTCAACGCCGAAGGGCGCCTGCAGAGTTTCCACGCCGTGGTGCGCCCGCTGGGCGACACGCGTCCCGCCTGGAAGGTGCTGCGCGTGCTGGCCAACGTGCTCGGCGTGCCCGGTTTCGACTTCGAGACCTCGCAGGACGTGCTGGCCCGTGCCACCAACGCCCCCGCGGGCAAGCTGGCCATGCTGCCGGCCGAGCAACTGTCCAATGCCGTGGCCCAGGTTCCGCCAACTGCGGCACCCGTGGGTGAGCCGGCGGTGGCCTCCATCTA
Source organism: Acidovorax sp. GW821-FHT09B03 (assembly GCF_059418305.1). Lineage (NCBI taxonomy): Bacteria > Pseudomonadati > Pseudomonadota > Betaproteobacteria > Burkholderiales > Comamonadaceae > Acidovorax > Acidovorax sp. GW821-FHT09B03. Next base: position 481,877 of record NZ_JBWKPP010000002.1, read on the forward strand.
CCAACTCGATGGCCTGGTGCGCCGCGCCACCTCGCTGCAATTGACAGCCGATGCCCGCATGGCGGCCGGTGAAGGAGTGGCGGCATGATCGACGCGCTGTACAACGGCGGGCTGAACCTCCTGCCTTTCGCCTGGTGGACGGGCGCTGCCTGGCCCGTGCTCTGGATCCTGCTCAAGATCGTCGTGATCGTCGCGCCCCTGATGGGTGCGGTGGCCTACCTCACGCTGTGGGAGCGCAAGCTGCTCGGTTTCATGCAGGTGCGCCACGGCCCCAACCGGGTCGGCCCCATGGGCCTGCTGCAGCCGCTGGCCGACGGCCTGAAGCTGATGACCAAGGAAATCATCCAGCCTGCGGCCGCCAGCAAGGGCCTGTTCGTGCTGGGCCCGCTGATGGCCATCATGCCGGCGCTCGCCGCCTGGGTGGCGATCCCCTTCGGTCCCGACGTGGCACTGGCCAACGTCAACGCCGGCCTGCTGCTGGTGATGGCGATTACCTCCATCGAAGTCTATGGCGTGATCATCGCCGGCTGGGCATCGAACTCCAAGTACGCCTTCCTGGGCGCACTGCGCGCCTCGGCGCAGATGGTGAGCTATGAAATCGCCATGGGCTTTTGCTTCCTGGTGGTGATCATGGTGTCGGGCAGCATGAACCTGACCGAAATCGTGATGTCCCAGTCCCGCGGCATGGCCGCCGACAAGGGCCTGGTGTTCCTGTCCTGGAACTGGCTGCCCCTGCTGCCGATCTTCCTGGTGTACCTGATCTCCGGCGTGGCCGAGACCAACCGCCACCCCTTCGACGTGGTCGAAGGCGAAGCCGAAATCGTGGCTGGCCACATGGTCGAGTACTCGGGCATGGGTTTCGCCGTGTTCTTCCTGGCCGAATACGCCAGCATGTGGCTGGTGTCCATCCTGGCGGCGCTGATGTTCCTGGGCGGCTGGCTGTCGCCCATCGACAGCGTGCTGTTCAACTGGATTCCGGGCTGGATCTGGCTCGGCATCAAGACCTTCGTCGTGGTCTCCATGTTCATCTGGATCCGCGCCACCTTCCCGCGCTTCCGCTATGACCAGATCATGCGCCTGGGCTGGAAGATCTTCATTCCGGTCACCCTGGTGTGGCTGCTCATCGTCGGCGGGTGGTTGCTCTCGCCGTGGAACATCTGGAAATAAGCGGGGACACACATGACTGCTGCTGTTGCTGCTGCACCTTTCTCGTTCAAGGATTTCTTCAAGAGCTTCATGCTCGTGGAGCTGCTCAAGGGCATGGCCCTGACGGGCCGCTATGCGTTTCGCCGCAAGGTGACCGTGCAGTTCCCTGAAGAGAAGACACCTCTGTCGCCACGCTTCCGTGGCCTGCATGCCCTGCGCCGTTACGACAACGGCGAAGAGCGCTGCATTGCCTGCAAGCTGTGCGAGGCCGTGTGCCCCGCCATGGCGATCACCATCGAATCCGACGTGCGTGACGACGGCTCGCGCCGCACCACGCGCTACGACATCGACCTGACCAAGTGCATCTTCTGCGGCTTCTGCGAAGAGAGCTGCCCGGTCGATTCGATCGTCGAGACGCACATCTTCGAATACCACGGCGAAAAGCGTGGCGACCTGTACTTCACCAAGGACATGCTTTTGGCCGTCGGTGACCGGTACGAGGGTGAGATTGCCGCAGCCAAGGCTGCGGATGCCAAGTACCGCTGAGCGGTCGCGATCCCATCCATCCCGTCGCCAGACTTTCTATAAAGACCTGATTCATGGACGCCAAGACTGGTTTCTTCTACCTCTTCTCGGTCGTGCTGCTGTTTGCAGCCTTCCGGGTGATCACCGCACGCAACCCCGTGCACGCGGTGCTGTACCTCATCCTGGCTTTTTCGCAGGCGGCGGCCGTGTGGCTGCTCCTCAAGGCCGAGTTCCTGGCCATCGCCCTGGTGCTGGTGTACCTGGGCGCGGTGATGGTGCTGTTCCTGTTCGTGGTGATGATGCTGGACATCCACATCGACTCCGTGCGCAAGGGCTTCTGGAAGCATTTCCCGCTCGCCGCCTTCGTGGGCGCGCTGATCGCCCTGGAAATGGCCGCCGTGCTGATGGGGGGCTTCCGCGGCATGGAAGAGCCCAAGGCCGCCGCCGTGGTGCTCGACGCTGCCGGCAAGGTCGTGCAGTACTCCAACACCAAGGAACTGGGCAAGCTCTTGTACACCCAGTACCTGTACCCCGTTGAAATCGCTGCCGTGATCCTGCTGGTGGCCATGATCGCCGCCATCGCCCTGACCCTGCGCCAGCGCAAGGACAGCAAGGCCATCAACCCATCGCAGCAGATCCGCGTGCGCGCCGCCGACCGCTTGGAAGTGGTGAAGGTCGCCGCCACGCAAAAGCCCGCACCCGAAGTGCCGGCAGAGCCCGCCGCCGAGGAGAAGAAGCCATGACATTGACCCTAGGACATTTTCTTTCGCTGGGCGCGATGCTGTTCGCGCTGGCGGTGATCGGCATCTTCCTGAACCGCAAGAACCTGATCGTGCTACTCATGGCCATCGAGCTGATGCTGCTGGCGGTCAACATGAACTTCGTGGCGTTCTCGCACTACCTGGGTGACATGCACGGACAGGTGTTCGTGTTCTTCATCCTGACGGTGGCCGCGGCCGAGTCGGCCATCGGCCTGGCCATTCTGGTGCTGCTGTTCCGCAACAAGTCCAGCATCAACGCGGAAGACCTCAACACCCTCAAGGGTTGATGAGCCACCCGTATTCCCAAGGTTCTCAAGAATGAGTCAAACCCTCTCTGCTTCAACGCTCCTGGCCGTGCCGCTGGCACCGCTGGCGGGCGCACTGCTGGCCGGCATCTTCGGCACGACCTTCGGCGGCAACTGGATCGGCCGCCGGCTGAGCCACACCCTGACCATCCTGGGCGTGCTGGTGGCGTTCATCCTGTCGGCCATGACGCTCAAGAGCGTGGCAGTCGACGGCGCACGCTTCAACGAGACGCTCTACACCTGGATGGTGGTGGGCGGCCTGAAGATGGAAGTGGGCTTCCTGATCGACAGCCTCACGGCCATGATGATGGTGGTGGTGACCTTCGTGTCGCTGATGGTGCACATCTACACCATCGGCTACATGGAAGAGGACGAGGGCTACAACCGCTTCTTCTCCTACATCTCGCTGTTCACGTTCTCCATGCTCATGCTGGTCATGAGCAACAACCTGCTGCAACTGTTCTTCGGCTGGGAAGCCGTGGGCCTGGTGTCCTACCTGCTGATCGGCTTCTGGTTCAACAAGCCCACGGCGATCTTCGCCAACATGAAGGCCTTCCTGGTCAACCGCGTGGGCGACTTCGGTTTCATCCTGGGCATCGGCCTGATCGCTGCCTACACCGGCACGCTCAACTACAGCGAGATCTTCGCCAAGTCGGGTGAGCTCGGCGGCCTGGTCTTCCCCGGCACCGACTGGCTGCTGATCACCGTCATCTGCATCTGCCTGTTCATCGGCGCCATGGGCAAGTCCGCCCAGTTCCCGCTGCACGTCTGGCTGCCCGACTCGATGGAAGGCCCGACCCCCATCTCGGCACTGATCCACGCGGCCACCATGGTGACCGCCGGCATCTTCATGGTGTCGCGCATGTCGCCACTGTTCGAGCTGTCGGACACCGCGCTCAACTTCATCCTGATCATCGGCTCCATCACAGCGCTGTTCATGGGTTTCCTGGGCATCATCCAGAACGACATCAAGCGCGTGGTGGCTTACTCCACGCTGTCCCAGCTCGGCTACATGACCGTGGCGCTGGGTGCCTCGGCCTACTCGGTGGCCGTCTTCCACCTGATGACGCACGCCTTCTTCAAGGCGCTGCTGTTCCTCGGTGCCGGCTCGGTCATCATGGGCATGCACCATAACCAGGACATCCGCTGGATGGGCGGCGTGCGCAAGTACATGCCCATCACCTGGATCACCTCGCTGCTGGGTTCGCTGGCGTTGATCGGCACGCCCCTGTTCGCGGGCTTCTACTCCAAGGACAGCATCATCGAGGCAGTGCACTTCAGCCACCTGCCGGCGGCGCACTTCGCCCACTTCGCGGTGCTGGCCGGTGTGTTCGTCACCGCGTTCTACTCGTTCCGCATGTACTTCCTGGTCTTCCATGGCAAGGAGCGCTACGACCAGAACCCGGACGCGCACCACGATGCGCACCATGACGACCATGGCCACGGCCATGACGACCACCACCACGATCCGCACGAGTCCCCGTGGGTGGTGACGGTGCCGCTGGTGCTGCTGGCGATTCCTTCGGTGGTGGTGGGCTTCCTGTTCATCCAGCCCATGCTGTTCGGCGACTTCTTCAAGGACGTGATCTTTGTCGACGCGGCCAAGCACCCCGCCATGGCCAAGCTGGCCGAGATCTTCCACGGCCCCGTGGCCATGGCCGTGCACGGCCTGCAGACCGCACCGTTCTGGCTGGCCGTGGCCGGTGTGGCCCTGTCCTACTACATGTACATGGTGAACCCGGCGCTGCCGGCGGCCATCAAGCGCATCTGCATGCCGATCTACACGCTGTTCGAGAACAAGTACTACCTCGACTGGATCAACGAGAACATCCTGGCGCGCGGTGCACGGGCCCTGGGTACCGGCCTGTGGAAGGGCGGCGACCAGGCCATCATCGACGGTGCGCTGGTCAACGGCTCCTGGAAGGTCGTGCGCAGCGTCTCCGGCGTGGTGCGCTGGGTGCAGACGGGCTTCATCTTCCACTATGCCCTGGTGATGATCCTGGGCGTGTTTGCCTTGATGACGTGGTTCGTCTGGGGCGATTTCTTCATGCAGCTCATCAAGAAATAAGGAAAAGAACAAAATGGGTCTGTTGAGTCTTGCAATCTGGGTGCCGATCGCCTTCGGCGCGCTGCTGCTCGCGGTCGGCCGCGACGAGCACGCTCCCGCCGTGCGCTGGTTGGCCCTGCTCGGGTCGGTGATCGGCTTCCTGGTCACCATTCCGCTCTACCAGGGCTTCAAGCTCGGTACGGCGGCGATGCAGTTCGTCGAAAAATCCGAGTGGATCGAGCGCTTCAACGTGCACTACCACCTGGGTGTGGACGGCATCTCGTTCTGGTTCGTGCCGCTCACGGCCTTCATCACGGTGATCGTGGTGATCGCCTCGTGGGAAGCCATCACCGAGCGCGTGAACCAGTACATGGGCGCGTTCCTGATCCTGTCGGGCCTGATGATCGGCGTGTTCAGTGCGCTCGACGGCATCCTGTTCTACGTGTTCTTCGAAGCCACGCTGATCCCGATGTACCTGATCATCGGTATCTGGGGCGGCCCCAACAAGATCTACGCGGCGTTCAAGTTCTTCCTGTACACGCTGCTCGGCTCGCTGCTGATGCTGATCGCGCTGATCTTCCTGTACAACCAGTCGGGCGGCAGCTTCGACATCGCCACCTGGCACAAGCTGCCCCTGAGCTCGACGGCCCAGACCCTGCTGTTCTTCGCCTTCTTCGCCGCCTTCGCGGTGAAGGTGCCGATGTTCCCGTTCCACACCTGGCTGCCCGACGTGCACGTGGAGGCGCCCACCGGTGGCTCCGCTGTGCTGGCCGCCATCATGCTCAAGCTCGGTGCCTACGGTTTCCTGCGCTTCTCGATGCCCATCGCCCCCGACGCCGCGCGCGAATGGGCCTGGCTCATGATCACGCTGTCGCTGATCGCCGTGATCTACGTCGGCCTGGTGGCCATGGTCCAGAAGGACATGAAGAAGCTGGTGGCCTACTCGTCCGTGGCGCACATGGGCTTCGTGACCCTGGGCTTCTTCATCTTCAACGACCTGGGTGTCTCCGGCGGCCTGGTGCAGATGATCGCCCACGGCTTCGTGTCGGGCGCGATGTTCCTGTCCATCGGCGTGCTGTACGACCGCGTGCACTCCCGCGAGATCGCGGCCTACGGCGGCGTGGTCAACACCATGCCCAACTTCACGGCCTTCGCGCTGCTGTTCGCCATGGCCAACTGCGGCCTGCCGGGCACGGCCGGTTTCGTGGGCGAGTGGATGGTGATCCTGGGTGCCGTCAAGGCCAACTTCTGGATCGGCCTGGCCTCGGCCACGGCGCTGATCTTCGGCGCCGCCTACACCCTGTGGATGTTCAAGCGCGTGTACCTGGGCCCCGTGGCCAACGACCACGTCAAGGAACTCACCGACATCAACAGCCGCGAGTTCCTCGTGATGGCGCTGCTGGCGATTGCCGTGCTGGCCATGGGCCTGTACCCACGCCCCTTCACGGACGTGATGGACACCTCGGTCGCGGAACTGCTCAAGCATGTCGCACTGACCAAGCTGAACTGACCAGACTGAACTGAGAGACTCGAGATGATTGACAACATCAGCTGGCTAGCGATTTACCCCGAGATCGTTCTTTTGGTCATGGGCTGCGTGATCGCGCTGGTCGACCTGGGCGTGCACAGCCCCCGCCGCACGGCCACCTATGTGCTGACCATGCTCTCGCTGGCCCTGGTGGCCGGCCTGCAGGCCATGTATGCCAGCACCGGCAGCACCTTCTACGGCTTCGGCAACATGGTGGTCAGCGACTCCATGGGCAACTGGCTCAAGTGCTTTGCCACGGTGGCCGTGATGGTCACCCTGGTCTATGGCCGCCCCTACGCGGCAGACCGCGGCATGCTGCGCGGCGGCGAGATCTTCACGCTGTCGGTGTTCGCGCTGCTGGGCATGTTCATCATGATCTCGGGCAACAACTTCCTGATGCTCTACCTGGGCCTGGAGCTCTTGACCCTGTCGAGCTACGCCCTGGTGGCCCTGCGCCGCGACAACGCCACCGCGACCGAAGCCGCGATGAAGTACTTCGTGCTCGGCGCCATGGCCAGCGGCTTCCTGCTGTACGGCCTGTCCATGGTCTACGGCGCCACGGGTTCGCTCGACATCGGCCAGGTGTTCAAGGCCGTCAACTCCGGCCAGATCCGCCACCAGGTGCTGGTGTTCGGCCTGGTGTTCGTGGTGGCCGGCCTGGCCTTCAAGCTCGGCGTCGTGCCCTTCCACATGTGGATCCCCGACGTCTACCAGGGTGCTCCCACGGCCATCACGCTGATGATCGGTGGCGCGCCCAAGCTGGCCGCCTTCGCCATCACCATCCGCCTTCTGGTGGACGGCCTGCTGCCCCTGGCGATCGACTGGCAGCAGATGCTCGCGGTGCTGGCCATCGGCTCGCTGCTGGTGGGTAACCTCGCGGCCATCGCCCAGACCAACCTCAAGCGCATGCTGGCCTACTCGACCATCTCGCAGATGGGCTTCGTGCTGCTCGGCCTGATGTCGGGCGTGGTCAACGGCAACGTCGAGGCCGCCGCCGTCGAGAACGCCTACAGCGCCTCCATGTTCTACGTGGTGAGCTATGTGCTGACCACGCTGGCCGCCTTCGGCGTGATCCTGCTGCTGGCCCGCGAAGGCTTCGAGAGCGAAGAGATCGCCGACTTCGCCGGCCTGAACCAGCGCAGCCCGCTGTATGCCGCCGTGATGGCCGTGTGCCTGTTCTCCATGGCCGGCATCCCGCCCATGGTCGGCTTCTACGCCAAGCTGTCGGTGCTGCAGGCCCTGGTGGCCTCGGGCCAGGCGGCCTACATCGCCCTGGCCGTGTTCGCGGTCATCATGTCGCTGATCGGCGCCTTCTACTACCTGCGCGTCGTCAAGGTCATGTACTTCGATGCGCCGCTCACGGCCACCAGCGTCTCCGCCCCCGTGGACGTGCGCGTGGTGCTCACCATCAACGGCGCCCTGGTGCTGGTGCTCGGCCTGCTGCCTGGGGGCCTGATGGCGCTGTGCGCCGAGGCCGTCGTGCGCGCCCTGGCCACCTGACCGAACGGCCGGAGCGAACCCGTGTCCCTGACCGGTTCCGTCTGGCTGGTGATCGTGGCGGCCTTCATCGCTGCCAACCTGCCCTTTGCCAACCAGCGCTGGCTGGTGGTGGGGCCGGTGGCCCAGCCGAAGAAGGGCCTGCCTGTCCGCATTGCGGAACTGGTGCTGGCGTATTTCCTGGTAGGTGGCCTGGCGTTGCTGCTGGAGCGCCGTGCGGGGCAGATCGCTCCCCAGGGCTGGGAGTTCTATGCCATCACCGGCACGCTGTTCCTGACCCTGGCCTTCCCTGGCTTCGTGTACCGCTACCTGCTGCGCCGCCACGGCTGAGGGCCGGCAGCCCTTTCCCCTCCATTGCGATTCCTCCGACCATGAAAGTGCTCGATCTGCACTGCCACGCGGGCCATGTCTTCGAAGGCTGGTTCGCCTCGGAGGACGATTTCCAGGGCCAGAACCAGCGCGGTCTGGTGCAATGCCCGTTCTGCGGCGATTCGGGCATTTCCAAGCGCCTGAGTGCGCCGCGCCTGAACCTCGGTGCCAAGCCGCCGGCCCCACAGGCACCGGCAAAGCCGGCGATGACCACCCCCACCGGCAGCCAGGATTCCGTGGCCTTGCCGCCCGCCCTGCAGGCGGCGTGGCTGGAACTGGCGCGCAAGATCGCCGCCAACACCGAGGACGTGGGTAACCGCTTTGCCGACGAAGCCCGGCGCATGCACCACGGCGAGACCGAGGAGCGTGCCATCCGCGGCCAGGCCACGCCCGACGAAGCCGCGCAACTGCTCGATGAAGGCATTGCCGTGCTGCCGCTGCCCCTGCCGGTCGCGGCCAAGGAAACCCTGCACTGAAGTGCACCCCCCGGGGCGTGCACGGGACCAGCGCGAAGCCGTTTCAGTCTCCCTGGCGCTGCGCTCAGGACGTGTGGGACGACAGTCCCGTGACCAGGGCATCGAAGGCCACCTTGCAGCGGGGGCTGTCGCGCAGGTCCTCGTGCATCGTGACCCAGGTTTCGAGTGGCAGCGTGAAGTGCTGGGGCAGTACCCGGACCAGCGATGGATCGCGCCTGGCCAATGCCACCTGGCACACCCCGATGCCGCAACCTGCCCGCAGCAGCGCCAGCTGACCCAGGTCGCTGTCGGTGCGCAGCGAGAAGTTGCGCCGCGTCCAGCCCGACAGTGCCGGCAGTGCCTTGCTCGCCGCGCGCAGAAAGGGCGTCTCTTCGTCGAACCCGATCAGCGCATGGTCTGCGAGGTCACCGGGCTGTGACGGTGTGCCGTGCTGTGCCAGATAGCGCTGGTGGGCATGCAGGCCCAGTTCCACGTTGCCCACGCGGCGGGCCACCAGCACATCCTGTTTGGGGCTGGTCATGCGCACCGCGATGTCGGCCTCGCGGTGCAGCAGGTCCTGCACCCGGTTGGTCAGCACCAGCTCGATCCTGAGCGCTGGGTAGGTTTCGCGCAGCCCGGCCACGATGGGCGGCAGCACTTCCACGCCGATGACTTCGCTGGCCGATACCCGCACCGTGCCCTTCACGCCCGTCCCCTGGCTCTCGGCCGCGCGCTGCAGCGCCGCAGCGGTGCTGTGCATCGCCTCTGCGTGGCCGCGCAGGGCCAGGGCCGCCTCGGTCGGCATCAGGCCCGTCTGCGAGCGCGTGAAGAGGGCAAAGCCCAGCGACTTCTCCAGCGACTGGACGTGCCTGCCCACGGTGGGCTGGGTAATGCCCAAAGCCCGTGCAGCACCGGAGAGCGAGCCCTCCACCAGCACGCCCAGAAAGCTGCGGTACAGCTCCCATCCAATTTCCTTGTCCATGCATAAATGTATAGCTGATCAATCATGTTGGGCAATTTCTTTTGTTCTCTCGTGCGCCCAGAATTCCCCCATCGCAACACAATTCACTGGAGAGACATCATGGAAAACGCACATCCGAACATCGCCCTGGTACTCGGCGCCACGGGCGGCATCGGCGGCGAAGTGGCGCGCCAGCTGCGCGACGCCGGCTGGCAGGTGCGCGCGCTCCGGCGCGGCCTGGCACAGGCGCAGGAGTTGCGCGACGGCCTGGTCTGGCTGCGCGGCGACGCGATGAACCGCGACGACGTGCTGAACGCCGCGCAGGGCTGCTCCGTCATCGTGCATGCCGTCAACCCGCCGGGCTACCTGCGCTGGGCCGAGCTGGTGCTGCCCATGCTGGACAACACGGTGGCCGCCGCGATGGCCCAGCGCGCCACCATCGTGCTGCCCGGCACGGTCTACAACTACGGGCCCGATGCATTCCCTGTGCTGGCAGAAACCTCGCCGCAGCAGCCAGCCACCCGCAAAGGCGCCATCCGCGTGGAGCTGGAGCGCCGCCTGGAGGCTGCGAGCCAGCAGGGCGCGCGGGTGATCGTCGTGCGTGCCGGCGACTTCTTCGGCCCCCAGGTCGGCAACAGCTGGTTCGCCCAAGGCCTGGTCAAACCAGGCCAGCCCGTGGCCGCCGTCAGCCTGCCGGGCGACCGGGGCGTGGGCCACCAGTGGTCCTACCTGCCCGACGTGGCGCGCACCATGGTCGCGCTGCTGGCTCGCCGCGCGCAGTTGCAGCCGTTTGCCACCTTTCACATGGCCGGGCACTGGGACGCGGACGGCACGCAGATGGCTGCGGCGATCGGCCGCGTGGTGCAGCGCCGCAGCGGCAAGCGACCCAAGGTGCGCGCCTTCCCCTGGTGGCTGGTGCGGCTGGCCGCGCCGTTCGTGCCGACCCTGCGCGAGTTGCTGGAGATGCGCTACCTGTGGCGCCAGCCGGTGGCCATGGACAACGCGCGCCTGAAGGCGGTGCTGGGCCAGGAGCCGCACACGCCGCTGGACGAGGCCGTGCAGGCGACGCTCGAGGGCCTCGGGTGCCTCCTGCCAGCCCCCAATGCCCAGGTGCTCTCGCCGGCGGGCGCGGCACGGGCCTGGGGAGCACACCATGGCGCATAACATGCATCCTGCACCAACCGCCGGCACGCCGGCCATGGCCTGGAGCGCAAGGCTGGCGCTGGGGCTGGTCCTGGCCCAGTTCGCCCTGGCCGGGGCGGCCCTGTACGCCAGCCCCGCGGTGTGGGCGGCGCATGGCGCGGTCGGTTCCAGCGTGCTGCTGCCGGTGGTGGCGATGCTGGTGCACAGCAGGCAAGGGCAGGGGTTTGCCCACCTGCGGCCAGGGGTGTGGGGCCTGCTCGTGCTGTACCTGGCCCAGGTGCTGCTGGCGGTGCTCTCCGAGCGGCCCGAAATGCTGGCACTGCGTGCCGCGCATGTGGGCAATGCAGCCCTGGTGCTGTGCGCGAGCTTCTGGCTGGTGCTGCGCACCCGGGTGACCCGCGATGGCTTGTCGACCGCCTCACGGTAGGGCGGTCGACAAGCCCTGATCCAGAGGCGGTCAGGAACCGGGTCCGGGATCTGGAATGCCCCGGCATGGCCGGGAACGCAGGGTCTATGCCGTGAACTGCAGCGCCGCCAGCCGCGCGTAGATGCCATCGGCCGCCAGCAGGTCGGCATGCGTGCCTTGCTCCACGATGCGGCCATGCTCCAGCACCACGATGCGGTCGGCGTTCTGCACGGTGGCCAGGCGGTGGGCGATCACGAGGGTGGTGCGCTGGCCCGTGTGGCGCTGCATGGCAGTGTCCAGGGCCGCCTGCACCATGCGCTCGCTCTCTGCGTCGAGCGCGCTGGTGGCCTCGTCGAGCAGCAGCAGGGGCGGGTTCTTGAGCATGGCGCGGGCAATCGCGATGCGCTGGCGCTGGCCGCCGGACAGGCGCACGCCACGTTCCCCGAGGAAGGTGTCGTAGCCCTCGGGCAGCGCCGTCAGGAAGTCGTGCGCAAAGGCCGAGCGCGCGGCGGCCATCACCTCATCGTCCGTCGCACCGGGCCGGCCATAGCGGATGTTCTCCATCGCCGATGAGGAGAAGATCACCGCATCCTGCGGCACCACGCCGACATGCGAGCGCAGCTCGGTCAGGGGCAGGGCGCGGATGTCCATGCCGTTCAGGCGGATGGCACCCCGCAGAGCGCCGTCGCCCGCGGCATCCACGTCGTAGAAGCGCTGCAGCAGTTGGAACACCGTGGTCTTGCCCGCGCCGCTGGCACCCACCAGGGCCACGGTCTCGCCTGCGGCCAGCTGCAGGTTGAAGTCCTGCAGCGCCGGCTGGTCGGGGCGCGAGGGGTAGTGGAAGTCCACCTGGTCGAAGGCCACGGTCAGGCCCTTGCCGGTGCCGGGCAAGGCCAGGGGCGCAGCCGGCTCGGCCACCGGCGAGCGGCTGCCGAGCAGCTCCATCAAGCGCTCGGTGGCACCGGCCGCGCGCAGCAGGTCGCCATACACCTCGCCGAGCACGGCCACGGAGCCTGCCAGCAGGATCACGTAGACGACGGTCTGCCCCAGGTGCCCGGCCGTCATCTTGCCGGCCAGCACGGCCTGCGTGCCCTGGTACAGGCCCCACAGCAGCAGGGCCGCATTGGCGATGATGATGAAGGCCACCAGCACCGCGCGCGACAGGGTGCGCCGCACGGCCACGTGGAAGGCGTTCTCGGTGGCCTGCGAGAAGCGCTGCGCCTCGCGCGGCTCGGCGGTGTAGCTCTGCACCACGGGGATGGCGTTGAGCACCTCGGCCGCGATGGCGCTCGAGTCGGCCACGCGGTCCTGGCTGTCACGCGAAAGGCGCCGCACGCGCCGCCCGATCCACATCGTGGGCACCACCACCAGCACGATGGCCAGCAGCACCCAGGACATCACGTAGGGATTGGTCCACACCAGCATGGCCAGCGCGCCGATGCCCATGACCGCATTGCGCAGCCCCATGGACAGGGACGAGCCCACCACCGTCTGCACCAGGGTCGTGTCCGCCGTCAGGCGCGAGAGCACCTCGCCGGTCTGGGTGGTCTCGAAGAACTGCGGGCTTTGCTGCAGCACATGGCCGTACACCGCATTGCGCAGGTCGGCCGTCACACGCTCGCCCAGCCAGCTCACCATGTAGAAGCGCCCGGCCGAGAACACACCGAGCGCAATCGCCACGGCGAACAGGGCTTCGAAATGGTCGCGCAGCGCCATGGTCTGCTCGCCCCTGTCGGCGTCGACCAGGCCGCCATCGACCAGCGTGCGCAGTGCGATGGGGAACGCCAGCGTGGCCAGCGCCGCGAGCACCAGGAACAGGCCGGACAGGGCGATGCGCCCGCTGTACGGACGCAGGAAAGGCAGCAGGCCGGTCAGGGAGCGCGGTGCCCCGCGCGCAGGGGAGGAGGGGGAGGATGCCATGCGCCCAGTGTAGGGCGGCGGCTTGCACGCGGGAGGTGGGCCGGCGGCTCCATACAGGTGGATACATGCCGCTGCCTGTGCAGACGGCGTGTTCACCAGTCAGTAAAAAGTCAGCCTGAGGGCTTGGCGCTGGCAATGGCCAAGAGGGCCGCACAGCGGGCCACCGCGCCCTGTTTCAGAGGAAGCATCCGGGTATACGAGCATGCCCTCGGAGCGCCGCACGCAGCACCGCACTGTCACCTAGGCGTTTATACATAGGCATTAGTCCCAGTATCTGCGCAGGGGCCCACCCGCATACGATGCGTTGCAACAACAAATAAGTATGCATGGAGACCTTGCCGCAAGGCTCTCCCACACCGCACACCACGGAGCAGCCAAGGCGCAATGAGCGACGTCATCCTCGAAACCACCAGCCTGACCAAAGAGTTCAAGGGCTTCACCGCAGTCAGCGATGTGAACCTGGCCGTGCGCCGGGGTTCCATCCATGCGCTGATCGGCCCCAATGGTGCAGGCAAGACCACATGCTTCAACCTGCTGACCAAGTTCCTGGAACCCACGTCGGGCGTCATCCGCTTCAACGGCCATGACATCACGCGCGAGCAGCCCGCACAGATCGCGCGCCGCGGCGTGATCCGCTCGTTCCAGATCTCGGCCGTGTTCCCGCACCTCACGCTGATGGAGAACGTGCGCCTGGGCCTGCAGCGCAAGCTCGGTACCTCGTTCCACTTCTGGCGCAGCGAACGCAGCCTGCACCAGCTCGACGACCGGGCCATGCAGCTGCTGACCGAGGTCGGCCTGGCCGACGTCGCCGACGAAGTCACCGTGAACCTGCCCTATGGCAGGAAGCGCGCGCTGGAGATCGCCACCACGCTGGCCATGGAGCCCGAGCTCATGCTGCTCGACGAGCCCACCCAGGGCATGGGCCACGAGGACGTGGACCGAGTCACCCAGCTCATCAAGAAGGTCTCGGCCGGCCGCACCATCCTCATGGTGGAGCACAACATGAAGGTGGTCTCCACCATCGCCGACCGCATCACCGTGCTGCAGCGCGGCGCCGTGCTGGCCGAAGGCCCGTATGCCGAGGTATCGAACAACCCGCAAGTGATGGAAGCCTACATGGGCACCACCGACGGCCAACTCCAGGGAGCCCATTGAATGAAGCTCCCCCTGAGTCGCTTCGCGCCTTCCCCCTCTCTCGACTCGCTGCGCGATTCGGGAGGGGGACGCCCCCAGCGCGGCGGGGCGGCCCTTGCGCGGGGGCACTGGCCTGGTGCGTGCCGGTTTCGTGGGCTGCAGGTGGCGCGTAGCGCAATGGATAACTGAGATGGCAAATTCCCCAATCAATAACGGCGTGCCTGCGCTGGAAATCAAGGGCCTCGAAGCCTGGTACGGCGAATCGCATGTGCTGCACGGCGTGGACATCGTCGTGCAGCCCGGCGAGGTCGTCACCCTGCTGGGCCGCAACGGCGCCGGCCGCACCACCACCATGCGCGCCATCATGGGCCTCACGGGCGCGCGCAAGGGTTCGGTGAAGATCAACGGCGTGGAAACCGTAGCCATGGCCACGCACCGCATCGCCCACTTGGGCGTGGGCTACTGCCCCGAAGAGCGCGGCATCTTCTCCAGCCTCTCGTGCGAGGAAAACCTGCTCCTGCCCCCGGCGCTCAAGACCGGCACGCCCGGCATGTCGGTGCAGGAGATCTATGCCATGTTCCCGAACCTGGCCGAGCGCAGGAACAGCCAGGGCACGCGCCTGTCCGGCGGCGAGCAGCAGATGCTGGCCGTGGCCCGCATCCTGCGCACGGGTGCCAAGCTGCTGCTGCTCGACGAAATTTCCGAAGGCCTGGCGCCCGTGATCGTGCAGGCCCTGGCGCGCATGATCACCATGCTGCGCGAGAAGGGCTACACGGTGGTCATGGTGGAGCAGAACTTCCGCTTTGCCGCGCCGCTGGCCGACCGCTTCTACGTCATGGAGCATGGCCGCATCGTCGAGAAGTTCGGCGCCGCCGAGCTCGAAGCCAAGATGCCGGTGCTCACCGAGCTGCTGGGCGTCTGACCCGACCCCCAGCCCCCTTGCGAAGACCCTACCCCCGATTCTTCACCACCACCACACCTACAGGAGACAAACCATGAAGAACCAACTCAAAGTGCTGGCCCTGATGCTCGGCGCCGCCGGTCTTGCGACGTCGGCCGCGCACGCGCAGGACAAGGTCAAGATCGGTTTCATCACCGACATGTCCAGCCTGTACGCCGACGTGGAAGGCAAGAACGGCGCGCTGGCCATCCAGATGGCCATCGACGACTTCGGCGGCAAGGTGCTGGGCATGCCCATCGAGCTGCTCAGCGCCGACCACCAGAACAAGGCCGACATCGCCGCCTCCAAGGCGCGCGAGTGGATCGACACGCAGGGCCTGACGATGATCTTCGGCGGCACCAACTCCGGCACCGCCCTGGCCACGGCCAAGGTGGCATCCGAGAAGAAGCGCGTGTACATCAACAACGGCGCGGCCAGCTCGGCGCTGACCAACGAACAGTGCTCGCCCTACACCGTGCACTACGCCTATGACACCGTGGCGCTGGCCAAGGGCACGGGCTCGGCCATCGTCGATACCGGTGGCAAGAGCTGGTACTTCCTGACCGCCGACTATGCCTTCGGCCATGCACTCGAAGCCGACACCACCACCGTGGTCAAGGCCAAGGGCGGCAACGTGGTGGGCGCCGTGCGCCACCCGCTCAATGCGTCGGACTTCTCGTCCTTCCTGCTGCAGGCACAGAACTCCAAGGCCCAGATCCTGGGCCTGGCCAACGCCGGCGGCGACACCATCAACGCCATCAAGGCTGCCAAGGAATTCGGCATCGGCAAGACCATGAAGCTCGCCGGCCTGCTGATCTTCATCAGCGACGTGCACAGCCTGGGCCTGCGCAACACCGAAGGCCTGCAGTTCACCACCAGCTGGTACTGGGACCTGAACGACGAGACGCGCAAGTTCTCGGCCCGCTTCTTCGAGAAGGCCAAGCGCATGCCCACCGAAATCCAGGCCGCCGACTACTCGGCCACCATGAACTACCTCAAGGCCGTGGAAGCCGCCAAGAGCATCGATGCCGACAAGGTCATGACCACCTGGCGCGGCATGAAGATGAACGACTTCTTCGGTTCGGGCCAGCTGCGCGCCGACGGCCGCTACGTGCACGACATGTACCTCATGGAAGTGAAGAAGCCTTCGGAGTCCACCAAGCCCTGGGACTACTACAAGCTCGTGAAGAAGCTGCCCGGCGACACGGTGTTCACCACCAAGGCCGAGAGCAAGTGCCCGCTCTGGAAATAAGCCTTTTCTCGACCTGACCCGAACCCCCTTCGCACCTCCTGCCGCTCTCGCCCATGGAAATCTTTGGTGTCTCATTGCCAGGCCTGTTGAGCCAGCTCCTTCTCGGACTGGTCAACGGATCCTTTTATGCAATCCTCAGCCTGGGGCTGGCCGTGATCTTCGGCCTGCTCAACGTCATCAACTTTGCGCATGGTGCGCTGTTCATGACGGGGGCATTGATCACCTGGATGGCCATGAACTACCTGGGCCTCGGCTACTGGTGGATGCTGGTGCTGGCGCCGCTGGTGGTGGGGGTGTTCGGGGTGGTGATCGAGCGCTTGCTGCTGCGCTGGATCTACAAGCTCGACCACCTGTACGGGCTGCTGCTCACGCTGGGCCTCACACTGCTGATCGAAGGGGTGTTCCGCTCCATCTATGGCGTGTCGGGCCTGGGCTATGACACGCCCGAGCTGCTCGAGGGCGCGACCAACCTCGGCTTCATGATCATGCCCAACTACCGCGCCTGGGTCGTGGTGGCTTCGGTCGTGGTCTGCCTGGCCACCTGGTACGTGATCGAGAAGACCAAGCTCGGCGCCTACCTGCGCGCCGGCACCGAGAACCCCCGCCTGGTGGAAGCCTTCGGCATCAACGTGCCGGTGATGGTGACCCTGACCTACGCCTTCGGCGCAGCCCTTGCCGCATTTGCCGGCGTGCTCGCCGCGCCGGTCTACCAGGTCACGCCGCTGATGGGGCAGAACCTCATCATCGTGGTCTTTGCCGTGGTGGTGATCGGCGGCATGGGCTCCATCATGGGCTCCATCCTCACCGGCCTGGGTCTGGGCGTCATCGAAGGCTTCACCAAGGTGTTCTACCCCGAGGCTTCTTCCACCGTGGTGTTCGTCATCATGGTCATCGTTCTCCTCATCCGCCCCGCCGGCCTGTTCGGCAAAGAAAAGTAAGCAGGGGCCGCTCGCATGAATCTCAAGAACCTCGCCCCCATCGGCTACGGCCTGCTGCTGCTGGGCCTGATCGCCGCGCCTTTTCTGGGCGCCTACCCTGTCTTCGTGATGAAGCTCATGTGCTTTGCACTGTTCGCTTCCGCGTTCAACCTGCTGCTTGGTTTCACCGGCCTGCTGTCCTTCGGCCACGCGGCCTTCCTGGGTGGCGCCGCCTACGTGGCCGGCCATGCCATCAAGGTCTGGGGTCTCACGCCCGAAGTGGGCCTGCTGCTCGGCACGGCCGGCGGCGCCTTGCTGGGCCTGCTGTTCGGCTGGCTGGCCATCCGCCGCCAGGGCATCTATTTCTCGATGATCACGCTGGCCCTGGCGCAGATGCTGTTCTTCGCCTGCCTGCAGGCCCCGTTCACCGGTGGCGAGGACGGCCTGCAGGGCGTGCCCCGCGGCAAGTTGTTCGGCGTCATCAGCCTGCAGAGCGACCTGGTGATGTACTACGTGGCGCTGGTCATCGTGGTGCTGGCCTTCCTGGTCATCGTGCGCACCATCCACTCTCCGTTCGGGCAGGTGCTCAAGGGCATCAAGGAGAACGAGCCGCGCGCCATCTCCCTGGGTTACGACACGCACCGCTTCAAGCTGCTGGCTTTTGTTCTCTCGGCCGCACTGGCCGGGCTGGCGGGCTCGCTCAAGACCTTGGTGCTGGGTTTTGCCACCTTGTCCGACGTGCACTGGACGGCTTCGGGGCAGGTGATCCTGATGACCCTCGTGGGCGGGCTCGGGACGCTGTCCGGGCCACTGATCGGGTCGGCTGTGGTGGTGATGCTGGAGAACAAGATTGGCGAGTTCGGTAACCTGCTGGCTGCTCTGACCAGCGTGGAATGGTTCAAGACGCTGGGTGAGTCGGTCACCATGGTCACGGGGTTGATCTTCGTGATCTGTGTGTTGTTGTTCCGGCGCGGGATCATGGGGGAAATCATTGCTTGGCTGGCCAGCCGTCGGGCATCAGGTTCGCGGCACTGAGGTTCTTATTGCCCCCATGCCTTTGTTGAGGGCGGAGGCCGGGTCTCGGCCCGGCGGCCGAGGTACTTGTTCTTTGCTTCGCCAAAGAAAAGTACCCAAAAGAAAGGCGACCCCGCTGCCCGTGTCCCCCTCGCACTGCGTACGAGGGGGCAGCCTGCGATGCTCGGTCCTGGGGTGCACCGCGGAACTCGCTGCGTTCCCCCTGCGGGTGAACTCCCCTCGGACAACCGCGGTGAGTCAGTTCACGATGCGCGTGTCCTTCGGCACGCGCTCACCCCAGGCCCTGCGCTTCTCGGCACGGTCAGAAGGGGGTGAAAACGGGCTCCACTCGGGCCATTGCTTCGCTCGGCCTGTGGTCCTTCGCTGCGCTCGGCTCGCCAGGGCGATCGAGCCCACGCGTCGGCAGCGCGCAGCGCGAACAGACCCCAGGCGCAGCTGCGCAGCAGCAGCCGAGTGGTACCCGCTCCCCACCCCTGCTGGCTGCGCCGAGAAGCGCAGGAGCTGGGGTGGGCGTGTGTGCCGAAGGACACACACGCTTCGTGAACTGACTTGCCGCAGCTGTTTAAGCGAAGTTCGAAGAACGCAGCGAGTTCTGCGGCACCACCCCAGATCCGAGCATCGCAGGCTGCCCCCGTTCGCCCGACAGGGCGAACGGGGGACGCAGACTGGGGGGCGCCTTTTCTTGGCCCACCTTCTTTTGGCGACGCAAAAGAAGGTGGGTGCGCCGCCGGGCGCACACCCCGGCTCCCGCACATAGCCAAGGCATGCTGTAACCACCAACCACCAACCACCAACCACCAACTACAACTTCAAAGGCCTCGCATACCCCGTCATCTCCAGATACCCCTTCCCCACCACCACCCCCTCCCGCACCAACTCCGACAACCCCTCCCAGTAGATAGCCCCCGTAGACGCACTGCTATCGAGCTCCTGGTTGTCCAGCAGACTGCGCACCAGGAACACCCCCACAGGCGTCTGCACCCGCCACTGCACCGGATACCGCGCCCCGCTCACAGGACTCGTCCACCACCGCTCAGCCGAGAACACCACCTCGGCCGCATCGAACACGCGGGGCGCCTGCCCAGGAGCGCGGAACGACCCACCGGCCCACAGCGCAGACCCATCCGCGCGCCGCAACCGGAACGCTGTGAGCGCACTGTCATCCAGCAGGTTCATCCCGATCCAGTCCCACCCCTGCGCCTCGGGGTGCAGCAGCGCCTCGCTCCACTCGTGGTCCATCCAGGCGTGGCCACTGCCCGGGTCGATGGCCATGCGCTTGCCATCGAGCACGATGGTGCCGCCCACGGCCAACTGCGGCTGGCTGTAGTAGTAGCTGGCCTGGGTGCTCTCGGGGCCCTTGCGCGACAGGCCTTCGCGGCCCTGCAGCAGCACGGGCTGGGTGGCGTTGAATTGCAACTGCAGGCCGAAGTGCTCGCCCTCTATGCGCGCGGTGTAGCGGCCGCCCCCGCCACCCGGCAGGTCGCTGCGCACCAGGCTCCAGTCCTGCAGTCGGATGGCTGTGTCGGATTCACTCGCCTGGGCCACGCCGAAGCCTGCGCGGGCGATGCGCTGGTCGTGGTGCAGGCGCTGGCCCTTCAGATCGGTGAGGGCGGCATGCGCGAACAACAGGTGCTTTGCGGCAAAGGCCGACTGGATGCCTTGTGCGGCGTCCACGCGCGAGCGGAAGAACGTGACCTGGAAGCCCCATTCGCGGCCGCCCGCCTGCGCATGACCGGTGATGTACCACCACTCGGTGCGCTGCTCGGGGTGGCTGCCGTGGTCGCGGGGGAAGGCCAGGGTGCGGGCAGGCAGTGCCTGGGTGCGGCCGCTCCACGCGCTACCCAGGGCACCGGCCAGGCCCAATACGAGTGCCTTGCGGCGCGAGGGTGCGGGAGGTATGCCAAAGAGCATTGGGTACGGCGGCATGCGGCCTGCCTCAGTCCATCAGCGCCTGTACCTTGCGCTGTGCCTCGGTGCAGTCGCCGAAACTCCGGGCCACCCAATCGGCGTCGAAGTACGTGGGCAGGTAGCGCTCGCCTGCGTCGCACAGCAGCGAGAGGATGGAGCCCTGCTCCCCGCGCTCGCGCATTTCTCTGGCCAGCGTGAGCATGGCCACGAAGTTGGTACCAGTGGAAGGCCCCACGCGGCGTCCGAGCAGCTGCGACAGCGCCTGCATGGCGGCCACCGACTCCACGTCGGCCACTTCCTGCATGCGGTCCACCAGGGTGCGGATGAAGCTCGGCTCCACGCGCGGGCGGCCGATGCCCTCGATGCGCGAGCCGGGTGCGGTCAGCGTGGCATCGCGCGTGCGGTGGTAGGCGCTGAACACCGAGCCCGCCGGGTCGGCCACGCAGACCTCGGTGGTGTGCTGCTGGTAGCGCAGGTAGCGGCCGATGGTGGCACTGGTGCCGCCCGTGCCTGCCCCCACCACGATCCAGCGCGGCACGGGGTGGGGCTCGCGCGCCATCTGGGTGAACATGCTCTCGGCGATGTTGTTGTTGCCGCGCCAGTCGGTGGCGCGCTCGGCATAGGTGAACTGGTCCATGTAGTGGCCACCCGCCTGCTCGGCGATGGCGCGGGCCTCTTCGTACACCTGGCCTGCGCTGTCCACGAGGTGGCAGCGCCCGCCGTGGAACTCGATCTGCGCGATCTTCTCGGGCGAGGTGCTGCGTGGCATCACGGCCACGAAGGGCAGGCCCAGCAGGCGTGCGAAATAGGCCTCGCTCACGGCGGTGGAGCCGCTCGACGATTCGACCACGGTCGAGCCCTCGCTGATCCAGCCATTGCACAGCGCATACAGGAACAGCGAGCGCGCCAGCCGGTGCTTGAGGCTGCCCGTCGGGTGGGTGGACTCGTCCTTGAGGTACAGGTCGATGCCGTGCGCGCCATACGCGGGCAGGCGCAGCGGGATCAGGTGCGTGTCGGCACTGCGCTGGTAGTCGGCTTCGATGCGGGCGATGGCGTTGTGCAGCCAGGCGCTAGCATGCACGGGCGGCAGGGTCTTGGTGGCAGCGGTCATGAAGGGATTGTCTCGCAGTGCCTGCGGCCGCCCCACCGGGCTTACCAGTCTTCCTTCACGGCCATCACCGCATCGCGCCCGGCAGCGGCCCGCCCGGCGAGCCAGGCCGTCACCGTGCCCGAGACCACTACGGCCGCGCACAGCGCCGCCAGCCGCCAGGGCGGGATGCGCAGGTCCATGGTCCAGTGAAAGCTCTGCGGGTTCACCACATGCACCAGCACCACCGACACGGCCAGGCCCAGCAGCAGGCCCGCGACCGCGCCCACCCCGGTCCAGGCCGCGCCCTCGGCGGCCACCACGGCCAGGATCTGGCGGCGCGTGAGGCCCAGGTGTGCCAGCAGCCCGAACTCCTTGCGCCGCGCCAGCACCTGGGCGCTGAAGCTCGCGGCCACGCCGAACAGGCCGATGCCGATGGCCACGGCCTGCAGCCAGTAGGTGACGGCAAAGCTGCGGTCGAAGATGTGCAGCGAGCGCTCGCGGATCGCGCTGGCGGACATGAATTCCAGGGGCAGCGTGCCGGTGCCACCGGTCGCTGCCAGGTCACGGATGGCTTGCTGCAAGGCCGCCAGGTCGGCCCCTTCCCGCGGCCACAGGGCCAGGTCGCTGGTGCGCGCATCGCCCGTGAGACGCAGGTAGTCCGCCCGGTCCAGCGCCACCGCGCCCGACTGGCGCGCGTAGTCGCGCCAGACCCCGGCGATGAAGAAGCGCGGTGCATCCACCTTGGTGCTGAAGGCCCGCGACAGCCCATCCCACTGCATGCCCGGAGCCAGGCCATAGAGGTCCACCACGGCCTCGCTGATGTAGATGCCCATGCTGCCCGCAGGCACCGGCAGGGCCGTGCCCACCAGCGGCAGCTGGCGTGCCGGGTCGGCACCCAGCGGGCGGCTGATGAGCATGAGCGCAGGGCGCGAGGGGTCGAGCTGCAGGGGGCTGGCGCGCAGCGGCTGCACGCGCGCCATGCCCGGCAGCTGTGCCACGGCCTCGGCAAAGCCGGCGGGCAGCAGGGCCGCTTCGCTGCCCGCCCCGCCCAGGGCCGAGCGCACATACAGCGGCGAGGGCAGCACCCCGTCGAGCCACTGTGCGACCGAGCCGCGAAAGCTCGAGACCATCACCGTCAGTGCCACGGCCAGGCTCAGGCTGGCCACCACACCGCCCACGGCAATCGCGGCGCTGCCGCGCATGCGGCGCGCGCGCTCCAGCGCCAGCAGGGGCAGGGCGTGCTTCGCGGCCAGCGGCTGCAGCCGCGCCAGTAGCGCCGCCATGCCGCGGGGCAGCAAGGCGATGCCGCCCACGAGCAGCAGCGCAATGGCGCCGTAGGCCGCCAGCGGAATGCCGCCCAAGGGCGGAGCGAAAGACAGCGCCACGCCTGCCAGCACCAGGGCCAGGCCCACGCTGCCCCGGTCGGCCCGGGCGCTGGCGCCGCCCAGGCCCTTGAGGGTTTGCGCGGGTGGCAGGCTCTGCGCTGCGCGCGCCGGCCACCAGCCACCGGTCAATGCGGCGGCAATGCCCAGCGCGCCATAGATGGCTGCGGCCGGCGCGCTCCACTGCAACGCCGGCTGCACGCCCGCGAAGTAACCGCCACCCAGGTCGCCGCCCAGCAGGCGCAGTGCCGCCGCAGCCAGGCCCGTGCCCAGCGCGATGCCTGCCACGCTGCCCAGCACGCCCAGCGCCGCCGATTCGGCCAGTACCAGGGCCAGGCGCTGGCGCGGCGTGGCACCGAGCACGGCCAGCAACGCGAACTGCGGCCCGCGCTGGGCCACGCTGAGCGCCAGCACCGAAAACACCAGGAAGGCCCCTGTGAACAGCGCCACCAGCGCCAGCACCGTGAGGTTGACGCGGTAGGCGCGCGACAGGTTGCTGATGCGCTGCGCCGCGTCGCCGGGCTCGGCCAGCAGGGCCTGGGCCGGCCAGCCGGGCAGGGCGCGCAGCCCCTGCGCGAAGGCCGTGCGGTCGGTACCGGCCTGCAGCTGCAGATCGATGCGGCTCAACTGGCCGCCGCGGCCGAACAGGTCCTGCGCGGCACCGATGTCCATCACCGCCAGCGGCGCACCGCCCGCGCCCACGGTGCCCGCCACGCGCACGGCCAGGCGCTGCTGGCCGGTGTGCAGCGTGATCTGCGGCAGGGATGTGCCGGCCGCGCCGGACGGTGCGGTGGACAGGCCCAGCGCCTGCAGCGCCGAGGGGTTGAGGAACACGGTGTCCGGCGCAAACAGCGCAAGGCGGTCTGCGCGGGCCCAGGGGCGCGGCATGAGGGCCGGGGCCATGCCGGGCAACAGCAGGGCATCGGCCCCCAGCACGCGCAGTGGCACGCGCGCGGCCTGGGCCCCCGAGGCCCCGGCGGGCGCTGCCACGGCCGACAGCTCCAGCACCGGGCTGGCCCGTGTCACCTGTGGGTGCGTGGCCATGCGCCCGTACCAGGCTTCGTCCAGGTGGCCCTGCATGGCGCGCAGCTCCAGGTCGGGCTGGCCATTGACGGCACGCACCGCCTGCGAGAACTCATCGAGTGCCGAGGCATTGATCACGTGCACCGCAAAGGCCAGCGCCACGCCCAGCATCACGGCGACCACGGCCGCCAGGCTGCGCCATGGGTGGTGGCGCAGGTCCTGCCAGGAGAAGGTGCGCAGCAGGGCAAGCATGGCAGGTTGTGGCTGCGGTGTCAGCCCGCGCCGATGCCGCCGCTGGTCAGCCGCAGCACCCGGTCGGCGCGTGCGGCCGCCGCGTCCGAGTGCGTGACCAGCACCAGCGAAGCGCCGTGTTCGCGTGTCTGCGCGAGCAGCAGGTCCATCACCCGCGCGGCGGTGGTGGGGTCGAGGTTGCCCGTGGGTTCGTCGGCCAGCAGCAGGGCGGGGCGGTGCACCAGGGCGCGGGCGATGGCCACGCGCTGCAGCTGGCCACCGCTGAGCTGCTGGGGCAGGCGCGCGCCCAGGCCTTCGAGTCCCACGGCCGCGAGCATCTGTTGCACGCGCGCGGGTTCGTTCTGGCCCAGCAGCATCAGCGGCAGGGCCACGTTCTGCGCCACGTCCAGGTGCGGCAGCACGTGGAAGGCCTGGAACACGAAGCCCACCTGCGCACGCCGCCACAGCGCGCGCGCCGTGTCGTCGAGCGTGCCCAGCTCGGTGCTGCCGTGCGTGATGCGCCCGGTGTCCCAGGTATCCAGGCCCGCCAGGCAGTTGAGCAAGGTGGACTTGCCCACCCCCGAGTCGCCCACGATGGCCACGAACTCGCCGGGCTGCACGGCAAAGTCGACACCGGCGAACACCGTGGCCTCGCCATAGTGCTTGCCCAGGCCGCTGACGGTGAGCGTGGCCGTCGTCATGGCGCGGCCGTATCCAGCCGCGCCAGCACGGCCTGCACCAGCGCCGCCGTGGCATCGGGCTGGTCGCAGGCGATGGCATGGCGCGCGGGCATGCTGCGCAGCCAGGTGATCTGGCGCTTGGCCAACTGGCGCGTGGCGGCGATGCCGCGCTCGCGCAGGCTGTCCATGGGGAAGTGGCCGTACAGGCTTTCCCAGGCCTGGCGGTAGCCCACGCAGCGCATGGAGGGCAGGTCCGGGTGCAGGTCGCCGCGCGCGTGCAAGGCCTTCACCTCGTCCAGAAAACCGGCCGCGAGCATGGCATCGAAGCGCAGGGCGATGCGCGCATGCAACCACGCGCGGTCCCCGGGCTCCAGGCTGAACAGGGCGGTGCTGGCCGCCAGGGGGCTGGGTGCGCGGTCCTTGGCCAGGTGGAAGCTCGACAGCGGCCGGCCCGAGACATGCCACACCTCCAGCGCGCGCTGGATGCGCTGGCTGTCGGCCGGCGCCAGCCGCGCCGCGGTGACCGGGTCCACGCGCGCCAGCTCGGCATGCAGCGCGGGCCAGCCCTGCTCGGCGGCCTGGGCTTCGATGCGTTCACGCACGCCAGGGTCGGCGGCGGGCATGTCGTCGATGCCGTCGAACAGCGCCTTGAAGTACAGCATGGTGCCGCCCACCAGCAGCGGCAGTGCACCACGTGCGCGGACCTCGGCGATGAGCCGGGTGGCGTCCTGCACGAACTCGGCCGCGCTGTAGGCCTGCAGCGGATCGCGGATGTCGATCAGGTGGTGCGGCACGGCGGCCAGCTCGTCCGCCGTGGGCTTGGCGGTGCCGATGTCCATGCCGCGGTAGACCAGGGCCGAGTCCACGCTGATGATCTCCACCGGCATGCGCGGCGCCAGCACGGCCGCCAGCGCCAGGGCGCCTGCGGTCTTGCCCGAGGCGGTGGGGCCGGCCAGCGCGATGGCTGGAAGCTGCTCAGGCGCGCTCACCCGGGTCTCCGAATTTCTGCACCAGCGTCCACGAGAGCACGGCCAGCACCACCGACCAGAACCAGATGCCGTTGACCAGCGGCCACACCGTGCCATCCAGGCGCAGGCCCAGCCAGGCACCGATGCCGAAGGCCGCCAGCATCATCATGAAGCCATTGAGCGCCGAGGCCACGCCGGCGGCTTGCGGGAACGGCCCCACGGCACCACTTTGCCCGCAGGGCTGGTGGATGCCATGGGCCAGCATGAACAGCGAGAACGGCAGCAGCAGGGCCACCGGGTGGTGCCAGCCCATGAATGCGACCAACGCCATCAGCGTGCCCCCCGCCAGGCTCAGGCCGCCTGCGATGGCCACCGAGCGCTTGAGGCCGAAGCGGGCCAGCAGCCTGCGGCACAGGAAGGTGCCTGCGAAATAGGCCACGCAGGCCGACGCCATGGCACCGCCGTACTGCGTGCGCGACAGGCCCAGCACGTCGATGAAGACGAAGGACGAAGACGCGAGAAAGGTGAACAGCCCGCCATAGGTGGCCGTGGTCTGCAGCGAAAAGGCCCAGAAGGTCGGGGTGCGCAGCACGTGCAGCCAGGTGGCCACCAGGGTGGCGGGCTGCAGCGCGCGCGGGTTGCGGTGCACCAGGGTTTCGGGCAGGCGCAGGGCCACCAGGGCCAGCGTGGCCACGGCATACACCGTGAGGGCCGAGAGCGAGGCGCGCCAGCCCAGCCACTCGGCCAGCAGGCCGCCCAGCGGCGCGCAGATGCAGGCCACGAAGCCCAGGCCGGTGAGCGCCTTGGACATGGCGCGCGCGCCCTCCAGTGGGGTGTACAGGTCGCGCACGATGGCGCGTGCGCACATCACCACCGAGCCCATGGCCGCCCCCTGGGCGATGCGCCACAGGATCAGCAGCGACATGTTGGGCGCCAGCACGCTGCCGATGGAGGCCACGGTGTAGATGGACAGGCCCACCAGCAGAATGGGCCGGCGGCCGAAGCGGTCCGACAGCGGGCCCCAGACCAGCTGCGAGGAGCCGAAGGCCAGCAGCAGGCCGCTGAGCGTGAGCTGGGCCACGGACACGGACGAGCCCAGGCTGCGCGTGAGTGCCGGCAGCGCCGGCAGGTACAGGTCGGTGGTGACGGGCTGGATGCTCAGCAGCAGGGCCAGGATCAGGATGGCCAGCGCCGGGGAAATGGCAGCGGGCGCGGCCGGATGGCCGGCGGTGGCGAAGGGGGCAGACATATCTGTCTGAGCGTACCAGATGGGTCGGGACAAACCCGCAGACGGGGCTTTCGCGTCGCTTGCACGACATTGGCAAGACAGTGCGCGCCCTACAGTGACCGCGGCACTGGACGCCGGGCGCGGTGCCACCCCGACCACAACAACAGGAGACAAGCGCATGCACGGCAGCCATCACCCTACGACCCCTTCCCCATTTCGCAACCCCCTGACCACCCTGGCCCGTGCGGCGCTGGGGCTGTTGCTGGGCACGGCCCTGGCGGCCGCCCACGCGCAGGCACCCGCTGCGGCGCCGGCCCTGCCCGCGCCCGAATCGGTCTCGCTCGACAAGCTCGGCTACATGGGCACTTTCCCGCCCGAAGGCGCGCAACGGGTGGACCTGGGCAACTCCTACAAGTACCCGCAGATGCGCTGGGCCCTGCAGCACCTGCGCGAGCTGCAGCCCACGCGCAACATCCGCCGCGGCGCGGCCCCGGCATCGGCCCTGCCGGCCGATCCGCGCCCGCTGGGTGCGTTCGCGTTCGACGACGACAAGGGCCAGCCCATCACCGTGGACCAGTGGCTCACGCGCACCTACACGGATGCCATCGTCGTGCTGCACAAAGGCAAGGTGGTCTACGAGCGCTACGACAACCAGATGAAGCCCTGGACGCCGCACCTGCTGTTCTCGGTCACCAAGTCCTTCACCGGGCTCATGGCGGCCCAGCTGGCGCACGAGGGCAAGATCGATCCCGAGGCACTGGTCACGAAATACGTGCCCGAGCTGGCCGATTCGGCCTGGGGCGATATGAAGGTGCGCGAGGTCATGGACATGACCGGGGGCGTGCGCTTTCGCGAGGTCTACACCGATCCCACGACCGAGATCTTCGGCTACAGCTGGTCGGCCGGCATGCTGCCGCGCCCGCCGGGCTACCAGGGCGCGACCAACATCTACGACTTTCTCAAGACCCTCAAGAAGGAAGGCGAGCACGGCGAGGGCTTTGTCTACCGCACCGTGCATTCCGAGGTGCTGGGCTGGATCGTCTCGCGCGCCACGGGCAGGCACTGGGCCGAG
This sequence comes from Acidovorax sp. GW821-FHT09B03, assembly GCF_059418305.1. Classification (NCBI taxonomy): domain Bacteria; kingdom Pseudomonadati; phylum Pseudomonadota; class Betaproteobacteria; order Burkholderiales; family Comamonadaceae; genus Acidovorax; species Acidovorax sp. GW821-FHT09B03. The sequence continues at coordinate 509,800 of NZ_JBWKPP010000002.1, forward strand.
CTCATGGGCGAGAACATCTGGCAGAAGCTGGGCATGGAGGAGGACGCCCACGTGATGGTGGACAGCGTGGGCACGCCGCTGCAGGGCGCGGGCCTGAACGCCACGGCCCGCGACCTGGCGCGCTTTGGCGAAATGCTGCGCCAGGGCGGAACCTTCAACGGCCAGAAGATCTTCGACAAGGCCGTGATCGACGACACGGCCAAGGGCGGCGACCGCAGCAAGTTCCAGTTCCGCGGCATCCAGACCGCACGGCCCGGCTACAGCTACCGCAACCAGTGGTGGGTGCTGCACAACGCCGACGGTGCCTACGAGGCTTCAGGCATCCATGGGCAGATGGTGCATGTGAACCCGGCGGCCGAGATGGTGGTCGTCAAGCTCTCCTCGCACCCCGTGGCCAGTGCGGCCGGCACGCATGCGCTCACGCTCAAGGCGTGGTCGGCGCTGGCGCAGGCCGTTCGGCGTTGAGGCCCACGATGGGCGCGGTATCGCCCTCGTAGCCGGGGGGCGAGAGCCGGAACAGCGAGACCAGGGCCTCGCGGTAGAGGTCCATGCCTACGTCGTTGGTGTTGTGGTGCGAGCCACCCTCCACCAGCACGAAGCGCTTGGGCTCCTGGGCCGCCTCGTAGAGCTTGCGCCCGAGCGCCGGGGCGATCAGGCTGTCCTTGCTGCCATGCACCACCAGCAGGGGCGAGCCGATCTCCGAGACCTTGCGCACCGATTCGAAGCGCTGGGTGATCAGGGCCGACACCGGCAGCCAGCCCCACTTGAAGGTGCTGAGCACCTCGGCGATGCTGGTGAAAGTGCCTTCCACCATCACGCCCTTCTCGTCCTTGACCTCGCGCGCCAGGTCGATGGCGATGGCGCCGCCCAGCGAGTGGCCGAAGAGGTAGCGCGGCGCCTGGGGGTGGCGCTCGGCGAGCCAGTCCCAGGCGGCGCGCGCGTCCTCGGCGGCCATGGCCTCCGAAGGCAGCCCGGCGCTGCTCTGGCCGAAGCCTCGGTAGTCGATGGCCAGCACCGAAAACCCGAGCGCGTGCATGCGCCGGATGCGGGGCGACGAGCCCGCCACGTTCCAGCGCGCACCGTGCAGGTACAGCAGCACCGGGGCGTCGGCCCGCTCCGCCGGCATCCACAGCCCGTGCAGGCGCTCGGCCTTGTCCGTGGCGCGCGATGCGAAGTCGATCCACACGTCCTGCATGCCCTCGGTCACCCCCGTGCCGCCCCAGCTGCGGTTGCTGGGCTGGAAGATCCATTCGCGCTGCTTGGCATCCAGAGTGGAACAACCCGCGCTGACCGCTAGGGCCAGCACCAGGGAGAGCAGAAGGGCGGTGCGTTTCATGGGTGGGACTGACTCGTGTGCGTGCCAGAAAGTTCTGCTTTCCATTGCATGCATCGTGCCTGTTACGCAAAAGGGAGGCCAAGCCTCCCTTTTGTTACCTATTTCCCGCTTTTGGCGGGATTTTGGACGCTGTTGCGGCTTACACCACGCCCTGCGCCAGCATGGCGTCGGCCACCTTCACGAAGCCCGCCACGTTGGCGCCGTCCACGTAGCTCACGCTGCCATCGGCGCGCTTGCCGTAGCGCAGGCAGGCGGCGTGGATGCCCTGCATGATCTGCAGCAGGCGGGCGTCCACTTCCTCGCGTGGCCAGGATAGGCGGGCCGCGTTCTGGCTCATCTCCAGGCCCGAGGTGGCCACGCCGCCGGCGTTGCTGGCCTTGCCGGGGGCGTACAGCACGCCCGCCGCCTCGAAGGCCTTGGCGGCCTCGATGGTCGAGGGCATGTTGGCGCCTTCGGCCACGCAGACCACGCCGTTTCGGATCAGCACGGCCGCGTCGTCGGCGTCCAGCTCGTTCTGGGTGGCGCAGGGCAGGGCCACGTCCACCGGCACATGCCAGGGGCGCACGCCGGCCTCGAACTTCGCACCCGTGCGTGCCGCGTAGTCGGCCACACGGCCATAGTGGTGGTTCTTCACGTCCATCAGGATGGCCAGCTTTTCCGTGGTGAAGCCCTCCTCGTCGATGATGGTGCCGCTGGAATCGGACACCGTGACCACCTTGGCACCGAGCTCCAGCGCCTTTTCCACCGCGTACTGCGCCACGTTGCCCGAGCCGGACACCGAGACGCGCAGGCCGTCGAAGCTGCGGCCCTTCTGCTTGAGCATCTCGGCCGCGAAGTAGACCGTGCCGTAGCCCGTGGCCTCGGGCCGGACCAGCGAGCCGCCGAACGACAGGCCCTTGCCCGTGAACACGCAGTCGGCCCGGTTGCTGAGCTTTTTCATCATGCCGGCCATGAAGCCCACCTCACGCCCGCCCACGCCGATGTCGCCGGCCGGCACGTCCGTGTCCGCGCCCACATGGCGGAACAGTTCCGAAACGAAGGCCTGGCAAAAGCGCATCACCTCGCCGGGGCTCTTGCCCTTGGGATCGAAGTCGGATCCGCCCTTGCCGCCGCCCATGGGCAGGGTGGTCAGGGCGTTCTTGAAGGTCTGCTCGAACGCCAGGAACTTGAGCACCGACAGGTTCACCGAGGGGTGAAAGCGCAGGCCGCCCTTGTACGGGCCGATGGCCATGCTGTGCTGGATGCGGTAGCCGCGGTTGACCTGTACCGTGCCATGGTCGTCCACCCAGGAGACGCGGAACATCACCACGCGCTCGGGTTCCACGAGGCGCTCCAGCAGGCCGTGTTCGGCGTAGCGTGGGTGCTGGGTGATGAAAGGCCAGAGACTTTCCGTGACTTCTGTAACGGCTTGCAAGAACTCGGGTTGGTGGGGGTTGCGCTGCGCCACCTGCGCCAGGAAACTGCCTGCGGACTCGTGCTTCATGTGAGAGAGATGTCTTTCTAGAAAGAGAGGGTGGGAGAAGCCCGGCAAAGGCCCGGACAGCTTGGTCATGTCAAAAAAACATGACATCATGCATTTGACTGCACTGTTTTGGGGATTATGACGCTTTGATTGCACCAATTTGAGGCAATGGTGTTGTGTGTTGCAGGTGCCACCCCCCGTAATGCAGTGCGTCATGCAGATGTCACACGCCGACCCCACAGTTCGGCGATTCCAATCCATGAATGAGGAGAAGACGATGCACAACAACGGTTTGAAGACCGCTCCCCTGGCGCTGATCGCAGCCCTGGCCCTCACGGCCTGCGGTGGCGACAACGATTCCAAGTACCCCACGCTCAATGGCGCCACCCCCCTGGTCGTGGGCCACCGCGGTGCCAGCGGCTACCTGCCCGAGCACACGCTGGAGAGCTACCGCCGCGCCATCGAACTGGGTGCCGACTTCATCGAGCCCGATCTCGTGGCCACCAAGGACGGCGTGCTGATCGCGCGCCATGAGCCCAACATCACGGCCACCACCGACGTGTCGCAGCGCCCCGAGTTCGCCAGCCGCAAGACCGAGAAGACCGTCGACGGCGTCAAGGAGCAAGGCTGGTTCGCGAGCGACTTCACCCTGGCCGAGATCAAGACCCTGCGCGCCGTGCAGCCCATGGCCGACCGCGACCAGTCCAACAACGGCAAGTTCCTGATCCCCACCTACGAGGAAATCATCGAGCTGGCCAAGACCGAAGGTGCCAAGGCCAACCGCACCGTGGGCGTGTACACCGAGACCAAGCACCCGACCTTCCACGTGGGCCTGAACCTGGCGCTCGAAGACCGCCTGCTGGCCATCCTGGCCAAGAACGGCTACACGGCCAAGAACTCGCCCGTCATCATCCAGTCCTTCGAGGTCGCGAACCTCAAGTACCTGCGCAGCAAGACCCAGGTGCGCCTGGTGCAGCTGGTGGACGCCGATGACGTGAAGGCCGATGGCAGCATGTCGCTGGTCGCCCCCTACGACAAGCCCTACGACTTTGCCGTGGCCGGCGATGCCCGCACCTTCGCCAGCCTGCTGACCCCGGCCGGCCTGAAGGAAGTCAAGACCTACGCCGATGGCATCGGTCCCTGGAAGCCGTACCTGATCCCATCGAAGCAGGTGGACGCCAACAACGACGGCAAGCCCGACGACCTGAACGGCGACGGCATCATCGACAACCGCGACCGCGTGATGCTGCCCCCGACCGACGTGGTGAAGAACGCCCACGCCGAAGGCCTGTTCGTGCACCCCTACACCTTCCGCAGCGAACCCAAGCAGCTCGCCTCGGACTTCAAGGGCGACCCCAAGGCCGAGTACAAGCTGTTCTTCAACCTGGGTGTCGATGGCCTGTTCAGCGACTTCCCCGACCAGGCCAAGGCCGCTCGCGACAATTGAGCCCCCCTGAGGCGCTGCGCGCCATCCCCCCAAGGGGGGACGCTCCCAGCGCGGCGGGGCGGCCCTTGCGCGGGAGCGCTGGCCTTTGGCAGCGCCGGTTTTTCCGGTTTTGCCCCTGGCGATCACTTTGTCGGCCCCTTCGGGGCCGATTTCTTTTTAGCGATCTCGAATGCCGTCCCATTGCGGCAGGGGTGGTCTCAGAAGCCGCGCCGGATGCCCGCGCTCAGCAGGGTGCGGCCCTGCTGTCGGCCGATGCTGCCGTCGAGCTGCCACTGGGGCGCCCACTCCCACCGGGCCCCGGTCTGGAAGGTGGGCGCGCTGCCGCGCTGGCCGAAGGCCTCGGCGTGCACGGTAACGGTGCCGAGCGCGCGTTCCACGGCAAAGCCCCAGGCGGGGGCCCAGTGCCGCTCGGGCATGCGCAGTGCGCCCAGGTTGGCGTGCAGGGCACCCCAGGGGGTGGCGCAGGTGCCGATGAGGTTCAGCCCCAGGGTGGTGCTGCCGGGGGCGTGGCGGGTGCGCACTGCGCCGATGCTGCTGGCGGCGTTGCAGCCCTGCTCCTGCGACGGGCTCCACAGCCATTTGGCCTGCAGGCCCTGCAGGGTGGCGTGGCCGCCCAGGTCGCGGGCCAGCACGCCGCCCAGTTCGATCCCCTGCCAGGGCGAATAGGCCGGGGCCAGGTAGGCGGTGCCCTTGGCGCCCCGGGCACCTTCCCACCAGGTTTCCAACTGGCCCCCGGCGGGCTCGGCCACCCCGGCATCGTCCACGCTCAGCGGGCGGCCTGCCTCTGCCGGCAGTGCGATGGCCAGGGCGGCGGCAGCGGTGCTCCACCAGCGGGCTTGCCGGGGGAGGGTTCGGGCCGGGCCCGGGCGTCGTGGGTGGCTGTGCATGGTGGTGCTTGGCTGCGGAGCACGCCGGTGCGGGCTGCTCCGTTGGCTATCTCTGTCTGTGCAGTCACTAACTAACGAACACTAACGCCCGCGCAGGAACAGCGCGTCCAGCTCGCGCATGGTCAGCTGGCGCCAGGTGGGGCGGCCGTGGTTGCACTGGTCGGATCGGTCGGTGGTCTCCATCTGGCGCAGCAGGGCGTTCATCTCGTCGAGGGTGAGCCGGCGGTTGGCGCGCACCGCGCCATGGCATGCCATGGTGCCCAGGATCTCGTTGCGTGCGCGCTGCACCACGGTGGTGGCGTCGTGCGCTGCCAGCTCGGCCAGCACGCTGCGCGCCAGTTCCACGGGGTCGCCCTGGGCCAGCGTGGTGGGCACGGCGCGCACGGCCAGGGTCTTGGGCGAGAAGGGCACGACCTCCAGGCCCAGCATGGCCAGCACGTCGACCGAGGCCTCGGCCGTGGCCACCTCTTCGGGCGTGGCCGCAAAGGTGGCGGGGATCAGCAGCGGCTGGCTGGCGATGCGCGCCCCGCTGTCCACCTGGGATTTCAGGCGCTCGTAGACGATGCGCTCGTGCGCGGCGTGCATGTCCACGATGACCATGCCCTGGGCGTTCTCAGCCAGGATGTACACGCCGTGCAACTGCGCCACGGCCCGGCCCAGGGGCCAGGCGGACTCCTGGCCATCGCGGCCCACGGGCAGGGGCGCATCGCCCGCCGCGCGCTGCTGGGGCCATGGCATCGCGGGGGGGGCCGTTGCGGCAAGGCTGCTGCCGGCAGGGAATGCCGGGCGCTCGGTGACCGCGGCATCGGCCTGCGCGGCCGCATTGCCGGCGAAGCCGGTGCCCGGGGCCGGGGTAGTGGCGGCGGACGGCGTGCCCCACAGTGCCTGCAGGTCCGTCACGCGGTGGCCCACCACCGGCTCGTCGAAGCGCATGGCGGACTGGGCGCGCCAGTCGGGCAGCGGTGTCTTGGCCAGGGTGAAGGGGGCCTGTTCGGTGGCTGCGGGTGCCGCCTCGGCGGCCAGGGCCGCAGCAGCCAGTGCGGCAGCGCGCGGGGCGGCCAGCGCATTCTCCACGGCATGGCGCACAGCCTGGTGCACCTCGCGGCTGTCGCGAAAGCGCACCTCGATCTTGGTCGGGTGCACGTTCACGTCCACGCGGGCCGGGTCGATCTCCACGTACAGCGCATACACCGGCTGCTTGTGGCCGTGCAGCACGTCTTCATAGGCGCTGCGCGCGGCATGCGTGAGCACCTTGTCGCGCACGAAACGGCCGTTCACATAGCAGTACTGGTGGTCGGCGCGCGAGCGTGCCGCATCGGGCAGGCCGGCGCGCCCGGTCACGGTGACGGCACCCGAGCGGTGCTGCACGGCCACCGACTGGCTCACGAAGTCTTCGCCCAGCACGTCGGACAGGCGCCGGGCCAGCGCATCCTGCGCATCGCCCTGGCCCGGTACGAAGGTGGCCCGCCACTGCTCGACCAGCTTGCCCTCGTGCCAGATGGCAAAGCCCACGTCGGGCCGTGCCAGCGCATGGCGGCGCACGGACTCGATGCAGTGTGCGAGCTCCGTGGAATCGGTCTTGAGGAACTTGCGCCGGGCCGGGGTGGAAAAGAACAGCTCCTTGACCTCCACCGTGGTGCCCGTGGCGCGCGCGGCGGGGCGCAGCTCGCCGCTGCGCGCATCCAGCAGAAAGGCCGTGGCCTGGCTGGCCGGGCGCGACAGCAGAGACATCTCGGACACCGAGGCCACGGCGGCCAGGGCCTCGCCGCGAAAGCCCATGGTGGCCACGGTCTCCAGGTCGGTGAGGTTGGTGATCTTGCTCGTGGCATGGCGGCGCAGGGCCACCGGCAACTCGTCCTGCGGGATGCCGCCGCCATCGTCCTCCACCGTGATCAGGCGCACGCCGCCAGCCGACAGGCGCACGGTGATCTGGGTGGCCCCCGCGTCCAGGGCGTTGTCCACCAGTTCGCGCACCACGGAGGCGGGGCGCTCGACCACCTCGCCGGCCGCGATCTGGCTGATCAGCTCGTCGGGCAGGTCGCGGATGGGACGGCGTGCAGTGGGGATGTCGGCAGCAGGGGAGGGGAGGGCGGTGGAGGTCACCCGAGGGATTTTAGGTCGGGTTGCCGTGGGGACTTGCCGGCAGGGGCAGGAGGCCGGTGGGGATAATGCGCGCTGCCTTCACCAGACCCGGACCCCATGGAACTCATCACCTTCCTGATCGACTTCATCCTGCACGTGGACAAATACCTCGAGATGTTCGTGCAGAACTACGGGCCCTGGGTCTATGCGCTGCTGTTCATCATCGTCTTCGTGGAGACGGGCGTGGTGGTCATGCCCTTCCTGCCCGGCGATTCGCTGCTGTTCATCGTGGGCGCGCTGTGCGGCGCGGGGCTCATGAACTTCCCGCTGGCCTGCGTGGTGCTGATCGTGGCGGCCATCCTGGGGGACCAGTGCAACTACTCGATCGGGCGCTACTTCGGGCCCAAGGTCTTCCAGTGGGAGGACTCGCGCTGGTTCAACCGCCGCGCCTTCAACCAGGCACATGAGTTCTACGAGCGCTATGGCGGCGTCACCATCGTGATCGCGCGCTTCATGCCCTTCATCCGCACCTTTGCGCCCTTCGTGGCCGGCGTGGCCGAGATGTCGCGCAGCAAGTTCACCGCGTTCAATGTGGGCGGTGCCCTGCTGTGGGTGCTGGGCATCGCCACGGCGGGCTATTTCTTCGGCAACTTCGCCTGGGTCAAGGAAAACCTGGACAAGATCATCTGGGCCATGATTTTCATCCCCGGGCTGATCGCCATCTTTGGCGCCTGGCGGGCCGGGCGCAAGGCCAAGGCCCTGGCCTGAAGTAAAACACCCCCTGAGTCGCTTCGCGCCTTCACCCCTCTCTCGACTCGCTGCGCGAGTCGGGAGGGGGACGCCCCCAGCGCGGCGGGGCGGCCCTTGCGCGGGGGCACTGGCTTGGGCCGCGCCAGTTTCATGCCCGCGGTTGGCGCGTAGCGCAATGAACCACTGATAACGGTCGCCCCAACGGAAAAGCGCCGGCCATTGTGAGATGGCGGCGCTTTTTTCATGGCCGCGGTGGGGCGGCGAGGACGGCGGCTTAACGGCGATAGCGGCGCTGGTCGCGGTCTTCGCCGATTTCGTGGCCCACCAGGGCACCGGCGGCTGCGCCGCCGATGGTGCCCACGGGGCCGCCGAAGATGGCATTGCCGGCGGCACCGCCGACCACGGCGCCGACACCGGTACCGACCTGTGCATTGGTGGGGTTGGAGGCGCAACCACCCATGGCCAGGGCGGCGGTGGCGGATGCGGCGACGAGAAGGGTTCGAAGGGTGGTGGTCATGGCAGGATTCCTTTGCGGTAGGTGGAGTCAGGCCTGGAAGTCCCAAAGCCCGTGGGCGTTCGGTGTTCGACCTGTGCCTCTACTGTCATGCGCCAGGTGTTTTTGCGGTGTAGGTACCCGGGGGCAGCGGCTGTAGGACCCTGTCCGGGCGGCATGTCCCCCCGTAAATCGTTGCGCAAGGGGAACGCCGGGCGCGTTTCGAGGGCCAGGCAGTGCCACAGGAGCGTTATGCTGCGTTCATTCGGGCACCCGCAGCGCTGCTGCCGCGATGCGGCCATAACAAGCAAGGAGACAACCACCATGGGCAACCCCGCACTTCCATCACCCCGCGGCAACGGCAACGGGGGAGGCCCGCTCACCGTGGCCCAGCAGATCAGCCTGGTCGTGGCCCTGGCGGCAGCCGTGCTCGTCGTCGTGCTGGCGCTCAGCCTGGTGCGCGTGCAGCACCTGGGTGCCACGGTGGACCATCTGGCCAGCGAGCAGGTGGAACGCCTGCAGCTGGCGCTGCGCTGGCGCAGCAACATCGCGGTCAATTCCACGCGCGTGTTCTCGGTCGTGCAGTCCGACGGCGACGACCTGCAGAACTTCTTCAAGGACCTGATCGCGGCGACCACGGCCGACACCTCGCAGGTGCAAAAGCGCTATACCGAGCTCGAGACCAGCCCCGATGGGCTGCGCATCCAGGAGGAGCTGGCCACGGTGCGCAAGCCCTACCTGGAAACCCGCGACAAGGCCCTGGCCCTCAAGAAGGCGGGCGACATGGCGGCCGCCAAGTCGTTTGCCATGTCCACCTTCGTCCCCGTGGTCAACCAGTACAACGCGGTGGCCGACAAGATGGTGGCCTACCAGGTCCAGCGCTCGGCCGACCAGGCCGCCGAGGCGTCGGGCCTGATCCGCTCCTACCGCACCACGGTGCTGGTGGCCGGCGTGGTGGGCCTGGCGCTGCTGATGCTGCTGTCCTGGGTGGTGGTGCAGCGCATCCGTGCCTCGCTGCACGGCGTGGCCGTGGTGGCGCGCAACATCGGCGAGGGCGACCTGTCGCAGCCCATCGCCGTGCAGGGGCGCGGCGAGGTGGCCGAGATGATGCAGGCCATGCAGCACATGCAGACCTCGCTGGTGCGCATCGTAGGCGCCGTGCGCCAGAGCAGCGACTCCATTGCCACCGGCTCCAGCGAGATCGCCATGGGCAACGCCGACCTGAGCCAGCGCACCGAAGAGCAGGCCAGCAACCTGGAGGAAACGGCGGCCTCGATGGAGGAGATCACCAGCACCGTGAAGAACAATGCCGACACCGCGCGCAAGGCGGCCACGCTGGCCGGCACCGCATCGCAGGCGGCGGTCAAGGGCGGCGAGGTGGTGGGCCAGGTCGTGGCCACCATGCAGGACATCTCGGCGTCGTCGAAAAAGATCACCGACATCATCAGCGTGATCGACGGCATCGCCTTCCAGACCAACATCCTGGCCTTGAACGCTGCGGTGGAAGCGGCCCGCGCGGGCGAACAGGGCCGGGGCTTTGCCGTGGTGGCCAGTGAGGTGCGCAGCCTGGCCGGGCGCAGCGCCGAAGCCGCCAAGGAGATCAAGTCGCTGATCGGCGCCAGCGCCGAGCGCGTGGACAACGGTACCCGGCTGGTGGCCGATGCCGGCAGCAGCATGGAAGACATCGTGGCCCAGGTGCAGCGCGTGAGCGACCTGATCGCCGAGATCTCTAGCGCCACGGGCGAGCAGACCATCGGCATCGGCCAGGTCGGCGAGGCCGTGACCCAGCTCGACCAGGTCACGCAGCAGAACGCCGCGCTGGTGGAGCAGAGCGCCGCCGCGGCCGACAGCCTCAAGCACCAGGCTGCGCGCCTGGCCGAAATCGTCAGCGTTTTCCGTTTGGCCTGAGTTCAGCCAGGCACCAGGCAGATCGTCAGCAGCACCGACGAATCCTTGACGGCCTTGAGCGCATGCGGCGAGCGCGGCGCCAGGTGCACGAAGTCACCGGGCTGCATGAGCTGCACCGACTCGCCGGCATGGAACTCCACCGCGCCCTCCAGGCACTGCACAGTGGCCTCGCCCTGGGTCTGGTGCTCGCGCATGGCCTTGCCCGCGGGCAGCACCACGCGCATCACCTCCAGCTGGCCGGCCTTGAGGATGGCCGAGGTGGTGGCGCTGGCCAGTTGCGCGCCCAGGGGGCGCACGCTGGCCACTTCTCCGGATTGTGCGTGGGGCAGTGCCATGGTTCTTCTCCTTCACCGGGGTCGTGGATCGTTGGGTCCCACTGTGCCCGTGAAGGCCGAATGAAGCAAGCCACACCCCCGTGAAGGGCGTGCCGGCCTACGCCGCTACACTGAGCGGCTGCGTGCCAGCGGCGGGTTCTTGGCGAAGTAGCGCGTGATGCCGCGCATCAGCGCGTCGGCCAGCTGCACCTGGTAGGCGCTGCTGCGCAGCTTGGCCTCTTCCTCGGGGTTGCTGATGAAGGCCGTTTCCACCAGCACGCTGGGGATGTCGGGGGCCTTGAGCACGGCGAAGCCCGCCTGCTCCACGCGCGGCTTGTGCAGCTTGGCCATGTTGCCGATCTCGCCCAGCAGCACGCTGCCGAGCTTCAGGCTGTCGTTGATCTGCGCCGTGGTGCTCATGTCCAGCAGCATGCGCTGCACATGGCGGTCCTGGCTCTGCACGTTCAGGCCGCCCACCAGGTCGGCCTGGTTCTCCTTGTTGGCCAGCCAGCGCGCGGCGGTGCTCGATGCGCCGCTCTGGCTCAGCGCGAACACGCTGGCGCCGCGCGCTGCCGGCGTGGTGAAGGCATCGGCGTGGATGCTCACGAACAGGTCGGCCTGCACGCGGCGGGCCTTTTCCACGCGCGTGCCCAGGGGCACGAAGAAGTCGCCATCGCGCGTGAGAAAGGCGCGCATGGGGTTGCCGCCCACCGTGGTGGCGTTGATGCGGTCGCGCAGCAGGTGGGCCACGCGCAGCACCACATCCTTCTCGCGCGTGCCGCCGGGGCCGATGGCACCGGGGTCCTCGCCACCGTGGCCAGGGTCGAGTGCGACGATGATGATGCGGTCGGTCTGCGTGGGCGTGGCGCGGTTGCCGCCTTTCGCGGGCGGGGCCACGGCCACGGTGGGGGGTGGGGCCGGGTCTGCAGGGGCGGCCGGTGCCGGGCCGGGGCGGTTGGCGCGCTGGGCGATCAGATCGCCCAGGGGGTCGCTCTCGGCCGATGGCGGGGCCGGCGCGGCTGCAGGCGGGCGGGCGACCGGTGCCGGGGCTGCGGCAGCCACGGGCGGCGCAGCAGCAGCACGGCCTCCCGTGGTATCGCGCAGGCGCTCGGCGATCAGGGCCTCCAGCGGGTCCACGGGCTCGGCAGGGTACAGGTCGAACACCAGCCGGTGCTGGTAGGCGGCCACCGGGGGCAGGGTGAACACCTGGGGCATGGCGGCCTGTTTCAGGTCCACCACCAGGCGCACCACGTTGGGCGCGTTCTGCCCGACGCGGATGCCGGCGATGTTCGGGTCGTCGGGCTTGACCTTGGCCACCAGCTCGCGCAGCTCGGGGCTCAGGTCGATGCCTTCGATGTCCACCGCCAGGCGCGGCGGCGTGGTCACGAAGAACTGCTTGGCGACCAGCTTGCCATCGGATTCGATGGTGACGCGCGTGTATTCGGGGGCGGGCCAGACACGCACTGCCAGGATGGTGGCCCCGCGGGCGATCTGCTGTGTACCCAGCAAGAGCACCAGGCTGCCCGTCTGCAGCAGGGCGCGGCGGGACGGTTGGCGGGGTGCCGGGCGGGCGGGCAGCTTCATTCGTTCAGAGTCCTTGCAGCAGCCGGTGGCCGGCGGCGGTGTGGGCATGCACGGTGACTTGCCTTTCGGTCTCGTCAATTGCTTCAATGTGTATAGCAAGGTCGGCAGGCGGGGTGAGCGCTGCAGCCTTCTCCGGCCATTCTGCCACCTTGAGGCCCTGGTTGGCAAAAATGTCCCTGAATCCGGCGTCTTCCCACTCGCGCGGGTCGTCGAAGCGGTAGAAGTCGAAGTGCCAGACGGTGGTGGCGTGCGGCGCCAGGCCCGGTGCCTCGTGCGGCTCCACCACGGCATAGGTGGGGCTCTTGATGCGGCCTTGCACCCCGAGCGCGCGCAGCAGGTGGCGCACCAGCGTGGTCTTGCCGGCGCCCAGGTCGCCATGCAGCGTGAGGAAGGCCTGGGCCAGCAGGGGCGGCTGGGCGGCCAGCGCCTGCGCGAAGGCGGCGGTGTCGTCCTCGCCGTGCCAGTGCCAGGTGCGAGGGTTTTGCGTGCGGGGGCTTTGCCCGGCGGCCGGGACCGCGGGGCTTTCTACAATCTGGCCGGTATGTGGTGCAACAGTCAACTCGTTCCTCAAATGCAGGAGTGGGCCCGCGAGCTGGGATTTTCCCAAATCGGCGTGGCGGGGGTGGATTTGTCTGCCGCCGAAGAGGGGTTGATGCAGTGGCTGGCCCAGGGGTTCCATGGCGAGATGCATTACATGGCCACCCACGGCACCCGCCGCGCCCGCCCGGCCGAGCTCGTGCCCGGCACGGTGAGCGTGATCACGGCACGCATGGATTATCTGCCGCGCGGCAAGGCCATGGAAGGCTGGCAGGAGGCGGAGCTGTCGCGCCTGGCGCGCCCGGGCGAGGGCATCGTCTCGGTCTACGCCCGGGGCCGCGACTACCACAAGGTGCTGCGTGCGCGGCTGCAAAAGCTCAGTGACCGCATCGCCGAGGCGGTGGGCCCGTTCGGCCACCGCGTGTTCACCGACTCGGCGCCGGTGCTCGAAGCCGAGCTGGCCTCGCGCAGCGGCCAGGGCTGGCGCGGCAAGCACACGCTGGTGCTCAACCGCGAAGCGGGATCGACGTTCTTCCTGGGCGAGATCTACGTGGACATGCAACTGCCCGAGAGCGCGCCCGTCACCGCGCACTGCGGCAGCTGCAGTGCCTGCATCGCCATCTGCCCCACGCAGGCCATCATCGCGCCGCACCGGATCGACGCGCGCCGCTGCATCTCCTACCTGACCATCGAGCACGGTGGCCCGATCCCGCTGGAGTTCCGGGCGGCCATGGGCAACCGCATCTACGGCTGCGACGACTGCCAGCTGGCCTGCCCCTGGAACAAGTTCGCGCAGGTCAGCCGCCTGCCCGATTTCGACGAGCGCAATGGCCTGTCGGGCCAGCAACTGGTGCACCTGTTCGCCTGGGACGAGGCCACCTTCCTGCGCATGACCGAGGGCGGGCCGATCCGGCGCATCGGCCATGAGCGCTGGCTGCGCAACGTGGCCGTGGCCCTGGGCAATGCGCTGCGCGCGACGGGCGACGAAGCGGTGCGCGCGGCGCTGCAGTCGCGGGTGGCGGATGCCAGCCCCCTGGTGCGCGAGCACGTGGCCTGGGCCTTGGAGGGGTAGCGGGTGCGGCAGGCCCCGGCTCAGCCGCCGGCCAGCAGCCCGGTCGCCCTGAGCGTATCCACCAGCCCCTGGGCAAAGCGCTCGTACCCCGCCGCATTCGCATGGATCTGGTCGGAGCGCAGCGTGGCGTCGGCCAGCACGCCGGACCATCCCTTGCGGTGCAGGGGAATCTTGAGTTCGCTGGCGATCTCGTCGTACATGGCGTGGTCGCTCAGTTGGCCCAGGGTGGCCATGACCGTGAACTCGGGCACGGCGACCAGCAGCACCTGGGCGCCGGCGGCCCGCGCCTGCTCGCAGATCTTGCGCACGTTGGCGCGCGTGGCGCTGGTGCTCTGGCGGCGCAGGAAGTCGTTGCCGCCGATGCCCACGATCACCAGGGCAGGCTGGTGCTTTTGCAGCAGGTCCGGCAGCCTCTGCAAGGCCTGGGCTGAGGTATCGCCCGAGATGCCGCCGTTGACGACCTTCCACCCGGTCAGGCGCTGCAGCACGGCCGGGTAGGCCGCATCGGTGGACGCGCCCACCCCGGAGGTGAGCGAATCACCGAGCGCGAGCACGGTGGCCCCGGAGGGGATGGCCTGGGCGCGGGGCGGCTTGCGCCCGCAGCCTGCCAGCGGGGCCATGGCGGCCACCAGCAGGCCGGTCGCCAGGAGCCGACGGCGCGCCCGTGCGTGGAGGGAATTCACCGCAGCACCCCGAGTGCGAAGGGCAGGCTCACCACGCCCAGCAGCGTGGACAGCGTCACCAGCCCCGCCACGTAGGGGCCGTTGTAGCCCATGCGCGCGGCCAGCACGTAGCAGGTGCTGGCCGTGGGCAGGGCCGAGAAGGCCAGCAGCACCGTGGTCTGAACGGGGTTGAGTGCGAACAGGTGCGCCAGGCCGAAGGCGATCACGGGCAGCACCAGGTGGCGGATGGCCAGCACCGTCACGCTCAGCGCCTTGCCGCGCGTGAGCAGGCCGAACTGCATGCCCGCGCCCGCGGCCATCAGGCCCAGGGCCAGCGAGGCGGCGCTGATGCGCGTGACGGTGGGCTCGATCCACGCGGGGATCTGGAACCCGAGCAGGTTGGCCACCAGGCCCGAGAGCGTGGCCACGATCAGCGGGTTGCGCGCCAGCTCGCGCACGAAGCCGTGCTCGCCCTGCCGCGCCATGGGCCACACGGCGGCCACGTTGAACAGCGGCACGCAGACGCCGATCAGCACGGCGATCATCAGCAGGCCCTGCGCACCCGCCAGCCGCTCGGCAATCGCCAGGCCGATGAAGGAGTTGAAACGGAACGCGATCTGCGCGCTGGCCGCATGGTCGCGCAGGTCCAGGCGTTTGCCCAGCCAGGGCCAGTGCGGCATGCTGTAGGCCAGCGCAATGCCAGCGATGCCGGTGAGCATGCCGGCGGCGATCAGGCCCGAGGCGGCGCCGACGTCCACCGGGCTCTTGACGATGGACTGGAACAGCAGCACCGGGAACAGCAGGTAGTACACCAGGCTCTCGACCGGCTGCCACACGGCGCGGTTCAGTGCGGTAAAGCGGCACACCAGATAACCGCACAGGATCAGGGAGAAATCGGGGAGCAGGAGCTGGGCGTAATTCACACTCCGAGGATAACGGAAGCCCTGGCAGGCTGCGGGTAAGCCCCTATGTGGAATCCATAGGGGGCCGGGCCCCGCATTGCGCATACCATTGGCTACCGCCAAGTAAACCCCATAAGGAGAAATCAATGCAACGTCGTCGCCAATGGCTCGCACTGGCGCTGGTGGCTGCCGCAGGATCTGCCGCAGCCCAGGGCTACCCCAACAAGGTCATCAAGCTGCAGGTGCCTTTCGCCCCCGGCGGCACCACCGACATCATCGCGCGCGTGATCGCCGACCCGCTGGGCAAGGCCCTGGGCCAGAGCGTGATCGTCGAGAACAAGGCCGGTGGCGGCGGCATCGTGGGCGCGGCTGAGACCGCACGCTCGGCACCGGACGGCTACACCCTGGGCGTGGCCACCGTGTCCACCACGGCGGCCAACCCGGCCATCAACCCCAAGACGCCGTACAACCCGATCACGGACTTCACGCCCATCACCAACATCGCGGCCACGCCCAACGTCATCGCGGTGCACCCGAGCTTCCCGGCCAAGGACTACAAGGCCTATGTGGCCGAGCTCAAGAAGTCGCCGGGCAAGTACTCGTACTCGTCGTCGGGCACGGGCGGCATCGGCCACCTGCAGATGGAGCTGTACAAGAGCCTGTCGGGCACCTTCGTGACGCACATCCCCTACCGCGGCGCGGGCCCGGCGCTGAACGACACGGTGGCCGGCCAGGTGCCGATGATCTTCGACAACCTGCCCTCGGCACTGCCCTTCATCAAGGAAAACCGCCTGGTGCCCATCGTGGTCGCGGCACCCCAGCGCGTGGCCGGCCTGCCCAATGTGCCCACCTTCAAGGAACTGGGGCTGGAGCCCGTGAACCGCATGGCCTACTACGGCATCGTCGGTCCCAAGGGCCTGCCCAAGGAGGTGGTCGACAAGGTCAACGCCGCCGTGCGCAAGGCCCTGGAAGACCCGGCCGTGAAGAAGCGCATCGAGGAGACCGGCTCCATCGTGATCGGCAACACGCCCGAGCAGTTCGCCGAGCAGATCAAGGCCGAGTTCGGTGTCTACAAGGACGTGGTGGCCAAGCAGAAGCTGGCGCTGGAATAAAGACGCCAGCGCGGGCCACGCTCGCTGTCCCCGAGGCCGCCCACGGGCGGCTTTTTTACGTGCTATGGTTTTGGCATGCTCACCGCCAGCCTGAACGCGATCGATACCTTCGTGGATGCCCTGTGGCTGGAGGACGGCCTCTCGCGCAACACCCTGGCTGCCTACCGGCGCGACCTCACGCTGTATGCGCAGTGGCTGGCCGAGCACCACCCCGAACTGGCGCTCGACGGCACGGCCGAGCCGCACCTGCAGGGCTACTTCGCGGCCCGGCACGATGAGACCCGCGCCACCTCGGCCAACCGGCGCCTGACGGTGCTGCGGCGCTACTTCCACTGGGCGCTGCGCGAGCGCCGCATCAGTGCCGACCCCACCGTGCGCCTGCAGGCAGCGCGCCAGCCCTTGCGCGTGCCCAAGACCCTTTCACAGGCCCAGGTCGAGGCCTTGCTGGCTGCGCCCGACATTGGCAACCCCCTGGGCCTGCGCGACCGCACCATGCTGGAGCTGATGTACGCCAGCGGCCTGCGCGTGACCGAGCTGGTCACGCTCAAGACCTTCCAGTTGGGGCTCAATGAAGGCGTGCTGCGGGTGATGGGCAAGGGCAGCAAGGAGCGCCTGGTGCCCTTCGGCGAAGAGGCGCGCCAGTGGCTGCAGCGCTACCTGGCCGAGGCGCGCGGCGCCATCCTCGGCGGCCAGCAGACCGACGATTTGTTCGTGACCCAGCGCGGCGCGGGCATGACGCGGGTGATGTTCTGGGTCATCGTCAAGAAATGGGCGGCCGTGGCCGGCATCACCACACCGCTGTCGCCGCACACGCTGCGCCATGCCTTCGCCACCCACCTGCTCAACCACGGTGCCGACCTGCGCGTGGTGCAGCTGCTGCTGGGCCACGCCGACATTTCCACGACCACCATCTACACCCATGTGGCGCGCGAGCGGCTCAAGGCCCTGCACGCGCAGCACCACCCGCGGGGGTAAGCCGACCCCTTCAGCCATTCAAACCACAACGAGGAGACAACGCATGAAGAAGCCCCTGATCGCAGCGCTGCTGCTGGCCAGCGCCGGCCTGGCCATGGCCCAGGCCTGGCCGGCCGCCAAACCCATCCGCCTGATCGTGGGCTACCCGCCGGGCGGTGGCATCGACTTTGCCGCGCGCACCGTCCAGACGCCGCTGCAGGAGGCCTTGAAGCAGCAGATCGTGGTGGACTACAAGCCCGGCGCCGGCGGCCTGCTGGCCGCGGGCGAGCTGGTGCGCGCGCAGCCCGATGGCTACACCATCCTGCTGGCCAACACCGGGCCCTTTGCCATCGCGCCCTACCTGCAGCGCAAGCTGCCCTACGACCCGCTCAAGCAGTTCACCTACATCGGCCAGATCAGCCAGGGCAGCTACATCGCCGTGACCTACCCGGCCCACCCTGCCAAGGACCTGAAGGAATGGGTCACCTGGGCGCGCGCCAACGCCGGCAAGGTCAACTTCGCATCGGGCGGGGCGGGCACCTCCACCCACCTCAACGGCGAGCTCATGAACCAGGCCATCGGCATGGACATCACCCATGTGCCCTACAAGGGCAGCGCCCCGGCCCTGCAGGAGCTGATCGGCGGACAGACGCAGCTGCTGATCGACGCCGGCACCGTGCTGCTGCCGCAGATCAAGGGCGGCAAGCTCAAGGCCCTGGCCGTCACCGGTGCGCAGCGCGACCCGCAGCTGCCCGATGTGCCCACGGTGCGCGAACTGGGCCTTGGCGCCATGGAGTCCGTGGGCTTCCAGGGCCTGGTCGGCCCGGCCGGCATGCCGCGCGAGGTGGTCGACAGGCTCTCGGCCGAACTGGCCAAGGTGCTGGCGCAGCCGGATATCCAGGCCAAGTTCGCGACCGCCGGGGCCCAGGTGCACCCCCTCGGCCCTGCGGAGTTCACGGCTTTCGTGAAGGGCGAAAATGACAAATGGGCCAAATTGGTACGCGAGCGCAAGCTCCAGGTGGACTGAGACAACGTTCTGAGGAACAGGGAATGAAGACGATGGCAACCGAGAACACGGTGGATGGAGGCCGGCGCGCTGCGCTGGCGGTGGTGGCGGGCGGGGCGCTGGCGGCGCTCGCCCCTGGCCTGGCACGGGCCCAGGCGCGCGCCTGGCCCACGCGGCCGGTGCGCATCGTCGTGGCCTACCCGGCGGGTGGCGTGAGCGACGTGGTCGCGCGCCTGCTGGCCGACAAGCTGTCGCCCGTGGTCGGCCAGCCGGTGGTGATCGAGAACAAGGCCGGCGCCAGCGGCAGCATCGGCCTGGATGCCGTGGCCAAGGCCACGGACGGGCACACCCTGGGCTTTGCCGCCATCAGCCCGCTGGCGCTGAACCCGCACCTGGGCGCCTCGCCCTTCGATCCGGCCAGGGACATCGTGCCCGTGGCCACCGTGATGTACTCGCCCGTGCTGCTGCTGGGCACACCGGCCAGCAGCGCGCGCGATTTTCGCGACCTGCTGGCGCAGGCCAAGGCCAAGCCGGGCAGCATCCGCTGGGCCACCTCGGGCCAGGCCTCGCTGGGCCACATCATGCTCGAGCAGGTCATGCACACCGCGGGCGTGCAGATGACGCACATCCCCTACAAGGGCGGTGGCCAGCAGATGAACGATGCGCTCAGCGGGCAGTTCGAGATCCTGTCCACCAACGCCGGGCCGGCCGTGCTGCAGCACATCAAGGCCGGCAAGCTCAAGGCCCTGGCCGTGGGTGCACCGGACCGGCTCGACACCCTGCCCGACGTGCCCACGCTGGCCGAGCTGGGCCAGGGCGCGGCCAACCTGTCCTCGCTGTTCGGCGTGTTCGCGCCGGCCGCCATGCCGGCGGCCGTGGTGGCACGGCTCAATGCCGAGATCAACAAGGTGCTGGCCCTGCCCGAGGTGCGCGCCAAGCTCGACGCCTCCGACAACGTGCCCCTGGGTGGCACCGCGGCCGATTTCGGCAAGCGCATTGCCGCCGAATCCGAGGCCAACCTGCGCATCATCCGTGCGGCGGGCATCAAGGGGCAATGAAGAGCTGACCACGCTGGAATGACAAAGGGGAGCCGAGGCTCCCCTTTTTGTGCGCCGCGCAGGCTCAGTCTGCGTTCAAACTCTCGGCCCAGGTCAGGGCCTGCAGATGGGCCCAGTTGACCTGGCGGTTGGACAGGTGCAGGGCCTCGGCCATGCGTGCGAACACCACCTCGTCGCCGCTCTCGCAGGCCTTGGTCAGCTCCAGGAAGGGGGCGAACACGCCGGTGTTGTGCAGCAGGGCGTCGGTCACGGGCTGGGGCAGGGCCACGGATTCGAGGGCCTTCTCGATGGGCACGTTGAGCATGGTGTCCAGCAGCGAGAACACGCCCACCACGAAGGCGTTGTCGCATTCCTCGGGCGGCAGCAGTTCGGTGGCCAGCAGCTCCATCAGGCGGCCGCGCACCACGGCGGTCTGGCCCACGGCCGGCGGCGAGCCGTCGGCGCGCGAGGTGGTCATGAGCAGGGCGGCCCAGCGGAACAGCTTCTTGAGGCCCAGGATCATCACCGCATGGCGGAACGAGGTGATCTCGCACGACAGGCCGAAGCCCGAGGAGTTGATGAAGCGCAGCAGATTGAAGGACAGCGTCGGGTCCTTCTTGAGCAGGTCTTCGATCTCGGCCGTGCTGGCCTGTTTGCGCACCAGGTTGATGAGCTGGATGATGGTGGCCTGCGAGGGCCGGATGGTGGTGGCCTTGACCAGCGAGGGCTTGGCGAACCAGAAGCCCTGGAAGAGCTTCACGCCCAGGTCGGACATCATCTTGAACTGCTCGGGCGTCTCCACCTTTTCGGCCACCAGCGTGGCCTTGGCGTAGTTGCCGGCAAACTTCACCAGGGGCGCCGCCAGCTCGGGCTTGAAGGCCTGCATGTCGAGCTTGATGTAGGCTGCCAGCGGCATCCAGTTGGCATAGGCGCGGCGCAGGGCATTCTGGTTGAACGCCAGGCGAAAGCCGCGGGTGCGCAGCGACTCGAGCACGGGCACGCGGCCGTCGATCTCTTCCTGGGTGGCGTTGTCGGGCAGCGGGGGCACTTCGAGCACCACCTTTTCGGGGTGGATCAGCTCCAGGTGGCCGCCGGCCAGGCTGTCGTGCGTGCAGTTGATGAAGACGGTCTTCTTGCCCACCAGGGCTTCGGTGCCCGCATAGGACAGGGCGTTGAACAGCAGCGCCGCATCGCTGGCGGCGGTGTGCGAGGCACTGGCGGTGGAGCGGTCGAACAGCTCGTAGCCGTACACGGCGCGGTGCTGGTCCACGATGGGCTGGCGCGCAATGATGGCCAGGTTGCTGTCTTCGACGTTCTCCTGGGTCGGGTCGACTTCGGAGGCGGCTTGTTCAGGGGTGGTCGACATGGGCGCTTGGATAGGGATAGGCAATGGGGGCTATTGGATGGATTCTAGACCTGCTCCCGCAATCCTTCTGTATGCAAATTGCACGCCATGCCCCAATGGGGGTCAATCCTCGGTCAGCTGGTCGGCCCAGGCCAGCGCCTGCAGGTGGGCCAGATTGATCTGCTGGCTGGACAGGTGCAGGGTGCCGGCGGCGCGGTGGAACACGGCGTCGTCGCTGGATTCGCAGGCCTCGGCCAGGTTCAGCAGGTCCCCGAGGAAGCCCTCGCGGCGCAGCAGCGCGGCTGCGGAGGCCTCGGGCACGTTGAGCAGGCCGATGGCCGATTCCATGGGGATGGAAAGCATCACGTCCAGCAGCGAGAAGATGCCCACGACGAAGGCTTGGTCGGCCTCGTCGGGCGGCAGGGTCTCCAGCGCCAGCAGCTCCATCAGGCGCCCGCGCACCACGGCGGTCTGGCCCACGGAGGAGGGGGCACCGCTGGTGCGCGAGGCCGTGAGCAGCAGGGCGGCCCAACGGAAGAGCTTCTTCAGGCCCATGAGCATCACCGCCTGGCGGAAGGAGGTGATCTCCCGGTTCATGCCGAAGCCGGCCGAATTGATCAGGCGCATGAGGTTGAAGGCCAGGCCCGCATCCTTCTTGAGCACTTCCTCGATCTCGTCGGTGCTGGCCTGCTGGCGCACCAGGTTGATCAACTGGATGATGCTGCTTTGCGCCGGCGTGAGCAGCTTGGCCTCGACCAGGGCCGGGCGGGCGAACCAGTAGCCCTGGAACAGCTGCACGCCCTGGGTGGACACCATGTCGTACTGCTGGGCGGTTTCCACCTTCTCGGCGATGAGCTCCGCCTGGGAATGGCGTCCGGCATAGCTGATCAGCACCGCCAGCTGGTCGGCCGCCAGCACCGACAGGTCGAGCTTGATGTAGTCGGCCAGCGGCAGCCAGGGCGCATAGGTCGACTGCAGCACCGTGTGGTTGAACGCCAGGTGAAAGCCGCGGTCGCGCAGGCCGGTGAGGATGGGCAGGCGCGCCTGTACCTCGTCGGCCGCCGCGTGGCCCAGGGGCGGGATCTCCAGCACCACCTTGTCAGGGTCCAGCAGTTCCAGGTGGCCCCCCGAGAGGCTTTCGTGCGTGCAGTTCACGAAGATCAGCTTCTTGCCCACGAGTTCTTCGGTGCCCGCATGCGAGAGGGCGTTGAAGATCAGGATCACGTCGCTGGCCGCCGTGTGCGAGGCTTCGGTGCGCGAGCGGTTGAACAGCTCGTAGCCGACCACGATCTGCTGGCCATTGACGATGGCCTGGCGCGCGATCATTGCCACGGACGACTGGCCAGAGGCTGTGCTGGCAGGGTAGGTTCTTCCATTGGCAGGATGGGTGGACATGGATCGTGGATACGTTGGCTGGACATGGGGGATGAAAGGGCGCGAGGCATTGTAGGGAAGATCGTGGACACGTTCAGCCCTGCTGGAGCCATGCGAGCTCGGTGTCGGTGAATCCGGCTGCGCGGCGCGCGCTGTCGTTGAAGGGCGGCTTCAGGCGCGGCGCCTCGTACTGGCGCACCAGCGTGCCGTAGTGGGTTTCCGGCTCCAGGCCTTCGCGCATGCACAGCCAGCGGTACCAGTGGTTGCCGATGGCCACGTGCCCGACCTCGTCGCGCAGGATGGTGTCGAGGATCCCCACGGCGGCCAGCGCATCGGGGGTGCCCACCTGGCGCAGCTTGCGCTGGATCTGCGGCGTGGCGTCGAGCCCGCGCGCCTCCAGCGTGCGCGGCACCAGGGCCATGCGCGCCACAATGTCGTGCTGGGTCTTCTCGCACATGGTCCACAGCCCCTGGTGTGCGGGGAAGTCGCCGTAGTCGTGGCCATTGGCGCGCAGATGCTCGCGCAGCAGGCCGAAGTGGGTGGCCTCCTCGGCGGCCACGCGCAGCCAGTCCAGGTAGTAGGCGCCCGGCATGCCGTCGAAGCGCCAGATCGCGTCGAGCGCCAGGTTGATGGCATTGAACTCGATATGGGCAATGGCGTGCAGCAGGATGGCCCGGCCTTCGGGCGTGGCCGGTGAGCGGCGCGCCACCTCGGTGTGGCGCAGCAGCAGCGGACGCTCGGGCCGGCCGGGCAGGGCGCTGGGATCCAGGGGGGGCTGGGGGGCTTTTTCTGCTATTGAAAGATGAGCGGCCTGCGCGTGCAGGCTGAGCGACTGCGCCGCTTTTTGTTCAGGGTCTGCAAGGCACAAGACCTGCAGTGCACGTTGGCGAAGCTCCATCCTTACAATTCTAGGCCCTGCCATCTGCAACGCTGCAAACGCTTTGTAACCATTGGCAGGCCCCGATGCGCGCAATATTTTCTTTCTGTCTGGAGTCTGCGGTATGGCGATTTACGAACTCGATGGTGCGATTCCCCAGGTGCCCGCTTCGGCCTGGGTGGCCGATAGCGCCCAGGTCATGGGCAACGTGGTGCTGGGTGAGGACGCGAGCGTCTGGTTCGGCACCGTGGTGCGCGGCGATACGGAGAGCATCACCATCGGTGCCGGCTCCAACATCCAGGACGCCAGCGTGCTGCACGCCGACATCGGCAAGCCGCTGGTGGTGGGTGAGCGCGTGACGGTGGGCCACCAGGTCATGCTGCACGGCTGCACCATCGGCGACGAGTCGCTGATCGGCATCGGCGCCATCGTGCTCAATGGCGCCAGGATCGGCAAGCACTGCCTGGTGGGGGCCGGCGCCCTGGTGACCGAAGGCAAGGAGTTTCCCGATGGCTCCATGATCATCGGCAGCCCCGCCAAGGCGGTGCGCGAACTGACCCCCGAGCAGATCGAGGGCCTGCGCCAGAGCGCGCAGCACTACATCGACAATGCGCGCCGCTTCCAGAGCGGCCTGCACCGGATCGGCTGACCCTGTCCGCATCCTGACTTTTCAACGGAACCCTTCTCGCGTGTCTGAACTCCACAAATTCCTTTTCGATGGCCTGCCCGTGCGCGGCATGCTGGTGCGCCTGACCGACGCATGGACCGACATCCTGCGCCGGCGCGCCGGCAATTCCGCCACCGGCGCCTACGCTGCCCCCGTCACCGAGCTGCTCGGCGAGATGGCGGCCGCCGGTGTGCTGATGCAGTCGAACATCAAGTTCAATGGCGCGCTGATCCTGCAGGTGTTCGGCGATGGACCGGTGAAGCTGGCCGTGGCCGAAGTGCAATCCGACCTCTCCCTGCGCGCCACCGCCACCGTCACCAGCGAGGTGCCTGGCGATGCGCGCCTGAGCCAGATGGTCAACGTGACCGGTGGCGGCCGCTGCGCCATCACGCTGGACCCCAAGAACCGCCATCCCGGCCAGCAGCCCTACCAGGGCGTGGTGCCGCTGCACGGTGACCACCACGAGAAGCTCGACCGCCTGTCGGACGTGCTGCAGCACTATATGCTGCAGTCCGAGCAGCTCGACACCGTGTTGGTGCTGGGGGCCAATGACAAGGTGGCTGCGGGCCTGCTGATCCAGCGCATGCCCATCAAGGGCGAGGGCAACCTGGCCGCAGGCCTCACGCACCGCGAGAACGAGGACCAGATCGGCCACAACGAGGACTACAACCGCATCGCCCACCTGGCCGCCAGCCTGACGCGGGAGGAACTGCTGAGCCTGGACGTGGACACCATCCTGCGCCGCCTGTTCTGGGAGGAAAAGCTGGTGCGCTTCACGCCCCAGGAGGGTGAGACGGGCCCGCGCTTTGCCTGCACCTGCAGCCGTGAGCGCGTGGGCAACATGCTGCGCAACCTGGGCGCGGCCGAGTCCGAGAGCATCCTGGCCGAGCGCGGCGAGATCGAGGTGGGCTGCGAGTTCTGTGGCCAGCAGTACCGCTTCGATGCGGTGGATGCGGCGCAGATCTTCGTGGAGCCGGCCATCATCCAGCCACCGGCCCCCACGGGCATGCAGTAGCAGCCTGTCCGCATGCTCCCTGCGAGATCGCCGTGCCGGGTGCGATCGTCTGACCATCGTTGACAATCGCGGCCGCCGCGCGCCGCCCTGCGGGTCTACCATGAAGGTCTGTACCAAAGGTCTGTCATGGGGTTTCTTAGTCGCGTCATGGGCCTTTCGGCCCGCAACAGGGGAGTGCCGCCACTCGCGCTGTACGAGAGCTCGCTCGCGCAGGACTCACGGCGCGCCGACACGGTGCTCGCCGTGCTCGACCTGGACGCCGCCATCAACGCCCATGAGCGCTGGAAAGAGCGCTTGATGGACTACCTCGAAGGCCGCTCCGCCAAGGGGCTGGACCCGGCCATGGTGCGCCGCACCGACCAGGATGCCCTGGGCCGCTGGCTGCACGGCGTGGGCGCAGAACTGCTGGGCGACCGCCCGGCCTTCTCCCTGCTGGTGGCGCGCCACCAGTACTTCCACGAACAGGCCGCCAGCATCGTCGAGCTGGCGCAGCAGGGTGAATGGCCTCGCGTGGTGCAGGTACTCAATGGCGGCTACCGCCACGGCTCCAGCCAAGTGGTGCTGCTGCTCAAGGAGCTCAAGCGCGGCCTGGCGCAGGAGGCCGGGTCAGCGCAGTGAACAGCCGGTGTTCGCACACCGGGTCGCTGCATTTCTCGCACCCATAGGCGCGCAGGCGGGCCGCACGGGCCTCGCTGTGTGCCACGGTCTGTCCGTCAACGGCCTGGTGCCCGCCCAGCAAGGAGCCCAGGGCGCGCATGGCGCTGGCCAGGCGGGCTGGCCCCTGGCCGTACACCACGCGGTAGGCGATGGCCTGGGCGTCGAGCGTGGCGCGCAGGCGCGCATCCATCGCCTGCCGGCGCTCCCGTTCCGCAGCCGGGCAGGGCAGGTCCAGACCCATCAGCAGCGTGAGCGCGGCGCCCTGGTGCGCTTGCAATGCGGCAGCCAGGTGCATGCCGTGGTCCGCTGCCAGGGCATCCACCAGGGTGGAGTGGGCGATTGAAAGGGGCGATGGCGCTGCGCGCAGGTGCGGTGCCAGGGCCTCGGCCAGTGCCTGGGTGCCGGTGCCCGGTGCACCCAGCAGCACGATGGGGGATGTCACGGGGTGGGGTGCCCGCTCAGCGCGGTGTGAACTGCACGTAGATTTCGTTGGGCCGCACCATGCCCAGCTCGCTGCGCGCCTTTTCCTCGACCATGTCCAGGCCCTCCTTGAGGTCGTGCACCTCGGAGGTCAGGCGCTCATTGGCCTGCTGGGCCTGTGCATTGGCGGCCTTCTGCACGTCGATCTGGCGCTGCATGGCGTTCACGCGCGGCAGGCTGCCCCGCCCCAGCCACAGCTGGGCGTGCACGGCCGCCAGCAGGGCCAGCAGCACGACGGGAACGAGGCGGTTGACCATGGTCCGCTAGCTTAGCAGCCGGGCGCCATCGGGAATGCACCACTCCTGGACAGGAGCGGGTGGTTCGCAACCGCGCAGACCGGCATGCTGCAGCCCGGCCTCAGCGCAGGTTGTAGAAGGCAGCGCGGCCGGGGTAGTGCGCGATGTCGCCCAGGTCTTCCTCGATGCGCAGCAGCTGGTTGTACTTGGCGATGCGGTCCGAGCGCGACAGCGAGCCGGTCTTGATCTGGCCGGCGTTGGTGCCCACGGCGATGTCGGCGATGGTGCTGTCCTCGGTTTCGCCCGAGCGGTGCGAGATCACGGCGGTGTAGCCGGCGCGCTTGGCCATCTCGATGGCGGCGAAGGTCTCGGTCAGCGTGCCGATCTGGTTGATCTTGATCAGGATCGAGTTGGCGATCTGCTTGTCGATGCCTTCCTTGAGGATCTTGGTGTTGGTCACGAACAGGTCGTCACCCACCAGCTGAACGTTCTTGCCCAGGCGCTCGGTCAGGATCTTCCAGCCGTCCCAGTCGCCTTCGTGCATGCCGTCTTCGATGCTGATGATGGGGTACTTGTCGCACCACGAGGCCAGCATGTCGGTCCACTGCGTGGCCGTCAGCTTCAGGCCGCCTTCGCCTTCGAGCACGTAGTGGCCGTCCTTGTAGAACTCGCTGGCCGCGCAATCGAGGCCCAGGGCGATCTGCTCGCCTGCCGTGTAGCCGGCGGCTTCGATGGCCTGCAGGATCAGCACGATGGCCGCTTCATGGTTCTCGACGCTGGGGGCAAAGCCGCCTTCGTCGCCCACGGCGGTGCTGATGCCCTTGTCGTGCAGGATCTTCTTGAGTGCGTGGAACACCTCGGCGCCCCAGCGCAGGGCTTCGCGGAAGGTGGGGGCGCCCACGGGGATGATCATGAACTCCTGCAGGTCCAGGCTGTTGTTGGCGTGCGCGCCGCCGTTGATCACGTTCATCATGGGCACGGGCAGCTGCATGCTGCCCATGCCGCCCAGGTAGCGGTACAGCGGCAGGCCGGACTCTTCGGCTGCGGCGCGGGCCACGGCCATGGAGACGGCCAGCATGGCGTTGGCGCCCAGGCGGCCCTTGTTGTCGGTGCCGTCGAGGTCGATCAGGGTCTTGTCCAGGAAGGCCTGCTCGGAGGCATCCAGGCCCAGCACGGCTTCGGAGATCTCGGTGTTGATGTGCTCCACCGCCTTGAGCACGCCCTTGCCCAGGTAGCGGCTCTTGTCGCCGTCGCGCAGCTCGATGGCTTCGCGGCTGCCGGTGGACGCGCCCGACGGCACGGCCGCACGGCCCATCACGCCCGACTCCAGCAGCACGTCGCATTCGACGGTGGGGTTGCCGCGGCTGTCCAGCACTTCGCGGCCTACGATGTCAACAATGGCACTCATGATCTTCCTTGAGGGTTTTTGAAATTCATCCGGACGGGCAGGGAGGAGGGGCAAACCACCTGCGGTGCCTGGCGCCGCCGCGCGTCGGTCGCGATTCTATGCTACCGATTTGATAGTAATTGAGGGTCCTAGGTACGAATCGGGTACGGAATCAGAAGGTGTGAATGGACCCGGCGTGTCCGAGCAGGCCGCCAAAACGTGTGCGATCTAGGCGCAAAGCACAGCCATAGCTCGGGCTATGGAGAGCATTTGCAACGACGAGCGCGCGTGTTTTGGCGGCATGAGCGGGCATGGCGGGTTCGTTCGCACCTTCTCAGACGCCTTCCACGCAGACCATGCGCATGATCGCAGCGCCTTCGCGCGCGGCCTTGGCCTTCTGGTACTCAGGGGTGTCGTAGAAGGCGCGGGCCGCCTCGAAGCTCGGAAACTTGAGGATCACGGTGCGGCCGGGGTTCCAGTCGCCTTCCAGCACCTCGACCTTGCCGCCGCGCACGCACACCTCGGCACCATGGGCCTGCATGGCGATGGTGCTCCACTTGCGGTACTCCTCGTACTGCGTGGGGTTGGTGACGGTGACGGATGCGATGACGTAACCACTGCTCATGTCTCAGGCTCCAAAGTTGTTTTCGAGGAATCCGTTCTTCTTGGTGATGCCGTCCAGGGCCACCAGCGTCTCCAGCAGCGCCTTCATGTGCTTGAGCGGCACGGCGTTGGGGCCGTCGGACAGCGCATTGGCCGGGTCCGGGTGGGTTTCCATGAACAGGCCGGCCACGCCCACGGCCACGGCCGCGCGCGCCAGCACCGGCACCATCTCGCGCTGGCCGCCGCTGCTGGTGCCGTTGCCGCCGGGCAGCTGCACCGAGTGCGTGGCATCGAACACCACCGGGGCATTCGTCTCGCGCATGATGGACAGGCTGCGCATGTCCGAGACCAGGTTGTTGTAGCCGAAGCTCGCACCGCGCTCGCAGGCCATAAAGCTGTCCTCGGGCAGGCCGGCCTCACGGGCGGCAGCGCGGGCCTTGTCGATCACGTTCTTCATGTCGTGCGGCGCGAGGAACTGGCCCTTCTTGATGTTCACCGGCTTGCCCGACTGCGCCACGGCGCGGATGAAGTCGGTCTGGCGGCACAGGAAGGCGGGTGTCTGCAGCACGTCGACCACCTTGGCGGCCTCGGTGATGTCGTCCTCGGTGTGCACGTCGGTGAGCACCGGCACACCCAGGTCCTTGCGGATCTTGGCCAGGATTTCGAGGCCCTTCTCGCGCCCCGGGCCGCGAAAGCTCGTGCCCGAGGATCGGTTTGCCTTGTCGAAGCTGCTCTTGAAGATGAACGGGATGCCCAGGGCGCCCGTGATCTCCTTGAGCTGCCCGGCCACGTCCATCTGCAGTTGCTCGGACTCGATCACGCAGGGGCCTGCGATGAGGAAGAAGCGGTGTTCCAGGCCGACGTCGAAGCCGCAGAGTTTCATGGCAGGGTCTCTTCTTTTTGAGGGTTGCTGGCGCCGGGGGTCAGGCCGCCTTGGCGGGCTGCTGTTGCAGGCCCTTCTGGTGTTCCACCGCCGCCTTGATGAAGGCGTTGAACAGCGGGTGGCCGTTCCAGGGCGTGGACTTGAACTCGGGGTGGAACTGCACGCCGATGAACCAGGGGTGCACGCTCTTGGGCAGCTCGACGATCTCGGTGAGCTGCTCGCGCTGCGTCAGTGCCGAGATCACCAGGCCCGCCTTGCGCAGCTGGTCCAGGTAGTTCACGTTGGCTTCGTAGCGGTGGCGGTGGCGCTCGGTCACGATGTTGCCGTAGATCTCGTGCGCCAGGGTGCCGGCCGAGACGTCCGAACTCTGCGCGCCCAGGCGCATGGTGCCGCCCAGGTCGGAGTTCTCGTCGCGCTGCTTGATGGTGCCGTCGGCGTCCTTCCACTCGGTGATCAGGGCGATCACGGGGTGGGGCGTAGCGGGCTCGAATTCGGTGCTGTTGGCATTCTTGAGGCCGGCCACGTGGCGCGCGTACTCGATGGTGGCGACCTGCATCCCCAGGCAGATGCCCAGGTAGGGCACGTGCTGCTCGCGGGCAAAGCGCGCGGTGCTGATCTTGCCTTCCACGCCGCGCGCGCCGAAGCCGCCGGGCACCAGGATGGCGTCGTACTTGGCGAGCTTCTCGGCCGCATCGCCGGCGTTGATGGTCTCGGAGTCCACGTGCTCGATCTTCACGCGCACATGGTTCTTCATGCCGGCGTGGCGCAGCGCCTCGTTCACCGACTTGTAGCTGTCCGACAGGTCCACGTACTTGCCGACCATGGCGATGGTCACCTCGCCCTGCGGGTGCTCGGTTTCGTAGACCAGCTGGTCCCAGCGCTTGAGGCTCGTGGGCGGGGTGTTCAGGCGCAGCTTGTCGCAGATCAGGCCGTCCAGGCCCTGCTCGTGCAGCATGCGCGGCACCTTGTAGATGGTGTCCACGTCCCACATGCTGATCACGCCCCATTCGGGCACGTTGGTGAACAGCGAGATCTTGGCGCGCTCGTCCTCCGGCATGCGGCGGTCGGCCCGGCACAGCAACGCGTCGGGCTGGATACCGATCTTGCGCAGTTCCTGCACGGTGTGCTGGGTGGGCTTGGTCTTGAGCTCGCCGGCCGCGGCGATCCACGGCACGTAGGTCAGGTGCACGAAGGCGGCGTTGTTCGGGCCGAGCTTGAGGCTCAGCTGGCGCACGGCTTCGAGGAAGGGCAGGGACTCGATGTCGCCCACGGTGCCGCCGACTTCCACGATCGCCACGTCCACCGCATCGTCGGTGCCGACACCGGCGCCGCGCTTGATGTATTCCTGGATTTCGTTGGTGACGTGCGGGATCACCTGCACCGTCTTGCCCAGGTAATCGCCCCTGCGTTCCTTCTCCAGCACGCTCTGGTAGATGCGGCCGGTGGTGAAGTTGTTGGTCTTTTTCATGCGCGTTTCGATGAAACGCTCATAGTGACCCAGGTCGAGATCGGTTTCGGCGCCATCGTCCGTGACGAACACTTCGCCATGCTGGAACGGTGACATGGTGCCCGGGTCCACGTTGATGTACGGGTCGAGCTTGATGAGGGTGACTTTGAGGCCCCGCGATTCGAGGATCGCGGCAAGGGAGGCTGAGGCGATTCCCTTGCCCAGGGAAGACACCACACCGCCGGTGACGAAGACAAATTTGGTCATGTCTTTTTTGGTGGTGGGAAATTGGGATTATAGATGCCCGCCCGGCCTGGGCCCCGTCCATGGTCTTTTCACGGGGCCCGCTGCAGTGCCATCGGGCTGCCCGCAGGCGCTTGCGGCCCCGTCTGCTAAATTCGCGCCCATGAATGAGCTTGCTGGCAAACACATTGTTCTGGGACTGAGCGGGGGCGTGGCCTGCTACAAGGCGGCCGACCTGTGCCGCCAGCTCATCAAGGAGGGCGCCACCGTGCAGGTGGTGATGACCGAGGCGGCCGCGCAGTTCATCACGCCGGTGACCATGCAGGCCCTGTCGGGGCGGCCGGTCTACGGCTCGCAGTGGGATGCGCGCGAGCCCAACAACATGCCCCACATCAACCTCAGCCGCGAGGCCGACGCCATCCTGATCGCGCCCTGCAGCGCCGATTTCATCGCGCGGCTGGTGCAGGGCCGCTCCGACGAGCTGCTCAGCCTGCTGTGCCTGGCCCGCCCCATGGACAGTGTGCCGCTGCTGCTGGCCCCGGCCATGAACCGCGAGATGTGGGCCCACCCCGCGACCCAGCGCAACCTGGCACAGGTCGCGAAGGACGGCGCCCGTGTGCTCGGCGTGGGCAATGGCGACCAGGCCTGCGGCGAGACCGGCGACGGCCGCATGCTCGAACCCCTGGAACTGCTCGACGAGCTGGTCGCCTTCTTCGCGCCCAAGCCACTGGCCGGGCGCAAGGTGCTGATCACGGCCGGGCCGACCTTCGAGGCCATCGACCCGGTGCGCGGCATCACCAACCTGTCGAGCGGCAAGATGGGCTTTGCCATTGCCCGCGCTGCCCGCGAGGCCGGTGCCGAGGTGACCGTGGTGGCCGGGCCCGTGCACCTGCCCACGCCACGTGGCGTGCAGCGCGTCAATGTGCAGTCGGCCCAGCAGATGCTGGCGGCGGTGATGGCGCTGGCGCCCACCTCGTCCGTCTTCGTTGCCACGGCGGCCGTGGCTGACTGGCGCCCGGCCACGCAGGCCTGTGAAAAGATCAAGAAGGATGGCTCGGGCCAGACGCCGACGCTGGCGTTTGTAGAAAACCCCGACATCCTGGCCACCGTGGCGCAACTGCCCGAGGCGCTGTCGGGTGAACTCTATTGCGTGGGCTTCGCCGCGGAAAGCCATGACCTGCTGGCTCATGCCACGGCCAAGCGCCTGCGCAAGAAAATCCCGCTGCTGGTGGGCAATATCGGGCCCGCCACCTTCGGCCAGGACGACAATGCCTTGTTGCTGGTGGACGAACATGGCCACCGCGAACTGCCCCTGGCTTCCAAGCGCTCCCTGGCGCAGGGCCTGGTGGCCGAGGTGGCGGCGCGGCTGCCCGCGCGGCGCGGTTGACGGTTTTCAGCCCATTTCCTTGACCCCTGCGGGGAGGCCTTATGACGATGCACTCGATCAAGCCCGAATGGGACACCCCGCCCAATGGCGACTTTGCCAGCTATGTGGAGCGCCTGAGCGCTGCGCAGGCGCTGCAGTCGGGGCGTGCACAGGCGGCCCATTCCGCGCAGGTGACGCAGTCCGGTGGCGTGGCCCCCGGGTCCGCGCAGGCCGCGGCCCGCCAGGGAGTAGGCAGCGCCAGCCCGGTGCCGCTGGCAGTGGCCCTGCCGCCCGACCTGCTGAAGGTGGTGGCGCCCTTCGTCGGCCTGGTGCGCATTGCCCGCACCCTGCTGGCCGTGATCGCCGCGGTGCATGCGCTCACGCTGCTGATGGCGGGGCAGGGCTCCTGGTTCGTCTTGGCGGTGATGGCCGGCCTGTGGTGGTTCATGGGGATTGTGATCAATGCCGCGTCGGCGGGCACCGTGGTGGTGCCGCCTGCGGCCGTGAAGGAGCGCCAGCGGCAAGGGGCCCAGCAGCGCAAGACAGGAAACAAGAAGTGAAGATTGACGTCAAGATTCTCGACCCGCGCATGGCGGACCAATTGCCCGCCTACGCCACGCCCGGCAGTGCGGGGCTCGACCTCAGGGCCTGCCTGGACGCGCCGCTGACCCTCGAACCCAATGCCTGGCAGCTGGTGCCCACGGGCATTTCCATCTACCTCAAGGACCCCGGCTACGCCGCGCTGATCCTGCCGCGCTCGGGCCTGGGGCACAAGCACGGCATCGTGCTGGGCAACCTGGTGGGCCTGATCGACAGCGATTACCAGGGCCAGCTCATGGTGAGCGCCTGGAACCGCAGCAGCACGGCCTTCACACTCGAGCCCATGGAGCGGCTGGCGCAACTGGTCATCGTGCCCGTGGTGCAGGCGCAGTTCAATGTGGTCACGGAATTTCCCGCGTCCGAACGCGGCGAAGGGGGCTATGGCTCCACCGGCAAGGGCTGATTTGTAATCTGCGGCACAAACGCTTACGGGCGCCCGCGTGGCGTTCCTATCCTGTAGGTGAGGACTGACGCCACCGGGGTGCGCGGCCTGACGCGCCCATCCGCTGCCGGATGGCGTGGCGGGTAACTCCCCGGTGCTTCAATCTCTCCATTGCCTGGCGGTGAACGCTGCGGACCCGCAGCGATCTGCCTGGCGAGATTCATTCCAGGAGATCTGCCATGACCAAGACCCGTATCGCCACGCTGACCGGCTCCCTCATCCTCATCGGGAGCCTTGCCGCCTGCGGTGCCCCACCGCGCTCCGAGGAGTACTACGCTGGCGGCGGCTACCGTACAGCGGCGCCCGTCTACTCGTCGTCCAACCCGGTTCCGACCGAATTCGGCCGCGTGGCCAATATCGAGACGACGCAGACCCAGGGCTCGGGCCGCACCTCGGGTGCCGGTGCCGTGATCGGTGCCGTGGTCGGCGGTGTGCTGGGCAACGCCGTGGGTGGTGGCACAGGCCGCGTGGCCGCCACGGCCGTGGGTGTGCTGGGCGGTGCCGTGGCCGGCAACGCCGTGGAACGCCACAACAACAGCGGCGAGTACATCGGCTACCGCGTCTCGATCCAGCTGGACCAGGGCGGCTACCGTGCCTATGACGTGCCCTCGCCAGGTGATCTGCGCATCGGCGACCGCGTGCGCGTCTACGACGGCCAGATCCAGCGCATCTAAGCCTTTTTCCATGCAAAACGGGCCCTTCGGAGGGCCCGTTTTCTTTGGGGGGTGATCAGTGCAGCAGGTCGTTTCCGGGGGCCTGCGGCTGGACGCGGAAGAAGCCCGTGCCCGCGCTGCCCTGGCCGATCTCGTCCTCGGTCGCCTCACGCACCGACTGCACCTGCAGCTGCAGGCGCAGCGCAATGCCGGCCAGCGGGTGGTTGCCGTCCAGCACCACATGCTCCGGGTAAATTTCGGCCACCGTGTACAGAACGTCGCGCGGCGCGTCGGGGTTCACACCCTCGGGCAGGGCTGCGCCGTCGAAGGTCATGCCTTCCTCGATTTCCGGGGGGAACAGCGAGCGGGGCTCCAGGAACAGCAATTGGTCGTTGAAGTCGCCGAAGGCATCTTCGGGTTCCAGGTGCAGCGCCACCGAGGCCCCGGCACTGTGGCCCTGCAGGGCCTCCTCGATACGGGGCAGGAGGTCATCGCCCCCCACCAGGAACTCCACCGGCTCGTCGAGCACGTCGAGTTCCTCGCCAAGGGTGTCCTTGAGGATCCAGGTCAAAGCGACCACGCATTGTTCGGTAATTTCCATAGGAGAATTGTCGCAGTTTGACCAACCGCCCTGCAAAGGGCCGCACAGTACCCATGGACGCCCACCAACCCCTGACCCTTCTGGGCGGACTCACCCCTGCCCAGTTCATGCGCCGCCACTGGCACAAGAAGCCTCTCCTTGTGCGCCAGGCGATACCGGGCTTCGAGGCGCCGGTGCAGCGTGCCGCGCTGTTCGACCTGGCCGGGCAGGAGGGGGTGGAGTCGCGCCTGGTGCAGCAGCTGCGGGGCGCCTGGAAGCTGCGCCAGGGGCCGTTCACGCGCCGCGCGCTGCCCTCGCTCAAGCAGCCCGACTGGACGCTGCTGGTGCAGGGCGTGGACCTGCACGATGGCGGCGTGCACGCGCTGATGCAGCAGTTCCGCTTCGTGCCCGAGGCGCGCCTGGACGACCTCATGATCAGCTACGCCAGTGACGGCGGCGGCGTGGGCCCGCACTTCGACAGCTACGACGTGTTCCTGCTGCAGGCCCAGGGCCGGCGGCGCTGGCGCATCGGCCGCCAGAAGGACCTCGCACTCAAGGAGGGCATCCCCCTCAAGGTGCTGGCCGAGTTCGAGCCCGAAGAGGAGTTCGTGCTCGAGCCGGGCGACATGCTCTACCTGCCGCCGCGCTATGCGCACGATGGCGTGGCCGAGGGCGAGTGTATGACCTACTCCATCGGTTTTCGCGCGCCGGCGCGGGCCGAGCTCGCCAACGAGCTGCTCGTGCGCCTGACCGATGAGGGGGAGGAAGGCGACGTCCCGGTGCTTTACCGCGACCCCCGCCAGGAGGCCGTGGAGCAGCCCGCGGCCATCCCGGCCAGCCTGCAGGACTTTGCGCGCGAGGCGCTGGCGAAGGCCCTGGCCGAGCCTCTGGCGCTGGAGCGCGCGCTGGGCGAGTACCTGACCGAGCCCAAGCCCAATGTCTGGTTCGACCCCGACGAATCCGGCGCCATGATCGAGGGCGTGGTGCTGGACCGCCGCACCCGCATGATGTATGACGCGCAGCATGTGTTCATCAACGGCGAAAGCTACCGTGCCGCCGGCCGCGACGCCACGCTGATGCGGCGCCTGGCCGACCAGCGGCGCCTGTCCGAGCGGGAGCTGGCGCGCGCCAGCGACGATGCGCTGGAACTGATATCGTCCTGGTGCGATGCAGGATGGGCCCATTCCGATACCGAGGAACCGCAGGAGGATTGACCGTGACGCAGGATTCGAGCACCCCACCGTCTGTCGTTTTGCCAAGCGAGCTGCCTTCGGGCCGGTTTGCCAGCCGCGAGACCTTCATTCAACTGGTGCGCGATGCGCTGGCCACGGCGGCGCGCGAGGGCTGGGGAGAAATCGTGGTCAGCGACGCGAATTTCCACGACTGGCCGCTGGGCGAGCGTGCGGTGGCCGAATCGCTGCAGGCCTGGGCGAAGACGGGCCGGCGCTTCACCATGCTGGCCGGCTCCTACGACGACGTGATCCGCCGCCACGCGCGCTTTGTGCGCTGGCGTGGCACCTGGGACCACATCATCACCTGCCGGCGCGCCGGATCGGCCGATCCGCTCGACATTCCCAGTGTGTTATGGTCGCCGCAATGGGTGATGCACCGGCTGGACCCCGAGCGCTGCGTGGGCGTCACGGGCACGGAGCCCGATCGCCGTGTGCTGGTGCGTGAAACGCTCAACGACTGGCTGCACGGAAAAAGTGCACCGGGCTTCCCGGCCTCCACCCTCGGCCTGTAGGACAAGCGCCCGACTTGGTGTTTCCAGGCCTTGCACCATGTGAAGGCATGGTAAACCTTGCATCGGTGTTAGTCAGTATTGACTAAATGCCAATATAATCGGCGGCTGCGCCGAAATGGTGCTACTCAAGTGCACTGTGCCAATGCGCAAGGGCTTTTCAGGAGCCGGGCGCCGTGGCTTTTCAAGATTCTGTCTGTCCAACTAGGAAAAATCCAATGAAGAACTCTCTCGTTCTGGCCGCCCTGATCGCTGCTGCTGCCCTCGCTGCTTGCGGCAAGAAGGAAGAACCCGCTCCTGCACCAGCACCCGCACCCGTGGTTGCCCCTGCTCCAGCCGCTTCCGAGCCAGCTCCAGCACCTGCCGCTTCCGACGCAGCTCCTGCCGCTTCGGACGCAGCCGCTGCTGCGAACGCTGCCGCCACGGCCGCTACCGCTGCTGCCAGCGCTGCTTCGAACTAAGCACGCCTGAACCCTGGCCGCGCCCCGGCGCCGGCCTGTGGTTCGGAAGCCCGCCCTCGACAGAGTGCGGGTTTTTTTTCGCCCGCCCGCAGGGCACTCGGCCAGGCGGACAGTGCTCAGAAGAGCGATGTGGGCAGGGGTGGTGGCGACAGGGGGCCGCTGGGAGCGGGCTGCTCGCCCACCGTCAGCCAGCCCGTCCCGTGGGCCTGGTCGGCCACGGCGATCAGCTCTGGCGCCCATTGCAGCGCGCCCGCCAGTGCCTGGCGGGCCAGCTCGGGCGTGTTGTTGCGTGCGCTCAGGTGGGCCGCCACCACCCATTTGAGGCCATCGTGCCGCACCGCCTGCACGATGGCGGCCGTGGCCTGGTTGGCCAGGTGGCCGTAGGCGCCCCCCACGCGGCGCTTGAGGAAGGCCGGGTAGGCCGAGGCGGCCAGCAGGTCCGGGCAGTGGTTGGCCTCGATGAACAGGGCGTGGCAGCCCGCCACCTGTTGCAGCACATGGGGCGTGGCATGGCCCAGGTCGGTGAGCAGGGCCAGGTCGTGGGCGCCGTCGGTGCAGCGCAGCTGCAGGGGTTCGCGCGCATCGTGCGGCACCGTGAACGGCCGAAACGACAGGGGGCCGAGCTCGATCCCCTGCATGTCCTGCGCCACCTGCAGCAAGCCATCGAAATCCGGCGCACCGATGGCCATGTGCGTGCCCTGGCTCATCCACACCGGGATGCGGTGGCGCAGGGCCAGCAGGTGCGCGCAGCCGATGTGGTCCGAGTGCTCATGGGTGATGAACAGGCCGTCGATCTGCGCGATCTGCAGGCCGGCTGCCGCCAGGCGGGTCTCGAGCTGGCGCGGGCCGATGCCGCAGTCGACCAGCAGGCGGCGCGTGTGCAGGCCGTCGCTGGCCTCCACCACCGTCGCATTGCCGGCGCTGCCGCTGGCGAGGTTCTTCAAACGCAGCATGGTCTCAAATGCATTGCGCCTGGGCCCCACCCCGTGGGGTGGCGTCCAGGCGCAACAAGGGGGTCAGGTCTCGGTGGGGCTTACTTGAGCTCGTCCGCGATCACGCGCACGATGCGCTCGGCGTTGGCCGAGGATTCGGGCGAGCCGCCTTCGTTGAGCACCGACACGGTGGTCGACTCACCCTGGCTGCGCACCACGATGCGGTACTTGAGCGGCGGCACGGCGGCCGGCGAGCGGCTGAACAGCTTGCCGAAGAAGCCGGCATCCTTCTTGTCGGCATTGGGGGCCACGTAGCGCACGAAGTACACACCGTCATTGCGGTTGCGGTCTTCCACGGTGAAGCCGGTGCGGTCCAGCGCCACGCCGACACGGCGCCAGGCGCGGTCGAAGCCTTCGTTGATCTGCACCACGGGCACGTTGTTCAACGTGGTCACGTTCGCCGATTGGGCCACCGGCGCGGCGGCGGCCACGACGGCCTTGGACTGCTCCTGGCTCACGCCCAGCCTGACCATCAGGCGGCGCAGGAATTCGGTCTCCAGCTCGGGGTCGGCCGCGCGGGGCTGCCAGACGGTCTGGTCCTTGGTGGTGTTGCTGTAGACCTCGACCATGCCGCGGTGCGTGATGTAGACCTCGGTGCCGCCGGCGGCATTGCGCTCCAGGCGGGTACGGAAGCGGTCACGCTCGCCGGTGGAATACAGCGAGTCGATCACCTTGCCCAGCGTGGAGCGGATCAGGTCCTGCGGCAGCTTGGCGCGGTTCTCGGCCCAGTCGGTTTCCATGATGCCCAGGTTGGCCTGGTCCAGGTCCAGCGTGAAGCCGTTCTCCAGCCAGAAGTCGCGCACGGGCTCCCACAGCTTGTCGGCGGGGCGGTCGATCACCAGCCAGCGCTTGTTGCCTTCGCGCTGGATGCGCACGTCGCCCAGTTGCGCAGCGGCCGCATTGGCCGTGCCCGAGGGTTGGGCGGCCTGGCTGGCCTGCAGGGCCGCGGCCGACACGGCACCGCCGGGCACGTTGTAGCGGGAGTCGCGCGAGAGCTGCGTGAGGTCCGGAGGCACCTCCAGCGTGGAGCCCTTGGCAGCGCTCTTGTAGTCGATCTTGTCGCCTTCGAGGGCGGAGCAGGCGGACAGTGCCAGGGCAAGGGCCAGCAGGCCCGCTCGGGTAGTAACAGCGTTCACGCGAAATTCCTTGGAGTGTCAGGGTTCGGGCGCAGCCCGGGTTAGATCAGGCTGGCGGAGCGCAGGGCCGCCTCGACCACGGCTTCATTGGCCGGGCTCAGCGGGGTCATGGGCAGGCGCAGTGTGCCACCGCACAGGCCCATGCGGGCCACGGCCCACTTCACGGGAATGGGGTTGGCTTCGACGAAGAGCTGCTTGTGCACGGGCATCAGCTGGAACTGGATTTCCATGGCGCGCTGGACATTGCCCGAGGTAGCGGCCACGCACAGCTCATGCATCAGGCGCGGGGCCACGTTGGCGGTCACGCTCACGTTGCCATGGCCGCCGCACAGCATCAGGGCCACGGCGGTCGGATCGTCACCCGAGTAGATGCCGAAGCCCTTGGGGGCTTCGCGGATCAGCCACTGCGCGCGTTCGATGTTGCCCGTGGCTTCCTTGATGCCGATGATGCCAGGCACCTGGGCCAGGCGCAGCACGGTGTCGTGCTGCATGTCGGCCACGGAGCGGCCGGGCACGTTGTACAGGATGGTGGGCAGGTCGCCCACGGCCTCGGCGATGGCCTTGAAATGCTGGTACTGGCCCTCTTGCGTGGGCTTGTTGTAGTAAGGCACGACCTGCAGCTGCGTGTCGGCGCCGACCTTCTTGGCGAAGCGGGCCAGCTCGATGGCCTCGGCCGTGGAGTTGGCGCCGCAGCCGGCCATGATGGGCACGCGCTTGGCCGCCTGCTCCACCGACACGCGGATGATCTCGCAGTGTTCCTCGACGTTCACCGTGGGGGATTCGCCCGTGGTGCCCACGACGCCGATGCAGTCGGTGCCTTCGGCGATGTGCCAGTCGATCAGTTTGCGCAGCGCTGGATAGTCGACGCTACCGTCCTCATGCAAGGGGGTGACGAGGGCGACGATGCTGCCAGTGAGTGGCACTAAGGAAGATGTCATGTCCGCAGTGGTGAACGGGATAAAAGAGCATTCTAACTAGCCGGACCGGCCAGCAGATGTCTTGAGGGTGCCCCGGCGTGCGCAAGTTCCCGGATGGCCGTGATGCGCTGCACGAAACGCGCAGGTTCTTCGAGGAAGCCGTCCTCGTAGGCCACGGTGCGCAGCCCGCTGCAGGCCGCCAGCAATTCGCCCGGTTGCAGCAGGAATTCGGGCCGCGCTGGGCGGCCCACCGTTTCGTTACCGTGTGCAAAGGTTTCGTAGACCAGTACGCCGCCCGGCGCCAGGCTGGCCAGCAAGGTGGGAAACAGCGGCCGCCAGAGGTAGTTGGTGACCACCACGGCGCCGAACTGTCGCCCGGCAAAGGGCCAGGGGCCGTTTTCGATGTCGGCGCAGACCATTTCGCCGAGCGGGGCTCCTGCGGCCACCGCCTCGGGGGATCGGTCCACCCCCACCACCGCATGGCCCAGGCGGTGCAGCCAGCGCAGG
Source organism: Acidovorax sp. GW821-FHT09B03 (assembly GCF_059418305.1). Classification (NCBI taxonomy): domain Bacteria; kingdom Pseudomonadati; phylum Pseudomonadota; class Betaproteobacteria; order Burkholderiales; family Comamonadaceae; genus Acidovorax; species Acidovorax sp. GW821-FHT09B03. Next base: position 549,954 of record NZ_JBWKPP010000002.1, read on the forward strand.
TGGCGGCCGGCGCCGCAGGCCACGTCGAGCACGGTGCTCTGGGGCGCGATCAGGGCCGACCAGCGGCGTACCCAGTCCGAGGGGGTGTCAGATCCGTGCATGCGCGCTATCTATCAGAAGCAGTTCCACACCTGGTCGGCCAGCATCACCATGAATTCGGGCACGGTGTACAGGCCGAACACCGCCAGGCAGGCCAGGACGGCCGCCCCCCAGGCCAGCACCCGCCACACCAGCGGCAGGGCCGGGGGGCGGGCGGGTGGGTGGTCGGGCGCGGGGTGCATGGTCAGGCCTGGAAAAAGGGGTTGCCAGCGATCATGCCGGCACGGGCGCCGCACGCTGGATAGGGCTTTCCTTGACGGGGAGGTTCACCAGCGCGGCGAAGATACCCAGCGCGATGGAGATGTACCAGACGATGTCGTAGCTGCCCGTGGCATCGTACAGGTAGCCGCCCAGCCACACCCCCAGGAAGCTGCCGATCTGGTGGCTGAAGAACACGAAGCCGCCCAGCATGGACAGATGCTGCACGCCGAAGATCTGGGCAATCGTGGCATTCGTCGGCGGGATGGTGGACAGCCACAGCGTGCCCATCACGGCCGAGAAGACATAGACCGAGGCCGGCGACAGTGGCACCACCAGGAAGATGGCGATGGCCACGGCCCGCGCAAAGTAGATGAAGGCCAGGATGAAGCGTTTTTGCAGGCGCTGGCCCAGGGTGCCGGCAATGTAGGTGCCGAACACGTTGAACAGGCCGATCAGCGCCAGCGCATAGCTCGCCACCTGGGGCGACAGGCCATGGTCCTTGAGGTAGCTGGGCATGTGCACGCCGATGAACACCACCTGGAAACCGCAGACGAAGTAGCCGGCCATCAGCAGCGTGAAGCTGGGGTAGCGGAAGGCCTCGAACAGCGCCTGGGCAATGGTCTGGTCGCGCTTGACCGGGGCCGTGCCCTTGAAGCCCGGCTCGCGCAGGCCGAAGGCCAGGGGCACGATGAGCAGCACCGCCAGCGACAGGGTCAGCAGCGCCTGCTGCCAGCCGAAGCTGGCGATCAGCCAGCCCTCCATGGGCACCATGAGGAACTGGCCGAAGGAGCCGGCCGCCGCGGCCACGCCCATGGCCCAGGAGCGCTTTTCGGGCGCGATCTGGCGGCCCAGCACGCCGTAGATCACCGCATAGGTGGTGCCCGCCTGGGCGGCGCCGATCAGCACGCCCGTGGTCAGCGCGAACAGCAGCGGCGTGGGCGACAGGGCCATGCCCGCCAGGCCCGCGGCGTAGAGGGCGGCGCCGGCCAGCAGCACGCGGAAGGCGCCGAAGCGGTCGGCCGCCATGCCGGCAAAGATGCCGATCAGGCCCCAGGAGAGGTTCTGGATGGCGATGGCCAGGGCAAAGGACTGGCGCGTCCAGCCCATTTCCTGGGTGATGGGCAGCAGCCACAGGCCAAAGCCGTGGCGGATGCCCATGGACAGGGTCACGATGGCCGCGCCGCACGCGAGCACCTGGAACATGGACAGTTTCGGAGGATGCATAGACATGCGCAGAATGTAGCCAGATTGGCCGCAATCTGCCCGCACACCACCAAACAGTACAGTTGGGGGTGATGTGGCTGTATTTTTATACAGTCTTTGCTGCGTCGCACTACAATCCGCCGCATGTCTGCCAAACCGTCTCCCGTCTCCGCCAGCGAATATTCCGAAGGCTCGATCCGCGTGCTCAAGGGCCTGGAGCCCGTCAAGCAGCGCCCGGGCATGTACACCCGCACCGACAACCCCCTGCACATCATCCAGGAGGTGCTGGACAACGCCGCCGACGAGGCGCTCGCCGGCCATGGCAAGAAGATCAAGGTCACGCTGCACACCGACGGCTCGGTCAGCATCGAGGACGACGGGCGCGGCATCCCCTTCGGCATGCACCCCGAGGAGAACGCCCCGGTGATCGAGCTGGTGTTCACCCGCCTGCACGCGGGCGGCAAGTTCGACAAGGGCAAGGGCGGTGCCTACAGCTTCTCGGGCGGCCTGCACGGCGTGGGCGTGAGTGTGACCAACGCCCTGGCCACCCGCCTGGAAGTGAGCAGCCACCGCGAGGGCAAGGTCGCCCGGCTGGTGTTCTCGGCCGGCGACGTGGTCGAGCCCCTGGTGACCCGCGCGCTGGAAGCGGGCGAGCGCAAGCAGGGCACGACCGTGCGCGCCTGGCCCGATGCCAAGTATTTCGAGTCGAGCGCGCTGCCCATGGGCGAGCTGACCCACCTGCTGCGCAGCAAGGCCGTGCTCATGCCCGGCGTGTCGGTGACCCTGGTCAACGAGAAGACGCGCGACACCCAGACCTGGCAGTACAAAGGCGGACTGCGCGACTACCTGATGCAGACGCTCAGCGGCGACCCGGTGATCCCGCTCTTCGAGGGCGAAGGCTTTGCCGACCGCAACAACGAGAGTTTTGCCGAGGGCGAGGGCGCCTCGTGGTGCGTGGCCTTCACCGAAGACGGCCAGCCCATGCGCGAGAGCTACGTCAACCTGATCCCCACCAGCGCTGGCGGCACGCACGAAAGCGGTCTGCGCGACGGCCTGTTCAACGCCGTCAAGAGCTTCATCGAGCTGCACAGCCTGCTGCCCAAAGGCGTCAAGCTGCTGCCCGAGGACGTGTTCGCGCGTGCCAGCTACGTGCTCTCGGCCAAGGTGCTGGACCCGCAGTTCCAGGGCCAGATCAAGGAGCGGCTGAACTCGCGCGACGCGGTGCGCCTGGTCTCGGGCTTCGTGCGCCCGGCGCTCGAACTCTGGCTCAACCAGCATGTGGACTACGGCAAGAAGCTGGCCGAGCTGGCCATCAAGGCCGCGCAGACGCGCCAGAAGGCCGGCCAGAAGGTCGAAAAGCGCAAGGGCTCGGGCGTGGCCGTGCTGCCCGGCAAGCTCACCGACTGCGAAAGCAAGGACATTGCCCACAACGAAGTCTTCCTGGTCGAGGGCGACTCGGCCGGCGGCAGTGCCAAGATGGGCCGTGACAAGGAAAGCCAAGCCATCCTGCCGCTGCGCGGCAAGGTGCTCAACACCTGGGAGGTGGAGCGCGACCGCCTGTTCGCCAACAACGAGATCCACGACATCTCGGTGGCCATAGGCGTGGACCCGCACGGCCCCAATGACACGCCCGACCTGTCGGGCCTGCGCTATGGCAAGGTCTGCATCCTTTCGGACGCCGACGTGGACGGCTCGCACATCCAGGTGCTGCTGCTCACGCTGTTCTTCCGCCACTTCCCCAAGCTCATCGAAACCGGCCATATCTACGTGGCACGCCCCCCGCTGTTCCGCGTGGACGTGCCGGCCCGCGGCAAGAAGCCGGCCGCCAAGATGTATGCGCTGGACGACGGCGAGCTCACCGCCATCCTCGACAAATGCGCCAAGGACGGCGTGGCGCGCGAAAAGTGCCAGATCAGCCGCTTCAAGGGCCTGGGCGAGATGAACGCCGAGCAGCTGTGGGAAACCACGCTCAACCCCGACACCCGCCGCCTGCTGCCCGTGCAGCTGGGCGACATGGACTTTGCCCAGACCGAGGACCTGATCACCAAGCTCATGGGCAAGGGCGAGGCGGCCTCGCGGCGCGAGCTGATGGAACTGCACGGTGATGCGGTCGAGATCGACATCTGAGCGGCTGCGACTGCTGTGCGCGGGCCTGCTGCTGGGCCTGGTGCAGACGGCCGCCCATGCCGACCTCTGGGCCTATGTCGACCCGCGCGGCGTGACGCACTTCGCGCCCGAGCAGGTGGATGCCAACTACCAGCTGTTCTTCAAGGGCAACGAGTTCGACTCCACGCGCGATGCGCCCGCTGGCGCGGCCACCCTGCCCCATGCCCTGCCGCCCGCCGGGGCCCGGCTGCTGGCGTTCTTCGACATCGCGCCCGACTACAAGCGCGTCAAGCACCACCTGCGCGCGGCTGCGGCCAAGCACGAGGTGGACTACGAGCTGCTGCAGGCGCTGATCGCCACGGAGTCGGGCTTCGATGCCGATGCCGTGTCGCCCAAGGGCGCCGTGGGGCTGATGCAGGTGATGCCGGCCACGGCCGCCCGCTTCGGCGTGAGCGCCGACGCCAGGCGCTCGGTGGAGAAGAAGCTCACCGACCCGGCCGTGAATGTGCCCACCGGCACCCGCTACCTGCGCCACCTGCTCGACCTGTTTCCCGAGCGCCTGGACCTGGCGCTGGCCGCCTACAACGCGGGCGAGGGTGCGGTGCAGCGTGCGGGCAACCAGATCCCGGCCTACAAGGAAACGCAGAACTACGTGCGCACGGTGATGGGGCTGTACACGCAGCTCAAGCCCCCGGCTCCGGTGAAGGCGCAGCGCGCCGTCTCCGGCCGGGTGCGCATGGAACTGCAGGGCGGCGCCCTGAACCGGGGGAACCTTCCGCCCAACCGCGTGGCGCAGACGCCCGCAATGACCGAACCTCCTGAATCCAGCAAGAACGAATGAGCGACCAACCCACTCTCGATTTCCCGGCCTCCGACGACGGCGGCGACTCCCTGGGCCTGGCCGGCTACGCCCAGCGCGCCTACCTGGAGTACGCGCTCTCGGTCGTCAAGGGCCGGGCCCTGCCCGACGTGTGCGATGGCTTGAAGCCTGTGCAGCGGCGCATCCTGTACTCCATGGACCGCATGGGCCTGGGCTACAGCGGCCCCACGCGCAACACGGCGGCCAAGCCGGTCAAGAGCGCCCGCGTGGTGGGCGACGTGCTGGGCCGCTTCCACCCGCACGGCGACCAGTCGGCCTACGACGCGCTGGTGCGCATGGCGCAGGACTTTGCCCAGCGCTACCCGCTGATCGACGGCCAGGGCAACTTCGGCAGCCGCGATGGCGATGGCGCGGCGGCCATGCGCTACACCGAGGCGCGCCTGTCGCGCATCACCAGCCTGCTGCTCGACGAGATCGACGAAGGCACGGTCGATTTCATGCCCAACTACGACGGCTCTACCTCCGAGCCGCGCCAGTTGCCCGCGCGGCTGCCCTTTGCGCTGCTCAACGGTGCCAGCGGCATCGCCGTGGGCCTGGCCACCGAGATCCCGAGCCACAACCTGCGCGAGATCGCCGATGCCTGCGTGGCGCTGATCAAGACGCCTGCACTCTCGCAGGAAGACCTGCTGGCCCTGGTGCCCGGCCCCGACTACCCCGGTGGCGGGCAGATCATCAGCGCTGCGTCCGACATCGCCGACGCCTACCGCACCGGCCGCGGCAGCCTCAAGGTGCGCGCGCGCTGGAAGATCGAGGAACTCGCGCGCGGCCAGTGGCAGCTGGTGGTCAACGAGCTGCCGCCGGGCGTGAGCTCGCAGAAGGTGCTCGAGGAGATCGAGGAGATCACCAACCCCAAGGTCAAGGCCGGCAAGAAGGCGCTGAGCCAGGACCAGACCCAGCTCAAGGCCAGCATGCTGGCCGTGCTGGACGTGGTGCGTGACGAGTCGAGCAAGGATGCGCCGGTGCGCCTGGTGTTCGAGCCCAAGACCGGCAAGACCCCGCAGCAGGAGCTGATCACCGCACTGCTGGCGCACACCAGCCTGGAAACCTCGGCACCGATCAACCTGACCATGGTCGGCCTGGACGGCCGGCCGGTGCAGAAGTCGCTGCGGCTGATGCTGGAGGAGTGGATCTCCTTCCGCCAGACCACCATCACCCGCCGCTCGCAGCACCGCCTGGGCAAGGTGCTGGACCGGATCCACATCCTCGAAGGGCGGCAGCTCGTGCTGCTCAACATCGATGAAGTGATCGCCATCATCCGCCAGTCCGACGATCCCAAGGCCGCGCTGATCGCCCGCTTTGCATTGAGCGACCGCCAGGCCGAGGACATCCTGGAACTTCGCCTGCGCCAGCTGGCCCGGCTCGAAGCCATCAAGATCGAGCAGGATCTCAAGGACCTGCGCGACAGCCAGAGCAAGCTCGAAGACATCCTGAACAACCCCGGCTCGCTGCGCCGCCTGATGGTCAAGGAGATCGAGGCCGATGCCAAGACCTTCGCCGACCCGCGCCGCACGCTGATCCAGGCCGAGAAGAAGGCCGTGGCCGAAGTCAAGGTGGTGGACGAGCCCGTGACCGTGGTGGTCTCGCAAAAGGGCTGGGTGCGTGCGCGCACCGGCCACGGCCACGAGGCGGCAAGTTTTGCCTTCAAGGCCGGCGACGGCCTTTACCGCACCTTCGAGTGCCGTACGGTCGACACCCTGCTGGCCTTCGGCAGCAATGGGCGGGTGTACTCGGTGCCGGTGTCGGTGCTGCCCGGCGCGCGCGGCGATGGCCAGCCCGTGACCACGTTGATCGAGCTTGAATCGGGCACGCAGCTCCTGCACTACTTCGCGGGGCCGGCCAGTGCCAGCCTGCTGATGTCCAACTCGGGCGGCTACGGTTTCCTGGCCTCGGTGGAGAACATGGTCTCGCGCCAGAAGGGCGGCAAGGCCTTCCTCACGCTGGGAGAGGGCGAGACCGTCTGCCCGCCCTCGCATGCCGCGGGCAGCACCGGCGGCCAGCCGCTGGCGCCGGCCACGCACGTGGCCTGTGCCTCGGCGGGTGGGCGCATCCTGACCTTCGAGATCACCGAGCTCAAGACCATGGCCAATGGCGGCCGCGGCCTGATGCTGATCGACCTGGAGCCCAAGGACACGCTGGCCGGTGCCGCGGCCTACACGCGCAGCATCCGCATCGAGGGCATTGGCCGCGGTGGCAAGGAGCGTGAGGAAACCCTCGAGATCCGCTCGCTCAACAATGCCCGCGCCGCCCGGGGACGCAAGGGCAAGGCGGCCGACCTGGGCTTCAAGCCCTCGGCCGTGACGCGCATCGAGTAGGGCACAAGCTGTCGCCAGCAAGCCACCCACCCGGGTGGCTTTTCTTTTGGTGCGCCGCAACAGTCCACGGGTTGCTACGGATTGGACGAAAGGCGGGAACGGGCGCACTATATGTAAAAAAGTGTCTGCCGTGGTGCGGGCGTGGTCTGGCCGGTTTGTGCGACGATGCAGCAAGCCCACCTGGCGGTGGCCGGCAGACCTTGAAACCATCGACAACGACAGGAGACCATGATGTTCCAACGCATCCGGATTGCCCAGAAACTGTGGCTCGCCGTCATTTTCATCGTCGTCATGCTGGCCGGCGTGGTGGGCTTTTCGGCCTACCGCTCGGCCAAGGTGCAGGCCGAGGCGGACGTGGTTGCCCGCGAGATGCAGACCCGCGTGAACACCGCCATCCGCTGGGCGGGGCTGACCGAGACCAATGCCGCCCGCACCCAGGCGCTCATCGTGAGCAGCGATGCGGCGGTGGAGGCCGAGTTCAAGGACGTGATTGCCGCCACCTCGGCGCAGATCACCGAGGTGCAGAAGTCGCTGGAGGCGATGGCCCTGTCCGATGCGGACAAGGCGCAGATGGCCAAGATCGCCGACGCCCGCAAGACCATGATCGACCTGCGCGGCAAGGCGCGCCAGCTCAAGACCGATGGCAAGGCCGAGGAAGCGGTCACCCTGGTCAAGCAGACCTACAACCCGGCCGTCGCGGCCTACCTCACGGCGCTGCGCGATTTTGTCGACCTGCAGCAGAAGACCGCGCAGACCCGCCTGGCCGAGATGTCCGAGTCGCGCATGCTCACCGTGAAGATTGCGGCCGTGGCCGTGGCGGCGCTGCTGGCCGCCATCATTGCCGGCGCCTACTACCTGATCGGCAGCATCCAGCGCCCGCTGGCCCAGGCCAATGACCTGGCGGCCAAGATCGCGGCCGGCGATTTGAGCGAGCAGGGCGCGGTGACACGCGGCGACGAGTTCGGCGACCTGCTGCGCTCGCAGTATGCAATGAGCGACTCGCTCGGGCGCATGGTGCACCAGGTGCGCCAGAGCACCGACAGCATCGCCATCGCCAGCGCCGAGATCGCCACCGGCAACCATGACCTGTCGGCGCGCACCGAGCAGACGTCGAGCAACCTGCAGGAGACGGCGGCCGCCATGGAGCAGTTCACCAGCACCATCGCCCAGAGCGCGACCAGTGCGCGCCAGGCCAGCACCCTGGCCGCCAGCGCCACGGGCGTGGCCGAGCGCGGTGGCGCGGTGGTCACCCAGGTGGTCTCCACCATGGAGGACATCAACCACAGCAGCAAGAAGATCTCGGACATCATCGGCACCATCGACGGCATCGCCTTCCAGACCAACATCCTGGCGCTCAATGCAGCGGTGGAGGCCGCGCGTGCCGGCGAGCAGGGCCGGGGCTTTGCCGTGGTGGCCAGCGAGGTGCGCAGCCTGGCGCAGCGCAGCGCCGAGGCCGCCAAGGAGATCAAGGCGCTGATCAGTGCCTCGGTGGAAAAGGTGGAGACCGGCAGCCGCCTGGTGGCCGATGCGGGCAGCACCATGACCGACATCGTGCGTTCGGTGCAGAGCGTGACCGACATGATCGGCGAGATCACCTCGGCATCGTCCGAGCAGAGCCTGGGCATCAACCAGGTCAACCAGGCCGTGGGCAACCTCGATCAGATGACGCAGCAGAACGCCGCGTTGGTGGAAGAGAGCGCCGCCGCCGCCCAGAGCCTGCGTGAGCAGGCCGAGCACCTGGCGCAGGTGGTTTCGGTGTTCAAGGTCAACGGGGCCGCCTATGGCGGCGTGGCGCCGCCGATGCGCGCGGCGCACACACCGGCGCCACCGGCCCGGCCGGCTGCCAGCACCAAACCCACCGCACCGCGCATCACCCAGGCAGCCGGCAAGCCGGCCGCAAAAGCCGCTGCGCCCGCCAAGGCCGCGCCCGCACGCTCACCAGCCCTGGCCCAGGGGGCGGAGGAGGACTGGGAGTCGTTCTGACCAGGCTGCCTTTCCCGGGTTTCCCGGGTGGGCCTGGCCGGCAGATGCTTCAGGCCAGTTCTGCGATGAGCTCGATTTCCACGCAGGCACCCATGGGGATCTGCGCCACGCCGAAGGCACTGCGCGCATGCACGCCCTTGTCGCCGAACACCTGGCCGAACAGCTCGCTGGCGCCATTGGTCACCAGGTGCTGCTCGGTGAAGTCGCCGGTCGAGTTCACGAGGCTCATGACCTTCACGATGCGCTTGATGCGGTTCAGGTCGCCGCCGGTGGCCGCATGCAGCGTGCCCAGCAGGTCCACGGCCACGGCGCGCGCGGCGCTCTTGCCTTCTTCGGTGCTGATGTTGTGGCCGAACTGGGCCGCCCAGGGCTTGCCGTCCTTGCGCGCGATGTGGCCGGAGAGGAACACCAGGTTGCCGGTCTGCACGTAGGGCACGTAGGCAGCCGCAGGCACCGACACCGGTGGCAGGGTGATGTTCAGTTCGGAAAGCTTGTCGTAAACGCTCATGGTCGTCGTCCTTGGTTGGAGGTGGTGGATCGGGCCCGCGGCAGCCGGTGGCGATGTTCACCGGGCCAGGCCAGGGCAGCACGGGAGTGTTACATACCCAGGCGCCCGGGTGGTCGGCGAAGGCCTGTTGCGCCCGCGGTTTAGCATGCGCGCATGCCCGAACCCCTTGCTGCCGTGCTAGCCCGCCCCACCGGCGTCCCGGTGGCGGCTGCGCGCAGTGGCGCGCCGGTTCTGTGGCGCCTGCCCTCGCTGCTGGCGGGCAGCCTGGTGGGGGCGGCGCTGCAGTTGCAGCAGCCGGTGCTCTGGCACTGGCAGGGCTATGCACTGGTGCTGGCCTGTGCGGTGACGGGGTGGGGCCTGTCGGGCCGGCTGGCGCGGTCGGGCGGCAACGCGAGCCGCTGGCTGTGCCGGTTGCTCGTGGCCTGTGCCGGCGCCGGGCTGCTGTTTGCCACCACCGGCCTGCGTGCCACGGTCTACCTGCAGGGCGCGCTGGACCCGGCGCTGGAGGGGCAGAACATCCGCGTCATCGGCACCATCGCTGCCATGCCGCAGGTCAACGAGGCGGGCGTGCGCCTGCGCCTGGATGTGGAATCGGCCTGGCTGCCGGGCGAGGCTGCGGGGGCCGCGCGCCAGCCCGTGCAGTTGCCCGAACGCATGGACGTCTCCTGGTACGGCGGCTTCTTCTTCGGCGCCACCAGCGCGACCACCACCGTGCGGCCCCTGGAGCCGCAGCGCCGGCCACCGGCGCTGCATGCGGGCGAGCGTTGGGAAATGACCATCCGCCCGCGCGCACCGCATGGCCTGAGCAACCCGCATGGCTTCGACTACGAGCTCTGGACCTGGGAGCAGGGCGTGCAGGCCACGGGCACGGTGCGCACGGGCCCCAAGGACCTGGCACCGGTGCGCCTGGCCAGCACCTGGCAGTACCCGGTGGAGCAGGCACGGCAGTCGGTGCGCGATGCCATCCTGGCGCGCCTGGCGCCGGGCCTGGACCCCGACGACCCGGGCCGCGCGCGCATGGCCGGCGTGGTGGCGGCGCTGGTCACGGGCGACCAGCGGGCCATCGACCGGGCCGACTGGGACGTGTTCCGCGCGACCGGCGTCGCGCATTTGATGAGCATCTCGGGCCTGCACATCACTTTGTTCGCCTGGCTCGCCGCGCTGGCGGTGGGCGCGTTGTGGCGCCGCTCGCCGCGCCTGTGCCTGGCCGTGCCGGCGCCCACGGCGGCGCTGGTGGCAGGGGTGCTGCTGGCGGCGGCCTATGCGCTCTTCAGCGGCTGGGGCGTGCCTGCGCAGCGCACGGTGACCATGCTGGCCACGGTGGCCCTGCTGCAGCTCTCGGGCCGCCGCTGGCCCTGGCCGCAGGTGTGGCTGCTGGCCTGCGCGGCCGTGGTCTGGGTGGACCCCTGGGCATTGCACCAGGCGGGCTTCTGGCTCAGCTTCGTGGCGGTGGCGGTGCTGTTTGCCACCGACACCCGGGCCGTGGGCGGCGCGCCGCCCCGGGGCCGGGCGCGTGTGCTGGCGCTGCTGCGCGAGCAGTGGGTGGTCACGCTGGCGCTCACGCCGCTGTCCCTGCTGCTGTTCGGCCAGGTGTCGCTGGTGGGCTTTGTGGCCAACCTGTTGGCGATCCCCTGGGTCACACTCGTCGTCACACCGCTGGCGCTGGGCGGGGTGCTCTGCATACCCCTGTGGAACCTGGCGCTGTGGAGCCTGCAGCCGCTGGCGGCCCTGCTGCAGTGGCTGGCCACGTGGCCCATGGCTGTGCTGTACCTGCCCGTGGCGCCGCTGTGGGCCGGAGCGGCGGCCCTGGCCGGCGGCCTGCTGCTGGCCATGCGCCTGCCGTGGCGGCTGCGCCTGCTGGCCCTGCCGCTGGTGCTGCCGGTGCTGTGGTGGCAGCCGGGCCGGCCGGCGCCGGGCCAGTTCGAGCTGCTGGCTGCCGACATCGGCCAGGGCAATGCGGTGCTGGTGCGCACGGCCAGCCACACCCTGCTGTACGACGCCGGGCCGCGCTTCAGCCTGGAAAGCGATGCCGGCCACCGCGTGCTGGTGCCGCTGCTGCGCGCCCTGGGCGAGCGCGTGGACGTGCTCATGCTCAGCCACCGCGATGCCGACCACACCGGGGGCGCGGCGGCCGTGCTGGCCCAGCAGCCCGGCGCCCGGCTCACCGGCTCCATCGAGGCCGGGCATGAGTTGCAGGCCCTGCGCCCGGCCACGCCCTGTCTGGCCGGGCAGCGCTGGGCGTGGGACGGCGTGGCCTTCGAGGTGCTGCACCCTGCGCCCGGTGCCGGGGCGGTGGTGCGTGCCAACCACGCCAGCTGCGTGCTGCGCATCGTGGCGGCGGGCACAAGGGCGGGGGATGGGCCCCCGGTGGCGCTGCTGGCCGGCGACATCGAGACCGCGCAGGAGCAGGCCCTGGTGGCCGGTGCTGCCCCGCTCAAGGCCGATGTGCTGCTGGTACCGCACCACGGCAGCAAGACCTCGTCCACCGGTGGCTTCCTGGATGCCGTGGCGCCGCGCACCGCTTTGGTGCAGGCCGGCTACCGCAACCGCTTCGGCCATCCGGCGCCCGATGTGCTGGCGCGCTACCAGGCGCGCGGCATCACCGTGGTGGAGTCGGCGCGCTGCGGGGCCGCCACCTGGTCATCGGCCCGGCCCGAGGGCGTGGCCTGCCAGCGCGAATCCGGCCAGCGGTATTGGCAGCACAGCATGGTGCCAGCTTTGTCGCGCTGAGCCCAGCGGGGGGTGCGATGGCACAGTGCCTTGGTAGGCCGATCCGGAAAACTGGGCGCACAACTTGCTATCCTGCAAGCAGGAGGCCAGTTCATGCAGAAATTTGATGAGATGTACGCCATGCTGCCTTTCGATGGCAGCGACGTGCGAGAACACTACAAGCGCTACGCGCAATGGCTGTCCAGGCAGCCGGTGGACGTGATGCAGGCCCGCCGGGCCGAGGCGGAGATGATCTTCCGCCGCGTGGGGATCACCTTTGCCGTCTACGGCGCCAAGGACGAGGACGGCGCCGGCAACGAACGCCTCATCCCCTTCGACCTGATCCCCCGCATCATCCCCTCGCACGAGTGGGCCAGCATGCAGCAGGGGCTGGTGCAGCGGGTCACGGCGCTCAACCGTTTCATCCATGACGTCTACCACGGGCAGGACATCATCCGCGCCGGCATCGTGCCGGCCGATCTGGTGCTCAACAACGCCCAGTACCGCCCCGAGATGGCCGGTGTGCAGGTACCGCAGAACATCTACGCGCACATTGCCGGCATCGACATCGTGCGCGCCCCCAACGCCCAGGGCGAGGGCGAGTACTACGTGCTCGAGGACAACCTGCGCGTGCCCAGCGGCGTGAGCTACATGCTGGAAAACCGCAAGATGATGATGCGGCTGTTCCCCGACCTGTTCAGCATGCACAAGGTGGCGCCAGTGGCCCACTACCCCGACATGCTGCTCGAGACCCTGCGCGCCAGCGCCCCTGCCACGGCCGACGAGCCCACGGTGGTGGTGCTCACGCCGGGCATGCACAACAGCGCCTACTTCGAACACGCTTTCCTGGCCCAGCAGATGGGCGTGGAGCTGGTCGAAGGCCAGGACCTGGTGGTCAAGGACCGCTTCGTCTACATGCGCACCACGCGCGGCCTGCAGCGCGTGGACGTGATCTACCGCCGCGTGGACGACGACTTCCTCGATCCGCAGGTGTTCCGCCGCACCTCCACGCTGGGCTGCGCCGGCCTGATGGAGGCCTACCGCGCGGGCAATGTGGGCATCTGCAACGCCGTGGGCACGGGCGTGGCCGACGACAAGTCGGTCTACCCCTACGTGCCCGAGATGATCCGCTTCTACCTGGGCCAGGAGCCCATCCTGAAGAACGTGCCCACCTGGATGTGCCGCAAGCAGGACGACCTGCAGTACGTGCTGGACCACCTGCACGAGCTGGTCGTCAAGGAAGTGCACGGCGCGGGCGGCTACGGCATGCTCATTGGCCCGGCTGCCACCAAGGCCGAGATCGAGGACTTCCGCCGCGCGCTGCTGGCCAACCCGGCCGGCTACATCGGCCAGCCCACGCTCAGCCTGTCGAGCTGCCCGACCTATGTGGAGAGCGGCATCGCGCCGCGCCACATCGACCTGCGCCCCTTCGTGCTCAGCGGGCGCGAGGTGCAGATGGTCGCCGGCGGCCTGACCCGCGTGGCCCTGCAGGAGGGTTCGCTGGTCGTCAATTCATCACAGGGCGGGGGCACCAAGGACACCTGGGTGCTCGGAGAAGGAGGGACCCCATAATGCTCAGCCGCACCGCCGACCACCTGTTCTGGATGTCCAGGTACACCGAACGCGCCGAGAACACCGCGCGCATGCTCAATGTGAGCTACGAGACTTCGCTGCTGCCCCAGTCCGCTGCCGTGGCGCAGGAGGGCTGGGAAGGCCTCTTGTCCATCAGCGAGCTGATCCCCGCCTACACCGCCAAGCATGGCGAAGTGACGCCCGAGCGCGTGCTGCACTTCATGGTGCGCGATGGCGAGAACCCCTCGTCCATCGTCTCCTGCCTGCGCGCTGCGCGCGAGAACGCGCGCGCCGTGCGCGGCGCGCTGACCACCGAGATCTGGGAAACCCAGAACCAGACCTGGCTGGAACTGCAGCGCCTGCTCAAGGGCGACGCCTACGAGCGCGACCCGGGCCAGTTCTTCGAATGGGTCAAGTACCGCTCGCACCTGTCGCGCGGCGTCACGTTGGGCACCATGCTGCAGGACGAGGCCTTCCACTTCCTGCGCATGGGCACCTTCCTGGAGCGCTCGGACAACACGGCGCGCCTGCTGGACGTGAAGTTCCACGCGGTCAAGAAGGATTTCTTCGGTCGCGCCAGCGAGCGCAACCAGGAGAACGACTTCTACCACTGGAGCGCCATCCTGCGCAGCGTCTCGGCCTTCGAGGTCTACCGCAAGGTCTACCGCGACGTGATCACCCCGGGCCGCGTGGCGGACCTCTTGATCCTGCGCCGCGACATGCCGCGCTCGCTGCATGCCAGCATGCGCGAGGTGGTGGACAACCTGGCCGTGCTGGCCAACGACCACTCGTCCGAGACCCAGCGCCGCGCCGGCCGCCTGCTGGCCGACCTGCAGTACGGCCGCATCGACGAGATCCTGTCGACCGGGCTGCACGCCTTCCTCACGCAGTTCCTGGACCGTGTGAACGACCTGGGTGGCGGCATCAGCCGCAACTTCCTCGTCGCGACCGGGGACTGACGCAGCCCTGCCCCGGGCGGCTTCAGGCGCCCGGGTCCAGGGGCAGCCCGCCCCAGTGGGCCGCCACCACCGACTGCACCTGCGCCACCGCCGAGTCGCGCAGCGCATCGGTGCGCCAGCCCAGCTCCACCGCATAGCGCGGCATGACCACGGGGCAGGGCAGCACCGTGAGCCCGCACAGGCGTGCCATGGCGTGCGCGGCATGGATCGGTACGGTGGCCACGGCCTGCGTGCCCTTGAGCAGGTAGGGCAGGGCGGCGAAGTGCGTGGTCGATGCCACCACGCGCCGCTTGTGGCCCAGGGCGGCCAGCACCTCATCCACCACGCCGATGAAGCCGCCCGATGAAATCAGCACGTGGTCGCGCGCCACGTAATCCTCCACCGTGAGGCGCAGCGCCGCCTTGCGCCGGCTGGGCGGTGCATCGACCACACAGGCATAGCCGCCTTCGCCCAGCGAACGGTGGCTGAGCCAGCGCGTGGCCAGGCCGCCGGCGGTGATGGCCAGGTCGATCTCGCGCGCCATCAGCATCTCGGCCACGATCTGGCTGTGCGCCTGCCGGAAGGCCAGGCGCAGGCCCGGCGCATGCTGCGCCAGCAACTGCACCAGCCACGGGCCCATGGCGATCTCGAAATCGTCCGACAGGCCCAGCACCACCGAGCGGCCCTGGTAGCGCGCGGCCGGCGAGGTGCCCAGGGCCAGGCTCTCGCGGCATTTGTTGAGCGCCTCGCCGATCACCGGCCGCAGCTCCTGCGCACGCAGCGTGGGTGCCAGGCCGCGCCCGGTGCGCGTGAACAGCGGGTCGCCATAGACCTTGCGCAGCCGCCCCAGGGCCGCACTCACGGCGGACTGGGTGAGCGACAGGCGCAGCGCGGCGCGCGTGGCGCCACCTTCCTCGTACAGCGCCTCGAACACGCGCAGCCCGTTGAGGTCGAACCCGATATCAATCTCGTTCATATCAATCAGCAATGGAGAGGCATTGATTCATCTTAGGGCTTTGGCAACACTGCGCTTGTCTTCCATCCCCAGGAACCCTGCCATGACCCTTTCCACCGTCGCCGCCCTGCAAATCGGCTCCTCCCCCGAGGGCACTGCCCAGACCCTGGCCAACGTGCTCGCGTTCGAGGGCGAGATCAAGGCCTCGGGCGCACGCCTCGTCGTCATGCCCGAGGCGCTGCTGGGCGGCTATCCCAAGGGCGAGATCTTTGGCACCCGCCTGGGCTACCGCCTGCCCGAGGGCCGCGAGACCTATGCGCGCTACCACGCGAGCGCCATCGACGTGCCCGGGCCCGAGACCGAGGCCCTGGCTGGCCTGGCCCAGCGCACCGGCGCCATGCTGGTGCTCGGCGTGATCGAGCGCGCGGGCAGCACGCTGTACTGCACGGCGCTGTACTTCGACCCCGACAAGGGCCTGGTGGCCAGGCACCGCAAGCTCATGCCCACGGGCACCGAGCGCCTGATCTGGGGCCAGGGCGATGGCTCCACCCTGCCGGTGATCGAGTCGGCCGTCGGCCGCGTGGGCGGCGTGATCTGCTGGGAGAACCACATGCCCCTGCTGCGCACCGCCATGTACGCCCAGGGCGTGCAGGTCTGGTGCGCGCCCACGGTGGACGAGCGCGACATCTGGCAATGCTCCATGCGCCACATCGCGCACGAGGGGCGCTGCTTTGTCATCAGCGCCTGCCAGGTGCAGCCCTCGCCGCGCGCGCTGGGCATCGACGCGCCCGGTTGGGACGCCGACCGCCCCTTGATCCGCGGCAACAGCGTCATCGTGGGGCCGCTGGGCGATGTGCTCGCCGGTCCGCTGCAGAACACCACCGGCCTGCTCACCTCGCAGATCGACGTGGCGGAACTGGTGCGCGCCCGCTACGACTTCGACGTGGTGGGCCACTATGCGCGGCCCGACATCTTCAGCTTGCAGGTGGACCGGAGAGCGCGCCAGAGCGTCGTTTTCAACGACTAGGACGAGTCCTGCTCCACGGCCTGCCGCACCAGTGCGAGGGCCTGGGGCAGGTCGTCCAGCGCTACCGAGCCCAGCGCCACGCGCAGCGCCTGGGGCACATGGGTGGTGGTGGCAAAGGCCTCTGCGGTGGAGACGGTCACGCCGCGCTGCAGCAGCGTGGCCGCAATGCGGTCGGCACGCTGGTCGTCACCGAGCGGCAGCCAGACGAAGTACGAGTGTGGGTGGCGCACAAGGGGAAGTCCGCCCAGCGCCTGGGTGACCAGGGCCTGGCGCCGGGCCGTATCGGCGCGTTTCTCGGCCTCCAGCCGCGCCACGGTGCCGTCCTCGATCCAGGCGCAGGCCATGGCCGTGAGCACGCCGGCCGTGTTCCACGAGGTGGCGCGGATGGCGCGCTCCAGCGCCGGGATCAGTGCCGGCGCGGCCGCGACAAAACCGAAGCGCAGGCCGGTGGCCACGTTCTTGGACAGGCTGGAGACGTAGACCGTGCGCTCCGGCGCGAGTGCGGCGATGGGCACCAGGGCGTCGCCGGCCAGGTAGGCATAGGGCGCGTCCTCGATCACCAGCAGGTCGTGCTGGCGCGCAATCATCGCCAGGCGCCCGCGTGCGCGTGCCGGCATCACACAGCCCAGCGGGTTGTGCAAGGTGGGCATGGTGTAGATGGCGCGCACGGGCCGCGCATGGCACAGGCGCTGCAGCGCGTCGAGGTCCGTTCCCTCCGGCCCCACGGGCACGGGCGCCAGGTCCAGCCGCAGGCGCTCGGCCAGCACGCGAAAGCCGGGGTAGGTGAGGGCGTCCACGGCCACGATGTCGCCGGGGTTGAGCAGGCCCAGCGCAGCGATGGCCATGCCGTGCTGGGCGCCGTTGACGATGAGGACTTGCTCGCCGCCGACCTTGAGCAGCCGCGATTGCAGGTGCCGCGCCACGATGGCGCGCTCGTGCAGGCGCCCGCCGTAGGGCTGGTAGTGCAGCAGCGATTCCAGGTCGCCCGAGGCCGCGAGCTGGCGCAGGGCCTCGCGCAGCTGTTCGGTCTGGCCGGGCACGCTGGGGTTGTTGAACGACAGGTCGATGGCACTGGCCTGCGGCGCGGTGAGGTCGGCCCCCGTCCGCGGGTACGACGGGTCGCGCACGAAGGTGCCGCGCCCGGTCTCGCCGACCACCAGGCCGATGGCCTCCAGTTCGGCATACACGCGGCTGGCCGTGCCCAGCGCCAGACCGTACTTCGCCGCCAGCGCGCGGTGCGTGGGCAGGCGGGCGGCAGGCCGCAGCCGGCCGGTGCGGATGTCGGCCGCCAACGCATCGACGACCTGCTTGTACCGGACCAGGCCCATCGCAATCCCAGTGTATCTATGACAATTCTTTGATTGTACTAAGTGGCCTGCCTACGATGGCGCATCTTCATCCCTTGCGAGCACACCATGCGCATTGCCCTGCTGGCCTTCGACGGCTTCAATGAACTCGACTCCCTGATCGCCCTGGGCATCCTCAACCGGGTCAAGCGCCCGGGCTGGGAGGTGGCCCTGGTCTGCCCCACGGCGCGTGTGCGCTCCATGAACGGCATCGTGGTCGAGCCGCACCAGGCGTCGCTGGCCTGGGCGCGCGACGCCGATGCGGTGCTGGTGGGCAGCGGCATCCAGACCCGCGAGGTGGTGGAAGACGCAGCGCTGATGGCGCAGATGCAGTTCGACCCCGTGCGCCAACTGCTGGGCGCCCAGTGCTCGGGTGCGCTGGTGCTGGCCAGGCTGGGCCTGCTCGAAAACGTGCCGGCCTGCACGGACCTGACCACCAAGCCCTGGGTGCAGGCGGCGGGCGTCACCGTGCTGGACCAGCCGCTCTTTGCCCACGGCAATGTGGCGACGGCAGGGGGCTGCCTCGCATCGTCGTACTTGGCGGGATGGGTGATTGCCCGCCTGGCGGGCGTGGAGGAGGCTGCTACCGCCCTGCATTACTTCGCCCCGGTGGGAGAGAAGGACGACTACGTGGCCCGCGCCATGGGCCATATCGAACGCTACCTGCCGGCGGCAGAGCCGGTCTGAGGCTGAGCGCTTACTCCTGCGCGTTGCGCCGCTGGTCGCGCAGCATGAACAGGTACAGGCTCTCGACCTTCTCACGCGCCCAGGGCGTCTTGCGCAGGAACTTGAGGCTCGAGCCCACGCTCGGGTCGCTCTGGAAGCAGCGCACCGGGATGCGCTCGGCCAGGCCAGCCCAGCCGAAGTAATCGGCCAGGCCCACCACCATGGCCTCCAGCGTCACGCCGTGCAGCGGGTTGCGCGGCTGGGCGGGTTTGGCGGGCGTGGCTTCTGGCGGGGTCCCGGGTTCGGGCGTCGGGGTGTCGGGGGCGTCGCTCATGTCCCAAGCATACCTTGGGGGATGGCGCGAAGCGGCTTGCGGGGGGTCAGGTCGTGCGTTGCAGGTGCGAGTTGCGCTGCACCAATTCGGCCGTCCAGTCCACGAAGGCGCGCACCTTGGCGCTCAGGTGGCGGTTGGGCGGGTAGACCACGTAGATCGGCAGCAGGGGCTGTGTCCATTCGGGCAGCAGGCGCACCAGGGCGCCGGTCTCCAGGTGGCGCGTGGCCTGGAAGCTCGTGACCTGCCCGATGCCCAGGCCCGAGACGGTCGCCGTTACATAGGCGTTGCTCTCGTTCACGCTGACCTGGTAGGGGCCGGTGATGTCCACCGACTCATCGCCCTTGCGGAACTCCAGCGGGTAGTGGCGCCCAGTCTGGGGCGAGAAGTAGACGACGATGGCGTGCTTTTCCTCGATCTCCAGCGGATGTACGGGCGTGCCGTGCTTGGCCAGGTAGTCGGGCGAAGCCACGGTGATGAATTCGAGGTTGCCGATGCGCCGCGCCACCAGCGATTGGTCGGTCAACTCGCCGCCGCGGATCACGCAGTCCACGTTGTCGCTGATCAGGTCCACCATGCGGTCGCTCACGCCCAGGTCCACCTGGATGTCGGGGTAGCGCGCATGGAACTCGGCCAGGTTGGGCAGGATGAGCAATTGCGCCATCGAGGTGCCCACGTCCACGCGCAGGCGCCCGCGCGGGTTCGAGCGGGCGTTGGTCATGCTCGCCTCGATGTCGTCCAGGTCGGTCAGCAGGCGGATGGTGCGCTCGTAGTAGGCGGCGCCATCGGCGGTCACGGTGACGCGGCGCGTGGTGCGGTTGAGCAGCTTCACGCGCAGGCGCTCCTCCAGCGCCTGCACATGCTTGGTGACCGTGGCCTTGGGCAGCGAAAGCGAATCCGCCGCCCTTGTGAACGTGCCGGCCTCCACCACCCGCACGAATATGCGCATGGCCTGTATCTGGTCCATGGGCTCTCCTTGTACTTGCACCCACCAGTGGGTGCAGCGGAATTCTCACATGCGGTTTGCATTTGATTGTTGAGCTTTTGGAAACAGTGCAGTGGTGTTTGGCCTGTTTATCGGGCAGGCGGCAGGTACTACATTTCATCCATCGTCAATCCAATGGGTCCATGCCATGCAGCCCGACCGTCCGTCGCCACCTTCGCCGTCCCCCCGTGCCGGAGCCTCTTCCAAGGCTTCGGGCAGCGCAGCGGGCGCTCCCCAGCGCACCGACGCCACCATTGAGGTGGCCAAGGGCGAAGAGGTGGCGGTGCGCGTCTATGGCCGCAAGCAGCCCGGCAAGCCCTCGCCGCTGGTGGTGCATTTCCACGGCGGCGCGTTCACCACGGGTGACCTCGATACCGGCTGCACCGTGGCCGACCTGCTCGAGAGGGCCGGCGCCGTGGTGGTGTCGGTGGCCTATCCGCTGACCCCGTTTCCCCAGCCCGTGAACACCGGCTATGGCGTGCTGCAGTGGGCGTTTCGCAACCGCGTCA
Organism: Acidovorax sp. GW821-FHT09B03; assembly: GCF_059418305.1. NCBI lineage: Bacteria > Pseudomonadati > Pseudomonadota > Betaproteobacteria > Burkholderiales > Comamonadaceae > Acidovorax > Acidovorax sp. GW821-FHT09B03. Next base: position 570,284 of record NZ_JBWKPP010000002.1, read on the forward strand.
AGCTCGGTGGCCAGGGTGCGCAGATCTACCTGGCCGGCGAAGAGGCCGGCGGCAACCTGGCGGCCGCCGTCTCGGTGATGGCGCGCGACCAGTCGCACCCGCCGCTGGCCGGCCAGATCCTGCTGTCGCCCATGCTCGACCCCTGCGTGGGCACGGCCTCGGTGCGCGAAGCCACGGGCGACGCCACCGGCTGCAAATGGACCGAGGGCTGGCGCAACTTCCTGCGCTGCCCGCGCGATGCCGAACACCCCTACGCTGTGCCTGCCACCGCGCACCGCCTGGCAGGACTGCCCTCCACCCTGGTGATGGTGGGCGACACCGACCCCATGCACGACGAGGCGCTGGCCTATGCCGCGCGCCTCGAATCCGCCGGCCTGCTGGTACGGCGCCATGTGTTTCCCAAAGCCGGAGAGATGCCCGAAGCCCTGGAGGCTGAGCAGCGTGAATGCCCCTGCGCCGAAGGCGCGCTGGTGCAGATCCGGCAGTTTTTCGAGGACACCCGATGTCCGGCCCCCACCTGAAACCCCAGGGTTTGTAGGATGTGGTTGACCTCAACTTAAGTTGAGGTTCGATACTCCCGCCACCCCACTTACCGAGCCAGGCGCTCACCCCGTAATTTCCGGCCATTGGCGCCGGAGGGGGAATGCTTTGCCCATGACTGGCCAGGAGCTGGTGCAAGTGCCGACACAGATCGGTACGGACCGGCTGTTGCCCGCGCTTTTTGACGATCTGTTTTGCCCATATCAACGACACGGAGGAATTGCCCATGAACACCATCGACCTGCAGGCTGCTGCACCCGGGAGCACTGCCACTGCCGACACAAAAGCCGCCGCACTGCGCAGCCGGTGTTGACCTTGCCACCGTGTCAGTGCCCAGACTTCGTCCGTCTCCAATCCACCCGATCTTGAAAACCGCAGCGGGGCGTGTTCCGCGAGAACTGCCCCGCCACAGAAAGTGACCATGAACTTCCATCTTCCTTTCCCCAAGCGCCCCCTGGGCCTCGCCACCCTGGCCACGGCCGCCGCTGCCGTCGCCGCATCCGCCGTGCTGGTGTTCCAGTCGCCCTCGGCCCAGGCCACCGCCGGTGCGGCGCAGCCCCAGGCCGTACCCGTCTCCGTGTCTGCCGTGCTGCAACAGGACATCAGCCTGTGGGACGAGTTCTCGGGCCGGCTCGAAGCTGTGCAGCGCGTGGACATCCGCCCGCGCGTGGCGGGTGCCGTGCAGGCCGTGCACTTCCGTGAAGGCTCGCTGGTCAAGCAGGGCGACCTGCTGATCACGGTGGACCCAGCCCCCTACGCCGCCGAGGTGGACCGCGCCGAGGCACAGGTCGCCGCAGCGCAGGCCCGCGTCTCCTACACCCGCAGCGAGCTGGAGCGCGCCACGCGCCTGCTGCAGGAAAGCGCCATCGCCCAGCGCGAGCACGACGAGCGCCAGAACGCCCAGCGCGAGGCCGACGCCAACCTGCGTGCCGCCCAGGCCGCGCTGCAGGCCGCGCGCCTGAACCTCGGCTACACCCAGGTGCGGGCCCCCGTGGCCGGCCGTGTGGGCCGCATCGAAGTCACCGTGGGCAACCTGGTGGCCTCGGGCGCCGGTGCGCCGGTGCTGACCACGCTGGTCTCGGTGAGCCCGATCTACGCGAGCTTCGATACCGACGAGCAGATCGTCGTCAAGGCGCTGCAGGACCTGAAGTCCGGCAGCAGCGCCCGCACCCTGATCGAGCGCATCCCCGTGCAGATGGGCACCGGCACCTCGGGCGGCACGCCGCACGCAGGCAAGCTGCAGCTTATCGACAACCAGGTCGATGCCAGGAGCGGCACGGTGCGCGTGCGCGCCGTGTTCGACAACGCCGATGGCGACCTCATTCCCGGCCAGTTCGCGCGCATCCGCATGGGCCAGGCACGCAGCTCGCAGGCCATCCTGATCAACGAGCGCGCCGTGGGCACGGACCAGAACAAGAAGTTCGTGCTGGTGGTGGGAGAGGGCAACAAGGCCGAGTACCGCGAGGTCACGCTGGGTGCGCCCATCGAAGGTCTGCGCGTGGTCACCTCGGGCCTGAAGGCCGGCGAGACCATCATCGTCAACGGCCTGCAGCGCGTGCGCCCTGGCGCCGTCGTCGCCCCGCAGTCCGTCCCCATGACCGCCAAGGCCGAAATCCCTTCCGCCGACCGCAAGGAAGCCCGCGCCGCCAAGTCGCCTGCCGCATAAGGGCACCGCGCGCCTGCTGAAAGACCATCGCCATGAATCTATCCCGCTTCTTCATCGACCGACCCATCTTCGCCGGGGTGCTGTCGGTGCTCATCTTCCTCGGAGGGCTGATCGCGCTGCGCAGCCTGCCGATCTCCGAGTACCCCGAGGTGGCCCCGCCCTCGGTGGTGGTGCGCGCCCAGTACCCGGGCGCCAACCCCAAGGTCATCGCCGAAACCGTGGCCACGCCGCTGGAGGAATCCATCAACGGCGTGGAAGGCATGCTCTACATGGGCAGCCAGGCCACGACCGACGGCGTGATGACGCTGACCGTGACCTTTGCCCTGGGCACCGATCCCGACAAGGCCCAGCAGCTGGTGCAGAACCGCGTCTCGCAGGCCGAGCCACGCCTGCCCGAGGAAGTGCGCCGCCTGGGCGTCACCACGGTCAAGAGCGCGCCCGACCTGACCATGGTCGTGCACATGGTCTCGCCCAACGGCCGCTATGACATCGACTACCTGCGCAACTACGCCGTGCTCAACGTCAAGGACCGCCTGGCGCGCATCCAGGGCGTGGGCCAGGTGCAGATCTTCGGCGGTGGCGACTACTCCATGCGCGTCTGGCTCGACCCGCAGAAGGTCGCGCAGCGCGGCCTCTCGGCCAGCGACGTGGTGGCTGCCATCCGCGGCCAGAACGTGCAGGCCGCCGCCGGCGTGGTCGGTGCTTCTCCCGGCCTGCCTGGCGTGGACCTGCAGCTGTCCATCAACGCCCAGGGCCGACTGCAGACCGAGGACGACTTCGGCGACATCATCGTCAAGACCGGTGCCGACGGCGCGGTAACGCGCCTGCGCGACATCGCCCGCCTGGAGCTGGGCGCGGCCGACTACTCGCTGCGCTCGCTGCTCAACAACGACCCGGCCGTGGGCATGGGCGTGTTCCAGGCCCCGGGCTCGAATGCCCTGGACATCTCGGCCAACGTGCGCAAGACCATGGACGAGCTGCAGAAGAACATGCCCGAAGGCGTGGAATTCCGCATCGCCTACGACCCGACGCAGTTCGTGCGGGCCTCCATCAAGTCGGTGATCCAGACCCTGCTCGAGGCCATCGCGCTGGTGGTGGTCGTGGTGATCCTGTTCCTGCAGACCTGGCGCGCCTCCATCATCCCGCTGCTGGCCGTGCCGGTGTCGGTGGTGGGCACCTTCGCCGTGCTGCACCTGCTGGGCTTTTCGATCAACGCCCTGAGCCTGTTCGGCCTGGTGCTGGCCATCGGCATCGTGGTGGACGACGCCATCGTGGTGGTGGAGAACGTGGAGCGCAACATCGAGGCCGGCCTGACCCCGCGCGAGGCCACCTACCGCGCCATGCGCGAAGTCTCCGGCCCCATCATCGCGATCGCGCTGGTGCTGGTGGCGGTGTTCGTGCCGCTGGCCTTCATCAGCGGCCTCACGGGCCAGTTCTACCGCCAGTTCGCGGTCACCATCGCGATCTCCACGGTGATCTCGGCGATCAACTCGCTGACCCTGTCGCCGGCGCTCAGCGCGCTGCTGCTCAAGGGCCACCATGAGCCCAAGGACGCGCTCACGCGCGGTATGGACAAGGTGCTCGGTGGTGTGTTCCGCGGCTTCAACCGCGTGTTCCACCGCGGCTCCGAGGCCTACAGCGGCGGCGTCAAGCGCGTCATCGGCCGCAAGGCGCTGATGCTGGTGGTCTACCTGGCGCTGGTGGGGGTGACCTTCGGCCTGTTCAAGGTCATTCCCGGTGGCTTCGTGCCCGCGCAGGACAAGCAGTACCTGATCGGCTTTGCGCAGCTGCCCGATGGCGCCACGCTGGACCGTACCGAGGACGTGATCCGCCGCATGGGCGACATCATGAAGAAGAACCCCAACGTGGAAGACGCCATCGCCTTCCCCGGCCTGTCGATCAACGGCTTCACCAACAGCTCGAACTCCGGCATCGTCTTCGCCACGCTCAAGCCCTTTGCCGAGCGCACGCGTGCCGACCAGAGCGGCGGCGCCGTGGCGGGCCAGCTGAACCAGTCGTTCGGTGCCATCCAGGAAGCCTTCATCGCCATGTTCCCGCCGCCACCGGTGGCGGGCCTCGGCACCACGGGCGGCTTCAAGCTGCAGATCGAAGACCGTGCATCGCTGGGCTACGAGGCCATGGACTCGGCCGTGAAGGCCTTCATGGCCAAGGCCTACCAGACGCCCGAGCTGGCCGGCCTGTTCACCAGCTGGCAAGTCAACGTGCCGCAGCTGTACGCGAACATCGACCGCACCAAGGCGCGCCAGCTCGGCGTGCCCGTGACGGACATCTTCGAGACGCTGCAGATCTACCTGGGCAGCCTGTACGCTAACGACTTCAACCAGTTCGGCCGTACCTACAGCGTGCGCGTGCAGGCCGATGCGGCCTTCCGTGCCCGCAGCGACGACGTGGGCCTGCTCAAGGTGCGCTCCACCACGGGCGAGATGGTGCCGCTGTCGGCGCTGATGAAGCTCGAGCCGAGCTTCGGCCCCGAGCGTGCCATGCGCTACAACGGCTTCCTCGCGGCCGACGTGAACGGCCAGCCCGGTCCCGGCTTCTCGTCGGGCCAGGCCCAGGACGCCATCGAGCGCATCGCCGCCGAAACGCTGCCCAAAGGCATCGGCTTCGAGTGGACCGAGCTGACCTACCAGGAGATCCTGGCCGGCAATTCCGCCGTGCTGGTGTTCCCCATCGCCATCCTGCTGGTGTTCCTGGTGCTGGCCGCGCAGTACGAAAGCCTGACACTGCCGATCGCCATCATCCTGATCGTGCCCATGGGCCTGCTGGCCGCCATGGCGGGCGTGTGGCTCAGCAAGGGGGACAACAACGTGTTCACGCAGATCGGGCTCATCGTGCTGGTGGGGCTATCGGCCAAGAACGCGATCCTGATCGTGGAGTTCGCCCGTGAGCTGGAGTTTGCCGGGCGCACGCCCGTGCAGGCCGCCATCGAGGCCAGCCGCCTGCGGCTGCGCCCCATCCTGATGACCTCGCTGGCCTTCGTGATGGGCGTGCTGCCCCTGGTGCTGTCCACCGGTGCCGGTGCCGAAATGCGCAGCGCCATGGGCGTGGCGGTGTTCGCCGGGATGATCGGGGTGACGGCCTTCGGCCTGTTCCTCACGCCCGTGTTCTACGTGGTGCTGCGCCGACTGGCGGGCAACCGCCCCCTGGCCAACCACGGCAGCCATACGGCTCCGCTGACCGATGCCACCGGCCCCGGCGCCGTGGCCCACCCGATACTGGCTGCACCGCGCGGCCATGACGAATGAGTGCAAGGGAGTCTTTGCCATGAATGCCAACACGATTTTTTCCGATCCTTCCCTGACCGTGCGGCGTGCGGCGCGCCTGGCGCCGCTGGTCGCCGCCCTGGTGCTGGCCGGCTGCATGGGCACGCCTGTCGCGCAGCAGCCCGAGCATGCCGGCGTGGCCGTGCCCGCCAGCTTCAGCGTGGCCGATGGCGCACCTGCCTGGACCACCGCCGCCCCCGCCGAGGCGCAGCCGCGCGGCGAATGGTGGCTGGGCTTCCAGGACCCGGTGCTCAGCGCCCTGGTGGAGCGTGCCGCCAGCGGCAACACCACGGTGCAGGAGGCGGCCGCCCGCCTGGCCGAGGCGCGCTCGCTGCTGCGTTCGGCCGATGCCGCACGCGCCCCGCAGGTGGGTGCCTCGGCCGGTGCCACACGCCAGGCCGGCGCCGGCACCACGGGCAGCACGCAGGCGTCGACGCTGACCTCGGTGGGGCTCAACGTCTCGTACGAGCTTGACCTGTTCGGCCGCCTGTCCAAGGCCAGTGACGCCGCGCGCCTGGATGCCCAGGCCCGCGATGCGCTGCTGCAGAGCACGCGTTTGCTGGTGCAGGCCGACGTGGCGCAGACCTACCTGCAGCTGCGCTCGGTGCAGGCCGAGCAGCTGCTGGTGCGCGAAAGCCTGGGCGCCTACCGCGACACGCTGCGCCTGACGCAGCGCCGCTTCCAGGCCGGCGATGTGGCCGAGCTGGACGTGGCGCGCGTGCAGACCGAGGTCGCGGCCACCGAATCCGAGGCCCTGGCCCTGGAGCGCCAGCAGGCGCTGCTGTCCAATGCCCTGGCCGTGCTCGTGGGCGACGTGGCCACGGGCTTTGCCGTGGCCCCGGCCGCCAGCGATGCGGCCCTGCCCGTGATCCCGGCCGGCGTGCCCGGCACGGTGCTGGCGCGCCGGCCCGACGTGTCGGCGGCGCAGGCTTCGGTGCTGGCGGCGCAGGCGCGCGTGGGCGTGGCCGAGGCGGCCTGGTTCCCGGCCATCACCCTCACGGGCAATGCCGGCCAGGCCTCGCCCGAGCTCGGTGACCTGTTCAAGTGGTCGGCCCGCTCCTGGGGCATTGGCGCGCTGCTGTCGCTGCCGATCTTCGACGGCGGCCAGCGCAAGGCCCAGGAAGAGGGCGCCCGCGCCCGGCTGGAAGCCGCCATGGCCGCCCACCGCGGCCAGGTGCTCACCGCCTTCCGCGAGGTGGAGGACCAGCTGAGCGCGTTGCGCCTGCTCGCCGGCCAGGCCGAGGCCCAGGGCCGTGCCGTGCAGTCGGCCGTGCGCGCCACGCAGCTGTCGGATTCGCGCTACCGCAACGGCCTGGTGAGCCAGCTCGAACTGCTGGACGCACGCCGCAGCGAGCTGCGCAACCGGCGCCAGGCGCTGCAGGTGCGCACCGCGCAGTACACGGCCACCGTGGGTCTGATCCGCGCGTTGGGCGGCGGCTGGGGCGATGGCAAGGGCGCCACCCTGGCGCAGGCACCCGCCCGCTGAGGGGCTGCTGTCCCTGTGGATCTTGACAGGGGCTTTCCGGGGTGCCCGCCCCGGCCTGCAGCAAGGGGCCTATAGTGCCGGGTGTCGCCGCTCGGCCAATGCGTTGGTTGCGTGGCCGCCCCCTTCACACCCCCTTGCTAATCAGGAGCATCCGCATGAGTTATCCCGATACCCGCCTCTTCATCGCCGGCCAGTGGCAGGACGCCGCCGACGGCAAGACCATCGCCGTGCACAACCCCGCCACCGGCAAGGAAATCGGCCGCGTGGCCCATGCCGGCAAGGCCGACCTGGACCGTGCGCTCGAAGCTGCGCAGAAGGGTTTCGAGGCCTGGCGCGACATCCCCGCGGCCGACCGCGCCAAGACCATGCGCCGCGCTGCCGCGCTGATGCGCGAGCGTGTGGACGCGATTGCCGCCATCATGGTGCAGGAGCAGGGCAAGCCCCTGGCCGAAGCCAAGGTGGAGACCATGGCCTCGGCCGACATCATCGAATGGTTCGCCGACGAATCGCTGCGCGTCTACGGCCGCATCGTGCCTTCGCGCAACCTCAAGGCCCAGCAGCTGGTCATCAAGGACCCCGTGGGCCCCGTGGCCGCGTTCACGCCCTGGAACTTCCCGATCAACCAGGTGGTGCGCAAGCTCGCGGCCGCACTGTCGGCCGGCTGCTCCATCCTCGTCAAGGCGCCTGAAGAGACCCCGGCCAGCCCGGCCGAGCTGATCCGCGCCTTCGCCGATGCCGGCGTGCCCGCCGGCACCGTGGGCCTGGTCTATGGCGATCCGGCCGAGATCTCCAACTACCTGATCCCGCACCCTATCATCCGCAAGGTCACCTTCACCGGCTCCACGCCGGTGGGCAAGCAGCTCGCGGCCCTGGCCGGCAAGCACATGAAGCGCGTGACCATGGAACTGGGCGGCCATGCCCCGGTGATCGTCGCTGAGGATGCCGACGTGGCGCTGGCCATCAAGGCCGCCGGTGGCGCCAAGTTCCGCAATGCGGGCCAGGTCTGCATCTCGCCCACGCGCTTCCTGGTGCACGAGAGCATCCGCGCCGAATTCGTGGCCGCGCTCACCAGCCACGCCCAGGGCCTGAAGGTCGGCGACGGCCTGGTCCAGGGCACGCAGATGGGCCCGCTGGCCAACCCGCGCCGCATCACCGCCATGGCCGACCTGCTGGCCGACGCCGTGCAGCAGGGCGCGCAACTGGCCGCCGGTGGCGAGCGCATCGGCAGCGAAGGCAACTTCTTCCAGCCCACCGTGCTCAACGACGTGCCGCTGTCGGCCCGCATCTTCAACGAAGAGCCCTTCGGCCCCGTGGCCGCCGTGCGCGGCTTCGAGAAGATCGAGGACGCCATCGCCGAGGCCAACCGCCTGCCCTTCGGCCTGGCCGGCTATGCCTTCACGCGCTCGCTCAAGAACGCCCACCTGCTGTCGCAGCGCCTGGAAGTCGGCATGCTGTGGATCAACCAGGCGGCCGCCCCTGCGGCCGAGCTGCCGTTCGGTGGTTTGAAGGATTCGGGCTATGGCTCCGAGGGCGGCTCCGAAGCTGTCGAGGCGCACCTGAACACGCGCCTGGTCTCGATCATGAACGTCTGATGGCGGTGTGATCCTTGCCTGCAGGCCCCTGGATGCCAGAGGCCTGCTCTGTTTCACCTGTTCAGGAGCTAGGACATGCCGACACCTGCACCTGTGCTGCACCCCAGCGCCGCGGCCTTGGTGCGCGGCGAGGGGGACATGCTGCAAGACCGGGCCTATTTCCGCCGGCTTGGCGTCCCCTACGACGTCCAGGGCCTCCTGGGCGTGCTGCGCAACCACAAGCCCAGGTCGGCCATGCCGCTGGCCTGCCACAGCCTGGCGGACCTTCATGCCACGGAGGCCCTGCCGGTTCTCAAGGAACTGGCCGACTTTTCGATGCAGGACGTCAAGGCCACCTCGGTCCTGGCCGTGGCCCGGCTCTGTGGGGCCGAGGCGACGGACTGGCTCACCGAATGCCTGGTGCGCAAGGGAACGCTCAAGAGCTATGTGCTCTGGGCCCTGGCGGCCGTAGCCGACCCGCGGGCCTACCCGGCCGTGAAGGCCTGGTCCGACCCCCTGATCCGAAAGCTTGAGCGCAAGCCCGAGAAGCCTGCGCTCTCCAACCTGGTGTTTGCCATCGCTTACCTCGAACAGGTGGCGCAGATCCATCCCGAGGCCGTCGGCTTGCTGGCACGCTTTGAAGCCGTGGCGCGCACGCTCCCCCCGGGCGATCTGTCGGAATTTCGCAGCTTTACGCGCATGTTTGCGTGGAGTGCGGCCACCACGGACCCTGTACCCGACTGGCTGGCGCAGGTGGTGGCGGCCCTCCCCTCAGAGTGCCGGCTGCATCAGCCGAGCCCGGACATCGGCCGCGTAGGTCCGTCCGACCTTGGCGGTCTTGCCCCCCGGGAACACGACGCTCAGTGAGGAGTACCGGCCGACCGACACATGGGAGATCGCGCCCAGGCGGACCAGCGTGCTGCGGTGGATGCGCATGAATTCCCCGCCAGGCAGGCTGCGCTCCAGGTCGGACAGGCTCTCGCCGTGCAGGTAATCCCTGCCGTCCACGTGGATGCGCGCGTAGTCGCGCTCCGCCTGGATGTGGGTGATGCTGCTGCACGGAATGCGCAGGTAGTTGTGGCCCGACCTCACCCACAGGTCGCTGGTGCCGGCATGGCGGTGCGCGGCGGCGGCGGCTGCGCTGCGCAGGCTGGCAATGACTTCCTCCAGCTCCGCGATCCGGTCCTGGCGGCCTTGCGACAGCACGGCCTGGCGCGCACGCTCCAGGGCCAGGTGCAGGCGCCCCGGATCGATGGGCTTGGTCACGTAGTCGATGGCATGGGCGTCGAATGCGCGGCGGGCCTGGTCGTCGAAGGCGGTCACGAACACGACGGCGGGTGCCGGGGCGGGCAGGTGGGGTACCAGGTCGAAGCCGCTGCCGCCGGGCATCTGGATGTCCAGCAGGACAATGCGCGCGTCGAACTCCGCCAGCCTGGCGAGGGCCTGCTGCACGGTGGCCGCTTCCGCGACCGCGCCGACCCAGTCCAGGCGCTGCAGGTGCCGGATGAGCCGGCGCCGTGCCAGCGGCTCGTCGTCCACGACCAGCACGTCGATGGGGTCCATCATGCGGTCCTCCAGGGCAGTTCGATCTCGGCGCGAAACTGCCCCCCATGGGTGCGGGCGCTGAACCGGCCGCTTTCGCCAAAGCGCATGCGCAGGCGGTCCGCGACATTGCGCAGGCCGATGCCGAAGCCGACCACGGTGTCCGCCGACGGGCGCCCGCCGGCCGGCAGATCGTTCTCGACCACCAGCCGCAGAACGTCCTGCTGGCGCAGCGCGCGGATGGTGATCTGCGTGTGCGCCGCGGACTGGCCCACGCCATGCTTGACGGCATTCTCGATCAGCGGCTGCAGGATCAGGCTGGGCACGAGCGCGCGCCGCACCTCCTCGGGGGCCTCCACGGCAAAGCCCATGCGGTCGGAGAAGCGCTCCTGCTCGATCGCGAGATAGTCCTCCTGCAGCACCAGCTCATCCGCCAGGCTGACGTCCTGCAGGGGGTCGATGGTCAGCGTGGTGCGCAGGAACATCGACAGCGACAGCAGCATGCGGCCGGCACGCGCGGTGGCGCCTTCCTCGACCAGGCCGGCGATGGAGTTGAGGGTGTTGAACAGGAAATGGGGGTTGGCCTGGTAGCGCAGGGCGCGCATCTGGGCGTGCAGGGCCTCCTCGCGCGCGGCGGCCAGGCTGCGTTCGCGATCCCGCACCTCGAAGGCATAGACCATGGACACATACAGGCAGGACCAGCCGAAGAACATCGCCATGCTTGAGACCATGGTGTAGCCGAAGTTGCGCCAGCTGAAGTCGGGCACCTCGGGCGCCACGTAAAAGCGGTAGACCTGGAAATCAAACAGGCTGTACAGCGGCGCGCAGGCCATGGACAGCGCAAACGCCATGGCCGCCTTGAACAGGATGCCGCGGCGGCGCAGCCGGAACAGCAGTGCCGACATGCCGATGGTGAGCAGGGCGCCGAAGCTGTTGAGCACCAGCTTGCCCGAGAGCGATTCGAGCGGGTCGACGCCAGCGATCCCCCACAGGATGCTGTCGCTGAGCAGCACGGCACTCCAGAACACCGCGGCCAGCTGCAATGTGGTGCGGCGCAGGCCGGACCAGGCGCTGGCGGCGGCATCGCCGGGCAGGTCGGTGGTGTCGTTCGTCGACGGTGGGGGTCCGTTCGTCGAAATGTGCATTGCTTCGTCGGCTGGAGAAGTCGTTGGAGTTTGCGGTGGTGGGAGTCTCGCCAAGAATTCTCCCGGGTCCTCTCCATTCCGGGAATGGGGGCCTTCCAGACCCTGGTTCCCGTCGGATGGATTCTGGCCCATCCCCATTCCACCCTTCACCGCAATGGATCTGACGCTACGGCCCTTTCGCGAATCGCTCGAGCAACTACTGCACAGCGCCGACCTGCCCAGCCTGCATGCACAGGTGCAGCAACTGGCGCAGGCGCTCGGCTTCGAGCATTTCATCTATGCGCTGCGGGTGCCGGAGCACTTTGCGCAGTCGAGCGTTTTGCTGGTGGATGGCTACCCACCAGGCTGGACCCGCCACTACATGGCCCACAACTACCATGCGCACGATCCCATCATCCGCTATTGCAGCCGCAACATCCTGCCGGTGCTGTGGCACGAGGTGCCCGGTGATGGCCCCGGCCCGCAGGCCCGGCGCGTGATGGGCGAGGCAGCCGAGCACGGGCTGTGCACCGGCCTGAGCGTGCCGCTGCACACGCCCCACGGGGAGCTCGGTATCTTGAGCGGCACGGTCTCGCGCACGGGCCGCACCGCCCAGGCCGACATGGCACAGGTCCAGGCGCATGCGCACCTGCTGGCCAGCTATGTGCACGAGGCCATGCGCCGCCTGGCGCCCATGCCGCTGCAGCCCCCGGCGCTGAGTCCGCGCGAGCAGCAGGTGCTGCGCTGGGCCGCCGACGGCAAGACCTCGTGGGAGATCTCGTGCCTGTTGCACATCTCCGAACGCACGGCCAATTTCCACCTCAACGCCATCGCGCAGAAGCTGGGGGTGTTCAGCCGCCAGCATGCGATTGCGCGGGCCCTGCTGCTCGGCCTCATCCAGCCGCGTCCGTTCTGATCGCGTCCCTGCAGGCATGCGCTGCCCCCGCGGGGGATGGCCGGCTTCTTGACAGGCGCCGATAAAATAAATAGCATGATATATATCAAAGGAGAATCATGGTCCAGGACACGGTCAAGGAGCTCGGGTTCCTCACCCTCGGCACACGCTTTCGGCGCATCGGTGAGTCGCTGCAGGCGCAGACCCAGGCGCTCATGGCGCGGCATGGCATCGACCTGCCCGCGGCCCACTTTCCGTTGCTCGCGGCGCTCGACCGGCACGGCCCGCTGGGCGTCGGGGAGCTGGGCACGGCGGTCGGCGTGAGCCAGCCGGTGGTCACGCGCTCCCTGCACGGGCTGGAGGCAAGCGGTCTCGTGGAGTCGCGCACGCTGCAGGAGGATCGGCGCATCCGCAAGGTGCAGCTCAGCGAGGCCGGGCAGGCGCTGGTCGAGCGTGCCCGGCGCGAGGTCTGGCCGGTGATCGAGGCCTCGGTGGCCCAGATCTGCGCGCCGCTCGAAGGCCCGCTGCTGGAGCAGCTGTCCGCGCTCGAAGCGGGCCTGGAACACACCTCGCTGCTGCAGCGCGCAGCCGTCTCCATCGCGGCACAGCCCGCGCGATCCAAAGGAAAGGCATCCCGATGAACAGCTCCCTCGACCGCCCCGTGTGGGCTTCGCTCCTCCATGCACCGCAGCTTGCCGAAGGCGGGGACCTCGCCAGGCGCTACCGGCGCGACGTGAACCTGTTCGCCTGCGCACGGGACGACGATGGCGCCAGCCTTGCCGCGCTGGCCAGCCTGGTGGGGGCGGGAGAATCCGTTTACCTGGCGCAGGTTGCCCCGGTCCAGGTACCGCCGGGCCTGCAACTCGTGCGCAGTGCCCAGGGGGTGCAGATGCTGGCCATGCAGCCCGTCGCGCCTGTGCCAGGCGAAGAGGCCGTGGTGGTGCTTGGCGATGCCGATGCGCCCGAGATGCTGGCGCTGGCGCAACTGACCGAGCCCGGTCCCTTCCTGCCGCGCACGCACACCATGGGCCGCTTTGTCGGCGTGCGTATTGGGGGTCGCCTGGCCGCGATGGCCGGCGAGCGCATGCGCTTTGCCGGCGCCACCGAGGTCAGCGGGGTCTGCACCCATCCCGACTTCAGGGGGCGCGGCCTCGCGCGCCGGCTGTCGTCCGTGGTGGCGCATGCCATCCAGCAGCGTGGCGACCAGGCCTTCCTGCATGCCTGGGTCAGCAACCACGCGGCCATTGCGCTCTATGAAAGCCTGGGCTTTGAGACCCGCACGCAGGTGCAGGTGGCCGTGCTGGCGCGCTAGGCTGCCTGTCCGGCGGGCTTGCCGATGCTCACCGCGTGCGCAGTGACTCGGCCATGACAAAGCGCCGTTTGCCGGCCTCCTTGGCGCGGTACATGGCGCTGTCGGCCTGCTGCAGCAGGGCCTCGCAGCTGGCCAGGCCGGTGGCGGCATGCGGGCCGTAGCTGGCGCCGCCGATGCTGGCGGAGATCTGCAGCACCAGGCCTTCGATCAGGAACGGGGATGCCAGGCTTTCCACCAGCTTCGCGGCCACCTTGGCCGTGCCCCGCAGGCCCGGCTGGACCAGGGCCACGGCGAATTCGTCGCCCCCCAGCCGCGCGACCAGGTCGCCGCCGCGCACCCCTTGCAGCAGGCGCTGCGCGGCCTGCTGCAGCAGCGCGTCGCCCACCGCGTGGCCATGGGCGTCGTTGATGCCCTTGAAGCCATCGAGATCGACGAACAGGATGGAGACGTTGCCCCCGTTGCGGTGGGCCTGCGCCAGCTGCTGCTGCACGATCTGCCGGAACAGCGAGCGGTTGGCCAGGCCGGTCAGCATGTCGTGGTGGGCCTCGTGTTTTGCCGTGTCCAGCAGGTGCGCCGCCTGCTTCAGTGCGTGGCCGACCTTGTCGGCCTCGGTCAGGCCCAGGGGCGGCACCACGATGGGGGCGCCCGAGCCCAGGGCCAGCGCCGGTCCGGTCAGGGCCTGCACGGCGCTGGCGATGGAGCCGCCGATGCGCCAGGCCAGGAGCAGGCTGGCGGTCAGCAGCAGCACCAGTCCCGCGAGCAGCCAGGCGACCGTGCGCAGCAGCGGGGTGCTCAGGCTGCTGCTCGGAATGCCGATGGAGACCGCCCAGCCCGTGGCCGGTGAGCGGCTGAAGGCCGAGAGCACGGGGATGCCTTCCAGGGTCACGGCATCCACCGAGTCTTCGTCCACCTGGGCCAGCCGCTGCAGTATCAGCGGGGCGCCCTTGGCACCGACAAAGCGCCGCATCTCGTGGCTGCGCGCGACGATGCTGCCCTCGGTGTCGTAGATGGAGACGATCCAGTCCCGGGCCAGGTGCTGGTTGTTCAGCAACTGGGTCAGCCGTTCGGGCCACAGGCTGGCCCTGAGCCGCAGGTCAGCAGTGGGGACCTTGCCAGTGCCCCCCGGCGCCACGGGCACCGCGATCGTGACGGCGGTTTCCTTCTCGAAACGGGCCTGCAGGAAGGCCGCTTGCGAGAAGGAGGGGGTGGGGCGGGGGTGGGGGGAGGGTGTGGTGGCAGCGTGGGTGCCCGGTGGCAGGCGGGTGTCCATCAGCACGCTGCCATGGCCGTCCTCCAGCACCAGGGCCGCCACGTGCAGGTGGCCCAGCGCGTCCTCGGCCTGCAGCTGGAAGGCGGGCAGGTTGCCGGCCAGCAGCAGGCGGGACGTCGACAGCACCCTGAGCCCCGATTCGACACCGGCGAGGTCCTTGTCCACGGTGGCGATGATGGCGCGCGCCGTGACCACGAGGGCCCTGGCCTGTTGCTCGCGCAGCCGCTGGTAGTCGTAAACCATCACCACCACGGCCATCAGGGACACGGGCAGGCTGGCCGCCACCACCAGGAACACCAGGCGCGAACGGATGGTCGGCGGCATGGCGCCATAGACCGAGATCAGCAAGCTTGTGACCAGGAACAGCGCCACCAGCCCGCTGATGGTGAAGCCCAGCCAGCTGCCACCGATCCCGGTCGGACCGGCACCGCAGATGCTGCCGGGGGCAAAGCTGGCGGCCGCCATGCCGGTGTAGTGCATGCCGGCAATGGCGATGCCCATGACCAGGGCGCTGGCCGTCTTCTTGCGAAAGCCCGTGAGCACGGTTTCGTGGCGCAGGCGAAAGCAGATCAGCAGCGCGGCGGTCGCAGCGCCGATGGCAAAGAGAACCGAGAGGGCGAACAGCCAGGGGTCGTAGGTGATGCGGGGACGCATCTGCAGCGCTTCCATGCCCAGATAGTGCATGGCCGCGATCCCCAGGCCCATGAGCGCACCCGCCCCCAGCAGGCGCTGCCAGCCCAGCTGCGGCTGGCTGACCGTGTGCAGGGCCAGCGCCGAGGACAGCACGGCGACCAGCCAGGACGCCAGCGTGGTGCCGGCACCGTAGGCCAGTGGCACCGGCAGCGAAAAGGCCAGCATGCCGACGAAATGCATGGACCAGATGCCGGTCCCCATGGCCAGGGCGCCGCAGCCCAGCCACAGCAGTGCGCGGCGCGCGTGGCCGATGGCCGCGGCCACCCGCGAGGCCATGTCCAGGGCGACGAACGATGCCACCACCGCCGTCGCGACCGACAGCAGCACCAGCACCAGGTCGTAGCTACCCTGCATGGGGGCCCGGGCTCGGGCCCCTGCGCGGGGCTGCAGGCATGCACAGACTCATCGACACCTCCCGTGGGAAACGCAGGGATATCCTCATCGGACAACCATGCTAGCGGTTCCCTGCGGCGCCTGAAAGCTTTGCTTTGCACGCCACCCGGTGGCTGGATCCCGCCATGGGCAGGCTGGCCGCCAGGCCTTTGCAGCGGGGTAAAAAAAGCCCGCTCCGATGGGAATCGGTGCGGGCTTGGGCACCCCATGCGCGAGGCCTGGGGCGCCAGTGCGGGATGCTCTCAGTGCTTTTCGGGTGCGGGTGGCAGCGGTGGCGAGACGGCGCCTTCGGCCTGCACGAAGCTCAGCGTGGTCACGTAGCTGGCTTCGCCGTACTTTTCGCCCTGGGCTTCGCCAGGCGTCTTGTCGGTGTGGTGCACTTCGGCCACGTACTGGCCCTTCCAGGGGGTCAGGAACTCCACGGTGCCGTCATCGGCGGACTGGGCTTCGCGGCTCCAGCCGGCGGGCGAGACCAGTTGCACCTTGGCCTTGGGCAGCGGCTTGCCGTTGAACACGACCTTGAGCTGGCCGGGCTTGCCGGTGGGCACCAGGTCCAGCGCCTGGCCGGGCGCCACGGGCTGGGCGAGGCTCGCGACCCAGCGGGCCGAGGGCTGCCAGTACATGGCGGGCAGGTTGCGCTTGCTGCGGTCGATCAACGGATAGGTGGCGGCGGCGAACAGCGTGTCGGCGTTGCCGGTCACAGTGTAGGCGAATGCGTCCTTGGTGAGCTTGCCTTCGACCTTCTGGCTGGTGGTGCCGGCGCGCTGCTCGAGCACGGGCACGCCCTTGAACTTGTCCAGGGAGCCGGGCGAGGTCTCGCGCAGGTTGTCGTTGAACTCGCCGAAGTGCAGGCGGGCCTGGCCGCCGGCGTTTTCGAGCCAGACCTGGTGGGCCTGGGCGGCGGTGGCGGCGGCCACCAGGGCAAGGGCGGCGGCGGTGCGAAGTGCGAAGGTCATGTGAAAGGCCTTTGGGAGTGAGAAAGAGAGTAAATGAGAACGATGGTGATTATCGTTGCACTTTACAAGTCCACTTGCGCGGACAGGGAGACCGTGCGCGGGCGGCCCAGGTAGGTGCCGTTGAGCCAGTACTGCCGGTCGGTGAGGTTGGCCATCGACAGTCGCCAGACCACGGGCTTGCCCGAGACCTTGGCGGCATAGCGCAGCCCGGCATCGAGCAGCGTGTAGGCGGGCAGTTGCTGGGTGTTGAGGGCATCGCGCTGCTGCTTGCCGGTGTAGAGCACACCGCCCGTGAGCGCCAGGCCGGGCACGGCGGCGATGTCCTGTTCGGCATAGAGCTTGGCCTGGACCTCGGCGACGTTGGCTGGCGTCTTGCCCTGCAGCGCCGGGTTGGAGGTCTGCCGGGTCACCTGGGCGTCCAGCAGGGTGACGCCGCCCCACAGCGTGAGCCCGGGCAAGGCGCGGCCGCTGGCGGTGAATTCGACGCCCTTGTGCACCTGGCGGCCATCCTGCACGTACACCGGCGCGGCGGGGTTGGTGGTGGTGTCGGTGTACTGCAGGCCCTTGTCGATCTGGAACAGCGCTCCGGTCAGCAGCATGTGGCCGAGTTCGGCCTTGACCCCCAGCTCGGCCTGCCTGGACAGCAGGGGCGGCAGGATGGCGCCCGCATTGACCACGGCGCGTCCACCCGCAGTCAGCGGCGCCGTGCCGCCCTTCTCCAGGCTCTCCATGTAGTTGGCATACAGCGTGATGTGCTCCAGCGGCTTGAACAGCACCGCCACCGAGGGCGTGGTACGGCTGTCGCCGTAGCGGGCCGTGGTGGCACCCGCGGCGTTGTAGCTGGTGTCCGTGATGCTCGCGTGCGTGAGGCCGACCAGGGCCGACCACTGCGCGTTGAACTCCACATGGTCGCCCAGCACCCAGTTGCCGTAACGCGAGCGCTGGGCGATGTACTTGGCGCCCGTGATGCTGAAGGGCGGTGCGGTGAGCGCCGTGGGGGCGGCGATGTCCATGGGGGCGGAGGTCAGCGTGGCCCAGCCGCCTGCCGAGCTCAGGAACGGGGTGCGCTCGTCGTGGTCGCCGTACCAGCCCGCGGTGAGCTTGTGGCGCAGGCTGCCGGTCTGCAGCTTGCCGTCCACCAGCGCGAAGCCGCCCAGCGCCTGGACGTCGGGATAGTCCCAGGCGCTGGCCTGGACGCGGTAGCGGCCCGGGGCCCCGGCAACGAAGAGGTTGTTGGCCGCGATGAGGTCGATGTCGCTCTTGCGCTGCGTGAGGCCGGTGCGCACGGTCAGCGCCTCGTTGGCGCGCCAGGTCACGCGCGCGCCCCACTGGGTCTGCGTGGTATCGGTGCGCGTGAAGGGCTGGCCATAGGCGCGGTGCAGCTCGGGCGCTGCGGGAAACGCGGCCCCCGGGTCCACGTCCCAGAAGGGCTCGGTGCCCTGCATGTGGTAGGTGCTGCGCGAGGCATCGAACTGGAGCTGCAGGCGGTCGCTGAGGTTCCAGTCCAGCGCAGCGCTGACCAGTCCGCGCCGCAGGGACTGGCCGTCGAGCTGCAGGTCGCCGTCCTGCGCCACCGCGTTGAGGCGGTAGGCCAGGCGGCCGTCGGCGTCCAGCGCACCGCCGAAGTCGCCGTGCACCCGCAGGTTGCTGCCTTCGGTGATGCCGGCGGTCACGCGCGCCAGCGGCTGGTAGACGGGGCGCTTGAGCACGTAGTTGATGGTGCCGCCCACGTTGCCGCTGCCATAGAGAAAGCCCGACAGGCCGGTGAGCACCTCGATGCGTTCCTTGTCCTCCAGGTCCGTGTTCACATAGGTGGTAGTGCTGGGCACTCCGTCGATGCGCTTGGTGGAGCCGACGCTGAAGCCGCGCATGG
Source organism: Acidovorax sp. GW821-FHT09B03 (assembly GCF_059418305.1). Classification (NCBI taxonomy): domain Bacteria; kingdom Pseudomonadati; phylum Pseudomonadota; class Betaproteobacteria; order Burkholderiales; family Comamonadaceae; genus Acidovorax; species Acidovorax sp. GW821-FHT09B03. Next base: position 588,889 of record NZ_JBWKPP010000002.1, read on the forward strand.
CGACGCTGGTGAAGAAGCGCGACTGTGGCCCCTGCAACTGCACCACGGGGTTGTAGCGGAAGGCATCGTCGGGCTTGCTGGCCTGCAGGTTCTGCAGCAGCTCGCTGGTGGTCACGTGGACCGAGAACGGCGTGTCCAGCAGGGGCAGATCGGCCAGGGGGCCGAGCTGGCGCACCTGGGCGGGGCGGTAGCCCTGCGCAGCAGCGCCATCGCGTTCGCTGGCGGCTTCCTGGATCTTGACTTCGGGCAGGGCCTGCTGGGCCTGGGCCGTGGTGGCCAGGCCGAGCAGCGCGGCCATCATGGGTGTCAGTGTGCGTGGCATGGCAGTGTCATCTCTTGGAAAGAGGCAGGCGGGCCCTTGGTGGCCGCATGCCGTGGATCACAAAGAATTGGCTGCCTTTGCAGGACACGCTGGTCCGCGCCGGTGGCTGGAGAAATTCGCACGGACCACCGGGCAGCCTGCGCAGCAGTCCGCAGGTCGCCCGGTGGCCGCAAGGCCGGGGTCAGAAGTCGACGCTGGCGCTCAACGTAAAGGCACGCGGGGCACCCACCACCAGGTAGCCCGAGCCTGGGTAGCCGCCCACCGAGGCCCAGTAGTTCTTGTTGGTCGCGTTGTCGATGCGCGCGCGCAGCGTGACCAGCTTGCCGCCCATCTCGGTCAGGTAGCGGGCACCCAGGTCGAGGCGGTTCCAGCCGGCCACGCGCAAGGTGTTGGTGGCGTTGGCGTAGCTCGATCCGGTGTGCACCAGGCGGCCATCGAGGGCCAGGCCGCGCACGCCGGGTACGTCCCATTCCAGCCCCAGGTTGGCCTGCAGCTTGGGCACGCCGATCACGCGCTGGCCTTCGGTGAGGGCCGAGCCGGTGCGCTGCTGCTTGGCATCGAGCCAGGTGGCACCGCCGAGCACGCGCAGGCCGGCAACGGCCTCGCCTTGCACGGCCAGTTCCAGGCCCTGGTGGCGGTCCTTGCCATTGGAGCCGAAGATGCCGGCGGCATCGACCACGGAGCGTGGCTTGTCGGTGGAGAACAGCGCCAGGCTGCCGCCCACGCGGCCGCCATCGTATTTCACGCCGATTTCCTTTTGCTTGGAGACATAGGGGGCCAGCATGGTGCCCCGGTTGGCCGCGGTAGAGGGGGCTGTTTCGCCCTGGCTCAGGCCCTCGGCATAGTTGGCGTAGACCGACAGGCTCTTGTCCAGCTTGTACAGGGCACCGAGCAGCGGGCTGGTGCGGCTCTGGTCGTAGCGGTCGGTCTGCGCGCCGGTGCCATAGGCGAAGTTGGCGATGTCGAACTTCTGGTGGCGCAGGCCCAGGGTGATGAGCAGGCGGTTGTCCAGCACCGACAGCGTGTCGCCCAGGGCCACGCTGCTCAGCTTGATGCGGCCCGTGGTCAGCGGGTTGCCCATCACGCCGCCGCGCAGGGCATTGGCGCTGTAGCCCGGCAGGGCCGTGAAGACCGGGTTGTAGAGGTTGGTGGCCTGGGTGTTGCCGAAGTCCATGACATAGGCGTTCTTCTTGTCCAGGCTGAACGTGGACGCGGCGAGCACCCACTCGTGGCCGATGCTGCCGGTCTGCAGCTTGCCGCGCAGGCCCAGCTCGCCGGTGTTCACATTGTCCTTGCGGTTGTTGTCGAAGCGGTAGGTCGTGCCTGCGCCCGTGGCCGCATTGGCCACCGAGAGGTTGGCCAGCGAGTTCGACTCCGTGCCGCTGCGCGCACCGGCGGCAGCCCAGGCGGTGATGTTGGAATTGATGTCCCACTCGCCGCGCAGCGTGCCGAAGGTGTCGCGCTCGTTGGAGAAGGCCCAGGGCTGGGCGAAATTGGAGCTGCCGTCGGGTGCCGTGGGCACGGCGGTCGCCGTGGCGCCCAGCGTGACATTGGTGCGCGTGCGGTTGAGCTTGTGGTCCTGCCAGCCGATGTCGCCCGACAGGCGCACGTCGCGGCTGCGCCAGTCCAGGCCCACGGCGGCCAGGCCGAGCTTGGCCTTCTCGTCGTCGACGGCGGTACCGCCGTTGTGCGAGGCCACGTTGACGCGGATGCCGGTATTGCCATCGGGGCCGAAGCGGCGTGCGATGTCGGCCGCCACGTCGCTGTGGCCGCCGCTGCCCACGCCCACGCTGACCCGGTTCAGCGGCTCATTGGGGGCGCGCTTGGGCAGCAGGTTGATGGCGCCGCCCAGGCCGCCGCCACCGGGGTTAGCACCGTTGAGGAAGGACGAGGCGCCGCGCAGCACTTCCACGCGCTCGAACAGCTCGGTGGCGATGTACTGGCGTGGCAGCAGGCCGTACAGGCCGTTGTAGGCCGTGTCGTCCGAGCCCAGGATGAAGCCGCGGATGAAGTACGACTCCTGGAAGTTGCCGAAGCCGCGTGCCACGCGCACGGTCGGGTCGTTCTGCAGCACGTCGCCCACGCTGCGGGCGTGGCGGTCCTGGATCAGTTCGTTGGTGTAGCTGATGGTGGAGAACGGCGTTTCCATCGCATCGCGCGTACCCAGGATGCCCACGCGGCCGCCGCGCGCCACCTGGCCGCCCGCGTAGGCGGGCGACAGGCCTTGCGCCGAAGCATCGGCGCTGGCGTTCACGGTGACGGTGGAGAGCGTCTTGTCGTTGCCGGCAGCGGTCTGCGCGATGGCGGCCGGCAGGGCAAACGCGCACAGCAGGGCGGCGGCCAGGGCCGCGGGCGTGTGTGCCAACAGGGGAGGGCGATGGGTAGGGTGCATGGTGGTCAGGAGAAGTGGACGGTGAGGTCGATGTCAGAAAGGGGTGGCAGGGTCATCGCTGGGGTTCGAATCTGCAGGGGCCGCAGCCGCAACCGGAGTGGGCCGCCAGGCGAACCAGGCCATCACGGCCACGGGCAGGCCCAGCCCGATCCAGGACCACCAGTCGCCCCAGCTGTCGGAGATGAGGGCGGTGGCCAGGCCGCTGGCCGTGAGCAGCCCGAGCACGATGGGCCAGCCCCAGAGGGTGCGAAACGGCGTGGGTGCGTTCCTGGTCATGCGGCGCGCTCCGGGTGGGCGGCCAGGGAGGCCGTGGCGCTGGCGGGCAGGCCGGTGGGGGCTGCAGGGGCGGCAGCCGAGGCCGGCGCCCGGCGGCGCAGCCACAGGTACAGGCCGCTGCCCAGCACGATGATGGTGGCGATGTCCAGCAGCGCCCAGATGATCTTCATCGGCATGCCGCCGTAGTCGCCGAAGTGCAGCGGCTGCGAGACCAGCAGCGCCGTGAGGTACCAGGGCAGTTGCGGCGCGGCCGTGATCTGGCCACTGTGGGCGTCGACCAGGATGGGCTGCAGCAGGCGCGAGGTGAGCGGCTCGGCGCCGCGCACGAAGACGGTGTTGTGGTGCGGGCTCGAGAACGAGGTGCCCGGGAAGGCAATGAACGACAGCTTGGTGCCCGGCGCGTGCGCGCGCGCCACGTCCACCGCCTGCTGCAGCGAGCCGCGCTCCGCCATCGGGATCACGGGCTTGCCCTTGTAGGGCGCGAGCAGGGTGGACAGCTGGTCGTACTGCCAGTACTTGACCATCAGGTCGGCCCAGGTGTTGATCATGCCCGTGGCGCCGACCACGAGCGCCCAGACCAGGGTCACGATGCCCAGCAGGTTGTGCAGGTCCAGCCACTTCACGCGCGTGGAGCGGTCGCGCCGCACGTCGCCGAAGCGCAGCTTGCGCATGAAGGGCGCATACAGCACCACGCCGGTGACGATGGCCACCAGCAGCAGCAGGCCCATGAAGCCCAGGAACAGCTTTCCCGGCAGGCCCGCGAACAGGTCGACGTGCAGGCGGAACATCAGGTTCATGAAGCCCTGGTTGGTGGGGATGTCGGACAGCACCTGGGCCGTGCGCGCATCCACCGCCACGGACTTGAAGTCCTCGGTCGGGTCGGGCGTGTGCGTGAGCGTGACGAACCAGACCTTGTCATCGTCCTCGGCCTGCGAGACGAACTGCACCATGCGCTCGGGGTGCACCGCCTTGGCGGCGGCGATCACCGTGTCCAGGCTGGCGCGCGGCGTGCCCTCGGGCATGGCGGGCGCCTCGACCTCGGTGCCCAGCAGGTGGCCGATCTCGTGGTGGAAGATCAGCGGCAGGCCGGTGAGGCACAGCAGCAGCATGAAGACCGTGCAGATGAGGCTGGACCACTTGTGGGTCCAGGACCAGCGGCGGATGGCGGTGGGTGACAGCATGGTGCGGGGCTTCGCGGGCTGGACAAGCTTGGAAAACGTGGACACAGGGCGATGGAAGAAGCCCCCGCGGCGGCGCGCCGGGGGGGCTTGGTGTGCCGATTTTACGATGCAAGTAAGAATGATTTGCTTTTGCGTTATTTTTGTGTTGTTGTTTTGATGTCAAAAGGGCCCGGGGCACCTGGGGTGCACCGGGCCCTTCCCAGGGACGGCTGGGCGTTCAGTAGCGCGCCTTGAGCGCCAGCGTGATGCGGCGCGGCTCGCCGTAGAAGTTCTGGCGCGCGATGCCCGAGACCTTCTCGTAGTAGGTCTTGTCGAACAGGTTGTCCACCGAGAGGTTCAGTGCCAGCTGGTCGTTGATCTGGTAGCCCACCTGCGCACTGGCCAGCACGTAGTCACCCGAGGTGATGCGCAGCGTGCCGCTCTGGGCAAAGAAGTCGCTGCGGTAGGACAGGCCACCGCCAATGCTGAAACCGCGCAGCGCGGGCGAGGTGAAGGCATAGCGTGTGAAGACGTTCACGCTGTGGCGCGGCGTGACCGGGCTGAACACCTGGCCCTGCTGGGCCACGGGAGCGCGCAGGTAGAGCGTGTCGTTGTAGGCATAGCCGGCCAGCACGTCCCAGCCGGGCTGCACCTGGCCGCTGACCTCGGCCTCGAAGCCTTGGGAGCGCACCTTGCCGCCGGCAAAGAAGGCGCCGGCCAACCGGGAGTCGGCGATGGCCCGGTCCTCGTCGATGATGCGGAAGATGGCTGCATGCGCCTGCAGGCGCTTGTCCAGGAACTCGCCCTTCAGGCCCACCTCCACCTGCTTGCCGGTGCGGGGATCGAGCAATTGCTTGTTGATATCGAGCTGGCTTTGCACGACAAAGGTCTCGGAGTAGCCGGCATAGGCCGTGTACTGCGGGTGGAAGTCGTAGAGCACCGCCACCGAGGGCACGAACTGGCGGCCTGGGTCGACCGTGCTCGTGGCGGCACCGGTGGCGGTGCTGCGCGTCACCGAATCGGCCCAGCTCAGGCGCCCGCCGGCCAGGACCTTGACGGAGTTGGCGACGCTGATCTGCGCCTGGCCGTACAGCGCGTTCTCGGTGCGCGTGGTGATGGCCGAGTAGCCGGGCAGCACGAGCGCCGGGTAGGGTGCGCCGTAGTTGGGTGTGAGCAGGTTGGCCTGGACGGGCGTGCCGTAGACGAAGTTGTTGTCGTAGCTCTTGTTTTCACTGCGGCTGGCGCCCACCAGCAGGCGGTGCGTGCGGCCGGCCACGTCCACCGGCAGGCTGGCGAACAGGTCGTAGTTGCGCGTCTTCACATGGGTCAGGCCGTCGACCATCTCCATGGTGAAGTTGCCATTGGGGTTGAGCGCGCTGTTGGCGCGGGCGGCACTGTAGAAGGCCGTGCGGTCCACATCGCGGGCCGACAGGCGTACCGTGCCGCCACCGGCCAGGCGGTGCTCCAGCTCGGCAAAGAGGTCGGTGGTCTCCAGGTCCTGGCGGTTGGAGGCCAGGCCCGAGAAGGAGCTGCGCGGCAGGCTGGCCAGGCGGCCGTCGGCGTAGGTTGGCAGGCCCTGGTCGATGGAGGAGCGTACGCGCTGCTGCGCACCGCCGATGGACAGGGTGGTGGACGGGGCGATGTCCCACTCCAGCGTGCCGTAGCCCAGGCGCTTGTTGTTGAACAGGGTGGCGACATGGCTGTCGCGGTCCTCCGCCACGGCCACGGCGCGGGCGCGCACCGTGCCGCTGGCGTTGAGCGCCCCGCCCACGTCCACCGTGCCGCGGCGCAGGCCGAAGGAGCCCACGGCCGCATCGGCGTTGAGCATCAGCTTGCCCGGCGCACGCTTGCGCACCAGGTTCACCGTGCCGCCCGGCTCGCTGCCGCCCTGCAGCAGGCCGGCCGGGCCGCGCAGCACTTCGATGCGGTCGTACATGGCCGTGTCCAGCGTGCTGTAGTTGCCCTGGGGAATGGGCACGCCATCGAGCTGCAGGGCCCCCAGGTCGAAGCCACGCGACTGGAAGGTGTTGTAGTTGCCCGCGCCGTCAAGGCGGGTCACGGTGATGCCGGTGCTGAACTTGATGGCGTCCTCCACCTTGGTGACGTTGCGGTCGTCGAGCTGCTGGCGCGTGATGACGCTGATGGACTGCGGGATCTCGCGCGGTGCCTGGTCCATCTTGCCCAGGTTGAGCTGGCGGGCCGTGTACTGGCCAGAGCCTTCGGTGGTGTCGCTGGAATTCGTCACCTTCACCTCGGGCAGGGCGGCGTCCTGTGCGTGGGCGGCACCCGCTGCAAGGCAGCTGCAGGCGGCCAGCAGGGCCAGCGTGGTCAGGGGAAAGCGCGGAACGGGGGAGATCGTGGAGTGCATGGTGTGAACGAGGGGAGAGAGGGAATGGGGGCGCTGCCTTACCAGGTGTAGCGGGCCGACAGCGTCACGTTGCGCTCGTCGCCGTAGAAGCAGGCGAAGCTGCACGAGGCCAGGTAGGTCTTGTCGGTGAGGTTCTTGATGTTGAGCGCGAAGCGCCACTTGTCGACCTGGTAGCGCAGGGCGGCGTCGAACACGGTGTAGGAGGGAACGGGCAGGCGGTTGAGCTCGGTGGTGCCCACGTGGCGCACGCCGGCGCCCACGCTCACGCCGGTGAACCACGGCAGGCGGTAGTCGGCCCACAGCGACGCGGTGTGGCGTGGCACCGAGGTCGGGCGCGTGCCCACATTGCCCTGGTTGCTCTGGGTGATCACGGCATCGGTGGTGCCCAGGGCGGCGATCAGATCCAGCCGGCGGTCGATGGTGGCCCGGCCTTCGATCTCGAAGCCGCGTGAGCGGATCTCGCCGGTCTGCACCGAAAAGCCCGCGTGCTCCAGGTCGGTGGTGGCCACGTTCTGCTGCGTGAGCTGGTAGGCCGCTACGGTGACCGAGGCATTCATGCCCGGCGGCTCGTATTTCACGCCGACTTCGTGCTGCGTGCCCGTGGTGGGCTTGAAGGGGCGCAGGAAGAAGTCCGTGCCGCCCACGGGCTGGAAGGAGCGCGTGTAGCTGTAGTAGGGCGCAATGCCGCCATCGGCCAGGTACATGAGTGCCGCGCGCGGCGTGAAGGCGTGGGACTTGCTCTCGGACGGCGTGCTCACCCCGGCGACCGTGACGCTGCGGCCCTTGCTGCGCGCATCGTCGTAGCGGCCGCCCAGCAGGGCGATGAAGCGGTCGTCGAGCTTGATGTGGTCCTGCACGTACAGGCCGAGCTGCTTGCGGTCGGAGATGGACAGCGCCGCGCCGCCCAGCGTGAAGGGCACGCCGTACACGGGGGCGTACATGTCGAGCGCGCCGATGGTGCCGCTGCGCTGGGCGCGCGTGAAGTCGTTCTCGCTGTAGTCCAGGCCGACGATCATGGTGTGGTGCAGCCGGCCCGTGCGCAGCTTGCCCAGGAGCTGGTTGTCCAAGCTCACGCCCTTGTCGGTGTCGAAGCGCGTGGTGGCCGAGCGCGACACAAGGCGCTGCGCGGGCTGTACCACGGTGCCGATGGCGCCCCAGGCGTTGTCGGCCTCGTAGTCGAAGACCAGCACGTTCTGGCGGAACTGCCAGTCGTCGTTGAAGCGGTGTTCCAGCAGATAGCCCAGGGTGCTGCCCGTGGTGTCGAACTTGTCCAGGCCCGGGTCGCCCACGAAGAGCGTGCGCGAGATCGGGCCATTGGGGTTGGGCAGCCAGGTGCCGGCCGTGGGCTTGCCGTAGTCGTAGATGCTGCTGCCCTTGCTGTAGGTGGCCAGCAGGGTGAGCTGGGTCTTGTCGGTCAGGCGCCAGTCGATGGCGCCGTTGATGAGCGTGCGGTCGTCGGGGATCTGGCGCACCATGGCCTGGGCGTCGCGCGCCAGGGCAGTGAGGCGGTAGCCCACGCGGCCATCCTCGGTGAGCGGGCCGCCCAGGTCCACGGCGATCTGCTTGCGGCTCCAGCTGCCGGCCTGCACCTCGACCTCGCGCAGCGGCTCGGCCGTGGGGCGCTTGCTCACCATGTTGATGATGCCGCCCGGCGCCGCCTGGCCGTAGAGGATGGAGGCCGGGCCCTTGAGCAGCTCCACGCGCTCGTAGGCATAGGGCTCCATGGTGCCGCTCAGCGAGTTGATGGGGAACTTGCTGCCGTTGACGTACAGCGGTGCCGACCCCGTGATGTTGAAGCCGCGCACCGTGAAGCCCGTGGCCGTGCGCCGCTGCACACCACCGCTTTGCGAGGAGATGCCGGCCGAGTAGCCGAAGGCCTGGTCCAGCGAGTCGGCGGCCTGTGCATCCATCTGCTCGCGCGTGACCACGGTGATGGACTGCGGCGTCTCGATCAGCGCCGTGTCGGTCTTGGTGCCGGTGGCGCTGCGCCGCGCCACGATGCCGTTGACCGGGCCTGCGGCGCTCTCGCCCTCGGTGGTCACCTTGACCTCGGGCAGGGACGTGGTGGCCTGGGCCAGTGCCTGGCCGTGGAGCATGGCCAGCAGCGCGGCGGCCAGGGGGGTGAGGGCGGGGGCGAACAGGGGGTGCATCAGGGGGGGCTCGGTGGAAATGAACGGTTGGAATGCGGCGGCACGCTCACCAGCCTGCGGCCCATGCGGCCAGGCCCGCGGCCAGCGCCACCCCCGCCAGGCGGGGTGCGTGGCGTGGCTGCCAGGTCATCACGCCCGTGACGGCCACGGCGGCGACCGACAGGGCGATGGTCCAGGCCGTCACCCCGAGCGACGCGGGTGCGCCCCCATGGGGCCGCGCGGCCAGCCACAACGACAGGGCCAGCAGCAGCCAGCCCGCGCGGCGCAGCTGCGCCAGGCGGGGGGCGGTGGCCTCGCGGCCCAGGGCGTCTTCGTGGTGGCGGTCCATGCCCAGGGCAATGGCGGACCAGGCGGCAAAGCAGAAGAAAAAGGCGGACATGGGGCAGCGCTTTCAGGACTGGGCGGCTGGCTGGGCATCGGGTGCCGCCATCGCCGAGGCAGCTGCGGACTTGCGCGGTGCCTTGCCCGGCAGCGGCCGGCCCGGGCGCAGGCGCCAGGCCAGCCAGCCCAGCAGCACGCCGGTGGCCAGGAAGGTAAGGTCCAGCCCGGCCCAGAGCCAGTCGCCCGCCGGCAGGCTGATGCCCAGGTGGGTGGCGGTGGTCAGTGCATTGAGCACCGGCAGCGATGCCCAGGCCGCACCGGCCAGCGCCAGCACCAGCGACCAGCCGCGGCGGTTGGGGAACAGCACGCCCCAGAGCAGCGCCACGCCCCAGGCGCCGAAGAAGTACGAGAGTTCGGCGTCGGGCCGCTCCGGAGCGTCGAGCGGAATCAGCCGGTTGGACGCCATGTACACCGCGCAGGCCAGCGGCAGCCCGGCGAGCGAGGCGATGTTCAGGCTGGCCACCAGGCGCTGGCCAAAGGGCAGGCGCACTTTTTCATCGGCGGCCGCGCCCTTGCGCTGGCCCTGCGCGGCACGCTTGACGGACCACAGCACCATGCCGGTGGCGATCATCAGGCTGCCCAGGAGGCCAAAGCCCACCAGCACCCAGCGCATGCCCGGCCCGGCGAAGCGGCCCAGGTGCAGGCCGTAGAGCACGCCATAGGTCACGGCGGCTGGCGAGGTGGCGTCGGTCTGCTCCAGCACCTTGCCGGTGGTGCCATCGAACAGCATGCGCTCGGGCCGGTACTGCAGGCGGTCGCCCTCGTGGCGCGTGACTTCGACCACGGGCGTGCCCTGTGCATCACGCCGCGCCTGGATGCCGCCGATGCGCCCGCCGTTCCATTGGGTGCGCGCCGTCTCCAGGATGGGGCCGAGCGCCAGCGCGGGCAGGGGCTCGACCTTGTCGCCGGGGTTGCGGCGCACGCGGCGCTCGGGCTTCTCGCCCTGCAGGTCGGCGAAGTAGGTCTGCGAGTCCACGCCCTTGGGGCCCTGGTAGGCCACGGCGATGCCCGAGGGCATGTACAGCGTGTGGAAGATCATCAGTCCGCTGAAGGTGATCATCAGGTAGAACGGCAGCACCAGCACGCCGGTCACGTTGTGCGCGTCGAGCCACGCGCGCTGCCCGCCCTTGGACGGGCGGAAGGTGAAGAAGTCCTTGAAGATGCGCCGGTGCGTGACCACGCCCGTGAGCAGGGCGATGAACATCAGCATGGTGGCCACGCCCACCACCCAGCGGCCCTCGAGGGCCCAGCGGCCCTTTTGCGCGGTGCGCAGCTCGAAGTGGAAGCGGTAGAAGAACTCGCCGCCCATGGTCTTGCGCGCGTCCACGGTCTCGCCGGTCTGCGGGTTCATGAGCATGGTCTCGAAGCGGCCGTTGCCCGTGTCGCGCCACAGCAGCGTGATGGCGTTCTGGCGCTCGTCGGGCATGCGCATGATCCACTGCGTCACGTCGGGCTGCTTCTTGTTCATGGCCGCGATGGCGCGCTCGGCCACGTCGCGCGTGGGCGGGGGCATGCCATGCAGCTCGGGCCTCATCCACAGGTTGATCTCGGTCTTGAAGAAGGCCAGCGTGCCCGTGAGGAAGATCGCGAACAGCAGCCAGCCCAGGATGAGGCCGGCCCAGGTGTGCAGCCAGGACATGGCCTGGCGAAAGCCTTCGCGCGCCTGTTCGCGCGCTGTTCGCGGTGCGGGGGAGGCAGGGGTGGTATCGGTCATTGCAGTATCTCCAGCCAGCGCGGCGCCATGGCGCCGGCGCCCAGCAGCAGCGCGGGCAGCAGGGTGCCGCCCCAGGCGCCCCAGGCCGTGCGCGCGTAGAAAGCCCAGCCTGCGGCGCCCGCGTAGACCAGCCAGGCCAGCATGGTGGCGGTGAGCACCGCTTCGACGCGCGGCATGGCCAGGGCCAGGGCGAGGGACAGCGAGGCCGTGAAGGCGGCGGCCAGCGCATAGCCGCCGGCGGTGGCGGCCAGGGCGCGCGAGGTGATGGCCAGGCGGTAGCGCCAGGCGGGGCGGGTCGCTTTCATGGTCCGGGGCTCCCCGTGATCAGAACGTGCCGCGCAGCGTGAACGAGGCGGTGCGCGGGTCGGCCCAGTGCACGCCGTTGTAGAAGCCCGTACGGTTGTAGTAGTGCTTGTTGAGCAGGTTGTTGACGTTCACGCTCGCGGTGAGGTGGTCGTTGATGCGGTAGCTGGCCATCAGGCTGCCGATGACCACGGATTCCTGGTCGATGCGCGAAAGTACGGTGCCGGCGGCGGCACCTGTGGTGGTGAGCGTGCCGTTGGGCCGCTGAGCGGTGTTCCAGAAGTGGCTTTGCCAGTTGATGCCCCCGCCCACGGTCCACCGCTGGCCATCGCCGAACTTGTAGGTGGTGAACAATCGCAGCAGGTTGCGCGGGATCACCGTGTTGGTGGGCAGGCCCAGGGCCGTGCGCGAGCGGGTGTGGCTGTAGCCGGCCGACAGGTTCCACTGGCGCGTGATCTGGCCCGAGGCCTCGAATTCCACACCATCGACCTTGTTGCCCTTGCCTGTGGCACGGTAGGCCTGCACACCACCGGGCAGCGAGTTGGGCGCCACCGAGTCGTCGATCTCGGCCACGTTGTCCTTGGTGCTCTTGAAGATGGCGGCCGAGACGTTCATGCGCTTGTCGAACAGCTCGCCCTTGATGCCGGCCTCGATGCTCTTGCCCACCACGGGGTCGAGGATGGCATTGCCCTTGTCGCGGTAGTTCTGCGGCTGGAAGATGTCGGTGTAGGCACCGTAGGCAGTCCACTCCGGCGTGAGGTCGTACAGCACGCCGGCATAGGGGGTGTAGATGCCATCGTTGCGGTAGCCCGAGGTGGAGGTGAGCGCACCGGTGGCGGCATAGTTGTTGGTGCGCGTCTCGTACTCGCCGTAGCGCACACCCAGAATGACCTTGAGCGCATCGGTGATGTGCAGGCGCGTCGCTGCATAGGCCGCCTTCTGCTCGATCACGCCGATGCTGGTCGGAACGGCCTCGATGGTGGTCGGGAAGATCGGCACATTGCCGGTCCAGGTGCGCCAGTCGGGGATCTGGCTGTAGCTGGCCGGCATGCTGCCCAGCGTCACGCGCAGGCTGTCCGTGGTGCGCTTGTTCTGGCCCCAGCCGAAGACGAGGTCGTGCCTGCGGCCGAAGGCGTCGAACTTGCCTTCCATATTGAGGTCGACCACGTTCATGGTCTCGTCGGAAGGGAAGCGGCCATAGGCCACGCTGATGCCGCTGCCGTCGGGCTTGGGGTTGTTGCCGTAGCCGAAGTACAGGTGCCCGTCCTGCACGCGTGCGCTGTGCGTGAGCGCGGCGCGCAGGCGCCAGTCGGCATTGAAGCGGTGGTCCAGCGTGGCCGTGGTCTTCTTCTCGACGATGTTCCACGAGGCCCAGGGGGTGGACAGGTTCAGGTCGTAGGGCAGGTTGGCCACGGAACCGTCGGCATTCCAGTACAGCACGGTGCCCCAGGTGGCGCCGCGCGGGTCGGACTTCTGGCGCTCGTAGCCCAGGGACACGGTGGTGTCGGGGCCCACATCGGCCTCGACGATGCCGTAGAGAGCGTCGAGCTTCTGTTCGTAGAAGGGTCGGAACGAGTCGGACTGCTGCTGCGCGGCGACGAAGCGCCCGCGGATCTTGCCGTCGAAGGCCAGCGGCCCGGCGAGGTCGATCTCGCCACGGCGCAGGCCATAGGTGCCCAGGCGCACGGCAGCGCTGCCCTGGAACTGCGTTGTCGGGCGCTTGCGCACCTGGTTGATGGTGGCCGATGGGTCGCCGGCACCCACGGTCAGGCCAGCGGCGCCGCGCAGCACCTCGATGCGGTCGTAGACCACGTTGTCGCCATTGGTCTTGAGCGAGCCGCCGAAGGTGTTCAGCATGCCATCGACCTGGAAGTTGGTGATGTTGTAGCCGCGCGCGCTGTAGCCGATGCGCTCGCTGTCGGTATAGCTCACGTAGACGCCGGTGGTCGCCTGCATGGTTTCCGACAGGGTCTGCAGTCCCTGCTCCTCCATGCGTTCGCGCGTGATGACGGACAGGGACTGCGGCGTCTCGCGTGGCGTGAGCCCCAGCTTGGTGGAGCTGGAGAGGGGCGCGCGGGTGGTGTAGGAGCCGGTGCCTTCGGTGGTGGCGTCGTGGCCGTCGGTGACCGTGACTTCCTTGAGCACGGTGGGGGCGGGTGCCGGTGCGGTCTGGGCGTGGGCCATGCCCGCGCAGGCCACGAGCACGGCGGCGGCAAGAGGCGTCAGGTGGGTGGGGCGGCGGCGGTGCATGTCGGTAACTCCCTGGTCGTCGTTGCAGACCGTTGCTGCGGGCGGGATCGCACCTGTCCACAGCAACGGCAATGGGGGCGGCGCGGCGCGGTGGCGGGGGCGCGCAGCCAACGGATGGAAAGCCGCGCGCAGGCGCGGCACGGGGTGCACATGGGCACCCCGAAAGTCAGGTTGGCTGGCAGGAAAGGGCAGACGTGCGGACCCTGGCGATGGCAGGGGCACGGTCGGAGGACTGCTGGCTGGAGCCCCCGATTTTACTTTTAATTGAGAACGTTTCTCATTATTGTTGTTCAAATGTGTGCGTTTGCAACAACAGTGCGGGCTTGCCACGGGGCGGCGGGGCGCCGCCGGAAATGAAAAACGGGCCCGAAGGCCCGTTGGAAAAGTGTGGGGTGGTTGTCGTTATGGCGCTGCTGGTCAGTCTTGTTCTTCTGGTCGAGCCTGCTCTTCTTGTCTTCGTGGGGCGACTCGTGAATGGGGGACTTCAGTCCTCTTCGCTCATCTGCGACTGCAGGTAGTTCTGCAGGCCGATCTTGGCGATCAGCTCGATCTGGGTTTCCAGGAAGTCGATGTGCTCTTCGGTGTCGTCGAGGATCTTTTGCAGGATGTCGCGCGAGACGTAGTCGCGCACCGTCTCGCAGTGGGCGATGCCTTCCTTGATGGTGGCCTGGGCGCCTTTTTCGGAGCCCAGGTCGCAGCTGAGGATCTCGGGCACGTCTTCGCCGACCTGCAGCTTGGCCAGGTCCTGCAGGTTGGGCAGGCCGTCGAGCATGAAGATGCGGTCCATGAGCACGTCAGCGTGCTTCATCTCGCCGATGGACTCCTCGTACTCCTTCTTGGCCAGCTTGTCGAAGCCCCAGTGCTTGAGCATGCGGTAGTGCAGGAAGTACTGGTTGATGGCCGTGAGTTCGTTCTTGAGCTGGGCCTGCAGATGGCCGATGACCTGTGCGTCGCCTTGCATGGGGAGACTCCTTGTTATGTTGTTTCGCTCCCGATTGTCGTGAGGCCGCTATGCGGGCGCAAGGCAAGACCCCTTTGTGGCGCATTGGCTGCGTGTGATGCTGAGTTGTGTTCGTGTTTGGTGCCCGCAAGCGGCACGGCCCGCTGCGTTGGCACGCAGCGGGCCGTGATCCCGGAAGGCGGGGGACGGGGTTATTGCGCCCGTGCGTTCTGCGTGGAGGGCGCGGCGGTGGTGGTTGCGCCTGCGGCCTGCTGGCGGTCGCGCCAATGCGCCGCGCCCAGCCACACGGTGGGCACCAGCACCAGGGCCAGCGAGATCATCTGTGCAATCGTGCCTTCGGCCAGGTCCTCGGTGTTGGCATGCCACCAGGCATTGTCGATGCCGGGGATGAGGTTGCCTTCGGTGAACTCGTGCAGCGCATAGACCACGAGCTGCACGGCGAACACGGCCATGAACCACGAGGTCACGCGAAAGAAGCGGCCCAGGTTCACCGCGCGGCCATAGCGCGTCCAGGCCCAGGCGATGGCGGCCGCCAGGGCCAGGCCGGCAAAGCCGCCCCAGACCATGTAGCCCAGCTCGGCGCTGCCGGCCAGCGAGGCCAGCATGGTGGCGGTTTCCACCCCTTCGCGGCCCACCATGAACAGGGCGAACAGGAACACGGCCAGCCAGGCCTGTGGGCCTTCGAGCACGCTGGCGCGATCAATGCGGGCCGCGATCTCCTGCCCCATGCCCTTGCCGGCGCTGCGCATGTGCACCACGCACCAGGCCACGGCGGCGGCGGCCACCAGGGCCATCACGCCTTCGGCCACGGGGGAGAGGGCGCCCACGCGCGACAGCAGCCAGCCCAGGCCCAGCGACAGCAGCAGGGCCACCACCACGCCCGCGCGCAGCGGCGTCAGGAGGTGCAGGCGCCCGGTCTTGCGCAGGTACAAGGTGGCGATGGCCACGACCAGAAGGGCTTCGAGCCCTTCGCGGAAACAGATGAGCAGGGTCTGGAACATGGAGGCAGGTCTTTGCTATGGATGGTGAGCCGGTCCGCCCAAGGGCGAAACCTGGCTCTTGTGACCGGTTCGGAGGGAATTGGCAGCAGCGGCCAAGGCGGTGCCGCGGGGCACTGGCAGCGCCTGCGGCCCGCGGATTATGCGCTTAACGAGAATCAATCTTATTTGGAGTGTTTGACATGGCACAAGGGCCGCGCTTGTGGCCGCCTTGCGGCCAGGTCCGCGGCGGTGCATTGTCTTGATATAGTCATAGGCAATTGATTCAATCAAATCAATTAATTGGATTGATGGCCTTACTGGGCCTAAACTTCATTCCGTAGTCAGTTCAACCCACCCTTAAGGAAACAGCAATGTCCCTGATCAACACGCAAGTTCAACCCTTCAAGACCACCGCTTTCGTCAACCGCAATGGCAAGGGCGAGTTCATCGACCTGACCGAAGCCGATCTCAAGGGCAAGTGGTCCGTGCTGATCTTCATGCCTGCAGCGTTCACCTTCAACTGCCCCACCGAAATCGAAGACGCTGCCGACAACTACCCCGAGTTCCAGAAGGCCGGTACCGAGGTCTACATCGTCACGACCGACACGCACTTCTCGCACAAGGTCTGGCACGAAACCTCGCCCGCCGTGGGCAAGGCCAAGTTCCCCTTGGTCGGCGACCCAACGCACCAGCTGACCAACGCCTTCGGCGTGCACATCCCTGAAGAAGGCCTGGCACTGCGCGGTACCTTCGTGATCAACCCCGACGGCATCATCAAGACCGCCGAAGTGCATTCCAACGAAATCGCCCGCGACGTCAAGGAAACCGTGCGCAAGCTCAAGGCTGCCCAGTACACCGCCGCCCACCCCGGCGAAGTCTGCCCCGCCAAGTGGAACGACGGCGCCAAGACCCTGGCTCCTTCGCTGGACCTGGTCGGCAAGATCTGATCGGCTGATTGCATCGGCACGGCGGCCTTCGGGCAGCCCCCAGCCGGACAGCGTCGTGGCGCGCGTGCGCCATGCCGTCCGGCTTTTTTTCGCCCATTTTTTACGCTCTGTTGCGGACCCGGGCTTGCCACAAGCGGCCTTGGCCCCCACCCTACAAGCCAGAACTCGAAAGGACACCACCATGCTCGACGACCAACTCAAGACCCAGCTTGCCGCCTACCTGGAGCGCGTGACGCAGCCGTTCGAACTGGTGGCCTCCCTGGACGACAGCCAGACCTCCCGCGAGATGCTGGAACTGCTGACCACCATCCAGTCCCTGCGCAGCGACAAGATCAGCCTGCGCACCGATGGCCAGGACGCACGCAGGCCCTCGTTCAGCCTGCAGCGCGTGGGCAGCACGAATTCGCTGCGCTTTGCCGGCCTGCCCCTGGGCCATGAGTTCACCTCGCTGGTGCTGGCCCTTTTGTGGACCGGCGGCCACCCGCCCAAGGTCGAGCCTGAGGTGATCGAGCAGATCGCAGCGCTCGACGGCGACTTCGAGTTCGACGTCTACATGAGCCTGACCTGCCACAACTGCCCGGACGTGGTGCAGGCGCTGTCGCTCATGTCCATCGTCAACCCCAAGATCAAGACCACCGTGGTCGAAGGCGGCGCTTTCCAGAAGGAAGTGGCCGACCGCGAGATCATGGCCGTGCCCATGGTGTTCATGAACGGCCAGGTCTTCGCCTCGGGCCGCATGTCGGTCGAGGAGATCATCGCCAAGCTCGATACCGGCGCCGCCGCACGTGACGCGGCCAAGCTGTCGGCCAAGGCACCGTATGACGTGCTCATCGTCGGCGGCGGCCCTGCCGGCGCCGCGGCCGCCGTGTATGCGGCCCGCAAGGGCATCCGCACCGGTGTGGCGGCCGAGCGCTTCGGTGGCCAGGTCAACGACACGCTGGCGATCGAGAACTACATCTCGGTGCTCGAGACCGACGGCCCCAAGTTCGCCGCCGCGCTCGAAGCCCACACCCGCGCCTACGACGTGGACATCATGAACCTGCAGCGTGCCGACAAGCTGATCCCGGCTTCGGAACCCGGCGGCCTGATCGGCGTGCAACTGGCCAACGGCGCCACCTTGCAATCCAAGACGGTGATCCTGTCCACCGGCGCGCGCTGGCGCAACGTCAACGTGCCCGGCGAAGCCGAGTACAAGAACAAGGGCGTGGCCTACTGCCCGCACTGCGACGGCCCGCTGTTCAAGGGCAAGCGCACGGCGGTGATCGGCGGCGGCAACTCGGGTGTCGAGGCCGCGATCGACCTGGCCGGCCTGGTGGCCCATGTCACGCTGGTCGAGTTCGCCGACCAGCTCAAGGCCGACGCTGTGCTGGTCAACAAGCTCAAGAGCCTGCCCAACGTGAGCATCCACACCAACGCGCAGACCACCGAGATCACCGGTGCCGACGGCAAGGTCAACGGCCTCAAGTACAAGGACCGCGCGACGGGCGAGGAGCACCTGGTGGCGCTCGAAGGCGTGTTCGTGCAGATCGGCCTGGTGCCCAACACCGAATGGCTCAAGGGCACGGTGGAGCTGTCCAAGTTCGGCGAGGTCATCGTCGACTCGCATGGCCGCACCAACCTGCCCGGCGTGTTCGCTGCCGGCGACTGCACCACGGTGCCGTTCAAGCAGATCGTGATCGCCGCAGGCGATGGTTCCAAGGCTGCCCTCAGCGCCTTCGACCACCTGATCCGCATGCCGGTGCTGGCCAAGGCCACGGCCGAAGCCGTGCCGGAAGCCGTGGCGGCATGAACCTGCACGCCCAGCGGTGAAAGCAAGGGAGCCTTCGGGCTCCCTTGGTGTTTTCAGGGGGCTGCCATGCGCTCGCCCAGTAGGTGCACCAGGCCCTGTGCCAGCTCGCCGCGCCAGGCGTAGTAGTCGTGCCCGCCCGCGAACTCCTGGTAGTGCACCGGGTAGCCCTTGGCCTGCAGCACGGTGCGCAGGTGGCGGCTGGTATCGAGGATGCCGCCGCCATCGCCGGTGAGCGTGATTTCCATGAGCCCGGCCGTGATGAAGAAGCGCAGCGGCAGGCGTGCGCTGGCGGCGAACTCGCGCGTGAGCCATTCGCCCTCGCCGAAGCGTTCGAAGTCGGGCGCGCGCGGCACATTGCGCGGCCCCCACCAGAACGAACCCGACAGCGCGAGCACATTGCCGAACACGCCCGGGTGGCGGTAGCCCGCAAACGCCGCGGCCAGGCCGCCGTAGCTGGAGCCGGCCACGACCACGTCGCGCGCGCCGTGCGATATGCCGGGCTGGCGCGCGCGCAGCCAGGGCATGAGCTCGTGCGCGAGGAAGTCGGCGAACCCCGGGTTGGCCGGCAGCTCGGTGCCGCGCAGGGCCGGAGCCGGGTGGCCCACGAACACCGCGGCCAGCGGCGGGATGCGGCGCTGGGCGATCAGTGCGTCGAGCAGGGCGGGCACATCGGCGCGGTCCAGGTAGGCATCGCGGTCGAACAGCACCAGCAAGGGCAGCGGCTGGCCCGTGGCGGGGGTGGCCGGCAGGTACAGGCTCACATCGCGCTCGTTGGCCAGGCGGGTGCTGGCCAGGCGCAGGTGCTCCAGTGTGCCGCGTGGGGCGCTTGCGCCATCGCGCCAGGGCTCTGCCAGGGCACCTGGCAGGCGCAGCACCGAGCGCGGGGCCGTGGGCTCGGCGCTGGCGGGCGTGCGGCTGGGCTGCAGGGGCCAGCGCGCCGCCTGGTTGAGCGGGTCGGGCCGTGCCACGGCGTCCTCAGCCCTTGCGCGCGCCATGCGGTCCGCGCCGGGTGGCACCTCGGCATCGGGCACCAACTGGTAGGAGGCGCGCAGGCCCCGGGGCACGCGCAGGCTCAGGTGCCACACATCGCTCTGCCCGAGCTGCGTGAGTGCAAACTCGTTCTCCGAGCGCATGGCCCAGGAGACCTTGACCGTGCGCGTGGCCGGCGTGCCGCGCCACAGGAAGGTCAGCAGCGCCTCGTCGGCGTGGGCGCCGGGCTCGACCAGCGGACCACCGTGGGCGGCTGCCTCGCGCCAGAAGGCCTCGGTGCCTTCGCCTGCGGCCAGGGCCGCGTGCAGGCGCACGAGGCGCGGGCTTTCGAGGGCTGCCGCCCGTGGTTCGGCAACCGCGGGCGTTGCGGACTGGGCGGGTGCCAGCCCGGGCGCGCAGGCCAGCAGGGCGGCCAGCAGCAGGGCGGTGGTGCGGGCGACGGGGCGCCGGTCAGAACTTCGCATGCAGGGCCAGGTAGTAGCGGCGGCCGTCTTCGTTGAAGTCGGCCGAGGTCGTGCGGTCGAAGGTCTTGTTGGTCAGGTTCAGGATGCCGCCGCGCAGCGTGAGTGCGTCGGTGATGCGCCAGCCCGCGGTGAGGTCGGCGATGGCGTAGCCGGCCTTCTCCACCTTGTTCTGGCCATTGGAGGGTACGCTGATGTACTGGGCGCTGTGGTAGCGCAGGCTGCCGCTCACGGTGAGCTGGGTGGTGGCGCGCCAGTCGGCACCCAGGTTGACGACGTGGCGCGGCCGGTAGGTCAGCGGCAGGGCGATGGCGCCGCTGGTGTTCTTGGCGTCGGTGTAGGTGTAGTTGGCGCGCAGGTTCCAGGCGGCCGAGGGGCGGGCCGCCCAGCTCGCTTCCAGCCCGCGCGAGCGCACGCTGGCGATGTTCTGGTAGCGGAAGATCGGGCGGCCATCGGGCAGGTAGCCGACGAAGTTGTCGTAGCTCGGCGCCAGCGCGCGGTCGGCCGTGCGGTTGGTGATGTCGATCATGTTCTTCAGGTCGGTGTTGAAGAACGTGAGGCCGCCGCTGTGGATGCCTTGGGCGAACTGCAGACCCAGCTCCTGGCTGGTGCCGGTCTCGGGCTTTATGGCGTTGCTGCCCACGATGTAGCAGCCCACCGTGGCGCTGCCGCAGGACACCGATCCCCAGTTGGGGCTGCCCTGCAGCAGCGTGGGCGCGCGGAAGGCGCGCGACACGCCGCCCTTGACGGTGAGGGCATCGCTCAGGTGGTAGACCGCGTAGGCGCGCGGGCTGTTGTGGCCGCCGAAGTTCTCGTGGTGGTCGAAGCGGTTGCCCAGGGTGATGGCGAGCTTGTCGCTGATGCGGATCTCGTCCTCCACGAACAGCGCCCACTGGCCGATGGAGGTCTCGGGGCTGGCATTGAAGCCCGCCGTGCCCGGCAGGCCGCGCAGGTTGGCCGGGTCGTTGAGCTTTTCATGGCGCATGTCGAAGCCTGCCGTGACGAACTGGTTGCCCCAGGCCACGGGCAGGTTGAGCTTGCCGTTCAGGTTGCTGGTGCTGGCCTTGTTGGGGTTGACCTGGCCCGTGACCATGCCGGTGAGGTTGCGGATCTCGTCGGCGGCATAGGTCAGCTCGGTGTTGCCGAAGCCCCATTGGCCCCTGTGGCGCAGCGCCACCGCATCGCGCTCCATCAGAAAGCCCGCGTGGTCGCGCCGGCTGGTGTCCACGTCGGCGGTGATGCTCTGGCGGGTATCGGGCGTGAGGGCCAGCTGCGCGCCGAACAGGCGGTTGCGGATGTGCTGCAGCCCGGTCTGGCGTGTGCCCGCGGCCGGCAGGGAGTTGATCGCGCCGTCGGCATCGCGCTGGTCGTAGGCGCCCGTGAGCTTCAGGCCCAGCAGGTCGGTGGCGATGGGGCCGGCCAGCGAGAAGCCCGCCAGGCGGCTGTCGCCAGCCTGCTTGTCCTGCTGCAGCACGGTCTCCACACGGGCCGAGCCGCGCCACTGCTTGCCCACCGGGCGCGTGATGATGTTGACCACGCCGCCGATGGCGTCCGAGCCATAGAGCGAGGACATGGGCCCGCGCACGATCTCGATGCGCTCGATCTCGTCGGTGGCCACCCAGCCCGTGTCGTAGTCGTTGCCGCGGAACATGGCCGAGGTGGCGTTCACGCGCTTGCCGTCGATCAGCATCAGCGTGTAGGCCGAGCCCAGGCCGCGCAGCTGCACGCCGGGCACCAAGTTGCCGCTGCGGCTGAGCGTCACGCCTTCCACCGTGCCCAGCAGCTCGGCCAGTTCCTGCACGGGGCGGCGCTCGATCTCCTCGCGCGTGATGACGGAGATGCTGGCCGGTGCCTCGCGCAGCTCCTGCTCATTGCCCGACGCGGTGACCACGACGGTGGACAGGGCCGGGGTGGCGGGTGCGTCGGCGGCCGCCTGCGCATGGACCCCGGCAGCGGCGAGGGCGGCGCACAGCGCGGTCAGTGCCAGGGGAAGGGTGTTGGTACGGAAATGCATGCAGTCCTCGGATCTGTTGTATGTTCTAAATGAGAATGAAACCCGTTTATCATTTCACGCTTCCGCCCCCGTGGGCCTCCGCCATGTTTGACATTCCCCCAGAAAGCTTTGCGCTGTGCCCAGAAATGCCCGTCCTCGGGCTGCCCGAGCTCACGCGCAACCTGCATCTGCTGGGCGGCGACTACCAGGTCAGCGGCATGCAGGCGGCACCGCGCGAGGTGCTGCGCGGCAGCATGGAGACCCTGGAGCTGCGCCCCGGCCTGGTGCTCTACCGCACCGAGCTGCAGGACCTGTGCACGCTGCGCACCTCCAACCTGCTGTACCCCGGACTCAAGCTGTGCATGCTGGTGCAGGGCAGTTCCGAGCTGTCGTACGGGCGGCGCAGCTTCGTGCTCGGCCCGGGGGTCGGGCGCACCGCCGCTGCCCTGGTGGCACTGGCCGAACCCGACCGCTTCACGCGCCATTGGCAGAGCGGCCGTGCCGAGCGCAAGGTCTCGCTCACGCTGATGCCCGAGTGGCTGGAGGCCAATGGCGTGGCCAATGGCGCCGTGCGCGCCTTCTGCCGCCAGCACCTGGCCGTGGCGCCCTGGCGGCCTTCGGCGCGTGCCATGGCTCTGGCAGACCAGATCGGCCGCCCACCCGACATGGATCCCGGCCTGCGCCGCCTCTGGCTGGAAAGCCGCTGCCTGGACATCGTGGTCGAGGCGCTGGACGTGATCGCGCGCCAGCCGGGCGCGACGGTAGGGGAGGTGAAGGCCCTGGAGCTGCGCGATGCGCTCGATGCGCGCAGCCACCGCCGGCTGCGCGAGCTGCGCGACTTCCTGGACAGCGGCGGCGCCGACGCCATGCCCCTGGCCGCCATCGCGCGCCATGCGGGCATGAGCGCATCGCACCTGCAGCGCCACTTCCCCAAGGTGGGCGGCAGCTCGGTGGTGGACTACCTGCGCCAGCTCCGCCTGCTGCGCGCGCGCCAGGCGCTGGAGCGTGGTGAGGCCGACGTGGCCGGCGCCGCGGCGCTGGCCGGCTACGCCAGCGCGGCCAACTTCGCGACGGCATTTCGCCGCTGTTTCGGCATCACGCCACGGCAGGCGCGCCAGCGTTTGTGAAGACACAGTTGGAGACAGGTCAATGTGTATTGATAATTATTCTCATATAATTTCTCGATAGCCAGCCACTGCCAGCCCCGCATACCAGGGGTTTCCGGCGTCCGAAGCCAGCTCTGTTTCCACATCCGTCTCAGAGAAAAAAGGGTTTCCTGCCGTGGCGCAACCAGTCAACCAATCCCCCCGTTTCGAACTCCGTCCGCTGGCCTTGCTGGCCGCCTTGGCGTGCGCCTCCTTCACCGGCGCCCAGGCGCAGACCGCGGGCGCACCCGTGCAGATCGTGGCCGCGGGCCCGGCGCTCAAGGAGGTGGTGATCAGCGGTTCGCGCAGCGAGCAGAACCCCGACGACCTGCCGATGAGCATCGACGTGATCAACGCGCGTGCGCTCGAAGAGGGCCAGGTGCGCGACATCCGCGATGCGGTGCGCGAGCTGCCCAACGTGTCCGTCACGCGCTCGCCGGCGCGCTTCTCGCTGGCCAGCGGCTCCACCGGCCGTGAACAGAATGCGGGCTTCAACATCCGCGGCCTGGACGGCAACCGCGTGCTGATGATGGTGGATGGCATCCGCCTGCCGCGCAGCTACGTCTTCAGCGCCAACGCCTTCGGCCGCGACTACCTGGACATGGGCCTGCTGCAGCGCATCGAGGTGGTGCGCGGTGCCACTTCGGCGCTGTACGGCTCGGACGGCATGGCCGGCCTGGTGAACTTCATCACCGTGGACCCCGAAAACTTCCTCAAGGACGGCAAGACGCTGGGCGGCCAGGTGAGCGCCGGCTACGATGGCGACGACCACGGCAAGCGCCTGGGCGCCACGGTGGCCGGCCGCGTCAACGACACGGTGCAGTGGCTGGTCAGCGGCAGCGTGAACCGCGCGCGCGAACTCGACAACATGGGCACCAACGATGCGGCCAACGCCGACCGCACCCTGCCCAACCCGCAGAAGGACCAGGGCGGCGCGCTGCTGGCCAAGGTGGTGCTCACCCCCGGCGGCGGCCAGCGCCACGCCTTCACGGTGGAGCATGTGGACAAGACCTCCGACTACGAGCTGCTCACCGCGCGCTCCAAGCCGCCGCTGGCGGCCACGTCCACGCTGTCCTCCCATTCGTCCACCGACATGCAGCGCAGCCGCGCCACCTGGGAGGGCAGCTGGCGTCTGAACGCAGGCTTTGCCGACGACGTGAAGGCCACGCTGAGCTTCCAGGACGCGCACTCGCGCGAGTACGCCTTCGAGGACCGCAGCACCGCCGCCGACCGCGTGCGCGACGTGACGTACGACGAGCGCAGCTGGCAGGCCAATGTGCAGGGCAGCAAGGTGCTGCGCACGGGCGGCAACTGGGTGCAGAAGATCACCTACGGCATCGACCATTCGTCCGCCAAGGTCACCAACCTGCAGGACGGCGTGACGCCGCCCGTGGGCGAGACCTTCCCGCTCAAGCGCTTCCCCGACACCACCGAAACCAGCACCGCGCTGTATGTGCAGGACGAGATCGTGAACGGCCCCTGGAGCGTGACGCCCGGCGTGCGCTTCGACACCTTCCGCATCAAGGCCGACCAGAGCGGTTTCGGCGCGCAGGCGGTCTCGCTCTCGGGCAATGCCACCTCGCCCAAGCTGGGCCTGCTGTACCGCGCCACCGACGCCTGGAGCGTGTTCGGCAACTACGCGGCGGGCTTCCGTGCGCCCAACGCCGGCCAGGTCAACGCCTTCTTCGAGAACCCGGTCAGCAACTACAAGACGGTGCCCAACGGCAACCTCAAGCCCGAGAAGAGCCAGAACTTCGAGATCGGCGTGCGCGGCCGCATGGATGCGCTGTCCATCGAAGCCGCTGCCTTCACCGGCCGCTACAAGGACTTCATCGAGGACCTGCGCCAGGTGGGCGGCACCGGTGCGCCGGGCAACCCGCTGGTGTTCCAGTCGGTCAACATCGGCCGCGTCAAGCTCAATGGCTTCGAGGTCAAGGGCGATGTGCGCTGGGGCAGCTTCGCAGGCGGTCAGCTGAGCACGCCGTTCGCCTACGGCCAGACGCGCGGGCGCGACACCGCCACCGGCAAGCCCGTCAACACCGTGGACCCCTCGCGCCTGACGGCTGGCCTGCGCTACGACACCAGCGCTTTCATGGTGCGCCTGGACATGACGCACGCCGCCGCCAAGAAGGCCGAGGACGTGACCCTGGCCACGGGCAGCACGCAGTACCTCACGCCCTCGTACACGGTGCTGGACCTGTCGGGCCAGTGGCGCATCCGCAAGGACCTGCGCCTGAACGCCGGCATCTACAACCTGACCGACAAGAAGCACTGGCGCTGGGCCGACGTGCGCGGCCTGGCCGCCAACGCCAACTTCATCGACGCCTATAGCCAGCCCGGCCGCGCCGTGCGCGTGTCGCTGGTGGCGGACTTCTGATCGACCGTTCGAACCCATCCATCACGCAAGGAGACAGACCATGAGCCATGCATCCGACAGCCCCGCCTCCAGCGGCCATTGCGACGAGGAGTACAGCCTGCCCTGCGCCGAGGCGCTGCTGGCCGGCACCCTGGCGCTGATGACGGGCTATGTGCAGGCCTGCTGCGACAGCCACCGCGATGCGATGGGCCGCAAGATCACCGCCAACCTGCAGATGCTGGCCGACGCCGAAGGCTTCACGCCGCATTTCCGCACCGTGGTCTGGAGCCTGCAGGGCCGCTGGGCCCAGCAGAGCGCCGGGCAGGCGGCCGATGCCGCGAATGCGGCCCTTTCCGCGGCAGAGCAGCGCCGCGCGCTGTGGATCCCCGCCCCCGAAACCGTCCAATGAGCATGACCTCTTCCCACCAACCCGACCCCAACGGCGTGCGCCTGCAGACGGCCCCCGCCATCCGCGAGCAGTTCGCCGCCATGCGTGCCACCGGCAAGCGCGCCAAGGATGCCGCCGAGGCCCTGGGCCTGTCCGAAGGCGCGGCCATCGCCGCCCATGCGGGCGAGCACGAACACCCGCTCAAGGCCGTGCCGCTGCAGGGCTCGTGGCTGCAGCTGCTGCAGTCGCTCGAAGCCTGCGGCCCGCTGATGGCGCTGACGCGCAACGAGGGCGTGGTGCACGAGAAGACCGGTGTCTACATGAACATCTCGGCCACGGGGCCGGTGGGCATCGCCTTGAGCGAGGACATCGACCTGCGCCTGTTCTTCGCACAGTGGCATGCGGGCTTCGCGGTGACCGAGGCCGCCGCCGACCCGGCACGCCCGCCCCAGCGCAGCCTGCAGTTCTACAACGCCCACGGGCGTGCGGTGCACAAGGTCTTCGTGCGCGAGGCCACCGACCTGGCCGCGCTCGATGCCGTGGTGCAGCGCTTTGCGCAGCCGAGCGCGGGCTATGTGTTCGGCGCCGCGCCGCCGGCCGAGGTGCCGCGGCCCGATGCCGAGATCGACGCCGCCGGCCTGCGCGCAGGCTGGGCCGCGATGCAGGACACGCACGAGTTCTTCGGCCTGACCAAAAAGTTCGGCGTGGAGCGCCAGCAGGGCTTTCGCCTGGTGGAAGGGCAGTTCGCCTGGCGCCTGGCGAAGGAATCCGTCACCGCCGTGCTGCAGCAGGCAGCGGCGGGCGGCCTGCCCATCATGGTCTTCGTGGGCAGCGGCGGCTGCATCCAGATCCACACCGGCCCCGTGGCCAACATCAAGCCGCTGGACACGCCCGGCGGTGCGCAGTGGATCAATGTGCTCGACCCCGGCTTCAACCTGCACCTGCGCACCGACATGGTGGCCAGCGTGTGGCTGGTGGAAAAGCCCACCGCCGACGGCGTGGTGACCTCGGTCGAGGCCTTCGACCATGCGGGCGAACTGATGGCCATGTTCTTTGGCGCGCGCAAGCCAGGCAAGCCCGAGCTGCAGGGCTGGCGCGACCTGGCAGCCGGCTTGCCACGACTGCAGGAGCTGGCCCATGCTGCGTGATACCGGGTTGATCGAGCGCCGCCACCTGCTGCGCGGTGCTGCGGCATTGCCCTTGTCCCTTGCCTTGGGCCAGGCCCATGCCGCAGGGGCTGCGCGCATCGTCTCGCTGGGCGGCGCGCTGACCGAAGTGGTCTACCTGCTGGGCGCGCAGGCGCAATTGGTAGGCACCGACACGACGAGTCTGTTCCCCGAGGCTGCGCTCAAGACCGCCAAGGTCGGCTACATGCGCCAGCTCTCGGCCGAGGGGCTGCTGTCCCTCAAACCCGATGCCGTGGTGGGCACCACCGAGGCCGGCCCGCCCGTGGTGCTGGACCAGGTGCGCAGCGCCGGCGTGCGCGTGGAACTGGTCAAGGCCGACCACACCTGGGACGAGGTGCAGCGCAAGGTGGCCACCGTGGGCCGTGTGGCGGGCCGCGAGCGCGAGGCCGCCGCCCTGCAGGCCGATCTCGATGCCCAGTGGGCGGCGGTGCAAAAGAGCGTGGCCGCGGCTGCGCGGCGCCCGCGCGCGATCTTCATCCTCTCGCACAGCGGCAGCCCCATGGTGGCGGGCACCGGCACCGCGGCCGACGCGCTGATCCGCTTTGCCGGCGGCACCAACGCCATCACCCAGTTCGCGGGCTACCGGCCGCTCACGGCCGAGGCCATGGCCAGTGCCGCACCCGATGTACTGCTCAACAGCACCCAGGGCATCGAGGCGCTGGGCGGCGAGGCGGCCTTCTGGCAGCGGCCGGAGCTTGCGCTCACGCCCGCCTTTCGCCGCAAGGCCCTGGTGACCATGGAGGCCAGCCAACTGCTGGGCTTCGGGCCGCGCCTGCCTGGCACCGTGCGGGAGATCCAGGCGCGCCTGCAGGCGATCACCGCGTGAGCGGGCTGGCAGCCGCCGTGCAGCCGGTCCCGCGGCGCGCTCCAGGGCGCCTGTCGCAGCGCACCGCGCTGGCGCTGGGCCTGGCGCTGGTGGCGCTGGCCTTTGTGTGGGCCAGCACCCAGGGGGCCTACGCCATCGCACCGGCCCAGCTGTGGCAGGTGCTGCTGCAGGCCGTGGGCGCTGCAGCGGTGCCCGAGCAGGCGCCCGAGTACCTGGTGTTTGTCAACATCCGGCTGCCGCGCCTCTTGATGGGCGTGGCCGCCGGGGCTGGCCTGGGCCTGGCCGGCGCGCTGATGCAGGGGCTGTTCCGCAACCCGCTGGCCGACCCCGGCCTGATCGGCGTGAGCAGCGGCGCTGCGCTGGCCGCGGCGCTCACCATCGTGCTGGGCAGCCACTTCCTTCCCGACATGCCGCGTACCCTGGGCAGCTGGTCGCTGGTGATCACGGCCTTTGGCGGTGGACTGGTGGTCACGGCGCTGATCTACGGGTTGGCGCAGGCCGATGGCGGCACGCGCATGGGGCTCATGCTGCTGGCGGGCGTGGCCGTCAATGCGCTGGCGCTGGCGGGCCTGGGCTACCTCAACTTCATCTCTACCGACGAGCAGCTGCGCAACATCCAGATGTGGCTGCTGGGCAGCCTGGGCGGGGCGCGCTGGAGCGCCGTGGCCCTGGTGGGCAGCGTGGTCGCGGTGGCCTGCGGCCTGGGCCTGGTGCTGGCGCGCCCGCTCAATGCGATTGCCCTGGGCGAGGCACAGGCTGCGCTTTTGGGCGTGCCGGTGGAGCGCACCAAGCGCCTGGCCGTGCTGGTCACCGCACTGGCCGTGGGCGCGGTGACCGCGGCCACGGGCATCATCGGCTTCATCGGCCTGGTGGCACCGCACTGGGTGCGCCTGGTGGCCGGGCCCGACCACCGCGTGGTGCTGCCCTGCTCGGCCCTGCTGGGCGCCACGCTGGTGCTGGTGGCCGACGTGGTGGCGCGTACCATCGTCAAGCCGGCGGAGCTGCCGCTGGGCGTGCTCACCGCCTTCATCGGCGTGCCCTTGTTCCTGGCCATGCTGCGCCAGTTCCGGAGCAAGGTATGAGCGCCAATCCGCTTTGCGCCGGTGATCCACTGGTGTGCGATCAGTTGGGGGTGGGCCTGCCGGGCCGGCCATTGCTGGCCACCGTGCATGCCCGTCTGGCCCCGGGGCGTTTCACCGCGATCCTCGGCCCCAATGGTGCGGGCAAGTCCACGCTGCTGTCCATGCTCTCGGGCCAGCGCGCGCCGCGCTCGGGTGCGGTGAGCCTCGGGGGCCGGGCGCTCTCGGCCATTGCCGCGCTGGAGCTGGCGCGCCTGCGCGCCGTGCTGCCGCAGGAGACGGCGGTGGCCTTCGATTTCACGGTGCAGGAGGTGGTGGAGATGGGGCGCTTTCCCCACCGCCAGTCGCCCAGCCGGCACGAGGCACGCATTGCCCACGAGGCCATGGAGGCCACGGGCGTGGCCCACCTGGCGGGACGGGGCGTCAACACCTTGTCGGGCGGCGAGCGCGCACGCGCCCACCTGGCCCGGGCACTGGCCCAGATCTGGGAGCCCCGGCCCGACGGCGCCACGCGCTGGCTGCTGCTCGATGAACCCACTGCCGCGCTCGACCTGGCGCACCAGCACCAGGCCATGGCCCTGGTGCGCCGCTGGGCGGTGGAGCAGGGCATCGGCGTGGTGGCCGTGCTGCACGATCTGAACCTGGCGCTGCGCTATGCGCACGACGTGGTGCTCATGGGCGCGGGGCGCTGCGACGTGGGGCCCACAGGCGAGACGCTGGACGCCGCCGCCATTGCGCGTGTGTGGGGCGTGCAGTGCTCCGAGGTGCGCGCCAGCGATGGCACGCCGCAGTTCCTGGTGGCGGCCGGATGAAGCGCAGATGACGATTCGGTCATCTGCCGGCGCCTTGCCCTTGGGCGCATGGGGATATGCGCAGTGGCGCATGCTGCGCCGCGCCATCTTGTCACTAGAATGCGCGCACACCATGCGCCGCCTGCTCCTTGTCTTTTTGCTGCTGTTCATGCCGCTCCAGTCCATCTGGGCCGCGGCATCGCCGTACTGCGGGCACGAGGCAGCGCCGCAGGCATCGCACTTCGGCCACCACGTGCACGAGCACCAGGCCGATGGCGCGCATGCAGCGCCTTCCCTGGCGAGCGAAACACCGGACCACAAGGGCCTCGCCACCTCCGGCACGGCGGACATGGACTGCCATGCCTGCCACGGCGTGGGCAGCGGCATGGCCTTGAGCGCCAGCGCCCAGGCCATCGTGGTCTCGGTGGGCCGTCCAGCGCCCCAGATGGCACCGGCCTGGGTGCACCCCCCGCTTTCCCGCCCCGAACGCCCCAACTGGTCCGTCCTCGCCTGAGCGGCGAGGCGGGCTGCGGGTAGCCCCTTCCTGACGATTCCACGCTGCCCTGGTGGGCAGCCGCGGTGCGCGCGTGCGTGCCGGGTGTCGTGCCTTGCCGATTTCAACCCCGTGGCCCCCGGCCACTGCAGAGGAATCGGATGCAACGAACGAGAAGAACGAATCACACCCCACAGTTGCGCATGGCGGCCGTGGTCGCCCTGGCGTGGGCACTGGCCGGCAGTGCCGCACTGGCCCAGTCGCCACCGGCACCGCCACCGCCACCGCTCACGCTCACGCTCAAGGCCTTGTTCGACAGGGCCTGGGAGCGCCAGCCCGAGGCGCAGTCGGCCGCGCTGCGGCGCGAGTCGGCGCAGGCCGCGCGCAGCGGCGCGGCGTCCTGGACGGCCGAACCTGCGGCGCTGGAGCTGTCCACCAAGACCGACCGGCCCGGCAGCAACCAGGGCAGCCGCGAGGTCGAGCTGGGCGTGGCCCTGCCGCTGTGGCTGCCTGGCGAGCGCGCACGCAAGGCCGCGCTGGGCGATGCCGAGATCAAGGCCGTGGAGAGCCGCCGCCTGGCCGCCCAGCTGCAGCTGGCCGCCAGCGTGCGCGAGGCCTGGTGGGCGCTGCAGCGTGCGCAGGCCGAGCTGGGCCTGGCGCAGGACCGGCTGCAGAGCGCGCAGCAGCTCGCAGCCGACGTGGCGCGTCGTTTCAATGCCGGCGACATGGCGCGTGCCGACCAGACCCAGGCCGAGGGTGCCGTGGCCCAGGCCGAAGCCGCCGTGGCCGAAGCCAGGGGGGCACGCGACGTCGCGCAGGCGGCCCTGGCGGCCTGGGGCGGCAAGGAGGTGCTGGCCGACGCTGCAGAGCCCGAGGCGGAAGCCTTGCCCGCGGCCGGCCTGCCCGCCGACCACCCGGCCGTCGCCGACTGGCAGGACCAGGCCGAGGTGGCGCGCCGCGCCGCCGACCTGGCCGCCGTACATACCCGCGCCAACCCCGAGCTGACCGTGGCTGCCACGCGCGGGCGCGAGCAATCGGGCGAGCGCTACCTGCAAAGCTTCACCGTCGGCGTGCGCGTGCCCCTGGGCGGCGGCGACCGTGCGCGCGCCAAGGAGGCCGCCGCACGCGCCGACGCACTCGGCGCCGAAGTGCGCGCCCGCGTCGAGCAGGACCGGCTGGCTGCCGACGTGGCCGCTGCCACGGCGCGTGTGAAGGCCACCCAGGCCCAGCGCGAGGCCATGGCCCGCCATGCGGCACTGGCGCGTGACACGCGCGGTTTCATCGACAAGGCCTTCCGCCTGGGCGAGGCCGACTGGCCCACGCGCCTGCGCGTGGAACTCGAAGCCGTGCAGGCCGAGCGGCAGCTCGCGCGTGCCCGCATCGATGCTTCCGCCGCCGTCTCCACCTTGCGCCAGGCCCTGGGCCTGTTGCCGCAGTGAGCGCCCCGCCTCCCCCGAACCCATTTTTGTGACCACCATGCAATTCCCTTCTTTCTTTACCGCCCTGGGCCTGGCCCTGGTGCTGGGGTTCACGCCCCTGTGGGCCCATGCCCATGGCGACGATGGCGCAGCACCCGCCGCTGCGGCCGGCACGTCCCTGCCACGCTTTGCCGCCACCTCCGACCTGTTCGAGCTGGTTGGCGTGCTCGATGGCAAGCAGCTCGCGCTCTACCTCGACCATGCGGGCGACAACAGCCCCGTGAAGGAGGCGCAGCTGGAGCTGGACATTGCCGGCACCCGCGTGCCCGTGACCCGCGTGGCGGACGGCGAGTTCCAGGCCGCGCTGGCGGCACCGCTGGCCGAGGGCATGAGCCCCGTCACCGCCACCGTGGTGGCCGGCTCCGAGACCGACCTGCTGGCCGGCGAGATCGACGTGCATGCCGACGCACATGCCGCTGCCGAGCCCACAGGCCGGCGCAAGGCTTGGGTGGCGGGCGTTGTCGCTGCCGTGCTGGCGGCCTTGGCCGCCGTGTGGGGCCTGCGCCGTGGCCGCACCGCCCGCGTGGGAGGTGCAGCATGAAGCATTGCATTGCAACGCGCACCCTGGCGGCCTTGCTGCTGGCCGCCGGCCTGTACGCCCCGCTGGGCGCTGGGGCCGGCGAAGGCCATGACCATGGCGATGCCCCTGCGGCCGCCGACGGCAATGGCCCCAAGCGCCAGCCCGATGGCAGCGTGTTTCTGCCCAAGCCCGCGCAGCGCCAGCTCGGCGTGCGCACCCTGGTGGCGGCCGAAGGCCGCCATGCCAAGGCCTTCGAGCTGGCCGGCACGGTGGTCATGGACCCGAATGCCGGTGGCAAGGTGCAGGCCGCGCTGGCCGGCCGGCTGGAGGCCGGGCCCAAGGGCCTGCCCGGTGTGGGCCAGGCGGTGCGCAAGGGCGAGGTGCTGGCCTATGTGGTGCCCACGGCGGGCGCCATCGAGCGCTCCAACCAACTGGCCCAGCAGGCCGAGCTGCGCGCGGCGCGCGACCTGGCGGCACGGCGCGTGGCGCGCCTGAAAGAGCTGGCCGACACCGTGCCGCGCAAGGAGATCGAGGCGGCCGAGAGCGAGCTGCACAGCTTCACCCAGCGCCTGGGCGCGGTGGGTGCCGGCCTGTCCACGCGCGATGCGCTGGTGGCACCGGTCTCGGGCGTGATCGCCTCGGCCAATGCCGTGGCGGGCCAGGTGGTGGATGCGCGCGAGCTGCTGTTCGAGGTGGTGGACCCGGCGCGCCTGCGCGTGGAGGCCCTGGCCTACGACACGGCCCAGGCCCACAGCGTGGCCGGCGCCGCGCTGGCCGTGGGCGGGCAGCGCGTGCCGCTGCGCTTCCTCGGGGCGGCGCGCAGCCTGCGCGAGCAGGCATTGCCGCTGCAGTTTGCCGGTAACTCGGCCGTGCTCGGCACTTTGGCCCTGGGCCAGCCCGTGCGCGTGTTCGTGCAGTCCACCGAGCAGGCCGCTGGCGTGCAGGTGCCCGTGGCTTCGCTGCTGCGCAACCCCGCGAACCAGACCATCGTCTGGGTCAAGGAGTCGCCCGAGCGCTTCGTGCCGCGCGTGGTCACCTTCGTGGCGCTCGACGGCAGCTCGGTGGCCGTGACCTCGGGCCTCAAGGCCGGGGACCGCGTGGCCACGCAGGGCGCCACGCTGATCAACCAGGTCCGCTGAGGGAGCCGCAATGTTCAAGTGGCTCCTCGAAAACAGCCTGGCCAACCGGCTGCTGGTGCTTATCGCGGCCGGCGTGCTCATGGCTTATGGCGCCTTCACGCTCTCGCGCACGCCGGTGGACGTGTTCCCCGACCTCAACAAGCCCACGGTCACGCTGATGACCGAGGCCGGCGGCATGGCCGCCGAGGAGGTGGAGCAGCTCATCACCTTCCCGCTGGAGACGACCATGAACGGCCTGCCCGGCGTGGAGAGCGTGCGCTCCACCTCCAGCGCGGGCCTGTCCTTCATCTACGTCACATTCGACTGGAGCACGGACATCTTCCGCGCGCGGCAGATGGTGTCCGAGCGCCTGTCGTCCATGGAGGAGGGGCTGCCCGTGGGCGTCACGCCGCGCATGGGGCCCATCAGCTCCATCATGGGCGAGATCATGCAGGTGGCGATCCCCATCGACGTGCAGCGCACCACGCCCATGGCCGTGCGCGAGTATGCCGACTGGGTGCTGCGCCCGCGCCTGCTGGCGATTGCCGGCGTGGCGCAGGTGATCCCCATCGGCGGTGAGGTGCGCCAGTTCCAGGTGCAGCCGCAGACGGCGCGCATGGCCGAGCTGGGCATCACGCACGACCAGCTCACAGGCGCGCTCAAGGGATTCTCGGCCAATACCTCGGGGGGCTTCCTGGAGCTCAACGGGCGCGAGTACCTGATCCGCCACCTGGGCCGCACCTCGCGCCTGGAAGACCTGCAGAACCTGGCCCTCACCGCGAAGAGCGGCCAGCCGGTGCTGCTGCGCCAGGTGGCCGAGGTGACCTTCGCCGCAGCCCTCAAGCGCGGCGACGCGGGCTTCGAGGGCAAGCCCGCCGTGATCCTCGGTATCCAGAAGCAGCCCACGGCCGACACCATCGCGCTCACGCGCAGCATCGAGGCGGCACTGGGCGAACTGAAGAAGTCGCTGCCCGCGGGCATGGAAACGCCGCGCGTCACCTTCCGCCAGGCGAGCTTCATCGAGGCCTCGGTCACCACCCTGCAGGGCAAGCTCATGGGCGCCTCGGTGTTCGTGGCGGTGATTTTGTTCGTGTTCCTCGGGACGCTCAGGCCCACGGTGATCGCGCTCACGGCCATTCCGGTGTCGATCTTCATCACGGCGCTGGTGTTCAAGTACTTCGGCCTGTCGATCAACACCATGACGCTGGGGGGGCTGGCCATCGCCATCGGAGGCCTGGTGGACGACGCGGTGGTGGACGTGGAGAACGTGCTGCGCCGCCTGAAGATGGACCGCGCCCGGCACCCCCAGCACCGGCTGCACCCGCTGGAGGTGGTCAAGCTCGCATCGATGGAAGTGCGCTCGGGCATCCTCTACGCCACGGCTATCATCGTGCTCGTGTTCCTGCCGCTGTTCGCGCTGCCGGGCATCGAGGGACGGCTGTTCGTGCCCCTGGGCATCGCCTTCATCGTCTCCACGATCGCGTCGCTGCTGGTGTCGGTCACGGTCACGCCGGTGCTGGCGTTCTACCTGCTGCCGCGCATGAAGAACCTGGACCATGGCGACACGCGCGTGGTGGCCTGGCTCAAGGCGCGCTACCGCGGCGGGCTCACCCGGGTGCTGGCGCGCCCGCGTGCCGCCATGGCGGTGAGCGCCGTGGCGGTGGTGCTGTCGGTGGCGGCGGTGCCGTTCTTTCCGACCACCTTTTTGCCGCCCTTCAACGAGGGCACGCTGCTCATCGGCATGCGCCTGAACCCGGGCGTGACGCTGGCCGAGTCGACCGCCCTGGCCAGCCAGGCCGAGGTGCTGGTGCGCCAGGTGCCCGAGGTCACGCACGTGGGCCGGCGCAGTGGCCGGGCCGAACTCGACGAACATGCCGAGGGCGTGCACGTGAGCGAGCTCGACGTGGGCCTGCTGCCTGCGGCCGAGCTGAAACGCAGCATGGCCGAGGTGCAGGCCGACATCCGCAGCCGCCTGGCGCAGATGCCGGCGGCCATCGCCATCGGCCAGCCGATCTCGCACCGCATCGACCACATGCTCTCGGGGGTGCGTTCGCAGATCGCGATCAAGCTTTTCGGCGAGGACCTCGATACCCTGCGCGGCCAGGCCGATGCGCTGCGCGCGCGCCTGGCCAGCATCGACGGCCTAGCCGACCTGGAGGTGGAAAAGCAGGTGCTTGCACCGCAGATCACCGTGCGCGTGGACCACGCCGCGGCCGCCCAGTACGGCGTGCCCGCAGCGCAGGTGCTGGCCACGCTGCAGGGCCTGGTGGAGGGCGAGAAGCTCACGCAGATCGTGGAGGGCAGCCGCCGCTTTGCGCTGGTGGTGCGCCTGCCGGAGAGTGCGCGCTCGCTTGAAGGCCTGGCGCAGATCATGATCGAGACGCCGCGCGGGCGCGTGCCGCTGTCGCGCCTGGCCAGCATCGAGGACGGCGACGGCCCCAACCAGATCAGCCGCGACGATGGCAAGCGCCGCATCGTGCTCTCGGCCAATGCGCAGGGCAGGGCGCTGTCCGACGTGGTGGCCGACATCCGCAAGGTGGTGGGCGAGACGCGCCTGCCCGACGGCTACTTCATCACCCTGGGCGGCCAGTTCCAGGCACAGGAGGAGGCCAGCCGCCTGGTGGGCATGCTGGCCGTGGTCTCGCTGGTGCTGATGTTCGTGGTGCTGTACACGCGCTACCGCTCGGCCACGCTGTCGGCGCTGATCATGGCCAACATCCCGCTGGCGCTGGTGGGCGCGGTACTGGGGCTGTGGATCTCGGGGCAGCCGCTGTCGGTGGCTGCGCTGATCGGCTTCATCACGCTGGCCGGCATCTCGGTGCGCAACGGCATCCTGAAGGTCAGCCACTACCTGAACCTGATGCGCGTGGAGGGCGAGAACTTCGACACCGCGATGATCGTGCGCGGCTCGCTGGAGCGGCTCTCCCCCGTGCTCATGACCGCCCTGGTCACAGCCTTCGCGCTGGCGCCGCTGCTGCTGGAGGCCGAGCGCCCCGGCACCGAGATATTGCACCCGGTGGCGGTGGTGATCTTCTCGGGCCTGATCAGCTCGACCCTGCTCGACACCTTCCTCACCCCGGCCCTGTTCTGGCTGTTCGGCCGCCGCGATGCCGAGCGCCTGCTCGACGACCGGAGCGCCGAGGCGTTCTGACCTTTTTTCTCTCCGTTCCCCCAACCCTTGAAAGGACCTCCATGACAAGCAAGCATCTCCTGGCCGCGCTGGCGCTGGCCGTTTCGGGCGCCGCCTTCGCGGCCGGCGACCACAGCCATGGCGACGACCACAAGCCGCAGCATGGCGGCATCGTGGCCGGCACCCACGACATGGACTACGAGCTGGTGGCGCGGCCTGACGTGATCACCCTGCACCTGCGCGACCATGGCAAGCCAGCCAGTTCGCAGGGCGTGGGCGCCAAGCTCACGCTGCTCAACGGCACCGAAAAGTCCGAGGCCGTGTTGGTGCCGGCCGGCGAGGGCCGGCTCGAAGCCAAGGGCACGTTCAAGGTGGCGGCCGGCACCAAGGTGGTGGCGTTGGTGACCTTGCCGGGCAAGAAGCCCGCGAACCTGCGTTTTGCGCTGAAGTAAGCAGACACCCACGCCAGCCGGTGCGCAATCCGTCACGGAAGTGGCGCCCGGCGCATCGGCATGCACTGCGTGCGGCGCATGCCTGGCCTACCATGCCGGCATGCCTGCTTCCACCGACTTTGATTTCGCCGCGCTGGCCGAGGGCATCGCCCAGGCCAGCCGTGCCGCCCTGGCCGATATCTCCGGGCGCTGTGGCCCCGGCGATCCGGTGTGCGCCTTCACCCTGTACACCGATGACGGCGCCATGACCGTCTGCCCGGCCCTGATCACCGAATCGCAGGTGCGCGAGCTCACCGAGCGCCACCCGGACGATGCCGGCTACTACCGCTACAGTTCCTCGGAATGGCCCCTGGAGGGCGAGGGCGCCAACGGCGCCTTCAATGACCTGTGCACGCTGGTGCGTGAGCATGTGCTGGCGCTGCCGGACGAGGGTGGCGATGCCGCCTTCACCGCCTTTCGCGCGCAACTGCTCGAAACCATGGTCCAGGTGCTGGAACGCCTGCGCCGCGAAGACCCGGCGTTCGCCCGCGAATCGCTGATGCTGCAGGTGGCCGTGTCGGATGGCGACGAGCCTGCCGAGGTTCTGAACCAGTGGGTGGCCCGTCTGAACCCGCCCGCCGTGGCGACCCGGTTCAAGGCCTGGACGGATACCTGGGGTTAGCCGTCAGATCAGTATTCCAGGCGTTCCGGCCGGATCTCCTGC
Organism: Acidovorax sp. GW821-FHT09B03; assembly: GCF_059418305.1. Classification (NCBI taxonomy): domain Bacteria; kingdom Pseudomonadati; phylum Pseudomonadota; class Betaproteobacteria; order Burkholderiales; family Comamonadaceae; genus Acidovorax; species Acidovorax sp. GW821-FHT09B03. Next base: position 625,992 of record NZ_JBWKPP010000002.1, read on the forward strand.
AGGATCGTCGTGGCGATCTCCTCGATCGACTTGGTGGTGGTGGACAGCCAGCGGATGCCCGCGCGGCGCATCATGGCCTCGGCATCGGCCACCTCGTTGCGGCAGTTGACCAGGTCGGCGTACTTGGAGTTGGGGCGCCGCTCGTTGCGGATCTCGGATAGGCGCTCGGGCTGGATGGTCAGGCCGAAGATCTTCTTGCGGTGCGGCTCCAGCGCGGGCGGCAGCTGGCGGCGCTCGAAATCCTCGGGGATCAGCGGGTAGTTGGCGGCTTTCATGCCGTACTGCATGGCCAGGTAGAGGCTGGTGGGGGTCTTGCCGCTGCGGCTCACGCCCACCAGGATCACGTCGGCACCGGCCAGGTCGCGGTTGCTCTGGCCGTCGTCGTGCGCCAGGCTGAAGTTGATGGCCTCGATGCGGTCGGTGTATTCCTTGCTGCGGCTCACGTCCGAGAAGCGGCCCACGCGGTGGTGGGACTTGATGCCCAGCTCCTCTTCCAGCGGGTGCACGAAGGTGCCGAACATGTCCAGGAGCATGCCCTTGCAGCCTTCCTGGATGACGCGCAGCACCTCCATGTTGACCAGCGTGGTGAAGACGATGGGCTTCTTGCCCTCGATCTCGGCCGTGTGGTTGATCTGGCGCACCGTCTGGTGCGCCTTGTCCACGCTGTCGATGAAGGGCAGGCGCACATGGCGCGGTTTCATCTCGAACTGGGCCAGGATGGCGTTGCCGAAGGTTTCCGCGGTGATGCCGGTGCCGTCCGAGACGAAGAATACGGTGCGCGTGTGCATGGTGCAGGGTCGTTGGTGAGGAAGTCGTGGTGCCGGGACTACAGGCATCGTAAGCAGGTTCCTGCATGTTCCGGGCGCGGCAGGCCTACAATTGTGTCAATTATCCAAATTTCTCAACCATGCACGCCGTCGGCACACAACCACAACGACAAAGCCTGATGAGCCTGTGCATGGCCGCTCGCCCCACGGTGCCCCTTGGTAGGGGCGGGCGCGCAGACGACCCGGTTTCAACTTCTGGAGCTTTCCCATGTCTGCACTTTTCAGCCCGACCGCCCTGGTCGTACCGTTTGAAAACCTGAGAATGACCGATGTCGAGTCGGTGGGCGGTAAAAACGCCTCCCTCGGCGAAATGATCTCCCAATTGCCCGAGGGCGTGCGCGTCCCGACCGGCTTTGCCACCACGGCACACGCCTTCCGCGAATTCCTGGCCCACGACGGCCTGGCCGACAAGATCAGCGCCAAGCTCGCCAGCCTGGACACCGAGGACGTGCGCGCCCTGGCCCGCGTGGGTGCAGAAATCCGTGCCCTGGTCGAGGCCCAGCCCTTCCCGGCCGACCTGCAAAAAGCCATCGGCGAAGCCTTCGCCACCCTGTCCGCAGGCAACCCGCAGGCCAGCTTTGCCGTGCGCTCGTCCGCCACGGCCGAGGATTTGCCCGACGCCTCGTTCGCCGGCCAGCAGGAGACCTTCCTGAACGTGGTCGGCATCGACGACGTGCTGCACAAGATGAAGGAGGTCTTCGCCTCCCTGTACAACGACCGTGCCATCTCCTACCGCGTGCACAAGGGCTTCGCGCACGACGTGGTGGCCCTGTCGGCCGGCGTGCAGCGCATGGTGCGCTCGGACCTGGGCGCTGCGGGCGTGATGTTCACCATCGACACCGAGTCGGGCTTCGAAGAGGTGGTTTTCATCACCAGCAGCTACGGCCTGGGCGAGACCGTGGTGCAGGGCGCCGTGAACCCGGACGAGTTCTACGTGCACAAGCCCACCCTCAAGGCCGGCAAGAAGGCCGTGATCCGCCGCAACCTGGGCAGCAAGCTGGTGCAGATGGTGTTCTCCACCGCCGAGGAAAAGGCCGCGTCGGGCAAGCTGGTCAAGACCACCGACGTGCCCACCGAGCAGCGCAACCGCTACTCGCTGAGCGACGCCGACGTGCAGCAGCTGGCGCATTACGCGCTGGTGATCGAGCAGCACTATGGCCGCCCGATGGACATCGAATGGGGCAAGGACGGCACCGACGGCCTGCTCTACATCCTGCAGGCCCGCCCCGAGACGGTGAAGAGCCAGTCCAAGGGCCAGGCCGAGATGCGCTACAAGCTCAAGGGCCAGGGCACCGTGCTGGCCGAAGGCCGCGCCATCGGCCAGAAGATCGGCACCGGCCCCGTGCGCCTGGTGCACAACATCTCCGAGATGGACAAGGTCCAGCCCGGCGACGTGCTGGTGACCGACATGACCGACCCCAACTGGGAGCCGGTGATGAAGCGCGCCAGCGCCATCGTCACCAACCGCGGCGGGCGCACCTGCCACGCCGCCATCATCGCGCGCGAGCTGGGCATCCCGGCCGTGGTGGGCTGCGGTGACGCGACCGAGCTGCTCAAGGACGGCACCCTGGTCACCGTGAGCTGCTCCGAAGGCGACACCGGCCGCATCTACGACGGCCTGCTGGAAACCGAGATCACCGAGGTGCAGCGCGGCGAGATGCCGAGCATCAAGACCAAGGTCATGATGAACGTGGGCAACCCCCAGCTGGCCTTCGACTTCTGCCAGCTGCCCAATGAGGGCGTGGGCCTGGCGCGGCTCGAGTTCATCATCAACAACAACATCGGCGTGCACCCCAAGGCCATCCTGGACTACCCGCAGATCGATGCCGACCTGAAGAAGGCCGTGGAGTCGGTGGCCCGCGGCCATGCGAGCCCGCGCGCCTTCTACGTGGACAAGGTCGCCGAAGGCGTGGCCACCATCGCTGCGGCGTTCTACCCCAAGCCGGTGATCGTGCGCCTGTCGGACTTCAAGAGCAATGAGTACCGCAAGCTCATCGGCGGCAGCCGCTACGAGCCCGAGGAAGAGAACCCGATGCTGGGCTTCCGCGGTGCAGCGCGCTACCTGAGCGCCGACTTCGGCGAGGCCTTCGCCATGGAGTGCGAAGCCTTGAAGCGCGTGCGCAACGAGATGGGCCTGACCAATGTGCAGGTGATGGTGCCCTTCGTGCGCACCCTGGGCCAGGCCGAACGCGTGACGCAACTGCTGGCCCAGCACGGCCTGCAGCGCGGCAAGGACGACCTCAAGGTCATCATGATGTGCGAGGTGCCGAGCAACGCCATCCTGGCCGAGCGCTTCCTGGAGTTTTTCGACGGCTTCTCCATCGGCTCCAACGACCTGACCCAGCTCACCCTGGGCCTGGACCGCGACTCGGGCCTGGAACTGCTGGCGCACGACTTCGACGAGCGCGACCCTGCCGTGCTGGCGCTGATTCACCAGGCCATCAAGGCCTGCCTGGCCCAGGGCAAGTACATCGGTATCTGCGGCCAGGGCCCCAGCGACCACCCTGACTTCGCGCAGTGGCTGGCTGCCGAGGGCATCTCCTCCATCTCGCTGAACCCCGACAGCGTGATGGCCACCTGGCAGCAGCTGGCCGCAGGCTGAGGCCTTGCGCGCACGGGCATCTCAGCGCCATCCTGGCTGACCCGATGCCCGTGCTGCCCCGCTCCCCCACCAAGCCTGTCGAGCCCGAGCTCGCAGGCCCTTTTCCGCCCGACCTGCACGACGTGAGCCACCTGTGGCTCAAGGCCGGGTTGTTGCTGATCTGGGTGCTGGTGTCCTTCGTGGCCACCTACTTTGCGCGCGACCTGCAGTTCCTGGTGGCTGGCGGCTGGCCGCTGGGCTACTGGATCGAGGCCCAGGGCGCGGTGCTGGTGTTCATTGCCATCGTGGTGGCCTACGCCTGGGCCATGAACCGCTTCGAGCGCCAGGACGAGGAGCGCCGCCTGCTGGAGCAGGCCGCGGCCGCCCGGGCTGCCGAGGACGGCCAACCACTGGACGCGGCCTGACGCCATGCGCAGGCAAGAAGGCGGCTCTGCGGGCGCATCCCCCTCCGGCGCCGGGCCGGGGATGGGAACCAGTGCCGTCGAGAGGGCCTATTCCTGGCGCCTGCACCGCATCCTGGCGCTGTACATCGCCGGGGTGTTCGGCTTTCTGGCCCTGATGATCTGGGCCGAGCACCAGGGGCTGTCGCGCCACTGGATCGGGCCGATCTTCCTGTTCCTCACCGTCATGGTGTACGCCGGCATCGGCGTCTATGGCCGCACCTCGGACCCCGAGGAGTACTACGTGGCCGGGCGGCGCATCCCGCCCATGTACAACGGCATGGCGGCCGCAGCCGACTGGATGAGCGCGGCCTCGTTCATCAGCCTCTCGGGCGCGCTGTACCTGCAGGGCTTTGCGGGCACGCCCGGCCAGCCCGGCGGCCTGGCCTACCTGCTGGGCTGGACGGGCGGCTTTTGCCTGGTGGCGATGCTGATCGCACCGCACCTGCGCGCCATGGGCCTGTACACCGTGCCCGATTTCTTCCACGTGCGCTTTGGCGGCCGCTGGCCGCGCGTGATTGCGGCGTTGGCCGCGGTGCTGTGCTCGTTCACGTACGTGGTGGCGCAGATCTACGGCGTGGGGCTGATCGCCTCGCGCCTGACCGGCGTGCAGTTCGAGATCGGCATCATGCTCGGCCTGGGCGGGGTGCTGCTGTGCTCGTTCCTGGGCGGCATGCGCGCCATCACCTGGACGCAGGTGGCGCAGTACGTGGTGCTGCTGCTGGCCTTTCTGATCCCCGTGTCCTGGCTGGCCTACAAGCAACTGGGCAGCCCGCTGGCGCCCCTGGTGTATGGCACGCAGATCACCAAGATCGCCGACCTGGAGGCGCAACTGCTCGACTCGCCCGCCGAGCAGCAGGTGGTGCAGGTCTACCGCCTGCGCGCGCAGGAGTTCGAGGAGCGCCTGAAGGACGTGGAGGCGGCCCTGGAGCGCGAACGCGAGAAGGGCCGCGAACGCATCCGCACGCTGCGTGCGCAGAACGCCGACGTGGGCCTGATCGTGCTGGCCAGCCGCGACCTGGCGGCGCTGCCGCGCGACCCGGCCGCCGCGCGCGAGCGCTGGACGCGCGAGATGCACGAGAACAACGAGCGCGCACGCCCCCTGGGCGGCCTGCCGCAGCACAGCCAGGCCTTTGCCGGCGACCCCGACGGCACGCCCGAGGAGCAGCGCGAGTTCGACCTGAGCCGGCGCAACTTCATGGCGCTGATGTTCTGCCTGATGGTGGGCACGGCCGGGCTGCCGCATCTGCTCACGCGCTACTACACCTCGCCCACGGTGTCGGGGGCGCGGGCCTCGGTGGGCTGGTCGCTGTTCTTCATTGCCCTCCTGTACCTGAGTGCGCCCGCGCTCGCGGTGCTGGTGAAGTTCGAGGTCATGCACAACCTGGTGGGCAGCAGCTTCGAGGCGCTGCCCAACTGGATGGCGCAGTGGGCGCGGGTGGATGCCTCGCTGCTGTCGATCGAGGACGTCAATGGCGACGGCATCGTGCAGTTCGGCGAGATCCGCCTGGGGGCCGACCTCATCATGCTGGCCACGCCCGAGCTCGGTGGTCTGCCCTATGTGGTCTCGGGCCTGGTGGCGGCGGGCGGGCTGGCGGCAGCGCTGTCCACGGCGGACGGGCTGCTGCTCACCATCAGCAACGCGCTGGTGCGCGACCTGTATTTCCAGGGCTCGGACCGCGAGGCCTCGCCCGAGCAGCGCGTGATCCTGACCAAGTTCGCGCTGCTGGCGGTGGCGCTGTCGGCGGCCTTCGTGGCGGCGCTCAAGCCGGCCGAGATCCTGCCCATGGTCTCGGCCTCGTTCTCGCTCGCGGCATCGGCCTTCGTGCCGGTCATGGTGCTCGGGATCTTCTGGCGCGGCACCACGCGCCAGGGGGCCGTGGCGGGCATGCTCTCGGGCCTCGGGGTGGCGGTGTACTACATGCTCTCGCACGTGGTGGCCTTGAAGGCGCTGCTGCCGGCCTGGCTGCTGGCCGACGGGCTGTGGTTCGGCATCCAGCCGATCTCGGCCGGGGTGTTCGGGGTGCCGATGGGCTTGCTGGTGGCGCTGGTGGTCAGCCGCGTCACGCGGCCCGCGCCGCAGCTGCCGCGCGTCCGGTCGGAGATGTAACAGGGCCTCCCGGCTGCGCCCGAGGCGGTGCAAATCGGTACCGCCTGAAGGGACATGGAAAAACCCGACTTCTCAAGCGGCCCCAAACGTGACACCCTGTAACCCATGCTGCACGGCGAGCCTGGTGAGTGCCCGGCAGCCGCATGCAGCCCACAGTGGGCCATTTCAATAACGGGGGGGATACATGGTTCTGGTCAAGACGCAGGCGGGGCAGGAAGCGCTCAAGGACCGCCATGGTGGGTTGACCTCGCGGCAGCGTTCTGCCTTCATCATGTTCGATGGCAAGCGCTCCACGGGCGAGGTGCTGGCGGCCACGGCGGCCATGGGCATCACGCAGGACGATGTCCAGGCCATGATTGCCCAGGGCCTGCTGGAGCCGCTGTCGAGCAGCGGCGCCGGGGCCGCGGTGGCTGCTGCAGCCGCCGCCAAGGGGAGCGGGCAGGCCGTGGCAGCCGCGGCTGCCGCCGCTGCGTCCAGCACCTCGTTCGAGGCCACGGTGGCGATGGAGGCCATCCAGGGCAGTGGGCGCTCCGAGCAGCAGCGCTACAAGGACGCCTATCCCATCGCGACGGAGCTCACGGCCGGCCTCGGCCTTCGGGGCTTTCGCCTGAACCTGGCGGTGGAGGGGGTGGGCAGCTTTTCGGACCTGGCCGCACTGGCCCCCAAGATCCGCGAGGCTGTGGGCGATGCCAAGTTCGCGCGGCTGGACAAGGCCCTGTTTGACTGACGTCCATTTCGCCCGGCCATGAAAAAAGCGGCCCGTGGGCCGCTTTGTCGTTGTTGCCAGGGGGCGCTGAAATCAGCGGCCGACCTTGAGCAGTTCCACGTCGAACTTGAGCGTGGCGTTCGGCGGGATCACGCCGCCGGCGCCGCGGGCACCGTAGCCCAGGGCTGCGGGGATGATCAGCGTGCGCTGGCCGCCGATCTTCATGCCCTGCACGCCTTCGTCCCAGCCCTTGATGACCATGCCGGCACCCAGCGAGAACTCGAAGGGGTCGTTGCGGTCGCGGCTGGAGTCGAACTTGGCGCCTTGTTCGCCGTTGTTGTAGAGCCAGCCGGTGTAGTGCACCGATACGTTCTGGCCCTTGGTGGCTTCTGCGCCGTCGCCCACGGTGGTGTCTTCGTACTGCAGGCCGGATGCGGTGGTGGTGAGCGCCATGAAAATCCTTGTTGGCTTGTGGAGGGAGAGCAGGGGGCCGTTGCGGCGCAATCGGTCACTGCCGGTTGAAAGGTGCGCCCGATTTTACGCGGCAGGCTTCTTGACCCGGCTGGCCACCCAGCGCGTGGCAAAGGCCTGCACGTCGCTCAGGCGCTTGAGCAGGTCGGTGCCCGAGGGGGTGACGGTGTAGCCGTCGCTGCCGTGGTCGACCAGGCCGGCCTCGCGCAGCTCCTTGATGCGGGTGTTGAGCGTGTTGGGGGTGATGCCGCCCACGCTGTCCTGCAGCAGGCGGAAGGTCTGGGGGTGTCCGTCACGCAGGGCCCAGAGCACACGCAGCGCATAGCGGCATTCCAGCCGCTCGAACAGCTGGTTGATGGCGAAATTTTCCTTGGAGCTCATGCAAGCTTCTCCTCGCGCGGTGTGTATGGAAAACAGTGGCGGCCCGCCGGACACTGCCCGCAAGACGCTGCGAATATAGCTTGGAAACGATTTTGCTACAAGTTTAATAGCTCTGAATGCAGCACTGATATACGCAAACCCCATTAACCAGGGGCCTTTTTTGCGAAGTGTTGCGGCACTGCCACGGCGGGGCGGAACGGGTAGCATTCCGGCCGTCGGGCATGTCGCCTAGCGAGGAATCCATGGAATACAAGCACCTGCACGAGGCCAACCGGTTGTCCTGGAACGCAGCCACCCGTGCCCACAACCGCCACAAGGGCGACCAGGCCGCGTTTTTCCGGGCCGGCGGCTCGCCGCTGTTCCCCGAGGAGATCGCGCTGCTGGGCGATCTGCACGGCCAGGCCGTGCTGCACCTGCAGTGCAATGCGGGGCAGGACAGCCTGGGCCTCGCCCGCCTGGGCGCGCGGGTGACCGGCGTGGACATCTCGGACGAGGCGATTGCCTTTGCACGGGCGCTGTCCGAGGCCAGCGGCATCGCCGCCGGGTTCGTGCGCTCGGATGTGTACGACTACTTCGACGGGCTGGCGGCTGCGCAAGGGCCGGGCGGGGCTTTCGACACCGTGTTCAGCTCCTACGGCACCATCTGCTGGCTGTCGGACCTGGCGCGCTGGGCGCGCGGCATTGCCGGGGCGCTGCGCCCGGGCGGGCGCTTCGTCTTTGTGGAATTCCACCCCGCGGCCCTGGTGTTCGACCCGCAATGGCGGCCCCGCTACGACTACTTCAACGACGCGCCGGTGCCCGAGGCCGGCGTGGGCGACTATGTGGGCGAGACCCAGCAGGCGCGCGAAGGGGAGGGGTCGGGAGCGCCCGAGGCCTTCTCCAACCCCCACCCCAGCCACGAGTTCGCCTGGGGCATCGGCCGCGTGGTGGCGGCGTTGCTGGGCGCGGGCCTGCGGATCGAGGCACTGGAGGAATACCCGTACATGAACGGCTGGTGCGCCTTCGAGGACATGCAGGACCTGGGCGGGCGGCGCTGGGGCATGCCGCCGGGCATGGCGCGCATGCCGCTGATGTACTCCCTGGTCGCGCGCCGGCCGGCAAGCCCCTAAGCACGTGCCGCCAGGTGGTCCACCAGCAGGCGGGCGGCCGGGGTGAGGGCGTCCGGCCCGCGCCAGCACAGGGCAAAGCGCCGGTCGGCCCAGGGATCGGACAGGTCGACGATGCGCACCGGCGCGGTTTCGGCGAAGGGCGCTGCCACCTCGCGCGGCACCACGCTGATAGCCAGGTTGGCGCGCACCACGCGCAGCGCGGCGTCGAAGTTGGAGACCTGTACCCGGTGCGCCAGGGCCTTGCCCTCCACGGCGGCGGCGCGGGTCAGCAGCAGCTGCACGGCGCTCAGCGCCGGCATGCTCACGAATTCGTGCCCCAGCACGTCGGCGAAGCGCACGCTCGCCTGCTGCGCCACCGGGTGGCTGGCATGGGCCACGATGGCCAGGTGGTCATGCCGGTAGCTGCAGGTGGCCAGGCCCGTGAGGTCGGCCGCGTCCCAGCAGATGCCGATGGAGGCGCTGCCCTCGCGGATGCCGCGCACCACGTCGGGGCTCACGCGCTCCTCCATGCTGATCTGGATGTCGCGGTGCGCCGGGTCCTGCAGAAAGGCGGCCACGTCTTCGGCCAGCGACTCGGCCATCACCGAGGCCGTGGCCAGCACGCGCACATGGCCCTTGATGCCGGTCGCAAAGGCGGCCATGTCGCGCTCGATCCGGCCCACGCTGGCGAGCATGGCGCGCGCATGCTCGAGCAGGGTCTCGCCCGCCGGTGTGGGTGCCATGCCGTGGCGCTTGCGTACCAAGAGCGGCGTGCCCACCGTGTCTTCGAGTTGCGCCAGCCGCTTGCTCACGGCCGAGCCGACGATGGACTCCTGCTCGGCCGCACGCGCAATGTTGCGGTGCTCGCAGACGGCCACGAAGAGTTTGAGCGTTTGCAGGTCGAGCGGTCGCATGCGGTCAGGGTTCAGATATTCCGATCAGGAATTTTAGGTGTTCCTAAATTGAGTTCATGTGGCGTCATGGAATTTTTAAAATTCACCCACCCCATGACCACCGCGAGAAACACCGTGAACCCCCAGCCCACCACCGCCATCCTCCGCGAGGTCGGCCTGCGCGATGGCCTGCAGAGCATTGCCACCATCGTCTCCACCGCGCACAAGATCGAATGGCTGGACGCCGCCTATGCGGCCGGCCAGCGCGAGATCGAGGTCGGCTCCTTCGTGCCTGCACGCCTCTTGCCCCAGCTGGCCGATACGGCCGAGGTGCTGGCGCATGCGCTCACGCTGCCGGACCTCACGGCCTCGGTGCTGGTGCCCAACCTCCGGGGGGCCGAGCGTGCCATCGGGTGCGGTGCCCACCTGATGGTGGTGCCGCTGTCGGCCAGCCACGCGCACAGCCTGGCCAACCTGCGCAAGACGCCCGACGAGGTGGTGGCCGAGGTGGCACGCATCCGTGCCGCACGCGATGCCGCGGGCAGCAGCACCCTGATCGAAGGCGGCGTGGGCACGGCCTTTGGCTGCACCCTGCAGGGCGAGGTGGCCGAGAGCGAGGTGCTGCGCCTCCTGCAGGCCCTGCTCGACGCCGGTGCCGACCGCGTGAGCCTGGCCGACACCGTGGGCTATGCCGATCCGGCGGGCGTGCAGCGCCTGTTCGAGAAGGCCCGGGCCCTGGTGGGCGAACGCCTGGCCTGCGCGCACTTCCACGACACGCGCGGCATGGGCCTGGCCAATGCGTACGCGGCCTGGCAGACGGGCATCACCCGCTTCGATGCCTGCCTGGCCGGCATCGGCGGCTGCCCGCACGCGCCGGGTGCCAGCGGCAACGTCACCACCGAAGACCTGGCCTTCATGCTCGAACGCATGGGTGTGGCCACCGGTCTCGACGTGGCCGCGCTGCTCGCCCTGCGCCAGCGGGTGGCGGGCTGGCTCGCCGGCGAGACCTTGCACGGCACGCTGTGGCAGGCCGGGTTGCCCCACAGTCACTTGCCGCAGGTGGCACCCGCACTGGCCTGAACCGTTTATCGTCCTGCCCCATGAATGCTTTCCTGAACCACACTGCCGCCTCCCCGTCTTCATCCGCCCCTGCCGCATTGCCCCTGGCCGGCCTGCGCGTGGTGGAGTTCACCCACATGGTCATGGGCCCCACCTGTGGCATGGTGCTGGCCGACCTGGGGGCCGAGGTCATCAAGGTCGAGCCGGTGGATGGGGACCGCACGCGCCACCTGCTGGGCGCCGGTGCCGGCTTCTTCCCGATGTTCAACCGCAACAAGAAGAGCATTGCGCTGGACCTGCGCAAGCCCGAGGGGCTGGAGGTGGCGATCCGCCTGGCCTCGTCGGCCGACGTGGTGGCGCAGAACTTCAAGCCCGGCGTGATGGCCAAGTACGGGCTCGACTACACCGCCCTGTCGCGCCTGAACGAGCGCCTGGTGTATGTGAACCACGCGGGCTTCCTGCCCGGACCGTACGAGCACCGCACGGCCCTCGACGAGGTGGTGCAGATGATGGGTGGCCTGGCCTACATGACCGGGCGCCCGGGCGATCCGCTGCGCGCGGGCACCAGCGTCAACGACATCATGGGCGGCATGTTCGGCGCCATCGGCGCCATGGCGGCACTGATGCAGCGCGCGGCCACGGGGCGCGGCCAGGAGGTCGATTCGGCGTTGTTCGAGAACAATGTCTTCCTGGTCGGCCAGCACATGATGCAGTACGCCGTCACGGGCCAACCCGCCGCACCCATGCCCGACCGCATTTCCTCGTGGGCCGTGTACGACGTGTTCAGCGTGAAGGACGGCGGGCAGATATTCCTGGCCGCCGTGAGCGATGCGCAGTGGACCACCTTCTGCGACGCCATGGGCTATGCCGACCTCAAGACCGACGCCGGCCTGGCCAGCAACAACGACCGCGTGCGCGCCCGCGCCACGCTGCTGCCCGAGCTGCGCCAGCGCCTGGCGCTGCACACGGCCGAGGAGCTGTCGGCCATCTTCGAGCGCCACGGCCTGCCGTTCGCGCCCATCATGCGGCCCGAGCAGCTGTTCGACGACCCGCACCTGAACGCGACTGGCGGCCTGGCCGACATCACGCTGCCCGACGGCGAGCGTGCCGGCAGCACGGCGCGCGTGACCCTCTTGCCGCTGCGCCTGGATGGCCAGCGCCTGCCCGTACGCGCCGACCCACCTCGGCTGGGCCAGCACACGGCCGAACTGCTCGCCGGCCTGGGCTACACGCCGGCCCAGGTGCAGGCTCTTCAGGAAGCCGCCGCCGTGGCTTGATTTTTTCCCGCTCCCGCTCGGGCCTGAACGCGGCGGCAGTCTGCGTGTCCCGGGTGGTCCTCACATTTCTGGAGACAAGACCATGCCATCGACACCCACGCACTCCCGCCGCCGCGCCCTGGCCTGGGGCGCTGCAACCCTCGCGGTCCCCGGCCTCGCGCTGGCCCAGTTGGGCGATAAGCCCCTGCGCATCATCCTGCCGCTGTCGGCCGGCTCGGGCGCGGACGGTGCCATCCGGGCCATCAGCACCAGCCTGGCCAAGGCACTGGGGCAGCCGGTGGTGATCGAGAACCTGCCCGGTGCTGGCGGCATCACCGGCACCACGCAGCTGGTGCGCGCGCCCAAGGACGGTTCGGTGATCGGCGTGGTGTCCAACAACCATGTGGTCAACCCCAGCGTCTACAAGAACATCCCCTTCGACTCCATCGAGGACATCACGCCCCTCACCATCATCGGCGCCACGCCCTTCGTGCTGGTGGCGCACCCGGCAGTGCCGGCGAAGAACGTGAAGGAGCTGATCGCGCTGGCCAAGGCCAAGCCGGGAGTCCTCAACTACGGCTCGTCGGGCAATGGCACCATCCTGCACCTGGGTGCAGCCATGTTTGTGGAACAGGCGCAGCTCGATATCAAGCACATCCCGTACAAGGGCATGGGCCCGCTGATGAACGACATCCTGGGGGGGCAGGTGCAGCTCGGCGTGGTGGCGGTGGCACCGGCGGCCGCGCACATCAAGGCCGGCACGCTGCGTGCCCTGGGCGTGAGCACGGCCACGCGCGTGCCCTCGCTGCCCGATGTGCCCACCATCGCCGAGCAAGGTCTGCCGCGCTACGAACTCGACGGCTGGATCGCCGCCGTGGCGCCGGCCGGCATCCCCAAGGCCGAGGTGGCACGCCTGGTCACCGGCTTCAGGAATGCCCTGGCCATGCCCGAGGCGCGCGATGCGCTGATCGCCCAGGGCTACGAGATCAGGCTCAGCACGCCCGAGGTCTCCGCCGCCTTCATGCGCAGCGAGCTGGCGCGCATGGCCCAGGTGGTGAAGAACGCGCACGTGACCATGGACTGATCGGCGCCCGCCACCGTGCGCTGCTGCCTCAGAACGTGTAGCGCATATTGAGGTTGAAGCTGCGCGGCGCGCCCCAGGTGTAGTGCAGGCTGCCGAAGTTGGTGACGCCCGAGAGATACTTCTTGTCGAACAGGTTGTTGATGTTGGCGCCCACGCTCAGGTGGCGGTTCACCTGGTAGCGGGCCATCAGGTCCACCAGCCAGTAGGACTTCTGCGACAGCGCCGCGGCGTCGTTGCGGGTGGACGTCTCGCTTTGCCAGCGCGTGGCCGCGCCCACCGTCAGGCCCTGCAGCGCGCTGCCTCCCAGGCGGTAGGTGGTGCCCAGCTTGAACTGGTGCCTGGGGTGCTGGCTGGCACTGGTCAGGCTGCTGCTTTGCGTCACGTAGCTGCCCTGGGCTTGCCAGCCCTTGGCGATCTCGCCGGAAAGCTCGACCTCCCACCCGCGCCGCGTGGCTCCTGTCACGGCGCGGTAGGCCATGTCGCCCGATGGGGTGAGGTTGCCGGTTTCCTCTGCGGTGTTGTCGGTCTTCATCCAGAAGTGGCTGATGCTGGCGTTCAGGCGCTTGTCGAAGAACTCGCCCTTGGCGCCGACTTCGTAGGTCACGCCTTTCTCGGGCGGCAGGGCGCGGCCCTGCTCGTCCTGGCCGCTCTGCGCCTCGAAGATGTTGGTGGTGCTGCCGTACAGCGAGACATTCGGTTGCACGTCGAACACCAGGCCCGCATAGGGCGTGACCACGCCGTGTTCCTTGAGGTCGTAGTTCCACCAGAAGGGCGTGGTGTCGCGCTGCGCATAGTCGGTCACGCGCACGCCGGTGATCAGCTTGAGCGGGTCGGCCAGGTGAAAGCGCCCTGCCGCATAGGCGTAGTGCTGCTTGCGCGAGAACAGGTTGGCGCCATAGGTGTAGCGGCTCCAGTCGGGCGTGGGAATCTGCGCGCCGCCATCGGCGTAGGCCAGGCCCAGGCTGGTGAGCGGCACGCGCACGCTGTTGCTGGTCTGCATTTCGCCGCGGTAGCGCGCCGTGCCCGCACCCATCAGCAGCTCATGCTTGCGGCCGAAGAGCTCGATGGGGCCCTTCACATCCAGGTTCACCGTCCAGTTGCGGTTGTCGATGTCCTGGTAGGGCGCGGTGGCGATGCTTTTGCGGTCGTACAGGTAGCCCAGCAGCATGTCGTCCATCTGCACGCTCTGGTGCGAGAACTGCAGCTTGGCCGACCAGTCGGAGGCAAAGCGGTGCTCCACGCTGCCGAAGACATTGAGCGATTCCTGCTCGTAGCCGGCCCAGGGCGCGCCGGGGTTGAAGGAGCGCGGCAACCAGGCCACGGCCTCGCCCGTGCTGGTGGTGCGCTGGATGGGCTGGGTGCTGCCCATGCCGCGCAGCTCGCGCCGGCGCAAGGTGAAGCCGCCGTTGACGGTGGTCTGGGGCGCGATGTCCGCCTCCAGCGCGCCGAACAGCATCTGGCTGTTGCTCTTCTCATGATCGCGGAACGAATCGGCGTCCGATGCCGAGGCCACGATGCGCCCGCGCAGGCTGCCGCTGGCGTTGAGCGGGCCACTCACGTCGACGTCGCTGCGCAGGGTGTTCCAGCTGCCGGCGCTGGCGCCCACGTGTGCCTGGAACTCGGCCGTGGGCCGCTTGCGCACCATGTTGACGGTGGCGCCCGCGCTGCCATACCCATTGACCAGGCCCGAGGAGCCCTTGAGCACCTCGATGCGGTCGATCTCGGCCATGTCGTCCAGCGCGAACATGGTGCTGGTGAAGTAGTACCAGCCGCTGGTGAGCTGGCGCACGCCATCGGTCTGCAGGTTGACGCTGGAGCCGCGCGCCTGGAAGTCGGTGGCGTTGCCCTGGCGGTAGGTGCTGATGCCGGGCGTCTGCTCCATCACGTCGGTCAGCGTTTCCAGCTGGAAGTCGTCCATGCGCTGGCGCGTCATCACGCTGACGGACTGCGGTGTTTCGCGCAGCGACAGTGCCAGGCCCGTGGCGGTGCCGCTGGGCCCGCGCGCGGTGTAGCTGCCCGTGCCCTCGGTGGTGGCATCGCTGCGCGGTGCCTCGGCCGTCACGCGCACTTCGGACAGGGTGACGCTGCCGGCGGGTGCTGCCGCACCGGCGGCACTGGATGAGGGGATGGGGGCTCGGCGCAGGGTATAGGTGCCGTTGTCGGCCACCACAGCCTGCAGGCCGGTACCCACCAGCAGGGCGGCCAGCGCCTGGGCCGGTGTGTGGCTGCCCTGCAGGCCCGGGCTGCTGCGGCCCAGCACCAGGTCCGGCGTGTAGGCCAGCAGCACCCCCGAGGCCTTGGCAAAGGCCGTGAGCGCGGGCTCCAGCGGGCCGGCGGGGATGCCGTAGCTGGTGCTGCGGTTGGCCTGCGCGGCCTGCTGCTGCGCCTGCGCAGGGGCGGGCAGGGCCACGCTGGCGAGCAGTGCGCTGGCCAGCGTGGCCGCCAGCACGGCCGTGGGGCGCAGGGTGAAGAGGGTCGGGCAGGCGGTCGGGCGGGCAGCGGGGTGCCGGGGTGCGGTGGGCATGGTGGTCGGATGGAAGGTGAGAGGAAAGAAATGCGCTATTCCCTCCCTTGTCACGCGAGCGCGTGAAAGGTACAGACCCGGTGCAAAAAAAAGCAGCGTCCGATGCCGGGCTCAACCCCGGCCGTGCGGCGGGGCGCCTATGCGCACCCAGTAGCGCACGGGGATGCGCACTTCCACGGGCAGCACCTGGGCCAGTGACTGCAGGATGCGGTCCGTGTCTGCCAGCGGGAACACGCCCGACAGGCGCAGGTGTGCCACCTCGGGCGCCACGCTGACCATGCCGCCGCGGTAGCGCTGCAATTCGGCCGCGAAGTCCGCCAGCCGCATGTCGGAGGCCACCAGTACACCTTCGGGCCAGGCGGGTTCCACCGGGCCCGCGGTGGGTGCGGTGGCGGCACGGGGGGTGAGCCGCGCCGACTGGCCGGCATCGACGCGCACGGTGGCGTCCGGCCTGTCCAGGGGGCTCAGCTCCACTGCGCCTTCATACACGGCGACCTCGCTGGCCCCACCGTCGTGCCGCACGGTGAAGCGGGTCCCCAGCGCGCGGATGTGCCCAGCGGGCGTGTCCACCACGAACGGGCGGGGCGGTTGGGCGGCACCGTCGTGCGCTGTGGTGACGAGTACCTCGCCCTCGCGCAGGTGCAGGCGGCGCAGGCCCGCGGTGTAGCGCACGTCCAGCGCACTGCCGGTGTTGAGCACGATGCGCGTGCCGTCCGGCAGGGTGGTGCTGCGCTGCTCGCCCCGGGCCGTGCGCAGGTCGGCCCCCCAGCCGCGCCAGGGCAGCTGTTCGTAGCCCAGCCAGGCGGCAATACCCCCGGCGGCCAGGCCGCCGATGCCGCGCAGCGCATGGCGCCGGCGCGGCGATGCGGGGCCGGCCAGCGTGCTCACAGCGGTGGCGGCCGTCACCATGCCGGCCGTGCTGCGTCCGCGCAGGCGCGTGTCGGTGGCCTCGATCTGCTGCCAGGCCTGCTCGTGCTGCGGGTGGGCGGCGCGCCAGCGTTGCCAGTCGGCCCGGCTCTCGGCCGTGGCCGTGCCGGACCACAGGTGCACCAGCCATTGCACCGCGGCATCCACGACGGGGGCGGGCAGGGCTGTGCCGGTGTGCGGCGGCGGGGGGGCGCTCATGTGCCCGCCCCTGGAAAGTAGCAGTGCCGTATGGCGCGCGCCATGTAATGCTTGACCGAGCTGAGCGAAACGCCCATGCGCTCGGCAATCTCGGCATAGGGCATGCCGTCGAGCTGCGCCCAGAGGAAGGCGGTGCGCACCTTGGGCGGCAGGCCGTCGAGGATGGCGTCGATCTCCTGCAGCGTCTCGAGCACGATGGCGCGGTCCTCGGGCGAGGGCGCCAGGGGCTGGGGCATGTGGGCCAGCGTTTCGAGGTAGGCGCGCTCGATCTCGCGGTGGCGCAGGTGGTTGGCCACCACGCGCTTGGCCACGGTGGTCAGGAAGGCGCGCGGCTCGCGGATGTCGGCCAGCACGGTGCGCGACTCGATCACGCGCAGGTAGGTGTCCTGGGCGAAGTCGGCCGCATCGCCCGCATGGCCCAGGCGCCGCTGCAGCCAGCTGCGCAGCCAGCCGTGGTGCTGTACGTAGAGTTCGGTCAGCGCGTGCGGGAAGGACATGGGGATAGAGCGGCGGTGTCCGCCGCGTGGCGACCGGAAATGAAAAGCATAGGAATGATAACTATTCTTGTTTTGTTTCATTCCAAGACGGCCCGTGAGGTCAGCTGGAGTCCAGCCAATCCCTTGACTTCTCAAGGTAAAGATTGTGCAAATGCAAATGGTTGTCATTCTCTGAAACTAGAATGTCGGCTTCGCATCTGGCGCACCCGTCTTCCTGCAAGGCAATCCGCGCGTACCCCTCCAGGAATGAACAAACCACAGGACAACCGGCGCCGGTCATACTGGCTCAAGACGCTGCACGAATGGCATTGGGTCAGCTCGGCCATGTGCCTCATCGGCATGCTGCTGTTCGCGGTGACCGGTTTCACGCTCAACCATGCCGGGCAGATCGAGGCCAAGCCCAGGGTGGTGAGCCAGCAGGCCACGCTGCCCGATGCGCTGCTCACCACGCTCAAGGCCGCACCGCCACCGCCCAAGGACCGTGGGCCGCTGCCTGCCGCGCTGCAGGATTGGGCGCGCACACAGTGGTCGGTGGACGCGGCGGGGCGCGAGGCCGAATGGTCGGCCGATGAGATCTATGTCTCGCTGCCGCGCCCCGGCGGCGATGCCTGGCTGCGCGTGAACCTGGCCGACGGCGAGGCCGAGTATGAGCGCACCGACCGCGGCTGGATCTCCTACCTCAACGACCTGCACAAGGGCCGCAACACGGGCGCTGCCTGGAGCTGGTTCATCGACATCTTCGCCGCCGCCTGCCTGGTGTTCACCGTCACCGGCCTGTTCATCCTCAAGATGCACGCGGGCAACCGCCCCTTCACCTGGCCCATGGTGGGCATGGGGCTGGTGATACCGGTGGTGCTGGCGCTCCTGTTTATCCACTGAACCGAAAGAAACGAAAAATGCCTGTGACGAAGCATTTGCACCTGCGCTACAGCATGGCGCTGGGCGCCTGCCTGGGGGCCCCGGCCTTCGCGGCCGGACTGGGCGTGGGCGTGGAGATCCCGCGCCTGGACGTGGCCGAGTACCACCGCCCTTACGTGGCGATGTGGGTCGAGCGTGCCGACAACTCGGTGGCCTCCACCCTGGCCGTCTGGTACGACGTGAAGATGAAGAACGACGAGGGCGCCAAGTGGCTCAAGGACCTGCGCCAATGGTGGCGCCGCACTGGTCGTGACCTGGCCGTGCCCATCGACGGCGTGACCAGCCCCACGCGCCCCGTGGGCAAGCACCAGGTGGCCTTCAACGAAGGCACCAAGCAACTGGCCACGCTGCCCGCCGGCAGCTACAAGCTGGTGGTCGAGGCCTCGCGCGAGGTCGGCGGCCGCGAACTGGTGACGATCCCCTTCACCTGGCCCGCCGCCAAGGCCCAGCAGCTGAGCGCCAAGGGCAGCAGCGAGCTCGGCGAGGTCACCCTCGACCTCAAGCCCTGACAGCATCACCCCCCATACCCGGAGACCTTCCATGCAATTCAAGACCCGTATCGCCACCTGCTTCGCCCTGCTGTGCGGTGCCTTCTCGGCCCAGGCCCACAATGTCTGGCTCCTGCCATCGACCACGGTGCTCTCCAAGGCCGAGTGGGTCACGGTGGATGCCGCCGTGTCCAACGACCTGTTCTTCTTCAACCATGTGCCGCTGGGCCTGGACAACCTCGTGGTGGTGGCACCCGATGGCTCCTCGATCAAGCCCGAGAACGCGCACCGCGGCAAGCTGCGCAGCGTGTTCGACCTGAACCTCACGCTGCCCGGTACCTACCACCTGGCCGTGGTCAACAGCGGCCTGAACGCCACCTACAAGGACAAGGCCGGCCAGAACAAGCGCTGGCGTGGCACGGCCGAGAAGTTCGCGGCCGAAGTGCCTGCCGACGCGCAGGACCTCAAGGTGACGCAGTCCGCCGGCCGCATCGAGACCTTCATCACGGTCGGCAAGCCCAGCGCCATCAAGCCCACGGGCCAGGGCCTGGAGCTGGTACCCGTGACGCACCCCAACGACCTGGTGAAGGGCGAGAAGGCCACCTTCGCCTTCCACGTCGACGGCAAGCCTGCGGCCAACCTTGAAGTGGTGCTGGTGGCGGGTGCCACGCGCTACCGCGACGAGGTCGGGGAGATCAAGGCCACCACCGATGCCAAGGGCGAGTTCAGCGTGACCTGGCCTGCCGCCGGCATGTACTGGGTGGACGCGGACGCCAAGGACGACAAGACCTCGTTGCCCCAGGCCAAGGAACGCCGCCTGTCGTACGTGGGCACGCTCGAAGTCCTGCCCTGACCAGTCGACGGTGAGGTTGCTGCGCGCATGACCATCAAGGTGCACTACGGCCCCGGGTTCGGGCGCGCAGCCGCAGGCGCTGCGCCCCTTGCCGCCCGGGTGTCGTTCGGCGGTGCCGGCCATGCCGCGCCGCATGCACCCGTGCGTGCGGCCGATTCCACGGCCTTGCAGATCCTGGCCGGCGAGGCCATGGGCACCACCTGGTCGGTGCGCCTGTGCAACCCGCAGTTCGCGCCGCTGGCGCCCGTGCGCGCTGCCATCGAGGATGCACTGGCGCTGGTCGTGCGGCAGATGAGCAATTGGGAGCCGGAGTCGGAGGTCTCGCGCTTCAACCGCGCGCCGGCGGGCAGTTGGCGCACGCTGTCGCGCGAGTTTTGCGCGGTGCTGCAGGCCGCGCGGCACTGGGCGCTGGCCAGCGGCGGTGCGTTCGACGTGGGCGTGGGGGCGTTGGTGGACCGCTGGGGCTTTGGCCCGCGGCCCGATCCGCATGCCGACCACAGCGCACCGGCGGCGATGCCTCTGGCGCCGGAGTTGTCGGCCCTGCGCCCGCCTGGCGCTGGCCTGGTGCTGCGCGATGATTCCATGCAGGCGCTGCAGCCTGGCGACCTGCAGTTGGACTTGTCGGGCATTGCCAAGGGCTATTCGGTGGACCTGGTGGTGCAGGCGCTGCAGGCGCAGGGCTGGACCGATTTCCTGGTGGAGGTGGGCGGCGAGCTGCGCGCCAGCGGTAAGCGCCCCGGCAGCCAGCCCTGGCGCGTGGCCGTGGCAGGCGAGGCCGCAGGCCCGGCCCGGGCATTGCCGCTGAAGGACATGGCGATCGCCACCTCGGGCGACCACTGGCATGCCTTCGAGCATGGCGGGCGGCGCTACTCGCACACCATCGATCCGCGCACGGGTGAGCCGGTGGCCCATGCGCTGGCCAGCGTGACGGTGCTGCACCCCGAGTGCATGCACGCCGATGCCCTGGCCACGGTGCTCACGGTGCTGGGGCCGGTCGAAGGCCTGGCCTTTGCCACAGGGCAGGGCGTGGCCGCGCTGCTGTGCGAGCGCGCGGACCAGGGGGGCCGGTGGACTGTGACCCCGGCCTGGCGCGAGCGCTTTCCCGAATTTCAATGAACTTTTCTGATCCCACTGTGCGGCTGGCCGCTGCCGCCGCCCTGGTGCTGCTGTATGCCGCCATGTGTGCCGCCATCTGGCTGCGCGAGCGGCGCAGGCACCGCGCCCAGGCCGCGCAGGCCCAGGCCCTGGCATCGGCGCGCGAAGGCATGCAACCGCTGCTGGTGGTCTATGCCAGCCAGACCGGCCAGGCCGAGGAGCTGGCGCGCGAGACCGCGCGCCTCTTGCACACGGCCGGCGAGCCGGTGCACCTGTGCACGCTGGACCAGCTCGATGCGGGCCTGCTGGCGCGCAGCCGGCGTGCGCTGTTCCTGGCCAGCACCTACGGCGAGGGCGATGCCCCCGACAATGCCGCCGCGTTCCAGCAGGCCAGCATGGGCTCGGAGGAGGGCGCCGCAGCCGATCTGTCGCAGCTGCAGTACGGCCTGCTGGCCCTGGGCGACCGCCAGTACACGCACTTCTGCGGCTTTGGCCGCCAGCTCGATGCCTGGCTGCGCGCACGCGGCGCGGTGCCGCTCTTCGAGTGCGTGGAGATGGACAACGGCGATCCCGCTGCCCTCACGGCCTGGCAGCACCACCTGGCCCAGGTCTCCAGCCTGAGCGAGCTGCCCGCCTGGGAGGCCCCGGCCTTTGTCCCATGGACGCTGGCCGCGCGCAGCCACCTCAACCCCGGCAGCGCCGGGGCACCGGTGCACCTGGTCGAACTGGCGCCACCGGCCGGCGAGGCCGCCGCCTGGGAGTCGGGCGACCTGGTGCAGGTCTGCGTACCGGGCGACATGGTGCACCCGCGCGAGTACTCGATCGCCTCGCTCGCCAGCGATGGCCGCGTGCACCTGGTGGTGCGCCAGGCCCTGCGCGACGATGGCACGCCGGGCCTGGCATCGCACTGGTTGACGCATGGCGCGCCCGTGGGCGAGGCCGTGCAGATGCGCCTGCGCGCGCACCGCAATTTCCGGCTGGAGGACAACGCGGCGCGCCCGCTGATCCTGGTGGGCAACGGCACGGGCATTGCAGGCCTGCGCAGCCACCTGCGGGCCCGTGCGCAGGCGGGTGCCGGTCCCAACTGGCTGCTGTTCGGCGAGCGCAATGCGGCGCACGATTTCCTGTTTCGCGACGAACTGCTCGCCTGGCAGGCCAATGGGGTGCTCACGCGGCTGGACCTGGCCTTTTCGCGTGACGACCCGGCCCACAAGGTCTATGTGCAGGACCTGCTGCAGGCGCAGGCCGCCACCGTGCGTGCCTGGGTCGAGGAGCAGGGCGCCGCCATCTACGTCTGCGGCAGCCTGCAGGGCATGGCCCAGGGCGTGGACATGGCACTCGCCGGCCTGCTCGGGCCCGTGCCCATGGCCGAGCTGGTGCGCAGTGGGCGCTACCGGCGCGATGTGTACTGAGGGCGTGCCCCTCATCGCATGCGTGCGTATACACGCGCCGCAGCACATGCCTGCGAATCCATCGAACGCGAATGGTAATGACAACGATTTTTGTTATTGATTGATACAGTCAACACCGCAGACAGTGCTTGCCGCTGTCGACCGTCGTTGAGCCGCAGAACAAAACATTTCAGAGCGCGTGGCACGGACCCTTTCCGTTGATTTCCATCGTTGTTCCCTGGAGTGTTGTTCTCATGCCCATCCGCATGCCTGCCGGCGCCGCGTGCCCGCTGCGTCTTTCTTCCCTTTCCCTGCTGGTCGCCGCCGTTTGCGCGGGGGGCACTGCCATGGCCCAGGAGCCTGCCACGGCCCAGTTGCGCGAGGTGGTCGTCTCTGCCTCCGGCTTCGAGCAGGACATCAAGGAGGCGCCGGCCTCCATCACCGTGATCACGCGCAAGCAGCTGGAGCAGAGCCGCTTCAACAGCATCGCGCAGGCGCTGGAGGACGTGGAGGGCGTGGACATCGGCACGGCCACCGACAAGTCGGGCGGGCTGAACATCAGCATCCGCGGCATGCCCAGCGACTACACGCTGATCCTGATCGACGGGCGCCGCCAGAACGCGGCCGGCAACGTCACCCCCAACGATTTCGGCGGCACGCAGACCAGCTTCATGCCGCCCCTGTCGGCCATCGAGCGCATCGAGGTCATCCGAGGCCCCATGTCCACGCTGTACGGCTCGGACGCCATGGGCGGCGTGGTCAACATCATCACTCGCAAGGTCGGCAAGACCTGGGCCGGCTCGGTCACGGCGGACTACGCGCTGCAGGAGGAGTCTGACTTCGGCGACACCCGCTCGGGCAAGTTCTACCTGAGCGGCCCGATCAAGGAAGACATGCTCGGCCTGTCCCTGCGCGGCAGCAGCTTCCGCCGCGGTGCATCGGACATCCGCTATGGGACGCAGGCCGGTAGCGAGGTGGTGCCCATCATGGGGGCCAACCCGGTCAAGTCCGAGGTCAACACCCTGGGCGCTCGCCTGGCGCTCACGCCCAACCAATACCACGACCTCACGCTCGACCTGGACACCGGCCGCCAGACCTACGACAACTCGCGTGGCCAGCTGGGCACGCTGGGTGTGCAGGGCGGCTATGCCCCCGAGCAGAAGTACCACCGCGACCAGCTCACACTGGCCCACACCGGCCGTTACGGTTTCGGCACATGGGACACGAGCTACATGGTCAACCGCACCGAGACCATCGGCCGCACTATCCCGCCCGGCACCCCCGGTGCGGTGCAGGGCACGGCGCGCGCGCTGGAGGTACAGAGCAAGGTGCTGGACACCAAGCTCATGCTGCCCTGGGGCAGCAACCACCTGACCACCGTGGGCGGCCAGTGGTGGGACGCCGAGATGAAGGACGGCGTGGCCCCGGGCACGTTCGCCTTCACACAGAAGGCCGTGTTCGCCGAGGACGAATGGAGCCTGACCAAGAGCTTCAAGCTGACCCTGGGCGCGCGCTACGACAAGCACAGCATCTTCGGCGGCAAGGTCAGCCCGCGCGTCTACGGTGTGTGGAACGCAGCCCCGCAGTGGACCGTGAAGGGTGGCGTGAGCAATGGCTACAAGACCCCGCGCGTGGAGCAGCTGGCGCCGGGCATCAACGGCTTTGGCGGCCAGGGCACGATTCCCCTGGTGGGCAGCCCGGGCCTGAAACCCGAGACCAGCCGCAGCACCGAGCTGGGCGTGTATTTCGACAGCCCCGGTGGCTTTGCGGCCAGCGCCATGCTGTTCAACAACGACTTCAAGGACAAGATCACCAGCGGCCCGGGCCTGCTCAACTGCAGCTACAGCGTGGCGCCGAATCGCCCCGGCTGCGTGAGCTTCGGCAACTGGCCACGCGTGGACGCCTTCGGCCAGTCCATCAATGTGGACGAGGCCGTGACGCGCGGGCTCGAACTGAGCACCCGCATTCCGATCGCCGAGGCCTGGTCGGCCACGGCCAACTACACGTACACCCAAAGCGAGCAAAAGAGCGGGCCCAACGTGGGCAAGCCGCTCATGGACACGCCCGAGCATGCGCTCAACGCGCGGCTGAACTGGGAGCCTTCGCAGCAGTGGAATGTGTGGCTGCGTGCGGAGTACCGCAGCGAGCGTTTCCGCGATCCGGGGACCACGGCGGATACGCGGGCTGCGAAGGCTGCGTTGGGGGACTTCAAGGCGTACACGCAGTTCCATGTGGGGGGCAGCTACCAGGTCACGCCGCAGTTCACGGTCAACGCGGCGGTCTACAACCTGTTCAACAAGGATTTTGTGGAGTACACGCCGTATACGGTGCCGGGGTCGCCTGCGGTGGTGAACTATCGGAATCTTTATACGAACAGCCAGGATGGGCGGCGTCTTTGGCTTTCGGCTACTTACGAGTTCTGATATTTTGTTGTGTGGGTGTCGCTTCGCTTTGATGCGGCTTGTCTTGGCTGAGGGCGGAGGCCGGGATGTGCGCCCGGCGGCGCACCTACTGTTCTTTTGCTTCGCCAAAAGAAAGTAGGCAAAGAAAAGGCGACCCCCAGTCTGCGTCCCCCATCGCCCGGTGGGCGATGGGGGCAACCTGCGATGCTTGGAACTGGGGTGGTGTCGATGAACTCGCTGCGTTCCCCCTGCGGGTGAACTCCGCTCAGACAGCATCGGCAAGCTAGAGGACGAAGCGTGTGTGTCCTTCGGCACACACGCCCACCCCAACTCCTGCGCTTCTCGGCGCAGTCAGCAGGGGTGGGGAGCGGGGTCAGGGACGGCTGCTGCTGCGCAGCTGCGCCTGGGGTCGGTTCGCGCTGCGCGCTGCCGACGGGGCGGTGCAAGCGCCCTGGCGAGCCGAGCGCAGCGAAGGACCACCGGCCGAGCGAAGCAATGGCCCGAGGGGAGCCCGTTCCCACCCCCTTCTGACCGTGCCGAGAAGCGCAGGGCCTGGGGTGAGCGCGTGCCGAAGGACACGCGCATCGTTGTCTGGCTTGCCGCAGCTGTTTGAGCGGAGTTCGAAGAACGCAGCGAGTTCTGCGGCACACCCCAGGACCGAGCATCGCAGGCTGCCCCACTTGCCGCCAGGCGAGTGGGGACACGGGCAGCGGGGTCGCCTTTTCTTTGCCTTCTTTCTTTTGGCGACGCAAAAGAAAGAAGGTGCGCCGCCGGGCGCACATCCCGGCCTCCGAGCTCAGCAGGGGCACGCGGTCAGAACAGACCCCAACTGGAAACTCAAGGCAAATCCACCCGAACAATCCGATCCGTAGCCGGCGGCACCACAGCCCCGCCAGCCGCAGTGAAGTAAGCCTCCAACGCATCCAGATCCTGCCCCGCCCCCAACCCATCCACGCCTTGCGTGAAGACAGTGAAGTTATCCCCGCCCGTAGCCAGGAAGCTGCTCACCACCACCCGGTAGACCGCATCGGCGCGCAACGGCTGGCCGTTGAGCAATACGCCGCTCACCCGCTGCCCCGCAGGCAACCGCAGGTCATAGCGGTAGGTGAACCCCTTGGAGACCGACAGCACCCGCGGGCTCTGCGCGGTGTTGGTGCCGCTGGCGAACTGCTGCTCCAGGATGGCCTTCACCTGCGCGCCCGTGAAGGACTGCACCATCAGGCTGTTGCCGAACGGCTGGGCCGTGAACATCTGGCCGTAGCGCACCTGGCCATCGGGCCCGGGCACCAGCACGCCGCGCACGCCGCCGGGGTTCATGAAGGAGATCTGGGCGGCAAGGCCCGGGCCCTGGGCGGCGAGCAATTGCGCGTCGGCGATCAGGTTGCCCATGGAGGTTTCGAGCGAAGGTGCGGGCTCGCGCGAGACCGGGCCCGTGAGGCGGCCCGCGGGGCGCTGGGCCTGAGGCTCGGCAGCGGCGCGGTAGCGCTCCACGATGGCGTGCACGCCCTCATCGCGCGCGAAGACGGGGAAGCGCTGGTCCACCGCGAAGGTGGTGGGGCCGCTGGTGAAGCCCTCGCCCTGCACGATGACCTGGCGCGCGCTCTTGCGCACCACGCGGCGGGTGGCGGTGTCCACGCGCAGGCTGATGTCGGTGACGTGCGTGCCGTACTGGCCTGCGCTGGTCAGCAGCAGCGGGTGCGCGGGGTTCACGGTGCCGTAGTCGCACAGGTAGGAGCGGTGCGTGTGGCCCGAGACCACCACGTCCACCGCCGGGTCAAGCCGCTCCAGGATGGGCACGATGTCGCCGCTCAGGCCCTTGCAACTGGTCTCGCCCAGGGCGGCCTCGGTTTCGCCGCCCTCGTGCACCATGACCACGATCACGTCGGCGCCCTGGGCGCGCAGGCCGGGGATGAGGGCGTTGACCGTGTCGGCCTCGTCCGCAAAGCGCAGGCCGGCCACGCCGGCGGGCGCCACCATGGCGGGTGTGCCGCGCAGGGTCAGGCCGATGAAGCCTACGCTGACCGTCACGCCGCCTTCGGTGAAGCGCTTGATGCCGGTGGGCGGCAGCAGCGGGCGGCCGTCGTCGTGCGCGGTGTTGGCCGCCAGCAGGCCGAAGTTGGTGCCGGGAAAGCCGGGGTTGAGCTGGCAGGGCTCGCGCACGGTGTGCTTCTCGCAGCCGCCGTTCTTCAGGCGCAGCAGCTCGCGCCAGCCCTTGTCGAACTCGTGGTTGCCCACGGCATTGAAGTCGATGCCCATGCGGTTGACCGCCTCGATGGTCGGCTCGTCGAGGAACAAGGCCGACACCAGGGGGGACGCGCCCACCATGTCGCCGGCCGCCACCACCGCATGGTGCCTGTGGAGGGTCTTCAGGTGCGCGATGGCGCTGGCCATGTAGGCCGCGCCGCCCGCGGGCACGCGCGCCGGGCCGCTGCCATCGGGCGCAGCCACCTGCAGCGCCATGCGCGGCGGCTCCAGGTTGCCGTGCAGGTCGTTGAAGGCGATGAGGCCGATGTCGATATGCGTGGGCGCGGGCGTCGACGCGCAGCCTGCCAGCAGTGCTGCTGCCGCCAGGGCCAGCGCCGTGGCGCATGCCCGGGCGCCACGGGTGCGGGCGGCGGAGCTCAAAGGAACGACGCCTGGATCGGGGCCACCTCGCGCACCACGTCCGCGCACTGGGCGCGGTTGCGCAGGGCGTGCTCGATCACCACCAGCGCCAGCAGCGCCTCGGCAATCGGTGCGGCGCGGATGCCCACGCAGGGGTCGTGGCGGCCCTTGGTGATCACCTCGGTGGGCTGACCGTGGATGTCGATGGACTCGCGCGGGCTGATGATGGAGCTGGTCGGCTTGATCGCGATCGAGATCTCCAGGTCCTGCCCGGTGCTGATGCCGCCGAGCACGCCGCCAGCGTGGTTGGTGCGAAAGCCCTGGGGCGTCATCGAGTCGCCGTGCATGGTGCCGCGGTGGGCCACGCTCTCGAAGCCGGCACCAATCTCCACGCCCTTGACGGCGTTCAGGCCCATCATGGCGTGGGCGATGTCGGCGTCGAGCTTGTCGTACAGCGGCTCGCCCAGGCCCACGGGCACGCCGCTGGCCGAGATGCGGATGCGCGCGCCGCAGGAGTCGCCGGCCTTGCGCAGCGCGTCCATGTAGTCCTCGTACTGCTGCACGTCGGCCACGGGGGCGAAGAAGGGGTTTGCGCGCACATGGTCCCAGCTCTCGAAGGGGATGGGCAGCTCGCCCAGCTGCGTCATGCAGGCGCGGAACTGCGTGCCGTACTGCTGGGCCAGCCACTTCTTGGCCACGGCGCCAGCGGCCACGGTGGGCGCCGTCAGGCGTGCCGACGAGCGGCCGCCGCCGCGCGGGTCGCGAATGCCGTACTTGTGCCAGTAGGTGTAGTCGGCATGGCCCGGGCGAAAGCTCTCGGAGATGTTGCTGTAGTCCTTGCTGCGCTGGTCGGTGTTGCGGATTAAGAGCGCGATGGGGGTGCCGGTGGTCCTGCCTTCGTACACGCCTGAGAGGATCTCCACCGCATCGGGTTCGTTGCGCTGGGTCACGTGGCGGCTGGTGCCGGGGCGGCGGCGGTCCAGGTCGGCCTGGATGTCCGCCTCGGCGAGCGGCATGCCCGGCGGGCAGCCGTCGATCACGCAGCCAATGGCCGGGCCGTGGGATTCACCAAAATTGGTGACAGCGAATAGGGTACCGATGGTGTTGCCGCTCATGGGACCGATTATCCCAGAGTGGCGGAACCTGTTCAGCCGCCCGACTCTTCCTCGGGCCAGTCGCGGATATAGGCCTTGAGCATCTTGTTCTCGAAGTTCTGGCTGTCCACCACGGCCTTGGCCACGTCGTAGAAGCTGATCACGCCCATGAGCATGCGCTTGTCCATCACCGGCATGTAGCGCGCGTGGCGGTCCAGCATCATGCGGCGTACCTCGTCCATCTCGGTTTCGAGGGTGCAGGTCAGCGGGTGGTCGTCCATGGCCGAGCGCACCTGCAACGTGCCCACGCTGCCGCCGTTCTTGACGATGGCCTGGATCACCTCGCGGAAGGTGAGCATGCCCACCAGGTCACCGAGCTCCATCACCACCAGCGAGCCGATGTCGCGGTCGGCCATGATGTCCACGGCGTTGGCCAGCGGCTCGTCGGGGGTGACTGTGTAGAGGGTGTTGCCTTTAACGCGAAGGATATCGCTGACTTTCATGATCGGTCTCCAATGGGGCGAGCGGGGCGGCCACGGACGGGGTGGCGCAGCTTGTTTCCGATCAAATATAGCCCACAATGCCTGCCAGCACCGACAACATGGGAGACATTGGATGCCCGGTTACTCCGACCCCGGCTTTGACACGCTTGCGCTGCACGCCGGAGCCACCCCCGATCCGGCCACCGGCGCACGCGCCGTGCCGATCCACCTGACCACCTCGTTCGTCTTCGAATCGAGCGACCACGCCGCCTCGCTGTTCAACCTGGAGCGGCCCGGCCATGTCTACAGCCGCATCAGCAACCCCACCAACGCAGTGCTGGAGCAGCGTGTATCCGCCCTGGAAGGCGGCGTGGGCGCCATCGCCACCGCCAGCGGCCAGGCCGCGCTGCACCTGGCCATCTGCACGCTGATGGGCGCGGGCAGCCACATCGTGGCCAGCACGGCGCTGTACGGTGGCTCGCAGAACCTGCTGCACTACACGCTGTCGCGCTTCGGCATAGCCACCACCTTCGTCAAGCCCGGCGACATCGACGGCTGGCGCGCCGCCGTGCGGCCCAACACCAAGCTGTTCTTCGGCGAGACCGTGGGCAACCCGGGCCTGGATGTGCTGGACATCCCCACCATCAGTGCCATCGCGCACGAGGCGGGTGTGCCGCTGCTGGTCGATTCCACCCTGACCTCGCCCTGGCTCATGAAACCGCTGGAGCTGGGGGCCGACCTGGTCTACCACTCGGCCACCAAGTTCCTCTCGGGCCACGGCACGGTGGTGGGCGGCATCGTCGTCGATGGCGGCAGCTTCGACTGGGATGGCCCGCGCGCAGCAGGCAGGTTCGCCGAGCTCACGGCGCCCTACGAGGGTTTTCACAACATGGTGTTCAGCGAGGAAAGCTCGGTCGGCGCCTTCTTGCTGCGCGCGCGGCGCGAAGGCCTGCGCGACTTTGGCGCCTGCATGAGCCCGCACACGGCCTGGCTCATCCTTCAGGGCATCGAGACGCTGCCGCTGCGCATGGAGCGGCACATGCGCAACACCGCGCGCGTGGTCGAGTTCCTGGCCAGCCAACCCTTCGTCTCGCGCGTGGGCCACCCCATGCTCGACACCCACCCCAGCCACGCGCTGGCGCAAAAACTGCTGCCGCGCGGCGCGGGCTCGGTGTTCAGCTTCGACCTCAAGGGCAACCGCGAGCAGGGCAAGAAGTTCATCGAGGCGCTCAAGGTCTTCAGCCACCTGGCCAACGTGGGCGACTGCCGCAGCCTGGTGATCCACCCGGCCAGCACCACGCACTTCCGCATGAGCGACGAGGCGCTGGTCAACGCCGGCATCACGCAGGGCACCATCCGCCTGTCCATCGGGCTCGAAGATGCCGACGACCTGATCGACGACCTCAAGCGCGCCCTCAAGGCCGCGGAGAAGGCGGCCTGAGCCCGGCGATGGGAGCGCAGGCGGCACCCGCCATGGACTGGCAGGCCTTCGAGCAGACGCTGCTCGACGATGCGCTGGCGCAGGTGTTGCCCGCGCTGCAGGCGCACCCGCTGCGCGGCGATGTCTATGCCGTGGCGCTCGCGGGCATCTACCGCGAGCACGATGGCCCCATCCACCTGCCCACGGTGGCGATGAACAGCGAGGCCGCACTGGCCGGGGCCGGGGACGAGGCATCGGAAGGCGAGGGAACGCTCTACGACCTGCGCTGGAACCCGGCGGACTGGTGCTGGCCCGACATGGCGTCGGGCAGCGCCGCCATGGCCGCCGCCGAAGCCGCACTCGCGACCGAGGCCCAAGGGGGCGACGTGGCGCAGTGGGAGGCTGCGGACCGCCGCTGCATCGACGCCCTGGTGCGCGTGTGCCAGCGCCTGCGCGATGCCTTGCACGCATCGGCCGTGGCCGACCGGCTCACACCCGGCTTTGCCGTGCTGCTGCACGAGGACAGCGACGAGGGCGTTGCCATGGCCTTGCGCTGCCTGGGCGACGAAGCCTTTGCACGCCTGCTGCCAGGCCATGCCGCAGACCTGGCCGAAGAGGCGCGCGTGGCGGCCCTGCCCGAGGCAGAGCGCCTGCGCTACCACCTGGCCTGCCTGGCGCACCAGCCCGCGCCCGAACTGGGCCTGACGCGCGAGCAGGCCCAGCGCCATGGCGAAGCGGCGCAGCGCGCGCTGCGCGCTTTTGGCTCCGCTGCCATCCCGGCACTGCTGCAATTGCTGGTGCGAACCGAGACGCAGTGCGAGGCCGCGCGTCTGCTGGGCGAGATCGGCGCGGCCACGCCCGAGGTGGTGGCTGCCTTGCGGGCCCAGGTGCTCCGGGCCGTGCCGCGCAGCAGCCTGCGCCATCTGGCACAGGCCGGGCGCAACATCTGCGCCGGTGCGCTGGCCCACCTGGGCGACAGCGCCTGGCTGCTGCAGCAGGCCCAGGCGGGCACGCTCGGCGACGAGTGCGTGGCGCAGGGCCTGTCATCGCCCTATGGCGCGTTCCGCAACCGTGCGCTGGACCCGCTGCCGCTCGACTACCGCCCGGTCGAATCCCTGCCCGCCGTGCGGCCTGCGCTGCTGCCGCTGGTGGAGCAATGGCTGCGCCCCGGCAAGGGCACCTGCACCTTGCGCCTGCACGAGGTGGACGAGGCCCTGCGCGGCCTGCAGTCGCCGCTCACCGCGGTGCGCCAGCATGCGGCCATGGTGCTGGGTGAACGGGCCCTGGGCGCCGAGGCCGGTGCGCGCACCGTGCCCGCGCTGGCCCATGCCGTGGTGCACGACAGCGACGAGACCGTGCGCTACCTGGCCGTGCTGGCGCTGGACGACTGGCGTGGCGCGGCCGCCGCACAGCGACCGCTGGCCGAGGCCACGGCCCGAGGGGACGGCAGCACCAAGGTGCGTGACGCAGCGCAGCGCTGGCTCCAGGTGCTGGACGACCTGACCGCCGGTGTGCCGCCACGCTGAGGGCGACCATCGCGCTGGCACGACAAGAACGACGAAACAAAGACAGACAAAGAGGAACCATCCGTATGCAGATCCAAGTCAACGGCCACACCACCTACTGCTACACCGGCGGCAAGGCGTTCAACCCCGCACTGCCCACCGTGGTCATGGTCCACGGCGTGCTCAACGACCACAGCGTGTGGGCGCTGCAAAGCCGCTACCTTGCCAACCATGGCTGGAACGTGCTGGCGGTGGACCTGCCGGGCCACTGCCGCAGCGCGGGCGAAGCCCCGGCCAGCGTCGAGGCGGGGGCGGACTTCGTCGCTGCGCTGCTCGATGCCGCGGGCGTGCAGCGCGCGGCGCTGGTGGGCCACAGCTTCGGTTCGCTGATCGCGCTGGAGGCCGCGGCCCGCCTGGGTGAGCGCGTGAGCCACCTGGTGCTGGTGGGCACGGCCTACCCGATGAAGGTCTCGCCCGCACTGATCGACGCGGCGCTCAACGAGCCCGAGAAGGCGCTGCGCATGGTCAACGTGTTCTCGCGCAGCACGCTGGCGCCGCCTTCGGGCGCGGGCTTCTGGGTCTACAACGCGGGCATGGCGCTGGGCCGCAAGGTGCTGCGCAGCAACAGCGCCGTGAATGTGTTCCACCGCGGCTTCGTGGCCTGCGACAGCTATGCCAACGGCGAGCAGGCGATTGCCGCCGTGCAGTGCCCCGTGCTGTTCGCGCTGGGCGCGCAGGACCAGATGACCGCGCCCAAGGCAGCCCAGGGCCTGGTGGCGGCCGCGCGCGCAGCCGGCAAGCGGGTGCACACCACCAGCCTGCCCGTGGGCCACAACCAGATGAGCGAGGCGCCAGACGGTACGCTGATGGCGATCCGCGACTTCATTTCCCTGTCCTGAGCCAAAGGCCCCTCCCATGACCCTGCGCACCGCCCTGTTCGAGCTGGCCCGCCAGCACACGCTGGACCGACTGGCCGCCACCCGGCTGCTGGGCCTGGCGGGGTTCGACCGCCCGCCTGCCGCCCTGCACACCACGCTGTGGCGCACCGTGGCGGTCATCGCCGCGGCGCTCGGCGGCCTGGGGCTGGTGATGTGGATCGCGGCCAACTGGGAGAGCCTGGGCCGCTTCATGCGCTTTGCGCTGCTGCAGGGCTTTGTGCTGGCCATGTGTGCGGGCGCTGCGCTGCGAGCCGGAGCGCGCGCACCGCTGGCCATGCTGGCGCTGCTGGGAACGGGTGCGCTGTTCGCCTACTTCGGGCAGACCTACCAGACCGGGGCCGATCCCTGGCAGCTGTTTGCCGTGTGGGCCGCCCTCACGCTGCCCCTGGCGTTGGCCGTGCGCAGCGATGTGGTGTGGGTGCCGTGGACCCTGGTGGCCATGGTCGGCATCTCGCTGTGGGCGCAGGCGCACACGGGCCACAGCTGGCGCGTGTCGCCCGCGGACATGACGGTGCACCTGGTCTCCCTGGGCGCCGCGCTGGCCGTAGCGGCCGCCATGCTGCCGCAGGCGCAGCGCTTCACCGGCGCGGGCGTCTGGGCGCTGCGCACGGCGGGCACGCTGGCGCTGATGCTGGTCACGCTCACCGCACTCGGGGGCCTGTTCCATTCGCCGGTGGCGGGCCACTACGGCCTGGGCCTGGCGCTGCTGGCGGCGGCTGCGGCGCTGGTGGGCACGCGCACGCATTTCGATATCTTCCTGCTCAGCGGTGCGGCGCTGGGGCTCAACATCCTGCTGGTGACCGGGCTGGCGCGT
This sequence comes from Acidovorax sp. GW821-FHT09B03, assembly GCF_059418305.1. NCBI lineage: Bacteria > Pseudomonadati > Pseudomonadota > Betaproteobacteria > Burkholderiales > Comamonadaceae > Acidovorax > Acidovorax sp. GW821-FHT09B03. The sequence continues at coordinate 659,059 of NZ_JBWKPP010000002.1, forward strand.
GCCATGTTCTCGGCTTCCCGCTTCGGGGATTTTGTGGGTTCGCTGCTGCTCATTGGCCTGGTGGCGGCGGGGCTGCTGGCGGCCACCGTGAATCTGGTGATGCGCCTGGCGCGCCGTGCTGTGCAGCAGCAAGGAGACGCAGCATGAGCGAGGTATCCGGTGATCCCGTGAATCTGTCTGCCAGCGCCGCTGCGCCCGTGCCCACGCCCGGTGCGCTTGAAACCATCGTGCAGGTCGCCGTGGAGCAGGGCATCCTGCCGGCCGGCGCCTCTGCGGCCGATGCGAACCGGGCCGGCGGCACGGCGCGCCCCTGGCCCGTGGTGCTGCTCACGGCGCTGGGCGCCTGGCTGGCCGCGCTGCCGTTGCTGGCCATGTTCGGCCTGTTCTTCAGCGAGTGGATCGTGCGGGATGCGGGTGCCTACATCATCGGCGCCGTGGTGCTGGCCGGCGCCACGGCGGCCCTGCGCAGCAAGGACCTGCCGATCTTTCTGGAGCAGCTGGCGTTCCCCGCGCTGCTGACCGGCGCAGGCCTGCTGGGCTTTGCCTGCGGGCGCGACATGGGCCTGCAGCCGGCTGCAGCGGTCATGCTGGTGGTGGCGCTGGCAGTGGCCGCGCTCGTGGCCTTGCCCTGGCTGCGGGTGCTGCTGGGGGCGGGCGCGGCGGCGCTGTTTGCCGTGCTCATCTGGCCCGGTGCCGATGGCCGCTGGGCCCTGTCACCCCTGGTGCCCTGGAGCATGGTGCACGTCGTGCTCGCGGTGTGGGTGGGCCTGCTGCTGTGGCAGCGCCATGCGCTTGGCCGGGGTACGGCCGGCAACTGGCTGGCGGCGCTGCTGGAGCCCCTGGCCTGCGGCTGGCTGCTGGTGCTGCTGTGGGGCATCTGCGGCCTGTCGGGCCAGACCTTTCTGGTGGGCGGTGCGTTCGGTGCCGGTATCGGTGGCGAACTTGTGCGCGAGGTGGGCCGTGAGGTCGGGCCGCGCGGCTACGCGCTGTGGTGGATGGTGCAGGCCGGCAGCGTGTTGCTGGCGCTGGGTGCCGCCGCGATTGCGCAGCGCGCCTGGCCGGCGCTGCGCCAGCCCCGCGCCGCCGCGGTGGCCGTGGTGCTGGCCTTGCTGTGCTGGTTCTCGCCCCTGCTGGGCAGTGCGCTGCTGGCCTTGGCCATCGCCGGTACCACCCGCCGCTGGGGCCAGGCCACGGCGGCCGCACTGGCCTGCACCTGGATCATGGGCGGCTTCTATTACCTGCTGGCCTGGCCCCTGGCCACCAAGGCCATGGTGCTCGTGGGCTGTGGTGCGCTGCTCGGGGTGCTGGCCTGGAGCGCACTGCGCACGCCACGTGCTGCCGCCACTGCGGTGCCTGCCCACGCAGCCCGCCACTGGGCCCACCGCGCCAGCCCCTGGCTGCTGGCCTTGAGCGCAGTGGCCACCGTGGCTGTGGCCAACATCGGCATCGCCGACAAGGAAAACACGATTGCCAAGGGCCAGAAGGTCTACGTGCCCCTGGCCCCGGTGGACCCGCGCTCGCTGATGCAGGGCGACTACATGCGCCTGCGTTTCACGCTGCCGCAGATGCCCGGTGTCGACCGGCGCGAGGCCGGTGTGGAAGGCCTGCTGGGCAGCCGGCCCTATGCCGTCGGCCGGCTCGATGCGCGCGGCGTGGTGGACTGGGAGCGTGTGGAAAAGTACGATGCCCCCATTGCCGCTGGCGAGTTCCGCATCCAGCTCACGCCCAAGAACGGCGAGTGGACACTGGTGACCGATGGCTGGTATTTCACCGAGGGCGATGCCAGCCGCTGGGAGCAGGCGCGCTTTGGTGAATTCCGCGTGCAGCCGGACGGCAAGGCCCTGCTGGTGGGCATGGCGGACGACCAGCTCGTGCCCATCGGGCGGTGATCATTCTGCCGGCCGGGGTGCACGCCGCCATGCGGGCCAGCGCAGCAGCGTGAAGGCGCGCAGCAGCCACTCCACCGGCCCGTAGGCGTGCTGCGCCATCCAGCGGCGGCTCAGTGAAAGCTGTGCCGCGTACAGCGCCACGCAGCCCAGCAGCACCGCCAGCGGTGGCACCCGCCCCACCAGCGCCAGGCCGTAGGCCGTGAACACCAGCGCACCCACCAGAGACTGCAGCAGGTAGTTGGACAGCGCCATGCGGCCCGCGGGTTCGAGCCATGCGGCCAGCGTCCCGCCGCCGGGGCGGTGCTGCAGCGCCCAGAGTAACGCGGCGACATAGCCCAGTGTGAGGAACGGTGCCGTGGCCAGGTCCACGGCCAGCACTGCCGCAGAGACATGGTCGCTCGGGCGCACCATGCTGGTCTGCACCGTGGCATAGAGCAAGGCGCCTGCAGCCCCGATCGGCAGGCAGCACCACAGCCACCGGCGCAGGCGCGCTGGCTCTGATACGGCGCGGGCCAGATAGCCCGAGCGGTGGGCCGCCAGCCCCAGCAGGAACATGGCCAGTGCGCAGGGCGCCTGCACGAACACCAGCACGAACCAGACGCCATCGGCCATATCGCGCCCGCGCTGGGCAATGGCGTCGAGGGCCCCGGCGCGGTAGGCCGCGGCGGCCTGCTGGGCCTTGGCATGGATCTCGGCCAGGGGCCAATCCATCGGCGGCGCCAGCGACATCAACCAGGCGAGCAGCCCCCAGCAGGCTGACACCAGCCCCAGCAGCGCCACGGCCAGCACCACCGCAGTGCCTGGCCGCAACCGGCGCATCAGCAGCAGCAGCGCGCCCAGCAGCGCATAGGTCACCAGGATGTCGCCCGCGAACAGCAGCCAGGCATGCGCCACACCCAGCAGCAGCAATCCCGCCAGGCGCCGCAGGAAGCGCGGCCCGAAGGCGCTGCCGGAGCGCTGGGCCGAGTCTATCTGCAGGGCAAAGCTGTAGCCGAACAGCAGCGAGAACAAGAGGTAGAACTTGGTCTCGAAGACCAGGGCCACGAACCAGCGCACGGCATGGTCCACGGGCCGCGAGAACGCAGGGTCGGCTACGCCGAGGCCGAAGTAGGTCGAGGCAAAGCTGCCGGCATTGACGAGCAGGATGCCCAGCAGCGCAAAGCCGCGCAGTGCGTCGATGGCATGTTCGCGGGCGGGGGTGACCACCGGTGTCATGCCAGGGGTCCGATCACGGTCGCCAGCGCGGCCAGCACCAGCGTGCGGTAGGCGGTGCTGTCGAACGGCACCTCCACCATGGCGCGGCCAAAGGCGCCGTCGAGCAGCAGCAGCACCCAGTCCGCCGCCTGGGCCGCAGGCATGGCCAGGCGCACCTGCCCGCGCTCCACGGCCGCCTCCAGCAGCTGCCGCAGTGCGGCCTTGCGACCCGCCTCGCCGTGCGCCACACAGGCCATGACAACCGGGTTGCGCACCCCCTCGGCCAGCACCTCCAGGCCGATGCGGGTGTAGACGGGGTCCGCCAGCAGGGCCAGGCTGTCGTCGACGATGTCCAGCAGCGCCTGGTACAGGTCCTGCGCCTGCCCGGCCTGGGCAAAGCGCTCGGCGGTCTCGCGCTGGTCCTCCTCCACGATGGCGGCAATGATGGCCTCCTTGGTGGGGAAGTAGTGGAACAGGTTGCCGGGGCTCATGCCGGCCTGCGCACAGATCTCGGCCGTGCGGGTGCCATGAAAGCCCTTGCGCATGAAGCACTCCACGGCCGCAGCCAGGATGTGCTGGCGCCGGGCCTGGTGCTGTGCGGGATTGAGGGTGCGCATGGATCGGGTAATTAATAGATCAACCAGTCGATCTATTAAAACATTGGACTTTGTGCGCTGTCAAACCCGGCACGCTTGTGCAGTGCACTTGGGCGTATAAAGCGCAGACAACAAAACCCCAAGGAGACAAGCCATGGACCTGAGCGCTGCGCCCACGAATCCCACCGACCCGCGGGCCTTCAAGAGCTTTGCGGAGTTCTACCCGTTCTACCTGACCGAACACAGCAACCAGACCTGCCGGCGGCTGCATTTCGTGGGCTCGACCCTGTCACTCCTGTGCGTGGCCTGGGCGGTGGCCACGCGACAGCCATACTTCCTGCTGATCGGCCTGCTGTGTGGCTATGGCTTTGCCTGGGTCGGACACTTCGGTTTTGAGAAGAACAAGCCGGCCAGCTTCAAGCGGCCGCTGTACAGCTTCATGGGGGACTGGGCGATGTACCGGGATATCTGGCGGGGTCGCGTGCCGTTCTGAAGCGCCGAGGGACCTGGCAGCCTCCGGAGTCTTCGGTCGAGTCGATCCGGCGGCTGCCTTCTATCGTCAGTCCGCGGTTTCCCCGGAGTCCTTGATGATCCTGGCCCAGCGGATCATCTCGCCCTCCACGTATTTCTTATGCTCCGCAGGTTCCAGGCGTGCGTCGGTCACGATACGCACGCCAAGTGCTTCCTCGCGCTGGATGAGTTCGGGATCCTTGAGCGCTGCCCGGATGGCGGCGTTCAGTCTGGCCAGCACGGCCGGTGGCGTGCCCTTGGGTGCGTACACGCCGTGCCATACCGACATCTCGAAGCCGGTCAGGCCCGCTTCTGCCAGCGTGGGCACTTGGGCAAGCGCGGGCAACGCCATCCGCTGCTTGCTGGTGACGCCAAAGACCTTGACCTTCTTCGCTTCGATCTGGGGCACGGCGTTGGTGGCCTGCTCGCACATCAGGTCCACCTGTCCGCCCATCAAGTCGGTCATGGCGGGCGCCGTTCCCTTGTAGGGAACGAAGGCCATTTTCGATTGCAGGGTGGCCTGCAGCACCAACCCGCACAGGTGGGATGCAGAGCCCACGCCGGCATTCGCGAGGTTGACCTTGCCGTCGTTGGAACTGATCCATTTGCGAAGGTCGGCAAAGTTGTTGGCCGCCAGGCCTGGCTTGCCGATCAGGGTGGAAGGCGCTTCGTTGATGAGTCCGAGGTACTCGAAGTCTTCCAGCGTTCTGTAGGGCAGCTTCTTGTAGAGCGCGGGTGCCGTGGAGATGCCGATGTGGTGCACCAGCAGGGTGTAGCCATCCGGGGATGCACGTGCGACGCGCGCCGCGCCGATGGTGCCTCCCGCGCCCGCAGTGTTGTCGACGATCACTGTCTGGGCCAAAGGCTTGCGCAGGGCTTCTGCCAGATCACGGGCAATCTTGTCGCTGGGACCGCCAGCGGAAAAGGGGACGACCAAGGTAATTGGCCTGTCCGGAAATTCCGCCCATGCGGTAGTGCTGCTGCTGATCGCAATCAGTCCGATGGCTGCGGCTGCAGCCCCTCGCTTCAAAGTGCCCATGGCTTGTCTCCTTCAGGTTCTGTTTGTGAGGGGGTGATCAGGCGGACAGGGCCTGCATCTGCGCATACAGGTCGGCCTTGCCTTCGAAACCGATGCCCGGCAGGTCGGGCAGCGTCACGTGGCCGTCGACCACCTTCACGCCGTCCGGGAAGCCGCCGAACGGCTGGAACAGGTCCGGATAGGACTCGTTGCCGCCCAGGCCCAGGCCGGCCGCGATGTTCAGCGACATCTGGTGCCCGCCGTGCGGGATGCAACGGCTTGCGGACCAGCCGTGTTCCTTGAGCATGTCCAGAGTGCGCAGGTACTCCACCAGGCCGTAGCTCAGCGCGCAATCGAACTGCAGCCAGTCGCGGTCGGGGCGCATGCCGCCATAGCGAATCAGGTTGCGCGCGTCCTGCATGGAGAACAGGTCTTCACCCGTGGCCATGGGGTTCTTGTAGTAGTTGCGCAAGGCTGCCTGCAGCTCGAAGTCGAGTGGGTCACCTGGCTCCTCGTACCAGAACAGGTCGTATTGAGACAGCGCCTTGGCGTACTGGATGGCGGTGTCCAGATCGAAGCGGCCGTTGGCGTCCACGCACAGCTTCTGGCCGTCCTGCAGCACGCTGAGGATGGAGTCGATGCGGCGAAGGTCTTCGTCGAGCGAGGCTCCGCCGATCTTCTTCTTGACCACGGTGTAGCCGCGGTCGATGTAGCTCTTCATCTCGTCCTTGAGCTTGCCGTGGTCCTGGCCGGGGTAGTAGTAACCGCCGGCAGCGTAGACGAAGATATTGCGGTTGGGCGTGCCATTGCCATAACGGTCGGCGAGCAACTGGAACAGTGGCTTGCCTTCGATCTTGGCCACAGCGTCCCACACGGCCATGTCGATGGTGCCGATGGCGACAGAGCGCTCACCGTGACCCCCTGGCTTTTCGTTGGTGAACATCGCGTTCCAGATCTTGTGCGGATCCAGGTTTTTGCCGCTGTCATCGATCAGGGAATCAGGGTTGGCTTCGAGCACACGCGGGATGAAGCGCTCGCGCATCAGCTTGCCTTGGCCATAGCGGCCGTTGGAGTTGAAGCCATAGCCGACCACCGGTTTGCCGTCGCGAATCACGTCGGTGATTACCGCCACCAGGCTCAGCGTCATCTTGCTGAAGTCGATGTAGGCATTGCGAATGGGGGAGCTGATGGGGATGGTCTTTTCTCGGATCTCAACGATTTTCATGCGGTGCTCCATAGGTCAAAACGGGTGTCGGGGTCGGTATGATCCGCAACTGCACGGCGTTTGACCAATGCCGTTTTTCTTCTCTTCAGTGCTTTCAAAGCACCGCCCATGCACATCTCCTGGCTCGAGGATTTCCTGGTCCTGGCCGCGGTCGGAAACTTCTCGCGCGCGGCGGAAGATCGCCACATGACGCAGCCTGCCTTCGGCCGCCGCGTGCGCGCGCTGGAAGAGTGGCTGGGGGCGGAGCTGTTTGATCGCAGCACGCAGCCGGTCAAGCTCACTGAGGCGGGCCTGTGGTTCCAGGGCGTTGCGCCCGAGTTGCTCGCGGAGGTGGCGCGCCTGCCCGGTGCGGCGCGTGCGGTGGCCGAGGCAAGCTCCCAAAGCCTGCGTTTTGCAGCGACCCATGCCTTGTCGCTGACCTTCATGCCGGCTTGGCTGCGCAGCTACGGCGCGCACACCATGGCTGGTACCCTGCAGCTGGAGTCCGACATGCTGCACCGCTGCGAGGCGCTGCTGGCCCAGAGCAAGGTGCAGTTCGTGCTGTGCCACGCGCATGCGCAGGCACCCAGCCAACTGCATGCGCAGGGCTACCCTTCGGTCTGCGTGGGCTCGGACGTTCTGCGGCCCGTGTGCGCCATGGGGCCGGGCGGTGCAGCCCTGTACGGCCTGGAGCGCTCCGTCGCGGCAGCGCCGTTGCTGGCCTACAGCGCGGAATCAGGCCTGGGCAACATCCTGCACAAGACCCTCGACAGCGCGCTGGGCCGGCTGCCGACCCATACCGTCTTCACCGCGCATTTGGCGTCCGTGCTCAGGACCATGGCACTGGAAGGCCGGGGCATTGCCTGGCTGCCCCAGAGTCTGGTGGGCGATGACCTGACAGCCGGTCGGCTGGCCGCCGCTGCGGCCACGCCGCAATGGAACATCGAACTCGAGATCCGGGTCTACCGCTCCCACACTCAGATGGGGCGCGCCGCCGAGGCGCTTTGGGAGGCCGTGGTGTGCGAGGCCGCAGGCACCGGGCGCGCCACGCCCTGAAGCGCTGCGTGGGTCTCAGCGCAGCCGGAATACCGCCACCGCCTCCACCAGCTGGTGGGCCTGGCCGCTCAGGCTTCCGGCGGCGGCCGCGCTCTGCTCCACCAGTGCGGCATTTTGCTGCGTGGCGTCGTCCATGCGCACGATGGCCTGGGTCACGCGCAGCATGTCGCGGGTCTGCTCGGCGCTGGCCTGGCTGATCTCTTCCACCAGGGTGCTCACGCCGCGGATGGATGTGACCACTTCGTCCATGGTGCTGCCGGCGTTGCGCGCCAGGTCGGAGCCGGCCTGCACGCGATCCACGCTGGTCTGGATCAGGGCCTTGATCTCGCGCGCGGCGCTGGCGCTGCGCGTGGCGAGGTTGCGCACCTCGCTGGCCACTACGGCAAAGCCGCGGCCCTGCTCGCCGGCGCGGGCCGCTTCCACGGCGGCATTGAGCGCCAGGATGTTGGTCTGAAAGGCAATGCCGTCGATGACGCCGATGATGTCGGCGATCTTGCGCGAGCTGTCCTGGATGCCCTGCACCACCTCCACCATCTGGCCCACGACCTGGCCGCCGCGCTCGGCGACCGAGGCACCGCTCTTGGCCAGCTCGTTCGCGCGCTGGGCGCTGGCGGCGTTGTTCTGCACGGTCTGCTGCAGCTGCTGCATGGACGACGAGGTTTCGTCCAGCGACGAGGCCTGGTCTTCGGTGCGCATGCTCAGGTCGGTGTTGCCCTGGGCGATCTCGGCGCTGGCACTGGCCACGCCCTCGGCATTGGTGCGCACGCCCGAGACAACGCGCTCCAGGTTTTCCTGCATCGCAGCCAGGGCCTGCAGCAGGCGCGCGGGTTCGTCGTTGCCGTCGATGGAGATGGTGGTCGTCAGGTCGCCAGCCGCCACCTTGTTGGCCAGGGACACGGCCACGCGCAGCGGGCCCACTACCGAACGGGTGAGCACCCAGCCCGCAAATACACCCAGTGCGCTCACCAGGGCCAGCGCCACCAGGCTGCTGACCAGGGCCCGGCGCGCATCTTGTGCGGCCTGCTGGGCAATGGCGGCACTGCTGTCGGCCACCTGCCGGCTCAGCTCTCCCAGGAGCTTGGCAGGGCCTTGGTCGATGTCGGCCACGTCGGCATCGCCGGCCGAGGCCACGAAGCCCAGCGACTGGAAGGCCTCGAAGCCCTTGCGGTAGCCCTGGGCCATCTGGGTGTGGGCGTCGGCGAATTTCTGCAGCGCGGCGCGCTCGCTGCTGTCCACCAGCTGCGGTGCCAGCGCCTTGGCCGCATCGGCCACGCGCTTTTCGCTGGCCTGGAAGGCGTTCCAGTGCAGCTCGCGCTTGCGCGAGTCCTCGCCGCGCAGGAGCGTGTTCTTCCACTCCATCACCTGGGTCTTGAACTCGCTCTCCATGCGCGAGACCGCGCGCTCCTGCGCCACGCGCTGCAGCACGGTGGCGTCATAGGTACCGAGCGTGCCGTACAGCGCGGCAATCCCGAAGAGTGCCGCGCCGATCATCAGCGCCAGCACCAGGCCCAGTGCGCCCGCCATGCGGGTGCCGATGGAGTAGCGGGACATGTTCATCAGGAAATCCTTGAGCCTAGGCCTTCAGTTTGAGCAGGTAGACCATCACGCGCGCGGTGGTCAGGTCCAGTTCCATGAATTCGGTCAGGTCCTTGCCGGTGAGCCAGGAGGCGTCCCATTTGTTGGCCTTCAGGGTGCGCACCCAGGATTCATGCACGGTGGCGGCCTCCACGGCGGTCACCATCTCGGCCAGGCGTGCGGCAGAGACGCCCTTGCCCGTGAACACGCCGCGCCAGTTGGCCATGACGGCATCGATGCCCTGCTCGCGAAAGGCCGGCAGGCCGAACACGCTGCGCCGGGCCGACACGCCGATGGCACGCAGCTTGCCGGCCGCGATGGCCTCGCTGAACTCGCTGTAGCCCGACAGGCCCAGGGCTGCCTTGCCGGTGACCAGGGCATCCACCACCTCGTTGCCGCCCGCAAAGGGGCGGTAGACCAGTGCTTCGGGGCTGGCCTTGGCGGCGCGGGCCAGCACGCCCGCATAGATATGGTCCACGCCGCCCGCGGAGCCGCCGGCCACGGGCAGGGCGGGCAGGTCGGCCTTCATGGCGGCCACCAGGTCCTTGGCGCTGCGGATGGGGGACGACGCCGGCACGGCGGCCACCAGGTAGTCGCTGGTCAGGCGCGCAATGGGCTGGATCTGCGTCAGGTCCACGGCAGGCTTTTGCAGCGCCACGGCGCCCACCATCACCATGCCGCCCATGAGCAGGGTGTTGGGGTCGTTGGCGTATTTTTCGGCGTAGCGGGCCAGGCCGATGGTGCCGCCTTTACCGCCCACGTTCTCGTACTCCACCTGGTCCACGGCACCGGCCCCCATCAGGGCGGCACCCAGCGCACGGCCGGTCTGGTCCCAGCCGCCGCCCGCGTTGGCGGGGATCACGATGCGCAGGTTGCCGGCCAGCTTGGCGACCTTGGCCGGTGGGCGGGCCTGGGCCAGCACGGTGCTGCCCAAGGGGGTTGCCAGGGCGGCAAACGCGGCGGCACGGGCCAGCACCTTGCGGCGCTGCGTGTTCTCTGGGGTGGTGGCGGTCATGGCATTCCCTCGGTAAGCGGATGTATCCAGTCGCCATGGTGGGCGCTGAAACTGTCATTTGGCTGTCCAGGGTATCAGGGTATACGCCGAAGCGGGTGACATCTGTGGCCGCCACGCCACCATGGAAAACGCCCTGCGCCGCGGGTGCGGGGCAGGGCGTCGGAGGTGGAGAAGGCCCCCGCCAGGGGACGTTCGCCAGAGCTGTTGCTTACAGCGAGTCGATGAAGCTGCGCAGCTTGTCCGAGCGGCTGGGGTGCTTCAACTTGCGCAGCGCCTTGGCTTCGATCTGGCGAATGCGTTCGCGCGTCACGTCGAACTGCTTGCCCACTTCTTCCAGCGTATGGTCGGTGGACATCTCGATACCGAAGCGCATGCGCAGCACCTTGGCTTCGCGCGGCGTGAGGCCGTCCAGGATGTCCTTGACCACGTCGCGCAGGCCGGCCTGCATGGCGGCGTCGATGGGGGCGGTGTTGGCACCGTCCTCGATGAAGTCGCCCAGGTGGCTGTCGTCGTCGTCGCCGATGGGGGTTTCCATCGAGATCGGCTCCTTGGCGATCTTCATGATCTTGCGGATCTTCTCTTCCGGGATCTCCATCTTCGCAGCCAGGATGGACGCATCGGGCTCGAAGCCGAACTCCTGCAAATGCTGGCGGCTGATGCGGTTCATCTTGTTGATGGTCTCGATCATGTGCACCGGGATACGGATGGTGCGCGCCTGGTCGGCGATCGAGCGCGTGATGGCCTGGCGGATCCACCACGTGGCGTAGGTCGAGAACTTGTAGCCGCGGCGGTATTCGAACTTGTCCACGGCCTTCATCAGGCCGATGTTGCCTTCCTGGATCAGGTCCAGGAACTGCAGGCCGCGGTTCGTGTACTTCTTGGCGATGGAGATCACAAGGCGCAGGTTGGCCTCGATCATTTCCTTCTTCGCGTCGCGCGAGGTGGCCTCGCCCTCGTTCATGCGCTTGTTGATGTCCTTGAGCTCGGTCAGCGGCACCACCACGCGGGCCTGCAGGTCCATCAGCCTTTGCTGCAGTTCCTGCACGGGCGGGATGTTGCGCGCCATCACCGTGCTCCAGGGCTTGCCGGCGGCGGCCTGCTTTTCCACCCATTGCAGGTTCAGCAGGTTGGGCGGGAAGTCCTTGATGAAGGTTTCCTGCGGCATGCCGCACTTGTCCACGATGATGCGGCGCAGCTCGCGCTCCTTCTTGCGCACGTCGTCCACCTGGCCGCGCACCATGTCGCACAGCTTCTCGATGGTCTTGGCGGTGAAGCGGATGGTCATCAGCTCTTCCGACAGGGCGTGCTGGGCCTTCACGTAGGCAGGCGTGCCGTAGCCTTCCTTGTCGTAGATCTTGTGGACCTTCTCGAACAGGTCCCGGAGCTTGTCGAAGCGCTCGAGGGCCTGCTTCTTGAGCTCTTCGAGCTTCTTGGTCAGCGCCTTGGAGCCGCCCTTGCCGTCGTCGTCGTCGGCTTCGTCGAATTCGTCGAAGTCTTCCTCGGCCACGTAGTCGTCGGCCTCGTTGGGGTTGGAGAAGCCGTCCACGATGGTGGAGATGACGACCTTGCCTTCGCGGATCTCCTCACCCATGTTGAGGATCTCGGCGATGGTGGCGGGCGATGCGCTGATCGCCTCCATCATGGCCATCAGGCCGCCTTCGATGCGCTTGGCGATTTCGATTTCGCCTTCGCGGGTGAGCAGCTCCACCGTTCCCATTTCGCGCATGTACATGCGCACGGGGTCGGTGGTGCGGCCGAATTCGCTGTCCACGGTGGACAGGGCGGCTTCGGCGGCTTCTTCGGCTTCTTCTTCACTGGCGCCCGTGGGGGCGTTGTCGGTGATGATCAGCGCCTCGGCATCGGGCGTCTGCTCGTACACGGCCACGCCCAGGTCGTTCAGCGTGGTGATGACGGCTTCGAGCGTTTCGGCATCGACCAGCTTGTCGGGCAAGTGGTCGGAGATTTCGACGTGCGTGAGGTAGCCGCGCGTCTTGCCCAGCTTGATCAGGGTCTTCAGGCGCGAGCGGCGCTTGGCCAGGTCTTCCTCGGACAGGACGGTCTCGTCCAGGCCGAATTCCTTCATCAAGGCCCGTTCCTTGGCCTTGCTGATCTTCATGCGCAGCGGCTTGACCTTCTCGGCCGTGGGCGCGGCCTCGGCTTCGGTCTCGACTTCACCTTCCAGGTCGGCTTCGATGTCCGACAGGTCGGCGTCGTCGCCGCTCTCTTCGGCGCTTGCGCCGCCGGCGGCTGCCTTGGGCTTGCGGCCACGCTTGGCGGGCACCTTGGCCTCGGCCGTGGTGGCACCCGCGGCCTTGGCTGGACGGCCAGGGCGCTTCTTGGGGGCTTCTTCGCCGTCTGCCTCGACGGCAGCCTTGGCGCGGGCTTTCTTGAGTTCTTCGGGGGCTTCCGTCTTCTCGGCAGACTTGTTCACAGGCACTGGTTTCACTTTCTTGGCGGCAGGGGCGGGCGCAGCGGCGGCTTTGGAGGCCGCGGCCTTGGCGGGAGCCTTGGCCGCAGTTTTGGAGACGGCCTTGGCGGCGGGTGCTGGAGCGGACTTGGATGGCTTCGCGGACTTTTGAGCGGGCATGAACAACCTCAGAATCAAAAACGGACACAAAGAAAACGCAAGCGCCACAGATCCCGGCGCGGGTGGCACTGCAAAAGCCGTGCTTTTGCAGCTCGAGGGGCATCCCTCAGGGGCAAGATGTCTGGGCGAACATTTGGTGTGCAGTCCTTGCGATGGGTGGGCGGTTGTGCGCGTTTGTCACGGTGGCCCGGCTCGGAGGTGCTGCTGTCGCTCTTGCCTAACCCTACATTATACCATCTGGGTCGATTTCAAGCCGCCTTGACGGTTGCACCCAATAAAACAACACGTTTTTGCTCCAGAACGCGGTAGCGCTCCAGGGCGCTGGGGTCCTTGGCCGCCTGCAGGATCAGCAGTTTCTGTTGTTCCTTGATGTCTTCGATGAGCATCCGGTTCAGTAGATCCCGCAATTCCAGCCGGAGTTCCGCCAGTTCGCCCTCGGTCTGGGCGTGGGCGCCGGTCATCACCTTGACGCCCAGTTCCTCGCATTCGTGGTCGCGCAGGCTCTCGCGCAGCACCGCCCAGGCCTGCGGGCCGTGCTCGTGGAACTGCGCTTCCAGCCAGGTGAACAGCGGTCCATGGGGTGCCGGCAGGGCGCACAGGGCGGTGTGGTCGTCGTGGGTGAGCTCTTCGAGAAAGCCCATGTGCGACAGCAGCAGGCGCGCAGCGTGGTCTGCCCGGCCCATGGCGGGGGTGCGCGGCAAGCGCGGCTGGGGGCCCCAGGGAGAGTCCTTGTCCTTTTTTTTCCACTTGCCGCCGCTGTTGACCCATTCACTGCCGCCGCCCTTGCGGAAGGGGGGCTTGCCATTGCCGGCTCCGCCGCTTCCACCACCGCTGTAGCCGCCATGGCCGCCATCGCTCTGGCCCTGGTACCCGCCGCCCACGTAGTCGGGCCCATGGGGGGGCTGCCAGCCGTCCAGGTCCGGCGGGGAGGCGCCCCAGGGGGGCTCATCGGCATACGGGTTGGCGGCTTCCTGCGTGCGCGACGGCCGCTGCTGGGGTGCCGGCGCTGCGGCGGGAGCGCGGGCTCCGCCGGGGTTCCACAGCTCGGAGAGGTCACGCGCATTGAGCTGCGTGAGCTCGGCCAGTTCGCCCAGCAGCTGGCGCTTGAGCACCCCATCGGGCAGCGCCGTCCACAAGGGGCGGGCGTTGCTGGCCATGTGGGCGCGGCCCTCGGCCGTGGTCAGGTCGCAGCCGTCGCTGGCCGATTCGACCAGGAAGCGGCTCAGCGGCACGGCCTCGCTCACGTGCCTGGCAAAGGCATCCGTGCCATGGGCGCGGATGAAGCTGTCCGGGTCGTGCTCGGCCGGCAGGAACAAAAACTTGATGCTGCGCGTGTCCGTGGCGTGGGGCAAGGCGCCATCGAGCGCCTTGCGCGCGGCGCGCCGGCCGGCGTTGTCGCCGTCGAAGCTGAACACCACCGCCTCGGTGAAGCGCAGCAGCTTTTGCACATGCTCGGGCGTGCACGCCGTGCCCAGCGTGGCCACGGCGTTCGGAAAACCGAGCTGCGCCAGCGCCACCACGTCCATGTAGCCTTCGGTCACGAGCGCATAGCCATGCTCGCGGATGGGCGTGCGCGCCTCGAACAGGCCATAGAGCTCGCGCCCCTTGTGGAACACCGGGGTTTCGGGCGAATTGAGGTACTTGGGCTTGTCGTCGCCCAGCACGCGCCCGCCAAAGCCGATGCATTCGCCCTTGACGTTGCGGATGGGGAACATCACCCGGTCGCGAAAGCGGTCATAGCGCTTGTCCTGCCCGTCCTCGCCCACGATGACCAGGCCGCTTTCCTCGAGCAGCGGGTCGTCGTAGTGCGGGAACACGCTGGCCAGGCTGCGCCAGCCCTCGGGCGCATAGCCCAGGCCATAGCGCTTGGCCACTGCGCCCGACACGCCCCGGCCCTTGAAGTAGGCAATGGCGCGCTGCGACTCGCGCAGCTGGCGGCGGTAGGCGTCACCGGCTTTTTCCAGCACGTCGGTCAGCGTGGCCTGCTTCTGGCGGGCGGCGGCGGCACGCTCCTTCTCCTGCGGGGAGATGTCGTCGTCGGGCACCTGCAGGCCCACCTGCTGGGCCAGGTCCTGCACGGCCTCGACGAAGCCCATGCCCGCATGGTCCATGAGGAAGCCGATGGCATTGCCGTTCTTGCCACAGCCGAAGCAGTGGTAGAACTGCTTGGAGGGGCTGACGCTGAAGGATGGCGACTTTTCCCCGTGGAAGGGGCACAGCCCCATGAAATTGGCCCCGCCTTTCTTCAACTGGACGTAGCGGCCCACGATCTCGACCACGTCGGTGCGGGCAAGCAGTTCCTGGATGAATGACTGGGGGATGGACACCTGGGCATTTTCCTCCATCTGCAATGCCCGCGGTTGGACCCTGAATCCGGCTGCCCGGCCCTTGGGCCAGGTTGTCCCTGAAAGATGAAAACCTGCCGAACCAGCGCACTGGGCCGCTATTCATCCACTAGCATTCCCGCCTCAAATCACAAGGAACAATACATCATGGGATTCATGAACTGGCAGGAAAAGAGTGCAGACGTGCTGCAGCAGGGGGGCGTGATCGCGCCGGATGAGCGGCTGCCCTGGCCGCAGACGGCGGCCATGGGCGTGCAGCACGTGATCGCCATGTTCGGCGCCACGGTGCTGGCGCCCATCCTGATGGGGTTCGACCCCAACGTCGCCATCCTGATGAGCGGCGTGGGCACGCTGATCTTCTTCATCGTCACCGGCGGCAAGGTGCCTAGCTACTTGGGTTCGAGCTTCGCCTTCATCGGGGTGGTGATCGCGGCCACGGGCCACGCGGGCAGCGGCCCCAACGCCAACATCGGCGTGGCGCTGGGCGGCATCATCGCGTGCGGCCTGCTCTACACGCTGATTGGAGTGCTGGTGCAGGCCATCGGCACGGGCTGGATCGAGCGCTTCATGCCGCCCGTGGTCACCGGTGCCGTGGTGGCCGTGATCGGCCTGAACCTGGCGGGCATCCCCATCAAGAACATGGCAGCCAGCAACTTCGACAGCTGGATGCAGCTCGTGACCTTCGTGAGCGTGGGCCTGGTGGCCGTGCTCACACGCGGCATGGTGCAGCGCCTGTTGATCCTGGTGGGCCTGATCGTGGCCAGCATCATCTACGCGGTGCTCACCAACGGCATGGGCCTGGGCAAGCCGATCGACTTCTCCATCCTGGCGAACGCCGCGTGGGTGGGCATGCCCAACTTCGCCGCACCTGTGTTCAGCGGCAACGCCATGCTGCTCATCGCCCCGGTGGCCATCATTCTGGTGGCCGAGAACCTGGGTCACATCAAGGCCGTGACGGCCATGACCGGCCGCGACCTGGACCGCTACATGGGCCGCGCGTTCATCGGCGATGGCGTGGCCACCATGGTGAGTGGCGGTGTGGGCGGCACGGGCGTGACCACCTATGCGGAGAACATTGGCGTGATGGCGGCCACCAAGATCTACTCCACCGCCGTGTTCCTGCTGGCGGGCGTGTTCGCGCTGGTGCTGGGCTTTTCCCCCAAGTTCGGCGCGCTGATCCAGACCATTCCGCTGCCGGTGATGGGCGGGGTGTCGATCGTGGTGTTCGGCCTGATCGCAGTGGCCGGCGCCAAGATCTGGGTGGACAACAAGGTGGACTTCTCGCAGAACAAGAACCTCATCGTGGCCGCCATCACGCTCATCCTGGGCACGGGCGACTTCACGCTCAAGTTCGGCCAGTTCGCACTGGGCGGCATCGGCACGGCCACCTTCGGCGCCATCCTGCTGTACGCGCTGCTCAACCGCAAGGAATGAGCCGCCAGGAAGGACGGACGGCCCGCGGGTTGGCCCTGAATGCGGCGGCATGGCCCTTTGGTCTAATGGCCCGATTGCCCTTAGAACAGGTTCTCAACTGCCAAGGAACGCCGCCATGCCCCCTATGTTCGACCAGCACCTGGACCGCAACAGCGCCAACTTCGCGCCCCTGTCGCCCCTGTCCTTCATCGAGCGCACGGCCGAGGTCTACCCCGACCGCCTGGCCATCGTGCACGGCAGCCTGCGCCAGACCTGGGGACAGACCCATGCGCGCTGCCGCCAGCTGGCCAGCAGCCTGAACCGCGCCGGCATCGGCAAGAACGACACCGTGGCGGCACTGCTGCCCAACACCCCGCCCATGGTGGAGGCGCATTTCGGTGTGCCGATGGCCGGCGCCGTGCTCAATGCCATCAATACCCGGCTCGATCCCGAGACCATCGCCTTCATGCTCGACCACGGCGAGGCGCGCGCCATCATCGTCGACCCGGAGTTCACCGGCACCCTCGCCAAGGCCCTGGCATGGCGCAAGTCCCAGGCGCCGCTGCTGGTGCTCACGGTGCAGGACGCCGTGTACGGCCCGGCCGTGCAGGACCTGGGCGGCACGGACTACGACGCCTTCGTGGCCGCGGGCGATGAACAGCACACCTGGGAACTGCCCGCCGACGAGTGGGACGCCATTGCGCTGAACTACACCAGCGGCACCACCGGCAACCCCAAGGGCGTGGTCTACCACCACCGCGGCGCGGCCACCAATGCCATCAGCAACGTGCTGGAGTGGGATATGCCCAAGGGGGCGGTCTACCTGTGGACGCGACAAGTAGCCTTGACAGCTTTTGCTAAGGAAGAGCCATTCTTCCTGTGATGTGGCAGCCATCCAAATCCATAGCATGCTAAAGCTCGTCTGCTAACTATCGCTAGGCTACTTGCAGCGTGCCTACGGCATCAAGCCAAAGACACGAGCTGACAACCGCTTTTCGCCAACGCTGCTCCAGACTGCCTTGGCAGGCGCGCTCGCGCCGTGTCCGTAGCGCCCCCAGCGCAGGCCTCTTTAGGAGGCATTGCCAAGTATTTGGAGCTTGTAGGGCTTGGCTGCGGCGGTTGAGGCCGCCGGCAAGAGCAATTTTTTCTGGCAACCGACTTGCCTCTGCTCCGTCGAGTAACGCAGTCCTACTGCGCGGGCAAGCGCGCTAGGGCCGGAAGGCGGCCGCCCGTCGTCGCGTCAGAAGCCAACTACCAAAATGCTCGGTTGTCGATGTTCGAGAGTACCGACGCCAGCGCTGCCAGCGACTCGCCATCAATGTTTATCGCTGTCCTGCCAGCTCTCAGCGGAACAGCGCCTTTAGAGTGCTCCATCGCTCGTGCCATCACTTGGTCCACCAAGCTGATCCTTGGTACGAGTACATACCGTACGTCGCAGTTCAAGCCATCTGCAATCTTGGCCAGAGTATTCAGTGAGATCGAACCCTCAGCCTCGGACTGTTCAAGTTTTCTGACGCCTTGTTGAGAAATTCCTATGCGGCGACCTAAGGTCTCGGAGTTCATGCCGAGCGCCAGCCGCACTGTCTTCACCCATCCACTCCTGGGCAAGCCTAATCCCTGCAGCTTCGCGAGTTCGCGAAGCTGGCTGTCGAGTTCAACCAAGCGGGATAGATCCAATCGACTCGTCAAGGGCGGGTGGCGGAGAGGTTCAAGACAACATTCTGGTTGCGCAGATTCAGTTGCAAGGCAACCTAGAGCTTTCCATTTTCAAAAGGCTTGCCTCCAACGAGATTGCGCGTCGAAAGTTCAGCTATCTTCGCACGCTCCGTCCCGAATGGGACCAACTAGTCCCTCAAATATTTCACGAGCATGCTGCAGCTAGACAGAGATCACATTGGCCACTTCAGTGAGTTGGATATCTCAGAAATCCTTGAAAACGGTGGCTGGGACGCGATCCTCCCGAAAAGCTTGAGCGACCCCCAGTTGATCTGCGTTTCCGATCAACTTCGGGCGATGCTGTGGGGCGAAGGCGTGCGAGGTCCTGATGGAGAGCCAAACGCAGCGGTAGCGATTGCGCTGCTCTTGATGGCAAAGGCCGATCCTGCACCCTCGTCGGATGGCGAGCTTAAATTTGGAGCTAGCTTGGAGCAGTTGCAAGAGGTGATGATGCTTCTCAGTGTCGCTGCCGACCGCGAGATCGTGAACAGGCTGCTCAATCGTCCGAATGACGACGAATCGGTCACCATGCTGACAGGCATCAACGCCATCATGGTGAAAGGAAGTTCCCCGCGGCGGGAAAGAAAGTCTAAGAGGCGTCCTCAGGCAGGAGCGTAGAAAGATCAGCTCGCACGGACTTCAGCACTTTCTCGATGGAGGCTGCGTCGAACCTGCGTGCATATGCCACTGCCAGAACTGTCAATGGATGTACCTGCAAGCCTTCTGCGAGGTGCTCCACCATACCAATACTTGGGACCTGTGCGCCTTGCTCCACTCGACCAACATGCCGACGACTGATCGCAGGGATCAGGTCTTCCTGGGTGAAGCCGCGTGCATTGCGCAACTGCTTGAGCGCGCGGCCGACGGCGGCTTTCGGAGGATCTGACTTTCGAGTGGGCATTCACTCGATTTCCGCTGATGGCGACTAAAAAGACCACGACCAACTAGTCGCATTTTGAAAAGGACCAGGTTTATGACTTAACGACTAATGCCCAGACTGCCCGGAGCGTGCTTGAGTCTCCCCGCTCATAAAACATATGAAGAGGCCCGCGTAGCGCCCCCCCTGGCCAGCTCGTAAAGGGCAGAACTTGGGGCGGTTAGGCAGCGGCTAATCCTTGAGCGCCCATATCGCACACCACATGGACGGTCCGCCACTCCGGTGGGCCCATCAATAGTAGAAGTAAGACGGTTGAGAGCGAGCGAGGAAACGGACCAGCTGCCTGTTACGACGCAGGTCCTGCAAACCAGCAGGGGACAACAGAACCTCGCACAGGTCTTCCTTCGGGTTGACCGGGAGAAGGTCTCCGGGCCTTTCCTCCTTTTTCTACCGGCGTGCGGAATGCGACCTCGATGGATTCCCCGAAGGGAAGTTTCCGACGGTCGACGCCGTTCGCAAGCGCGCCGACGCTCGAGGTAGTGGGTTTCGCTGCTGATGGGCACTAGAGTTCATCAACGAGACCGCTCTGGGCTGTGTTGAGAGCGTTCGTAGGTGGTTGGTGCATCCTCATCCTCAATGAAGAACTGCACGCTTCGCCTGGATAAGACTCTGCTTTGCAATGAGGAGACTCAATGGCTGCATCAGAAAAATTCACCGATGAAAAGCAGGCAGAGCTTTCCCGCATGAAGCGGGAAAGCATCAGCCGGTCGGTCCAAGCTCTCAACCGAGCAGTAGCGGAAGGACGACTTCAACCACACGCCAGCCCGAGCGGAGTTGACCCCGCCGGTCGCGCTCCCGAACGCAGAGCCAAGCCTTCGCGTCAGGTTGGCTCTGCTGGTTCAGAGGCGCAAAGTGATCGAGAGGTGCAGCCATGAGGTCCGATCCGCAGGCATGCCTGCAAGCGCGAGGTGGATGATGGGCCTACTTGCCTTTGTCAATGAGCGACTGGCTCCCGAAATCCGGTTGCAGCCTCTGGTAGACCTGCTTCACTGGCGCATTTTGCAGCGGGGCAATGGGGCACTGCATCTGGCGGTACAGATGGCTTGCGGCTCCTTCAGGCTCACATCGGCGCTGATGGCGATCGACCTTCCTCGCGCCACCATCACAACAGAATCGGGTCGCAGGTATCGGCTTTGTGCTGCCCCGGAGGACAACGAGGTGCTCCGTGGCCTCATCACGCTGAACGCCGCACGTGAGCTTGTCGTGATATCGGGCGACGTGAGCGAGACCGTTTGGAACGCAGTCTTGACCGGTGTGTGGAACGGCGAAAAGGGCAGCCTGCTGCCGCCCATCCAGTAGGCTACCTCAATGGATAGGTGTCCCAAAAATATAGCCCTTGCATTGCAGCAAGGCAGTAGTACCTACGGCAATGCGAACGCTTTTCCTTGACTTCGACGGGGTGCTACATCCCGAGTTCTGCCATGAGTCGAGGCACTTCTGTTGCCTTCCGTTTTTTGAAGAGGCACTACGACGGGTCCTGGATGTCGACATCGTGATCACAAGCACCTGGCGTTTGCAGCGAGGACTTGAAGAGCTTCTCGTTCACTTCTCAGCGGACGTGGCGCACAGGGTCATCGGTGTAACCCCTGCGATGTCACTACTCAACGATGTGCCTGATTCCTTGGCTAGCTTTGAGCGAGAGGCAGAATGCAATGCATGGCTGCGGTCCAAAGGCCGCCTCGCTTTCCCCTGGCTCGCTGTCGACGATAGACCCTGGCTTTACCGACCCTTCAATCGATCACTGTTTCTGGTCAACGGCAAGACGGGTTTGACAGAGCGGTCCGCACAAGAGCTGGCACAGCGTCTGCAAAGTCTTTAGGAGAAAAACGCGCCAGATCAGTTTGGGACGGGTTCTGTATGTGGCTTCAAGTTGGCCTTGGCATGCGAGCGGTTTGGATGAAGATAAAACGAGGGATCTTTTCCAATCTAATTGCTCGCGTACCGCAGTTTCCGCAGGGTGATGGCTGTGGCGGCGAACCGCAGAAAGCGGAAAGCCTCCTTGCGGAGGCCTTCACACTCTGTACACCGGGGCGCCCATTTCTGGGGGAGCAGGTCGGCGCGTCATTGAGGATTGTATTTGATAGCGAGTGTTACGTCGAACGAACGCTGTTCCATGTTCAGACTGCTGTCGCGGATAGGCGCTTTTGCGTATTTGGGACAATCTCTCCATCCTGAACGCCCAACGATGAAGCACTTCCAATTCAAATGGGTCCTGCGCGACCAACAGTACGAGTTCTCCGCCCTGGCCCATAGCAGTCGCGGCCAGCAGCCAGAAGTCGAAGCGGAGCTTGTTGAAATCTGGACCTGGCTGCAGCGCCAGAAGTTGCGCCCTGGCCAGTTCGGCTGGGATGCAACCCGTAAGACCCTGACCAGCAAGATTGAAACTCTCTCGGTGAGCCAAGGCGCTGTCGATAGTGATGGCGAGACCATTTTCCATCCCCAAGAGACTCGCCTGGTGTTGACGCTGCCAGATACTGTCGCCGTCAATTTTCGATTCGAGTTCAACGTGGTGGACGATCGAGGGTAAAGCCGCAGGCATGGAGTCCTCTCAACCATCTCCGAGGAACTGCTGTGGCATCTGCCGCGCGACCAGCGACCGCAAGGTGATCACGCGCGACGCCAGCGGTGCCATGCGCACCACGGAGTGGCTGCGCTGCACCGGCTGCGAGCGCGACTTCATGGATGTGCAGTCATGGCGCCAAGGCTCGCCATGGACTGATGCACCACCAGAAGTCGGTCAATGGAATCCAACGCGCAAGCAGTTGTACGTCCCAGTTGGTCTCGCGCTCACACTGTTCGCCGATTGGTTTCCCGCCGGCGGCGATGCGCCTCCGCCCGCTTCCACCGCATGATCAGCCCAGAGATGGACCAGGGCGGCTCTAGGAGCCTCTTGGCCGCTCCACGGTGAGTCCCTCTATCGCAGCTGCTTAGCGGTGTCGCCTCGGCCGTGGCACAGGCCTTGCGGGCCGAGGGCTGGACCTTGGTCGAGGTTGTGGACACCCTCGTGCGTGGCGCTCATGTCTACCTGGAGGTTTCCAAGCTAGATAGCAAGGCGTCGTGGTGGCCAAGACCAGTGCGGCGATCTGGGCCAACACGGCCAGCCGGATCCTTCCCAAGTTCTAGAAAGCCACGGGCGCCCAGATCGGCCCCGGCATCAACTTGCTGGTGGGCGCCCGCCCGTTGTTCAAACGCCAGTTCGGCTTTTACGTTGAGATAGATGCCATCGATCCCGACTACACGTTCGGTGACCTGTGCATATTTCGGAGCTCCTGGACGGCCGGTTCGGCACCGTGGTCACAGAGTTCGACACCACGGTCAGACGTAGGCAGATCGCCTGCCGCCTCGCTGAGGAACAGTTGGGACGGTCGGCTAGACTTCGGCTATCGGCCAAAACCAGTCATCTGGAGAATTCTGCGCCTGGACAAAGAACGCCGACCTCGCCCAGGCGTCAACGCCGCTGCGAACCAGTTCGGCAATGGAGTTGCGGCGGCTGCTCTGAGGCGGATTCATAACTCGCCCGGTCGCGTCAATAAATCGCCGGGCATCAGCACCTCGCCGTTCGGACCCCACTCGACCTGCGTGATGCCCGGCTCCAGCGCTTCAAGCCGTCTGCGTTCCAATTCGTATGCGCTCGGTGTCGCGCAAGGGTCGAACGCCAGCGCTGCATGCAGGTCAGCCACCAACTGCTGTTCGCTCCAAGGCTTCGGGATGTAGCGAAATACCCCCGCACGATTCACCGCGGCCAGCACAGTGGCGAAGTCGGCGGCGGCGCTGAGCATCATGCGCACTGCGCGAGGGTCCAGGTCCCTGGCGTGGGCGAGCAGTGTCACGCCGTCCAGCTGCGGCATGCGGTAGTCGCTGATCAGCACGTCGAAACGCTCCTGCTGCAAGCGTTGCAGTGCGAGCAACGGATCGGAGAAAATTTCCACGCTGAGCTGCTGCGGCTTGAAATGCAACTGCAGCAAACGGCGCAAGGCGTGCAGTACCGGCGCTTCGTCATCGATGATCAGCAAACGCTTCATGGGGTCACCTCCTGGGGCAGTTGCACGGCCAGCGTCAGCGACAGGCCATGTTTGAGTTCGAAGGCACGGATGCGGCCGATGAGATCCTCGGTCAGCCGCTGGCCGACCGACAGCAGCAGAACACCCTCCGGCGACACAAAATCCTGTGTCAGCGTATGGCCGGGGCGCAGCTCCGCGGTGGGCAGGCGCAGCGCCGCAACGGTCGGCTTGGGGGGCGCAGCCGCGAACAGTGCCGCGAAGGCATCGACCACACCCGGGTCGAACCGGCTGCCACGCCCGGCGATCACCGCGCGGCGCGCTTCCAGCGGGCTCAAGACCTGACCGTCGATGCGGCCGCTGCACAGGTCCTCAAAGGTGTCGGCCACCGCCAGGATGCGGGCGCCAATTGGGATCGCGGTGCCGCGCAGGCCGTCGGGAAAGCCTTGTCCATCCCAGCGCTCGTGGTGGGCGCGAATCAGCGGTGCGACGCCCTGCATGTCGTCGCTGGCCAGCAAGGCCTGTTCTCCGAGAACAGGATGCAGCTGGTAGCGCCGCAGTTCATCCCGGTCGAGCCGCCCCACCGGTCGCGACAGCACGGTGTCGCTCAGACCGATATGGCCGATGTCGTGCAACAGCGCGGCAATCGCCAGATTGTGTGCGGTCTCGGCATCCAGCGCCATCGCGCGCGCAATGCGCCGCGCCAGGTCGGCGACTTGTCGCGCATGTCCAACCTGGGCGCTGCCACGCAGCTCGATCAGCGCAGTGAAGGCCTTGATGGACGTGAGGTAGTTGCGCTTGACTTTGTCGTTGGCGGTGGCCAGCTCACCGGTACGTACGGCGACGCGGGCCTCCAGCCCTTCGTTCAGCGCCTTGAGCTCGTCGTTTTGCTGTTGCGTCAGCCGCTCCAGTGCCTGCTTGTCGGCGTCCAGTTGCTGGATCTGTGCGACCTGGCTCATTGTCAGCACCAGTTCGTCGTCGTTCCAGGGTTTGGTGATGTAGCGGTGCAACCAACCGCGGTTGATGGCGGCGATGGTCGAGCCCAGATCGGCCTGGCCTGTCAGCAGCAGTCGCGCGACATGCGGCCACCCCAGGCGGACCTTTTCGAGCAACTGCACGCCGTCCATGCCAGGCATCCGCATGTCCGACAGTACGGCGTTGACGGGCTCAAGGGCGAGCAAGGCCAGCGCCTCTTGCGCACTCCCGGCCGTCAGGATGCGCCAGCCCGTCGCGCGGAACAGCCGCCGCAGCGCGGCCAGGATGTTGGGCTCGTCGTCGACGGCAAGCACCGTCCAGGTCGGGGTGGCGACGCTCATTCCGCACCTCCTTCACTGCCCGGGCGCCGCACCGGCAGCGTGACGCGAAAGCACGAGCCGCGGCCCGGTTCGCTGCGTACGTCAATGCGGCCATGGTGCTTTTGCACGATGCCGTAGGCCAGCGACAGGCCCAGGCCGGTGCCGCGGCCCACCGGCTTGGTGGTGAAGAAGGGGTCGAAGACACGCTCCAGGTGTTCGGGGGCGATGCCGCTGCCGTTGTCCTCGACCTCGACCCATACTTCGTCCCCGATGTCGCCGCTGCGCACGACGATGAGCCCGCGTTCCGGGCCGAACGCATGGGCTGCATTCACCAGCAGATTCAGGAACACCTGGTTCAACTCCGACGGCAGGCATTCGATGTCGGGCAAGGTGCCGTACTCGCGGCGAACATCGGCACGGTACTTGATCTCGTTGGCAACGATGTTCAGCGTCGAGTCGATGCCTTGGTGCAGTGAGGCCCACGCCCACTCCTGGTGGGTATCGACACGCGAGAAGTCCTTCAGGTCCTGGACGATCTTGCGCACGCGCGACAGGCCCTCCCTCGACTCGCCCATCAGCATCGGGATGTCCAGCTTCAAATAGTCGAGTTCGACCCGCTCACGCAAGGCCGCGAGCTGCGTCGCGATGGCGCTACCGGCCAGCTCAGGCTCGGCCTGCTCGTAGGCTTCGAGCATCTCGAACAGGCGCTGCAGATAGGCTTCGAGCGTGCCGAAGTTCGAGAACACATAGCCGATCGGGTTGTTGATTTCGTGTGCTACGCCGGCGGCGAGCTGCCCGATCGACGCCAGTCGTTCGGACTGCAGCAACTGGTGCTGCGCGCTGCGCAGGCTTTCATTCAAAGAGCGCAGCTCCTGGTTCGCGCGCTGCAGCGCGATGAGTTCGGAATCAGACATGGTTTTCCTTCAATGAAGCAGCGCCTGGCAGACGGTTTCCAACTGGGCCTCGGCGTGCGCAAACACCCGCATGCAGGCTGCGTCGTCCAGGCCACAGGCTGCCCAGACCGGCAGCACCAACGCTGGCACCGCCTCTTCGGCGTCGCCGGCCAGACCAAGGGCGTGAGCGATGGCATCGCCCACATGCGCGATGCCCGTCAGCGTGAGCTCCGCGGTGGCTGGCGGTGAGTGGTGCTGGCGGATGGCATCCACGATGGCGGGCGCGAAATTCCACTGCCGTGCGATCAGCCCGCCGATCTCGGCGTGATCGATACCGAGCACGGCGTGCTCGGCATCACCGATGTTGCAATCCCTGTCATGCCGCCAACGCTCGGCTTCAGCATAGGCTGGCGCAAACGCGTTGGCCAGCGCCAACCGGCCGATGTCGTGCAGCAGTCCGACCGTGAACGCCACATCCGCGTCGTCGCGCCGCAGTTCACCGGCCAGTGCCTGGGCACACAGGGCACTGCCGAGCGAGTGGCGCCAGAAAGTGGTCTGGTCGAAGCCGGGATGGCGCCGGAAGCTGCCGGCCAATCCCGCGGCAGTGACCGCGCCGCGTACCGTGCGCAGGCCCAGTATGGTGATTGCCTCGGGCACCGAGCGAACCTGCCGGCCGCGACCGTAGAACGACGAGTTGGCCAGGCGCAGTATCTTGGCGGCCAGCGCCTGGTCGCGCGAAATCTTGTTTGCGTACTGCGTGGCGCTGAGTTCCTCGTGGCCGAGCGACTCGACCAGTTCGAGCACCACTGAAGGCAGCGGGGGAAGATCGCGCAGCGCGGCAAGCAGATCGTCACGGGAGATCGGTCGGGTGGGCGTGCTCATTGCTTGAACTCCTGGCGGTAGCGCTGCACAAGGTGCAACAGCGGATGCACCCGCCCGTCACGCAGGCTGTGGCGAAACAGGTGCGTTGGCACCACCGGTGGTGTGTCGGGGGTCGCTGCAAGGGTCATTTCAAGGCTCCCGCTTGGGGCAACAGCACCAACAGGCGGCCGCGTGCATTGCCAGTCAAATTCCGGCTCATGGCCCACCAGCGGCGGCCGGCCAGTGTGACCAGGATGGATTCACCGTGCAGAGCCCGCAGCAGGTTGGGTGGCAGGTAATCGATCGCAGCCCCGCCGAGAAACCCCTCACGCAGCCTGCACAGCGCCAGGGCCGGCGCATTGGCGAAGACCAGCAGGCCTTCGTCGTCGACGCCCACTGCAGGCACCGGCACGGCGTCCAGCAGTTCTTGCGCTGCCTCCCGGCTGCCGACCTCGCGCTGGTTCTGTTCGCGCTGTGCACACAGCAGCGTCTGCAGCCGCTGGCTCAGCTCGGCCAGGTCTCGGTTGGCGGTCTGCACCTCCCGGTCAAGACGGCGGTTGTGGTCTGCCATCTCCTTCAACGTGAAGGCCTCTCGCAGGTGGGCGCGCAGCTCTGCGTCGTCCCAGGGCTTGGCGAGAAACTTGTAGATCGCCCCCTCGTTGATGGCGTCGGTGATCGACTGCAGCTCGGTGTAGCCCGACAGCACCAGCCGGATCGTCTCCGGGTACAGCTGCTTGGCCCGGCGCAGCAGCTCAACGCCGGTCATGCCAGGCATGCGCTGGTCGGACAGGATCACGTCGATCTCGTTCCGCGCCATCAGCTGCAGCGCCTGCTCCGCGCTGGTGGCGCTGAGAATCAGCCAACCTTCGCCGCGAAGCAGCCGACGCAGCGCCGCGAGAACGTTTTCTTCGTCGTCGACCAGCAGCAAGGTGCGCTGTCGCGAACGCCGGTCAAGAAGTGACGGGTCGATCTGCCGGCCGTCGCGCAGCATTGCTTCGACCCCTGCCGCTGGCAGTGCGGCGCTGAACCAGTAGCCCTGCATCTGGTCGCACTGATTGGCCGCCAGCAGCGCAGCCTGGCCTTCGCTTTCGACACCTTCGGCGAGCACTTTCATCTGCAGCTGGTGTGCCATCGTGATGATGGCGCGCGTGATCGACACATCTTCTGCGGGAGCGGTGACGTCTGGCACCAGCGAGCGGTCGATCTTGACCACATCGACGGGCAGCCGGCGCAGGTAGCTCAGGCTCGAGTAGCCGGTGCCGAAGTCGTCGAGCGAGACCTCGACGCCCAGCGCGCGCAGTGCCTGCAGGTGTTGCACCGCCTGGTCGAAGTTGTTGATCAGTATGCTCTCGGTGACCTCGACGCCGAACAGCCGCGGGTCCAGGCCGCTTGCAGCGAGCAAGCCTTCGATGCGCCGCGCCAGGTCCGGCTGCACCAGTTGGCGCGCCGACAGATTGGCCGCCATGCGCAGCGGTGGCAGCCCGGCACGCTGCCAGGCCGCAGCCTGCTCGATGGCGCGGCGCAGCACCCAATCGCCGATGGCGACGATCAATCCGGTCTCTTCGGCGATCGGGATGAAGCGGTCCGGCGCGATATGGCCCATTGTGGGGTGCTGCCAGCGCAGTAAGGCCTCGACGCCGACGATGCGGCCTTGCACCAGGTCGACCTGCGGCTGGTAGTGCAGTTCGAGCTGCTCATCGCGCAGCGCCTGGCGCAGCGCGGTCTCCAGCGCCAGCCGTTGGGGGTCGTCGTCCTGCGGCGCGCCGGCATACACGCTGATCTGGTTGCGGCCCAGCAGCCTGGCCTGGTGCAGCGCTGCATTGGCGCGTCGCAACAGGGTCTCGGCGCTGTCGCCGTCGGCAGGTGCCGCTGCGATGCCGATGCTGCAGGTCAGGTGGATCTCATGCCCCTCGATCGTCATCGGTCGGGCGATACCGTCGAGCAGCGCTTGCGCCGTGAGCAAGGCCTCTGCCGAAGTGCCCACCACCACGATCACGAACTCATCACCGCCGCGGCGCGCCACCAGATCGACGCTGCGCACACCAGCGACGATGCGCTGTGCCACTTCGCGCAGCGCCGCGTCGCCGATATGCAGGCCAAGACCGTCGTTGATGCGCTTGAAGCGATCGAGCTCCAGCACCAGCACCGCTGTCTGGGCGCCGGCCTGCAGGGTCGCGCCCAGGCGCTCAGAGAGCAGTTGGCGGTTTGGCAAACCGGTCAGTTCATCGAACAGCAGCAGTTGCCGGATACGGCGTTCGGCGGCACGGCGTTCGCGCAGGTCGTCAATGCAGACATGGCCGAAGGACGTGTCACCGCTCGTCACCAGGCTGGCGGAGACATCGACCGGAATCTCATAGCCCTCGTGGTGGCGCAAGCGGGTCTCGAATCGCAAGGAACCGCGCTCGCACAGTTCACGCCAGCGCTGCGGCCACTGCGCCTCATCGACCTGGGGGGCGATGTCGGACACCCGCAGCCGCAGCAGTTCAGCACGCTCGATGCCCAGCAGCCGGCAAGCGGCCGCGTTGGCATCGTGAAAGGCACCGTCGGGCCCGATCTGAAGCAGCGCGTCGTTGGCCTGTTCAACGGCATGGCGGGTCAGCAGCAACTGGTGCTGCGCCTGCTCGCGCTCGCTCACGTCGCGCGCAGAGGGGATCAGCCAGACCACCCGACCCTCCAGGTCGTAGAGCGGCAGCAGCGAGAAGTCCATGGACAAGGTGTCGCCGCTGCTCGTGACCACCCGTATGTCAAAGCGCGAGGTCTCGCCGCGCAATGCGCTGGCCAGCGCCTGCTGCAGCCTCTGCCGCGATACCTCGCAGCCTTGCCACCACGGGGTGGTGTCGAATCGCTGGCCGAGCACTTGCTCGGGCGCACTGCCTATGGCCCGCAATGCCGCTTGGTTGGCGTAGCGCAGCACGCCATCGACGTCGAGCAGCCCGGCGAAGATGGACGGGCCCAGCCGATCCATCACCTCGTGCAGCGTCATCTGCTGGCCCGCTGGCGAGGGGCTTGCCGCCAGGAGAGCCAGCGCAGCATCGTGGTGCGGGGCACCTGGGAGGGATTGCTCTTTTGACATGCCGCCAGTTTGTCAGGCAAGCCCCGCCTGCGGCATGTGCAGTTGCTTGCCTGGACGACCGGATCAGATCGACTGTCGCTAGGCGGCAGCGTCGCGCGGAGCGTCGTCAATCAGCCTTGCCAGCGTACGCATGGCGCGCTCCAGCGTCTCGCTCCAGGGCTGCCCGCAGGTCAACCGGATATGGTGCTGAAACTCCGCTTGCGCCGAGAACATCGGCCCCGGGGCCAGGCTGATCTGCTGTGCCAGTGCGGCCGCGTGCAGGACCATCGCATCCACCCCGGTAGGCAACTCGACCCACACGAAATAGCCGCCAGCCGGCCGCACTACCCGAGTTCCCTCTGGAAAGGACCGAGTCAGGGCCTCAAACACGCTGTTGCGCTGCGCCTGCAGCGACTGGCGCAGGCTTCGCAAGTGGCGGTCATAGCCACCTTCCTGGAGGTACGCTGCCAGCGCGGCCTGCACCGGAATGGACCCCGACAGGCTCGTCGTCAACTTCATCCGTTCGACGTCGCGCGTGAACCTGCCGGGCGTGGCCCAGCCAACGCGGTAACCTGGAGCCAGGCACTTGGAGAACGACGAGCAGTGCAGCACCAGTCCGCGGCGGTCGAATGCCTTGGCCGGCAGTGGCGCTACCTTGCCTTCGTACAGCTCCGAGTAGACGTCGTCCTCGATCAACGGCACATCGTGCCGGGCGAGCAGCGCGACGAGGTCACGCTTCTTCGCTTCTGGCATCAGGCTGCCCAGAGGGTTCTGAAAGGTCGTCATCAACCAGCAGGCTTTCGGGCGGTAGAGCTCGATCACCTGCGCAAGGCGACCAAGATCAATGCCCTCGCGCACATGCGTCGGCACTTCGATAGCGCGCAGGCCCAGCCGCTGCAGCGCCTGCAGTGCCACGTAGAAGGTGGGGGACTCGACCACCACTGCGTCGCCGGGCCGCGCAACCGCGTTGAGGCACAGGTTCAGTGCCTCCATCGCGCCGTGGGTGAGCACGATCTCGTCAGTGGCCACAGTAAAGCCCTGGCGCAGATAGCGTTTTGCAATCTCGCGCTTGAGTTGCAGGTTGCCCGGTGGCAGGTCTTCGGCCATGCGCCATGGGTCGAGCCGGCGCATGCTGGAGATGAGCGCTCGGCGCAATTGATCGAGCGGAAACAGGGCCGGGCTCAGGAACGCAGAGCCCAATGGCACGATACTGCGCACTCGTGCGGAACCCAGGCACGCGAAGATCAGGTCACTGATCTCGACAGGCTGCGACCCGGATTGCGGCTGCGAAGTTTGGGGCTCCGGCAGCAACGTGCCGCCAGCGCGGGCGGCGACAAAGTAGCCCGACCGTGGTACCGCCCGGACCAAGCCACGGGATTCGAGCAGGTAATAGGCTTGAAAGACCGTAGTCGGGCTCAAGCCCCGGCTCGAACAGGTCTGGCGCACGGAAGGCAGGCGGTCTCCCGGACGGAGCACTCCACGAGCAATCTGCTGCTCGATTTCTCGCGCCAGAATTTCGTACCTGGTGGAGGCGGCGTTCAGGCGATTGGGCATGGTATTGGCACCGCGCCTCGGTCGACTGCCGGCTGGGGGTATGGCGTTCTTGCAGTTTAGGCCTTCTGCAGAGCGATGCAAGCGTCGGGACAGGACCGCGTGACCCGTATCGGCCTGATGAAGGTGGGCGGCCAAGTCCAAGTCGGGGCCACGGTATGTTCACGGCGTAAACAGAACGTGCCATGGGGCTGGACGAATGGCTGTGCAGTCCCCTTGGCGCAGCGCGACCCCAATGTCCAGATAGTTCTGCGATGCCCGGAACAAGTCTCTGAATAGCTGCAACCGCTGCAACGCGGCTCATAAGTTAGCGGCGAAAAGTCGGCTTTGGGCCCAAAGCTGCCGTTCGCTCTTGCCCAAAGCGGTCTTTCCACAACGCAATTTGCAGGGGCGCGAATCTGCCTTGGGCTACACGTTTCACTGCGAGTTGAAGGCAATGGACGAGGCGAGTGCAGTCCTTCAACTTGCCGAACTCAAGGCCCGGAAGCCGTCATCCAGGGAGAAGTGCCCGGCAAGTTGCGGCGCCTAGCTAGACCGTGTCGGAGTCGACTGATCTACAAGAGCTCACCTCGGGAACGATAGAAGGAAATTGTCAGCAAGCTCAAACAGACAATCAGTGGGGTCCTCACCGCGCTCCTTCATGTGCAGCATCTCGCAAAGCCTCTCGTCATTTACAACAAGCATCAACTTTCCATGTTCACGCATGGCCCCCTGCGTCATGGCAATTGCGTGCGCCTGATCATTGCTGGCCTCGACTCAGGGCCAGCTAAATCGAGGTCCCTAGTGCCCCATTGTTGGTAGCTGCGGGTCAGTCATCAGCCAACTCATTGCCATCGTCACTTTCAGCGGGCACCTGTGGCTGAGACGGCGCGACAACCCTGTGGGGATAGAAGCCGGACCGGCCGACACCAGGCTTTTTTGTGAACTGAATCGGCTTGAGCTTTTCAGCGGTCTCTGCGGAAATTCGCTCGTTCTCAAGCACGATGATTTGGCCGCGGCCTGAGAACTCTGCCAGCCAGGCGTAGAACTTCTCCGTGACCGTCGCGACAGGGACTTCGTGGGTTTCATCCGAGTCAGGGTCAGCGTAGGCCTTCAGGGGCGAGTCGATGACCACGACGCCAAGGTGCGGATGCCCCTGCTCAAGTGCGTGCTCCATCAGTGCGATAACGAGCGCGGACAGGTATAGAGCGCGCAGCCCGGCGCCGAAGCTGAGCCGGGTGCGGTCGTTCAGGACTAGGTCGCATGCCTCCGCATCGAGAGAAATGTTCTCGATGTCCGTGAATCCCCAATGCATCAAGTAGCCCAGCGCCGCATTCGCGACAGAGCGCCCGGACGCGCCGCCATCGCGGTTCACCTGAACCTTCGGGCGCAGCTTCTGCTTCTTGAGCCGCTCAATCTCGACCCGGAGGCGCTCAATCTCGTCGAAGATCCCAAGCTGAGCAGAGAGTTCAGTGCGGCGGACTGCCAACTGCTTGGGGTCGGCGGAAAACTCGATGCGCGTGCCCTGTATCACCATCGCCTCTCGGTTCTGCAGTGCATTCAGCCCGCTGCTGAACCGACCCACGTCGGCTTGCCAAGAGCCAAAGCGGCGACGCTCCCCTTCCAGGGCGGTCAAGAGGCCGGTACGAAGCCCTCGAATCTTTTCGGCCTCCGCGTTGATAGCGGCCCTGTATCGACCTGCCGTCTCAGGCTTCACGTCCTGCGATTCCGTCTGAGCTGCGGTAGGCGTCCTGCAAAGTGGGCAAGCGACAGCGGGAAGCTCTTCGAAGAAAGCCACGCCCTCGTGGGCTGCCCCGAGCCGTTCCAAGTCGTTCGAGTACTTCTGCTCCAACAGCTCGAATCGGCCAATCATGGATTTGGCGTGATTTAAGCTGTTCGTGGCTCGCGCCAACTGGTCCGATGCATCTGCAATCTCGCGGCGCAGTTCGCGCAGCTTGGCCGCACGCTGGTCGTACTGGGAGGACATTGCCACCAGGACCTCATCGACCCGCTCAAGTGCATCTGAAACGTCGCCTCGGTTGACGTCCTTGGGCAGCGCTGCCTGTACGCGCGCCAGTGCGTCCTCGGCGGACGACAGTTGGCCTTTGATGCGCTCGACCTCAGACGTCTTCTTCCGCAACTCCACCTTGGCGTCGTCAACGCCGGTGAGAAACAAGCTGAACGAGGCCGTTCTCTTGGTGACTGCGAAGCCCTCACCACTGGTTGGGTTCTCGCTCAAGATGGCTGTCTGGGACCACAGAGCCCAATGGCGAACATCGTCACCAGTCACCGCGCCACGTTCACTCAAGGACCGGATGATCTGCTTTCCATGGGCACCGCTGCGCTCGACCAGAAGTTCGCCGATGTCGTCTTCTAGTGGCTCGAATGCAAGCTCCTCATAGCCCATCGCTCTGACATACACCGTCGGCTGGCCGCCAATCAGTGCCCGGCGCACCTCATACTCAAAGCCCTCACTCTCGAATCGCAGCTGCAGTTCTTGGTAGCCCTCGGCGAGCGGAAACTTCTTTGGCAATTTGTCTCCGCCAAGCAAGAACCAGAGGCAGTCGCGGATGTAGGACTTCCCAGTGTCGCTAGGGCCTCGGATGAGGGTTCGCTTCTCGCCGAACTCGAGTACCGCGTCTTCCCTGTCCGGACCGATGGACTTGAGACGCTTCAGGACAATTGCCACGAGACCTCCAAGTTAGATGTCGCCGTCTCGAGTTCGGCACCCCAGAGATGGCCGCTGTCCGCGAACTGTTTAGTCAGGTCGGCCGAGTCGGAGTCCCCGAAATGCTGAGCGACCCATTCACATCGCGTTTCCAGCTTCCGCAGATACGTCGACGTCAGCGAAGAGGTCATCGACCTCGATGCGTCGCCTGCGTGGTATGTGATGCCGTAGTCATCCCATGAGGCTGTGACCAAACCTCGCGTGCTCATCAGGTACAGACCTTGTTCGATGAGCTCTCGGCGACTCAGGAGCTCTGCTCCGCGGAAGGGGACCGGGGTGTGCAGGCTGCTAGGCCCATTCAAGTCCGCCGAGTAGACGACTGCGTAGTCTAAGAGCACGAGCTTCTGCAGGTCAGCGCCTCGCGGCCCTAGCGACTGCAGCAGGTAGACCATGCGGATGCCCAACTCGAACGGTGAGTTGAACACTGGTAGTGCACGACGCCTGGCGTGCTTCATTTGACCCATGCCAGCTTCCCCTGATTGGCCAAGTGGTGGCATGTCCCGGGGAGGTCTCCCGGACGCAGCCGTGGCGACAGGACACTGTCGTTGACCTTCAGCCCTGCGACCGAAGACAGCCCCGCGTCGAGGCGCTCTTCTCCAGACTTGTGCTTGAGGCTCTTTACGCTCGGGCGGACGCCCACTAGTGTCGTGAGTTAGAAGTTCGTTGAACTAGTGATAGCGTGTCGAGTCAATCGTGTACCGTGTGCACACGAGGAG
>NZ_JBWKPP010000003.1:0-578571 GCF_059418305.1 Acidovorax sp. GW821-FHT09B03
TCTGGTCAAAGACCGCAGATGACATCCTCGCGAGTGTCGAGAGATTTTGCCTGCGAACTTCTAACTCACGACACTAGTATCTGGTGAGCACGGCAAGGCCTGCTGCCATGAACCGCAACCCGCACCATCCGCCATTCAACGCTTCGCTCGCCAGCGAACCCGCGGGACCCAGGAAAACCTTTGCCGCCTGGCTCACCGTCATCCTGTCGCTGGTGCTGTTCGCGGTCGCCCTGCCCTATGCCCAGGTAGCGCTCACGCCGTTCCCGGCGTTCATCCCGATCTATGTCACCGCACTGGTGATCTTCGATCTGGTCACGGCAGTGCTGTTGTTCGGCCACTACCGGGCCTTGCGCTCCCTCGGGCTGCTGGTGCTGGGTGGCGCCTACCTGTTCACCGCCACGGCCACCGCGGCGTATGCGCTGATCTTTCCGGGGCTGTTCGCTCCGAGCGGCCTGCTGGGGTCCGGCCCCCAGACCTCATCGGCCCTGTACATGCTGTGGCATGCAGGCTTTCCGCTGATCCTCATCGCCTATGCCTTCATCAAGCGGTGGGAACAGGCGGGCCCGGTGCACCGCAAGGGCCCGCGGGCGCTCTGGAGCATCGCGGCCATGACCGCCGCCATCGGGCTGCTGGTGGCGCTGTTCACCGTGTTCGCCACGGCCGGGCATGGCTTCCTGCCCACGTTTCTCGAGGGCAACCGCACGACGGTCGTGGGCAAGGCCTTCCTGGCCGGCATCTGGCTGCTGAGCCTGGTGGCGCTGGGGCTGCTCCTGCGCAGCCGGCCCCATTCACTGCTTGATGTCTGGCTGCACGTGGTGATGTGCGTCTGGCTGCTGGACCTGGCCCTGGCGGCGGTCCTGAACACAGGGCGCTATGACCTGGGTTGGTACATGGGGCGCATCTACGGACTGCTGGCCGGCGGCTTCCTGTTGATCGTGTTGCTCAGCGAAAATGCGCGCCACCATGCACGGCTGCGCGAGCTGACGACCGCACTGGAGAGCGCCAACGAGACCCTGTGGCGCCTGTCGATGCAGGACAGCCTGACCGAGGTGGCCAACCGCCGTGCGTTCGATCTCCATCTGGCGGAGCATGTGGCCCTTGCCCAGCGCCACCAGCGGCCGCTGGCCCTGGTGCTGCTGGACGTCGACCACTTCAAGACCTACAACGACGAGTATGGGCACCAATTGGGTGACGAGTGCCTGAAGGCCATCGCCCAGGTCCTGCAGGCCAGTGGCAAGCGCCCCTCCGACCTCGCTGCCCGCTATGGTGGCGAGGAATTCGCCCTGGTGCTGCCCGAAACGGGTCCCGAGGGCGCCCTGCACATCGCCAACGCCGCCCAGGCGGCCGTGGCGAAGCTGTGCATTCCCCACCGCCAGTGCCCGACCGGGCCGCACGTGACCGTCAGCGCAGGCATCGCGACCCTGCACCAGGGCGAACGGCTGACCCCGCAGAGCGTGATCGAGGTCGCAGACAAGGCGCTGTACCAGGCCAAGAATGCCGGCCGCAACCGGATCGTGCTGCTGGAGGCCTCGGCCCTGCCTTGACGGCCCCGCCTTGTGCCGGGCCCTGTCGACAGCGCCGCTCAGTTGAGCGTGTGCACGACCTTGTAGCGGCCCGCGCGGACCATCTCCGCGGCCGCACTGGCATCATCCCCCACACCGTACCCCACCACCAGCTGCACGCCTTCCAGCCCGCTGAAGTTCAGGCCCGAGGCAATGCGCACCGGCACCATGCGCGGCAGCGCACCCGACAGGTACGCCGGGAAGGCACCACCCGTGTACTGCGCCCAGCCGTTGGGGCCCAGGAACAGCACGGTCGAGCCCGCGAACGCCGCCACGTACACGCGCCCGGTCTTGCCCCGGTGCAGCGTGGAGACCGTGGCCCCGACGTCCAGCGTCACGTTGCTCAGGGGGCCGGTCTGGCTTCCCGCGAAGGTGCCGCTGGCATCGCCCACCCGCCCGGCATCGAAGGCCGCTCCGTTACCGCCCATCACGCGCACAGGCGCGGTGGTCTTGTCGGTGCCGCCCAGGTTGGTGCCCTTGCCCCAGATCCAGACGCTGCCATCGGTGCCGATCACGCCGGAGATCGCCGAGCCCGCAGCCGCTGCAACCACGGGCGGCAAGCCCGCGATGTGCGCGATCTTGGGCACGTCGGTGCTGGGGTTGACCAGGGTGCCGTCGCCGAGCTGGCCGGCAGCATTGGCGCCGCAGGCGTGCACGGCGCCGTCGGCGTCAACGAACAGGGTATGGCCTTCTCCGGGTTCGATCTGCTGGATGCGCGACAGGCCGAGGATGGGTGAGATATCGATCAGGGCAAAGCCCGACGCGGCCGGCACGCCCTTCTGGCCGCAGAACGGTGCGTTGGTGCCGGCCTGGCCCCACACGGCCACGGTTCCGTCGTTCTTGAGCGCGTAGTACTGGCCGGCGATGTTGACGGAGGTGGAGGCCACGGCTTGCGCCGAGGGCAGCGCGTCGATCACGACGGGCGCCGTGGCGGTGCCTGCAACCGGCGCCAGCGCCTTGTTGCCGTTCGATCCCCAGGCGACCACCCGGCCGTCCTGGCGCAGCGCGAGCACCGCGGCGTCCGAGGCGCTCAGCGCCACCGCACCTTCGGCACCGACCACCAGCCGCGGCACAGGATTGCCACCCGGGCTGGTCTGCCCGGTGCCCAGTTGGGCGGTGCTGTTGCTGCCCCAGGCGTAGACCTGGCCGGCGGCATCCGTGGCAAACGCCGCCGCCGTGTTGGTACCGGCATTGATGCTGACGATGTTGGTCAAGCCGTTGATCTGCACCGGCACGCTGGTGCCGTTGCCGCCGGTGCGGCCACCGGAGTTGTCGCCCCAGGCCCAGACGCTGCCGTCGGCCTTGAGCGCCAGCGAGAACGAGCCGCGCGCCACCACCTGCACCACGTTCTGCAGCGTGGGGATCTGCGTGGGCGTGGTGCGGGTGGCGGTGTTGCCCAGGCCCAGTTGCCCGCCGCCGCCGTAGCCCCAGGACCAGACGGTGCCGTCGGCGCGCAGCACCAGGGCGTGGTCGTAGCCCATGGAGATGGCCGGCTGCACTGCGTGCGCCGAGGTCATCGCAAAAGCACTGCACAGTGCGGCAGCACCCAGGGCTGCGCCGGTGCGGAAATACGTGTTCTTCAGCAGTTGTTTCATCGGTTCCCTCAACAAGAATAAAAAAGAAAAGAAAGGATTCGCTGGAAGCCCCCGCCTGACAGCGCTGGCTGAAAAGGCCGCGCCGCAGACCCCTCGGCGCTTGACCGCTGCAGGCCGAAGCCGCCCGGCCGCCAACCCGCAGCGCCCTGGACTTGGCAGCGGTGGGCAGCACATGCACAGGCGCGGCGCACGACAGGGTGGCCGCAAGCGCCAAGACAGCGCAAGGTACCGAGGTTTGACGTCCTTCGCCCCACCCCGAGGGGGTGAGGTACCGCAAAGCCCCACCCGCACTACGGCGCTGCAAAGGCACCGAAGCGCCCGCCGTGCGCCGATGCCAAAGATGAATCGCCGGGAAAAAAGAGCCATCTGCCCTGCGGTCGAAGGATCTCCTACGGTGCTGGCCACCTCCGTACCACAGGCACAAAGACCCATGCAACACCTCGCATCGCTGATCCTGGCAGGCTTGGCACTCGTGACCGCAAGCGCCATCGCGCAACCACTGCTTGTCGGGCGCTCGCTGCCGCTGAGCGGGCCACTGCAATCGATCGGAGAGCTCAAGCGCGACGGCGCAGACGCCTACCTCCACAAGGTGAATTCCACCGGGGGTGTGGCCGGGCGCAAGGTGGAAACCATCACCTGGGACGATGGCTATGTGGCAGACAACACCGTCGCCAACCTTCGGCGCATGGCCAGTGAACACAAGCCCCTGGCCTTCCTGAGCCTGCTGCGGGTGCCCGCCGCCGGCCATGAAATCCCGCTGCTGGACGAACTGAAAATCCCGGTGGTGGGCATCGCATCCGCCACACACCTCCTGCGGGCCCGCCTGCACCGCTACGGATTTCCCGTCAGGGCGAGCGTCACGGACGAAGGGCGGGAGCTGGCAAAGCATGTCAAGGTCGTGGGCATCGATCGCATCGCCATCGTTTTCCAGGATGTGCCCCTGGGCCACGCGACCCGCCAGTCCATGGATGCGGGACTGCGCGAGGTGGGCCTGCAGGCCAGCCATGTCCTGCTGGACGCGGCAGCCACCCAGGCCGCCGAGGTGGCGCGCTCCGCCGTCCAGTCCAAACCCCAGGCCATCTTCCTGGGGGTGCTGACGCCTGCTGCAGCAGCGCTGATCCTGGAATTGCGCAAGCTGTCCTTCAATGGCTCGCTGTACACGTTCTCTTCCACCGACGTGGTTGTGCTGACGAAGCTGGTCGGCGACAGGGCCGTCGGCGTGGCGCTCTCGCAAATTGTTCCCATGTCGGATGGGCTTCGGGTCAAGGTCGTCGCCGAATACATCCAGGCGGTGAAGGAACTGGGCAAGGGGAGCCCGACGATGCTGGGACTCGAGGGTTTCCTGGAAGCGAAGATCCTCGTGGAAGGGCTGCGGCGCAGCGGCCCCAAGCCGACATCGGAGGGGCTGGTCAGGGCACTGGAGACCCTGCGCGACTTCGACCTCGGTGGCTTCTTCGTGAACTACAGCCCCCAGGCGCACACGGGCAGCCTGTTCGTGGAGATCGACATGATCGGCCCCGGCGGAAAGCTCATGCGCTAGGCGCCTGCCTCGTGCAGGCTTCTGGGGCGGCCACAGCGATACGCAGTGCGAATCACCTGGCCCTTTTTGACATCTTCTTGATGCACTGAAGCGCCCCTAGCATGCGCCCACGTCCCATGCATCGAGTGTCCACGTGAACCGTCCCCCTGTGCCCGATCCGGGCGTTCTCACTGCAGGCCTGCGCCTGCCGCGCCACGCCATGGCCTGCTGAATTCCACCATCCCGTGCAAGAGCCTCGCCACAAGGGGCCGCATGTTCCACCTCACCGGAGACAACCACCATGTTCAAGTTCACCACCTTCAAGGCCGCGGCCGCCGTCCTGGCGCTGGGCGCCGCGTGCGGCGCCCAGGTGCACGCCCAGTCGCCCATCAAGATCGGCTACCTCGGCACCTTCTCCGGCCCCATCGGGGCCCTGGGCCAGGACAACTACGACGGCTTCATGCTGGCACTGGAGCAGCGCGAGGGCAAGCTCGGCGGCACGCCCGTGCAGGTGCTCAAGGAGGACGACCAGTTCAAGCCCGACGTGGGCCTGCAGATCGTGCAGAAGCTGGTCGAGAAGGAGAAGGTGCCGATCATCACCGGCGTGATGGGCTCCAACGTGATGATGGCCGTGCACCGTCCGATCACCGAAAAGCAGGTGTTCCTGATCGGCTCCAACGCCGGTCCGTCGGCCCAGGCCGGCGCGCAGTGCTCGCCCTACCAGTTCGTCGTGTCCTGGCAGAACGACGGCCACGCCGAGGCAGCGGGCAAGTTCTCCATGGACAAGGGCTACAAGCGCATGGTGCTGATCGCCCCCAACTACCAGGCAGGCAAGGATGCGCTGCAGGGCTTCAAGCGCACCTACAAGGGCCAGGTGCTCGAAGAACTCGCGCCGGGCATGGCACAGCCCGACTTCTCCGCCGAGATTGCCCAGATCGCGGCAGCCAAGCCCGATGCGGTGTACGCGTTCTTCCCAGGCGCGCTGGCGGTGAATTTCATCCGCCAGTACCAGCAGGCCGGGTTGGGGAAAACCATCCCGCTGCAAAGCTCGTCGATGCTGGACGCCACCACGCTGCCGGCGCTCAAGGACTCGGCCCTGGGTCTGAACAGCACCCATTGGTGGGCGCCCGACCTGGACAACGCCGCCAACAAGGGATTCGTCGAGGCCTTCGAGAAGAAGTACAACCGCATCCCCTCGCTGTTCGCCGCGCAGGGCTACGACGCCGCGCTGCTGCTGGATGCGGCCATCGCCCGCGTCAAGGGCAATGTGGGAGACAAGCCGGCCTTCATGGCGGCGCTCAAAGCCGGCAACCCCCACTCCGTGCGCGGGGTGCTGAAGTTCGGGAACAACAACTTCCCCATCAACGACTACTTCGCCTTCACGGTGGTCAAGGATGCCAAGGATCGCTACACCCTGAAGACACTGGCCACGCCGCTCAAGGCGCACCAGGACGCCTACCACGCCCAGTGCCCTCTGAAGTGATTGCCGCCCGCGCAATCCCTTGCAAGGAGCATTCGACATGACAGGTTCTCTGCTGCTCGCGCAGTTGCTCAACGGGTTCCAGCTCGGGGTGCTGCTGTTCCTGCTGTCCGCCGGGCTCACGCTGGTACTCGGGATCATGCACGTGATCAACCTGGCGCACGGCTCGCTGTTCATGATGGGCGCGTACTTCGCCGCGGCCGCCTACGGTGCCAGCGACTCCTTCGTGCTGGCGGCGCTGGCCGCCGTCGGCGGCAGCCTGCTGCTCGGCCTGGCGCTGGAGCGCATGGTGATCGCCCGGCTGTACGACCGGGACCACCTCTACCAGGTGCTGGCCACCTTTGGCGTGATCCTCATCTTCAACGAAGTGGCCCGCTTCGGCTGGGGCCAGGCGCCGGTGTTCATGAACGTGCCCGACGCCCTTTCCGGCACGGTGGACCTCTTCGGCGTGGCCTACCCGGCCTACCGGCTGGCCATCATCGCCGTGGGGCTGCTGGTGGGTGCCGCGCTGTACTGGCTGGTACACCGCACGCGCATCGGCATGCTGATCCGCGCCGGGGCCAGCGACGCCGGCATGGTGTCGGCGCTGGGCGTGAACATCGGGCGGCTCAATGCCCTGGTCTTCGCGGCCGGTGCCGCGTTGGCGGGCCTGGCCGGGCTGATGGCCGGTCCCATCCTGTCGGTGCAGCCCGGCATGGGCGAGCCCATCCTGATCCTGACCCTGGTGGTGCTGATCACGGGCGGCGTCGGGTCCATCCGCGGCGCCTTCTACGGGGCCCTGATCGTGGGCGTCGTGGACACCATCGGGCGGGCCTTCATGCCCGGGCTGATGCGCGAACTGATGGAGCGCTCGCTGGCGCAGGCCGCCGGGCCGGCCATCGCCTCGATGCTGATCTACCTGCTCATGGCGGTCGTGCTGGCGGTGCGGCCTGCTGGATTGTTCCCGGTGAAACATGGCTGAAGTCCTTCCAACCCCTATGTCCCCCCTCTCCGTCCCCACCACCGGCAAGCCCATGGGCTCGCGGAGTCCTTCCCTGCGGCTGGCGGTCGCAGGCGCGCTGCTCGTCCTGCTGGCCCTGGTCCCGGTGTTCTCGCACGCCCTGGGCCAGAGCTTCTACGTGACGCTGGTGTCGCGCATGATGATCTTCGCGCTGGCCGCTACCGGGCTCAACCTGGTGATGGGCTACGGCGCCATGGTCAGCTTCGGCCATGCGCTGTACATCGGCCTGGGCGCCTACGCGGTCGGCATCCTGTCGCAGCATGGTATCGGCAACGGCTGGCTGCACCTGGCAGCGGCGCTCGGTGCGGGCGCGGTGCTGGCCACGCTGATCGGCCTGGTGTGCCTGCGCGCCCGGGGGGTGGGCTTCATCATGATCACGCTGGCGTTCGCGCAGATGTTCTACTTCCTCGCGGTCAGCCTCAAGCAGTACGGCGGCGACGACGGCTTCAGCATCGGCGGGCGCAGCGACTTCGGCGTGGTCGATCTCAACGACAACGTCGTGCTGTACTACGTGATCTTCGCAGCCCTGGTGGCGGCGCTGTTCCTGTTCCACCGGCTGGTGCATGCCCGCTTCGGCATGGTCCTCAAGGGCTGCCGCACCAACGAGCGGCGCC
Source organism: Acidovorax sp. GW821-FHT09B03 (assembly GCF_059418305.1). Classification (NCBI taxonomy): domain Bacteria; kingdom Pseudomonadati; phylum Pseudomonadota; class Betaproteobacteria; order Burkholderiales; family Comamonadaceae; genus Acidovorax; species Acidovorax sp. GW821-FHT09B03. The sequence continues at coordinate 7,771 of NZ_JBWKPP010000003.1, forward strand.
TGGAGGCACTGGGCATGCCCGTGGCGCGCGTGAAGCTCGCGGCCTATGTGCTGTCGGCCCTGGTCTGCGTGCTCGCGGGCGTGCTGCTGGCCAACCTCACGCGCTTCGTGTCGCCGTCCTACATGCACTGGGTGGTCTCGGGCGACCTGATCGTGATGGCCGTGCTCGGCGGCCTGGGCACGCTGATCGGCCCCGTGGTCGGCGCCATCCTCTGGCTGACACTGGAAGACTTGCTGTCCTCGTTCAACCTCGGCTGGGCCGTGCTCGATGACTTCGTGCGCAACCACTGGCTGGGCGTGCTCGGCCTGATGGCCCTGCTGGTCGCCCTGCGGCTCAAGGACGGCATCTACGGCATCCTCGTCGCCCGCGAGCAGGGGGACCAGCCATGAGCGCCGCCACGCAAGGATCCACGCTGCGCGTGGACGGGCTGGTCAAGCGCTTCGGCGGCCTGCTGGTCACGGACCACTTCCGCCTTGAAGTACGGCCCGGGGAGTTGCACGCCATCATCGGCCCCAACGGCGCCGGCAAGACCACGCTGATCAACCAGCTCTCGGGCGAGCTGGCGCCGCATGCGGGCAGCATCCAGCTCGACGGGCAGGAACTGATCGGCACGTCGGTGCAGCGCCGCGCGCGCATGGGGATCGCGCGCAGCTACCAGATCACCTCGGTGTTCCACGAGTTCACGGCGCTGCAGAACGTGATGCTGGCGGTGCAGGGCGCGAGCGGCCACAACTTCGCGTTCTGGAAGCCGGTGCTGCAGGACGCGGACCTGGTCGATCCGGCGCAGGCCCTGCTGCTGCAGGTGGGGCTGGGTGGCCAGGCCGGGACCCGTGTCTCGGCCATGGCACACGGCGCGCGCCGCCAGCTGGAGCTGGCGATGACCCTGGCGCTGCGGCCCCGGGTGATGCTGCTCGACGAGCCCATGGCCGGCATGAGCCAGAAGGAATCGGAGGACATGGTGCGCCTGTTGCATACGCTCAAGGGCCGCTACGGCATCGTGCTGGTGGAGCACGACATGGACGCCGTGTTCGCGCTGGCCGACCGCATCACCGTGATGGTGTACGGCAAGCCCATTGCCTGCGGCACGGCCGACGAGATCAAGAACGACCCCGAGGTGCGCAGGGCGTACCTGGGAGACCAGGTGGAGGCGGTATGACGACGACGTTGCTGGAAGTCGATGGCATCGAGACCTTCTATGGGGCCAGCCAGGCGCTGTTCGGCATGAGCTTCGACGTGCGCGAACGCGAAGTCATGACGCTGATCGGGCGCAACGGCATGGGCAAGTCGACGACCGTGAAGTCCATCATGGGCCTGCTGGCACCGAGCCGGGGCGCGGTGCGCGTGGCGGGCGAGGACGTGACGGGCCACGCCGCGCACCGGGTGGCGTGCAGCGGCATCGGCCTGGTGCCCGAGGGGCGGCGCATCTTTCCCAACCTCACGGTGCGCGAGAACCTGGTGGCCACGGCCGGCAACCGGCGCGGCAACACCGCGCCCTGGACGCTGGCACGCGTGTACGAGATGTTTCCGCGGCTGCAGGAGCGCGAGCGCAACCTGGGCAGCAACCTCTCGGGCGGCGAGCAGCAGATGCTGGCCATCGGGCGCGCGCTGATGACCAACCCGCGCCTGTTGATCCTGGACGAGGCGACCGAGGGCCTGGCACCGCTGGTGCGCGCCGAGATCTGGAAGTGCCTGGCGCGCCTGAAGGACGAGGGCCTGTCGCTGATCGTGATCGACAAGAACATCGAGCCCCTGCTGCGCCTGGCCGACCGCCATTGCATCGTGGAAAAGGGCCGCGTGGTCTGGCGCGGCAGCTCGGACGAATTGCGCCAGCAGCCCCGGCTGCTGCAGGAATACGTGGGCATCTGAACACACGCCCTACAAGACAAGGAGACATGGATGCAGACCGATTCGATGCAGGTGACGCGTTGGGGCCCGGCCGGCCCCCGCGTGGTGATGGTGCACGGCAGCGCACAGGGCAGCCGCCTGGGCGGCGAGCGGCATTTCGTGGCGCAGCAGCAGCTGGCCGCGCAGGGCTGGCAGGTCCTGGTGCCCGACCGGCCGGGCCACGGGCGCAGCCCCGACCCCGGCCGCCCCGATGATGCCGAGGCCGACGGTGCGCTGGTGGCCACACTGATGGAGGGCGAGGAAGGGGCCCACCTGGTAGGCCATTCCTTCGGCGGCTGTGTGGCGCTGGCGGCGGCGGCGAGCCACCCGGAGCGCGTGCGCTCGCTGACCATCATCGAGCCCGCCATGGCGGCGCTGGCGACGGACCTGCCGGTGGTGCGGCGCTTCCTGCTGCAGATCGTGAACGTGCTGTTCTTCTCGCTGTCGGCGCGCTCGCGCATCGAGCGCTTCATGCGGCTGGCCAACATCCCGGCCGAGATCGGCGGCCGCTCGTCCGAGGAAGAACTGCAGCAGATGGGGCGTGCCCTGAGGCGCATGAAACTGCCCAACAAGAAGACCCTGGCGCGCCAGCTCGCGGCGGTGCGGCAGGCCGGCGTCCCGGTGCTCGTGGTCTCGGGCGGCTGGAGCCCGGCCTTCGACGCGATCTCCGACCGCGTGGCCGAGGTCGCAGGCGGGCGCCGGCTGATGATCGCCTCGCCGCACCATTTCCCACAGCAGGTATCGCAGGAATTCAACCAGGTGCTGGACAGCTTCATGCGCGAGGCCGACGCCCGGCGGCCCTGACAGGCGCACACGGGCGGGGCCGCCCCGGCGGCCCCGCCCTTTCTTTCGACAAGACATCCCCGCCAGCTTGCGGGTTGCGCTGGCCGCGCCGCGCCGTTGCGTGACCCGCCCCACAGGAAACGTCCCATGAAATTCCGCCAGAAGATTTGGGCCCTGCCCGTGAGCGCCTGCCTGGTGTTCGGCCTGGGCGTATCGGCCAGCCTGGTCATCGCATCGGGCAGTGCTTCGCAGCTGGACCGGCTGCGCCACACCGACAACCGCCTGCTGGAGACCACGCTGCAGATGGAGCGCCTGTCCGAGCACATGGACAACGCCCTGGAGGCCGCCGCCATGGGCGACCCACGCCGGCTGAACGAAGCCAAGGGCCATGCCCAGGCGATCGAGCAGCGCCTGGACGGCACCACGCCGGCGCTGCAAGCCGCGTTCGCGGCGCACCGCGAGCACAGCTTCGCCGTGGTGGAGGGCATGATGTCCGGCCAGGACGTGTCGGAACGCGTCGCACAGCGGCGCGGCGCGCAGGCGCAATGGAACGCGGGCCGCAAGGCGGTGGTGGAGGAAACCCGGCGCTCGGTGGAAGCGGGTTTCGACACCCTGGAAAAGGCCTTGCGCGACACCGTGCTCGCCAGCGCACTGACCGCCATCACCGTGCTGCTGGTGCTGGGCCTGGCCTCCTGGCTGATCGTGCGCTCGGTGTGGCACGAGCTGGGCGGGGAGCCCGGGGAGCTGCGCCGGGTGGCCGAACAGGTCGCCTCCGGGCAGCTCGACTGGGACGCCACGCCCCAGATCCGCAACTCGCTGCACGACGCCATGGGCCAGATGACCGGCCGCCTGCGCGAGACGGTGGCCACGATCCGCGAAGCCTCCCGCTGCATCGACGATGCGGCCATCGAGATAGCCACGGGCAACCAGGACCTGAGCTACCGCACCGAAAGGGCCGCGGGCAGCCTGCAGGAAACCAGCGGCTCGGTGCAGCAGCTGGCCGACGGGGCGCGCGCGAGCGGCCGCGCGGCCACGGCCGCGAATGCCCTGGCCACCGCGGCGACCGAGGCCGCCAGCCGCGGCGGCCAGGCGGTTTCGCAGGTGGTGGCCAGCATGGACGCGATCAACCAGTCGTCGCGCCACATTGCCGAGATCATCGGCGTGATCGACTCCATCGCTTTCCAGACCAACATCCTGGCGCTGAACGCGGCGGTGGAGGCGGCCCGCGCCGGCGAGCAGGGGCGCGGCTTCGCCGTGGTGGCCAGCGAGGTGCGCACGCTGGCCGGCCGCAGCGCCGAGGCCGCCAGCCAGATCAAGGCCCTGATCCAGGCATCGACGGCGCGGGTGGACGGGGGCGCGCTGCTGGTGCGCGAAGCCGGCGAAGCCATGGCCCACATCGTCGACAGCGTGCACCAGGTCAGCCAGATGATCGACGGCATCCACCGGGCCACCGGGCACCAGGCCGAGGAGATCGGCGGCGTGAGCGAGGCCATCGTGCAACTGGACGGCATGACCCAGCAGAACGCCGCCCTGGTCGAGCAGTCCGCGGCCGCCTCGCTGAGCCTGCAGGAGCAGACACGCCGCCTGTCGGGCACGGTGGCGGTCTTTCGCCTGTAGCGGCCAGCCAGCCGCTGGCCGCCGCCGCTCAATGGCGGTGGCTGGTGTCGATCACCGTGCTCGGGTCGCGCAGCGGCGCGGCGGCGTGGTTCGCGGCCACGCCGTCCAGCAGCGCATCGAGCGCGCTGCGCGGGAAGTACTTGCCGGCATTGAACACGCCCGCGATCTTCGACAGGTTGGCGACGTCGGCCACCGGATTGGCATCGAGCAGCACCAGATCGGCATTCTTCCCTGCTTCCACCGTGCCCATGCTGGTCTCGCGGCCGAGAAAGCGCGCCCCATTGAGGGTGGTGGCCTGCAGGATCTCCAGCGGCGTGAAGCCGGCCTTGGCGAACGCGCGGAACTCCTGGTGCAGAGAAAAGCCGGGAATCACCCAGATGCCACCGACGTCGGTGCCCACCAGGGTCCGCGAGGCACCGCCGTTCTGGTGCAGCTGCGCCAGCGTGTGCTCGAACGACGTGTAAGAGCTGCGGAAGGTGGCCGCAGCGCTCGCCGGCTGCATGGTCTCGAAGTCGCGCGAGAGCTTGTTCCACAGGGCGCGCGTGGTCGGGTCCACGTAGCGCAGCAGCGGGTCGTTGCGGAATTCGGCGCTGTCGCTCTGGGTCATGGTGCGCATCCGGACCATGGTGGGCACCTGCCAGGTGCCCTTTTGCACCACGGCGCGGGTGACGGCATTGCAGGCGGCGCTGTCGTAGCTGTCCAGCGAGCGCTGCACGAAGGGCGCATCGGCGGCCGCATGGATGTAGGGGCTGATGGCATAGGTGGGCGGAAACGGCGAGGGCATCCTGGCGCCCTTGCCGGCCAGCAGGTCCTCGCGGATGGCGGCCTGGTCCCGGGCGCAGTCGAGGGCGATGCTCCAGCCACCGCCCAGGTGCTCCATGGCGGTCCACCCGATGTTGGCAGCCTCCACCGCGCCCATGCCGGGCGAGAGGTGCCCCGCCACGGCCAGGCCCTGCGCACGCGCCTCGGCCACGATGGCCGCCAGCGCCGCGGGCGAGGCACCGACCACCTTGACGAAGCTGCCGCCCATGGCCTGGGTCTGCCGCACGGCGGCCACGCCGTCTTCGGCCGTGCGCGCGCCCACGACCGGCGGACCGGGGATCTGCAACACCTCGGGCGCATCGAGCGTGCCGGCCGCGCGCGCGGCGTTGAATTGCTGCGCGGCGGCGATCAGCGGCGGTGCGCCGGCCATGTCGCGGATGCCCGTGACGCCGTTGGCCAGCAGCAGCGGCCAGTGGGGCGCTTTCTGGAACACGGCGGGCGGGACCGAATGGGTGTGCATGTCGAGGTAGCCCGGAACCACGTACTTGCCCGCGCCCACCACCACCGTGGCACTGCCTCCGGTGCGCACCGCCGCATCGGGCAGCACCTGGCGGATGCGGCCCTGCTCGATGACCACGGCCATGCGCTGCGCCAGCGCACCGGTGCGCGTGTCGACCACGGTGACATTGCGCAGCACGGTGCCGCTGGTCACTGGTGGGGTGTCTGGGGGCACGGCGCAGGCCGTGAGCATGGCGCCGACGGCTGTGGCGGCCGCGATGGCGAGAGGGGATCGCTGCATGGGATGGGTCTCCTGGTTGAATGGGCGCTCCGGGCAGGAGCGCCAGCGCCCAGGGACTCTAGGTGGGGCAGCCTGGTTGAAAAAGATGCGCCGTAGCTGCGGGCGATGCGCCTGCGGCATCGCTCGCAGCCGTCCGCAGGTGATTCAGTGGCGCTATCGGAGGTCCGAAAAAGCCATCTTCTGCGCAGTACTGTGGCTGCCTACCATGCAGCGACATGACCGCCGTGCCTTCGCCTTCCCATCACCCCGCCGTGCTGCCCCTGCCCCGCTGGATCCTCGGTCCCGGCAGCCTCTCTGGCCTGCCCGGGGAGCTTGCGCTGCTGCGCGTGGCGCGCCCCCTGCTGCTGAGCGACGAGGGCCTGGCGCGGGCCGGCGTGCTGGAGACGGTGGCGGCCTTTCTGCCGCCCGGAACCGCACGCCACCTGCTCGCCGCCGAGGACCCGACCTGCCGCGATGCGGACCAGGCCTTTGCCGTCTACCAGGCGTCAGGCTGCGATGGCATCGTCGCACTGGGCGGCGGCTCGGTCATCGACACGGCCAAGATCGTGGCGGCGCTGGTGCAGGTCCCCGCCGATGGCGCGCGCGGCCTGCTGGGCCGGCCCGATCGCATTGGCCCCGGAGTGGCGCCGTTGCTGGTGGTGCCCACCACCATCGGCACCGGCAGCGAAAGCTCGCCCGCCACCGGCCTGCACCCCAATGCGGGCACGCGCGCCATCGGCACGCGCAGCCCCTTCCTCGTGCCGCGCGCGGTGATCAGCGACCCGCAACTGGTGCGCAGCCTGCCGCCGCGGCTGGTAGCCGCGACGGGCATGGACGCGCTGGCCCATTGCCTGGAAGGCTTTCTCGCCGACCCGCCGCACCCGCTGGTGGACGCCATCGCCCTCGACGGCCTGGCGCGCGCCTACGGCCATGTGCAGGCCGCGCTGCACCCCGGCGCGGACGCTGCGCGCCTGGAGCTCATGGTGGCTTCGTTCGCGGGCGGGGTGGCCATCCACAAGGGCCTGGGGCCCGCACATGCCATTGCCCTTGCCTGCGGCGACCAGCGCCTGCACCACGGGATGATGGTGGCGGCCGCCCTGCCCGAGGCCATGGCCATCGCCGCCGACAAGGTGCCGGCCAAGTCCGACCGACTGGCGCAGGCGCTGGGACTGTGCTCACGCTTCGACATCGCCCCGGCCCTGCGCGAGCTGAATGCCGCGCTGGACCTGCCCACGCACCTGGGCCGCGCCGGCTACCGCGTGTCGGACCCGGACGGCCTGGTCCAGGCCATGGCCACCAGCCCCTTCAACCGCAGTGCGGCCTATGCACCCAGCGCCGACGAATACCGCGCGATGGCAGCCACGCTGCTCTTCTGACGCCACCGAACACGACACACCCAGAACCGGAGACACGACCCCATGCCCCCCTTGATCGACCACACCACCCACTTCATCGCAGGGCGCTGGAGCGCCCCTGACACAGCCACCTTCCCCGACCGCAATCCGTTCACGGACGAGGTCGTGGCGCAGGTGGCCGCCGGCACGCGGCAGCACGCGCAGGCCGCCATCGACGCCGCACACGCCGCCTTCCCCGCCTGGGCCGCGATGCCGCCAGGGCAACGTCAGCGGCTGTTCCTGGCCGCGGCCGACATCGTGGAGCGCCGCGCCGAGGACTTCGTGCGCCTGCTGGCGGCCGAGACCGGCACCGCCTCGGGCTTTGCGCGCTTTCAGATCCGCTGGTCCGTCGACCTGCTGCGCCAGGCCGCGGGCTGGGGCTACCGGCCTGCGGGCGACGTGCTGCGCAGCGACACGCCCGGGCGCTTCGCGATGGCCGTGCGCAAGCCCCTGGGCGTGGTGGCCGGCTTCGCCCCCTGGAACGGCGCGTTCTGCCTGGCCTGGCGCACCGTGGTGCTGCCCATGGCGTTCGGCAACACCATGGTGCTCAAGCCCTCGGAAGAGGCGCCCCTGTCCGCCGGCTTGGTGCTGGCCGAGGTGCTCGAAGAGGCCGGCTTCCCCGCGGGCACCTTCAACGTGGTGACGCACGGCCCCGGTGACGCCGGCCCGATCGCCGACGCGTTCTTCGAGAGCCCGCACGTGCGCAGCATCAACTTCACCGGCTCCTCGGCCACGGGCCGCATGCTGGCCGAGCGTGCGGGCCGCGCGCTCAAGCGCATCGTGCTGGAGCTGGGCGGCTACAACCCGCTGCTGGTGCTGGACGACGCCGACCTGGACCTGGCGGTGAACACCACGGCCTTCGGCGCCTTCTTCCACCAGGGGCAGATCTGCATGAACACGCGCAAGGTGCTGGTCGACCGCAGCATCGCCGACGCCTTCGTGGAGAAGCTGGCGGCCAAGACGCGGTCGCTGCCCCTGGGCGATCCGGCATCGCCCGGCACCGTGATCGGCCCGCTCATCAACGACCGGGCCCTGGCCCAGGTGCGCCAGCGCGTGGACGAAGCCGTGGCCCTGGGCGCGCGCGTAGTGACCGGCGGACGTGCCAACGGCCGCGTGTACGAGCCCACCATCCTGGTGGATGTGCCGGCAACGGCCCCGGTGAGCTGCGAAGAGACCTTCGGCCCGGTGCTGATCGTGCAGCCCGTGGACAACGCCGAGCAGGCCATGGCCGAGGCGCTGGCCACGCCGTACGGCCTGTGCGCCGGCATCCTCACGCGCGATGCGCAGCGCGGCTTGGCATTGGCGGAGCGCTTCGACTGCGGCATGGTGCACATCAACGGCGCCACCATGGCCGGCGAGCCGGCCATGCCCAATGGCGGCGTCAAGGACAGCGGCTGGGGGCGCTCGGGCCACTACGCCATCGAGGACTTCACCGAGGTGCGCCTGACCACCTTGACCCAGGGTGCGCTGCAGTACCCGGTGTGACACCCTTCGCATACCCCAGGCCCTGGATGCAGACCGGCATCCAGGGCCTTTCCCTTTCTGCGGGGCACCAACGGCGGCCCAAAGTAAAAGCCAGCCGGCGCGGGCCGACTGGCTTGGCATCCCCATCGGCGCTCCGGCGCATGCGTCAGTCGGCCGTGATGCCCGCGCGCTTGACCACGCCCTTCCAGCGGGCGATGTCGGTGTTGATCAGCGCGCCCATCTGGGCCGGGGTGCCCGTGCTCACGCGCAGGCCCTGCTTGGCCAGCTCGGCCTGCACATCGGCACGGTTCATCGCCTCGACGAAGTCGCGGTTCAGGCGCTGCACCAGGTCGGCCGGGGTGCGCGCCGGTGCCAGCACCGCGTACCAGGCGTCCACCGCGTCCATGGCAGGAAAGCCCTGCTCGCGGAAGGTGCGCACCGCCGGCAGCAGATCGCTGCGCTTTTCGCCGGTCACGGCCAGCGCCTTGACGCGCCCCGCCTGGATCTGAGTGCGCAGCGAAGGCACGGAGCCGAACATCATGTCCACCTGCCCGCTGATCAGGTCGGTCGTGGCATTGGCGATGCCGCGGTAGGGCACGTGGACCACAAAAACCCCTTGGTCCGCCTTGAACAGCTCCATGGCCAGGTGGTGCGGCGTGCCATTGCCCGGCGTGGCGTAGTTGAGCTTGCCCGGCCGGCCCTTGGCCAGCACGACCAGCGAAGCCACGTCCTGCACCGGCAGGGCCGGGTTCACCGCGAGCACGAAGTTGGCCTCGGCCAGCTTGGCCACGGCGGCGAAGTCGCGTGCCGCATCGTAGGGCTGGCTCGCCTGCACCGCGGGCGTCATGGTGTGGGTGTTGATGGCCATGAGCAGGGTGTGGCCGTCGGGCTCGGCCCGGGCCACGGCCTGCGCACCCATGGCGCCGCTGGCCCCGGGCTTGTTGTCCACCACCACGGGTTGGCCCCATTTGGCAGCCAGGTGCGGGCCGATCAGGCGGGCAATGGTGTCGCTGCCGCTGCCGGGCGTGAACGGCACGACCAGGGTCACGGCCCGGGCCGGGAACGCGGCGCGGGCCTGCGCGGCAGCGTGCAGGCCGGTACCGAGCAGGCCGGGCGCCGCCAGGCAGGCGAGCAGCTGTCTTCTGCACAGTGGCGTCGTCATGTGGCCTCGCATGCGCACTGCAGGGCAAACGCCAGCTGCTGCAGCTGCAGCGTGTAGCCGTAGTGGTGAAAGTCCATGCAGTGGCCGGTCTGCTGCACCATGGCGGCATCGACGCGCGGCGAGTGCGCCAGCGCCCGGGCAAAGCCCGCGACCTCGTCGGCGCCCATGATCCACAGCGGGTCCTGCGCCGACTGGCGGTAGTGCACCGGCACGCGGATGGCCGCGAGCGTGGCGGGCGCGTTGTCCGTCCAGGTGCTGACGATGTCCACCAGCTCCGCCTTGGGCGCTGGCGCATCGGCCGCCTGGCTGGCCTCGACCATGGCCGGATGGTAGCTGCCCGCCGGGCCGAACATCATCTGCACCTTGACGGGGCCGGGCATCTCCACGGTGGGGGTGTCGGGCAGGCTCTCCCACAGCGGCTTGTGCTCGGGCGGGGTTTTGAGGCACATGCCCGACAGCGCAATGCCCAGCAGCGGGAAGGCGGGCGCTGCACTGGCCGCCTCGGCGGCGAGGCTGGCGGTGATGGCGCCGCCGATGGAGTGGCCGATCAGGAAGATGCCGCGCGTGCCCTCGCCATAGCGCTGCCAGCAGTCTTCCAGCACCTTGAGCAGGTAGGTGGCCTGGCCCTTCACGGTGCTCTGCGCTGCGGGCAGGGCCGGGCTGCCGCCGTAGCCCGGGCGGTCCAGCGCCACCACAGGGATGCCGTTGGCCACGGCCCGGTCCAGCAGCGATGCGCCGGGAATGTCGAAGTAGCGCGAGGTGTAGGTGCCGCCGTGCAGGGCGACCACCAGGGGCAGCGGGGGGCGGCTATTGCTGCTGCCGGGCAGCCGCACGCGCCCGGTCAGGTCGCCGGCGACCTTGGCGGCGGGGCCGGGTTGGAACGATGAGGTATTCATGCTTTTTGTCTCCGTTGAAATGCTTCTGTGGGGCCATGCCCGGGTGCATATCCACCCACCGAACGCGCAGCGTAATGCCTCAGGGAAACAACGGACAGATGAGAAAGATGAGAAACCGATGCTGCGATTGCATCGCAGCGGGCCCTGCGGCCTCAAGGCACCACGGTGTCCATGTGCAGTGCGGCCCGGCGGATCATGTCGCAGAAGTACTCGGCCGCGGGCGTGAGCGGAAGGCCGGTGCGGCGCACGATGCAGATCGGCGGCGCAGCCAGCGATTCCTGCACATCGATCTTCTGCAGAAACCCCTTGAACAGGGGCACCTGCGCCCACTGCTGGGGCAGCATCGTCAGCAGGTCGGAATGCGCCACCGTGAAAAAGAAGGTCAGCGCGGAGTGGCCCTGCACGACCAGCCTGGGGGCGGGCAGGTCGTGCTGCTTGAACAGGGGGGAGAGCTCGTCTTCGGCACGGTGCGTCACCGAGGTGCTGACCCATTCTGCGCCCACGAGGTCCCTCAAGGACCTCGCGGATGACAGCGGGTGCCCCTTGCGCCCCAGGATGACGCGCTCATTGTCGAACAGCTTTTCCACCGTCAACTCGCCGGAAACCTCCCCGAGGATCGGGCCGATGTAGAAGTCCATCGTCCCGCCCGTGAGCTCCAGTTCCACCCGCGGCAGCACGGCGTCGAACAGGTCCAGGGTCACCTTGGGGAAGGCCTGCCTGAACGGCCCCAGGGCATTGGGAAGCAAGGCCATATGGGCAACGCTCGAGAGGCACATGCGGATGTGCCCATGGGTCGCACCTTGCAGCTGTTCGATCTCTTCCTGGGCACGCCGGAACTCGCTGCGCACGGCCTTCGCACGCCGCAGGAATACTTCGCCCATGGGCGTCAGCTGCACGCCTTTCGCACGGCGCTCGAACAGCACCGCACCGAGTTCCTTTTCCAGCTCCTGGATACTGCGCGTCATGGCCGGCTGCGCCAGTCCCAGCTGGCGCGCTGCGGCACGCAAACTTCCACGCTCTGCCACTGCCAGAAAATCACGAATCGAATTGAACTTCACTGGCGGAGTTTGGCGTGGGATGCGCTATGCAAAAGAGGGAGAAAGCCGAAAATTATCGGCCCTCCCTCGTGCGCCAGGCATCCGGGGAATCCCGCACCATCGGCCCGATGGCGGCAACGCGTTCAGCAGTCGCCGTGCATCCCGAGCAGCTTGTACGCGTTGCCGAAGTACAGCTTGCGCGCGTCCTTCTCGTCGAGGTCCAGGTCTTCGATGGAGCGGATGCCCTCCCGGATGAACATGGGTCCGCCCTCGGGATCGAACGGACAGTCGCTTGCAAACACCACGTGGTCGGCGCCGAAGAAATCCAGGCCGCAGCGCAGCGCGGAACTGGACCCACCGAGCACGGTGTCACCGTAGAACATCTTGAAGTACTCGATCGGCGGCTTGGACAGGCGTTTGAGCGCGTCGGCGTCCGACCCGTCGATGCTGCGGCTGCCCAGCTGGGCCCACAGCGTTTCGGCACGCCCGGAAAAGTACGGCAGCATGCCACCGCAGTGGTGCGTGATCAGGCGCAGCCCGGGCAGCTTTTCGAGCAGCCCCGAGAACACCATGCGGGCCATGGCGACGCTGGTCTCCACCGGCCAGCCCAGCACCTGCCAGATCTCGTACTGGGACTTGTCCTCGTCGGGGTAGTCGGCCCGGCTGGCTGGCCGCGTGGGATGCATCCACACCGGCATGCCGTGCTTTGTGGTCACACGCTCGAAGACCTCGAACAGCTCCGGCCGGTCCAGCGCGCTGCCGTTGACGCTGGTCAGGATCTGCACGCCCTTGGCGCCGAGGACCTCGATCGCATAGTCCATCTCGTCGAGCGCGGCCGCGGGATTGTTCATGGGCAGCGAGGCCACGAAGGCCGGAAACTTGTGCGGCCACTGGCGGCAGATTTCGGCCATGCCTTCGTTGGCCACCCGCGCGTAGCCCGGGGAGACATCGGGCCCGCCCAGCATTTCCGGCGACGGCACCGCACAGGTGATGACCTGCCGGACCTCGGGCCACTGGTCCAGCATCTTCACACGTGCCTCCATGTCCCAGAGCATGCGCAGGGAATTCATGCGCCGGACCATGCCGGGCTCCTTGCCATGCCGGTTCACCAGCTCCAGGTAGGCGGGGGGCATGACGTGGTTGTAGATATCGATCTTGGTGGGTTTTGCAGTCGTGGTCATGGGTCTCGGTGTCTCCTGCAGGCACTTTAAGCGACCCGGGCTGCTGCCCGGTAGATCACAAAAACGCGCATGCGCCACGGATTCTGAATCGCTCCACGCCGCCTGCGCAGGGCCGGCCCCGAGAGATGCGCCAACGCTATCGAACCGACGATTCCGTCATCTGTTGCGGAACTTCTTCGCTCCCTATCTTCGGGGCCCAGTTGCTCGCAACCCCATGCGGCGACTGACAACCCATCAGGAGACAAAGTGAAAAAATCCATGCTTGCCGTGGCAGCCATTGCTGCCACCGTTCCGTTTTCCACCCACGCCCAGTCGAGCGTCACGCTGTACGGCCGCATCAATGTCGGTGTCGAGCATTTCAGCTATGGCTCCACGCCCACGCGCGCCGCGTCGCGCCTGAGCGTGCTGACCAGCGACGCATCCCTGTGGGGCGTGCGCGGCAGCGAGGACCTTGGCGGCGGCAACCGTGCCTACTTCAAGCTGGAATCGGGCTTCCAGGCGGACACGGGCGCGGTCACCGACGGCACCAAATTCTTCAGCCGCGAGTCGTACGTGGGCCTGAGCAGCCCCACGATGGGCTCGCTGCAGCTGGGCAGCCAGTGGGCGCCAGGGCTGTGGCAGTCGCTGCGTGCGGACCCGTTCCTGCGCTTCGGGCCGGGCGGCCAGCCCTATGTGCTGCAGGTGGCGCGCGGCTACACCTTGCGCTACGACAACGCGCTGCAGTACCTCTCGCCCAAGCTCGGCGATGTCTCGGCCCGCTTCTACCATGCGCTGGGCGAAGGCCAGGCCGTCGGCAAGGCCAGTGCCCTGAGCGTGGACTACGACAGCGCACCGCTGTACGTCGGGGCCTATGTGGAGCAAAGCCGCGTCGATGGGGCCACCGTGGGCCGCCCTGGAGGCCCGGTCTCCAGCCGCACCACGTCCGTGGCGGCCTCCTACGACTTCTCGGTGGTCAAGCTCCACGCGCAGGCCCAGACCAACCACGTGGCCGGACTGCCCAACGTCGATGGCTACCTGCTCGGCGTGTCGATCCCCGTCGGCGTGGGGCAGATCAAGGCCTCCTACGTGCACAAGGATGCCCGCAACGCGGACGCATCGTCCCTGGGCGTCGGCTACTGGCATTCGCTGTCCAAGCGCACCATGCTGTTCGCGAACGTGGCCCGCCTGTCGAACAAGGGTCTGGCCGCCTACCGCATGGGCCCCGCGCTGGCCGAGCAGGGTGCCCTGGGCCCCAACGGTCCGGTGGCCGGGCAGAACGCCACGGCCATCAACATCGGCATGATGCACACGTTCTGAGCCTCCATGCAAAAAGCCGCAACACGGACCGTGTTGCGGCTTTTTTCTTGTGCGCCCGCTGCCGGCAGCGGGCCTCGGGAATCAGCTGCTGCGCCCGCTCACCCGTGCCAGCAGCGCCACCAGGTCCGCGGGCAAGCCATCCCCGCGCCAGGCCACGTGCTGGTCCGGACGCACCAGCACGTGGCGCGCACCATAGAGTGCTGCCACGGAACCTTTTGGCGCGCGCACCACGGTCAGTGGCAGCTGGCAGGCCCGCGCCGCGGCCTGCACCTGCTCCGCGGCCGCATCCTCGGACCCATCGGTCACCAGCCAGGTGAAGCCGCTGCCAAAGGTGTCGTAGAGCGAGCGCCCGTCGTGCAGCCAGGCGTGGGGTGCGATGCTGCCGGGGCGCGCCGAGGGCAGGTAGTTGAGGAAGTCGGCCTCGGGCTCGGGCCCTTCCTCGCTGGCGATGATGGGCGAAGCCACATACCGGTAACCCTTGACCACGCCCAGGGTGTTGAACTCGCGCAGCTTGGCGGCCATGATGCGCGCACCAATGGCAGCCCGCGCCTGCGTGCCCGCGGCGGAGTCGTCCTCCAGCCCGTCCTGCACCAGCTGGTTGCTCAGCGTCGAGTGGTTGGCCGTGGCCTCGTCCATCACGAACTGGTGCACCGGGCGGCGCTCGGCCTCATAGCTGTCGAGCAGCCGGGGGCCTCCCCAGCCCTGCAGCACGGCAGCCAGCTTCCAGCCCAGGTCCACGCCGTCGGCAATGCCCATGTTCATGCCGTAACCACCGAAGGGCGGGTGCAGGTGGCAGGCATCGCCCGCCAGGAAGACACGGCCCTGGCGGTAGCGGTTGGCCAGCAGCTTGCTCGCCACCCACTCGTCGGAACTGAGGATCTCGTAGGGCAGGTCGATCCCCGTGGCGCGCTGGATCAGCGGTGCGGCGTCGGCCGCACGGAACTTGACGCTTTCGGACACCGCGGTGGGCATGAAGAACCAGCGGTCCCCGGTGTCCATGGGGCCGATCAGGCTGGGCACATCGGTATTGACCTGCCAGTACATGATGGCCGGGCCGTGGCGGTGGGCCTTGTCCAGGCCGGGCGCGCGAAACACCACGTTGTAGTTGCGCGAGAGCCCGTAGCTGCCCTCCATCTTCGCGCCGATGGCGTCGCGCACGGCGCTGCGTGCGCCGTCCGCGCCCACCAGGAAGTCGGCCACGATCACGGACTCGCCACCGCCGTCGAGGTCCTTGACCCGGGCGGCCACGGTGTCGCCCTGCTCGAAGCCCAGCAGCTCGCAGTTGAAGCGGATCTCCACGCCCGGCAGCGAGGCGGCATGCTCGCGCAGCACCTCCTCCACCGTGTACTGCGGGATCCACTGGGCATGCTCGGAGTACATCGGGTTCTTGCCGGGCGCGCAGTACATCGCATTCTCGAAGCGGGCCAGCTCATGGCCGGCCAGCCGCGTCACGAAGAGCACGTTGGAGGGGTAGTCCACGCCCAGCGGCGAGGCCTGGCGCAGCTTGTCGGCAATGCCCCAGCGCCGCAGGTGCTCGCGCGTGCGCACATTGGTGGTCTTGGCGCGCGGCGCATGGCCGACCCGCGCATTGCGCTCGATGACCAGGCAGGGGATGGAGCGGTGGCCCAGCTCGATGGCCAGGGCCAGTCCGGTGGGGCCTGCACCGACGATCAGAACACGCGGCGTGGTGCGGAGGGGTTGATTCATGTTGTCATCCTTGGCTTGGTTGGCGCAGCTGTCGCCGCTTTGCGAGTCGGGATCGTAGGAACCAAGCACGAGCGCCAACAGATGCCGCACGCGTGGCATTGATAGCTGGTTTCGATCACCCGGCCATCTGTGGCGCCAAGTTGATTCACGGGCGGCATCGACAGGCGCTTTTTTCCATCTCCCTCGGCGGTGTCGTCAGTCCTACGATGCGCCCACAACAAAGGAGATGGCCGTGACAGCCGAGACAACCCCGTGGATACGTTCCGCGTTCTGGACTGGCCGGGTCAGGGCCGGTGCCGAAACACGCTTCCAGAAGCACATGCAAGAGGTCCTGGTGCCGGGCCTCGCGGCCATGCCCGGTGTGCATGGCGTGTACGCGCTGTGGCCCCGCAACCTGGAAGACTCCCCGCCCGCCATCGCCTGCCAGGTGCTGGTGACCTTTGCCAGCCGCGCCGACCTGGAACGCATGCTGGCGTCCGAAGAGCGCCGCCAACTGCGCCCCCAGGTGGCCGAGGCTGTCTCCATGTTCGACGGCAGCATCAGCCACATCGAGTTCGTGGCCAGCGCCCCCCCAACCCCCTACTGAAGTCCATCCCATGAAGCTGCTACGCCATGGCCTGCCCGGCCAGGAAAAGCCCGGCGCGCTCGACGCCGCCGGCCAGGTCCGCGACCTGTCTCTTCTGGTCGCTGATTTCACCCCCGAATGGCTGTCGCCCGAGAAGCTCGGTGCGCTGGCGGCCATCGACCTCGCCCGCATGCCCCTGGTGCCCGCGGGCACGCGGCTCGGCGTGCCGGTGGCCGGCATCCGCCAGTTCGTCGCCATCGGCCTGAACTACCGCAAGCATGCGCAGGAGGCTGGCATGGAGATCCCCAAGGAGCCGGTGGTCTTCAACAAGGCTCTGACCTCGATCGCCGGGCCCAACGACGACATCACCCTGCCCCCAGGATCGGAGGCCGGCGATTGGGAAATCGAGCTGGCCTTCGTGATCGGCACGCTGGCGCGGCAGGTGCCGGTGGAGCGCGCACTCTTGCACGTGGCCGGCTACTGCCTGGCCAACGACGTGTCCGAGCGCGACTGGCAGATCAAGCGCGGCGGCCAGTGGGGCAAGGGCAAGAGCTTCGACGGCTTCGGCCCGATCGGTCCCTGGCTGGTCACCGCCGACGAACTGCCCGATCCGCAGGCCATCCCCCTGGAACTCAGGGTCAACGGCGAGCTGCGCCAGCGCAGCAACACCTCCGACATGATCTTCGGCGTGGCCGAGGTGGTCTCGCACCTGAGCCAGTTCATGACGCTGCTGCCAGGCGACGTGGTGATCACCGGCACGCCCGAAGGCGTGGGCCTGGGCATGAAGCCCAACCCCGTGTTCCTGCGCCGTGGCGACGTGATGGCGCTGTCCGCCGGTCCGCTCGGTACCCAGACACAGCGGGTGGTCTGAAACCCACGCCGCCCAGATTCAGGAGTTGTCCATGACCGATACCATCCGCCCCCGCTCGTTCGCACACGTCGTGTACCGCACCTACCGCTTCGAGCAGATGCTGCAGTGGTACGTGACCGTGTTCGGCGGCCATGTCCAGTACCAGAACCCCGTGATCGCCTTTGTCACCTACGACGACGAGCACCACCGTGTCGCACTGCTCAACCTGGGCATCCTCAAGGGCGAGTCCCAGGACCGCGTGCCGCGCGGGCAGCCCGGCGTGGACCATGTGGCCTATGGCTTCCAGAGCCTGACCGAGCTGATCGCCAAATACGCCGAACTCAAGGCCCGGGGTGTTCTGCCGTATTGGTGCATCCACCATGGCGTGACGGTCTCCATCTACTACGCCGACCCCGATGGCAACCAGATGGAATTCCAGGCCGACTGCTTCACGACCAACGACGACGCCAACGGCTTCATGAACGGCCCCCACTTCGAAACCAACCCGATCGGCGTGGAATTCGACCCCGAGGTCTACCTCGCGCGCCTGAACATGGGAACAGCAGAAGCCGACCTGCTGCCGCGCAGGGAGCACCTGCCGGTCTCTGACATCCGCGGTACCCTGATGGGCTAACCCGCGAACCATTGGCACCTCCAAGGATTCGGGCCCCTTTTTGCGGGCCCTTTTTTTCGCCAGTCGACTCTGGCCCTGGCGGCCTGGCGGCCTGGCAGCCTCGCACAGTGGTCTGAATTTATTCACAATTAGTTACAAATACCCTCTGCTCGGGGCGGCTCCACGGCCGCGTTCCGCACAACCGGATGCGTGTTTGACATCTTCCAATCACCCCCATGTCTTGAAACGGCAACAAATGCCCGTATCATTAGCACTCACTGCAACGGAGTGCTAACACCCCTTGCTGGATGAAGTTTGGCAGTGACTGGCTTTTCCAGGCGCTGCGTACCGTCGGTAATTTTTGAACCAGGAGCAATGCAATGAACCTTCGCCCCCTGCACGATCGCGTGATCGTCAAGCGTATCGAAAGCGAAACCACGACCGCCTCCGGCATCGTGATCCCCGACAACGCCGCTGAAAAGCCCGATCAAGGTGAAGTGCTGGCCGTCGGCCCCGGCAAGAAGAACGACAAGGGCGAGCTGATCGCCCTGAACGTGAAGGTCGGTGACCGCGTTCTGTTCGGCAAGTACTCGGGCCAGACCGTCAAGATCAAGGGCGACGAGCTTCTGGTCATGAAGGAAGACGACCTGTTCGCAGTGGTCGAAAAGTAAAAAGCTGCCGAGCGCGTGCCATGCATGGTTGCCTGGCACCTGCTCACCGCGCTTTTTCTTTTTCCCCAAGACAGTCGTAATTGATTCAGTTAATTTTCAGGAGCTCCAAATGGCAGCAAAAGACGTAGTTTTCGGCGGCGAAGCCCGCGCACGCATGGTTGAAGGCGTGAACATCCTGGCCAATGCGGTCAAGGTGACCCTGGGCCCCAAGGGCCGCAACGTGGTGCTGGAGCGCTCGTTCGGCGCCCCCACCGTGACCAAGGACGGTGTGTCCGTGGCCAAGGAAATCGAACTCAAGGACAAGCTGCAGAACATGGGCGCCCAGCTCGTGAAGGAAGTGGCCTCCAAGACCAGCGACAACGCTGGTGACGGCACCACCACCGCCACCGTGCTGGCCCAGGCCATCGTGCGCGAAGGCTTCAAGTACGTGGCCGCCGGTATCAACCCGATGGATCTGAAGCGCGGTATCGACAAGGCCGTGACGGCCCTGGTGATCGAGCTGAAGAAGGCTTCCAAGCCCACCACCACCTCCAAGGAAATCGCACAGGTCGGCTCGATCTCTGCCAACTCCGACGAAACCATCGGCAAGCTGATCGCTGACGCCATGGACAAGGTTGGCAAGGAAGGCGTGATCACCGTGGAAGACGGCAAGTCCCTCGACTCCGAACTGGACGTCGTGGAAGGCATGCAGTTTGACCGCGGCTACCTGTCGCCCTACTTCATCAACAACCCCGAAAAGCAATCCGCGATTCTGGACAACCCCTTCGTGCTGCTGTTCGACAAGAAGATCAGCAACATCCGCGACCTGCTGCCCACGCTGGAGCAAGTCGCCAAGGCTGGCCGTCCGCTGCTGATCATTGCCGAAGAAGTCGAAGGCGAAGCCCTGGCGACGCTGGTGGTCAACACCATCCGCGGCATCCTGAAGGTCGTAGCCGTCAAGGCTCCTGGCTTCGGCGACCGCCGCAAGGCCATGCTGGAAGACATCGCCATCCTGACGGGCGGCAAGGTCATTGCTGAAGAAGTGGGCCTGACCCTCGAGAAGGTGACCCTGGCCGACCTGGGCCAGGCCAAGCGCATCGAAGTGGGCAAGGAAAACACCATCATCATCGACGGCGCCGGCGCTGCAGGTGACATCGAAGCCCGCGTCAAGCAAGTGCGCGTGCAGATCGAGGAAGCCACGTCCGACTACGACCGCGAAAAGCTGCAGGAACGCGTGGCCAAGCTGGCCGGCGGTGTGGCCGTGATCAAGGTTGGCGCTGCCACCGAAGTCGAAATGAAGGAAAAGAAGGCCCGCGTGGAAGACGCACTGCACGCTACCCGCGCTGCCGTGGAAGAAGGCGTGGTTGCCGGTGGTGGCGTGGCCCTGCTGCGTGCCAAGCAAGCTGTGGGTGACTCGGTCAAGGGCGACAACGCCGACCAGGAAGCCGGTATCAAGCTGGTGCTGAAGGCCATCGAAGCGCCCCTGCGCGAAATCGTCAACAACGCCGGCGGCGAAGCCTCGGTGGTGGTGAACGCTGTGTTGGCCGGCAAGGGCAACTACGGCTTCAACGCTTCGAACGACACGTACGGCGACATGCTCGAACTGGGCATTCTGGACCCCACGAAGGTCACCCGCACGGCCCTGCAGAACGCTGCCTCCGTGGCATCGCTGCTGCTGACGACCGAAGCCATGGTTGCCGAAGCACCCAAGGACGAGGCCGGTGCCGGCGGCGGCATGCCCGACATGGGCGGCATGGGTGGCATGGGCGGCATGGGCATGTAATTGCCTGGCCGGGCACAGGAGCAGGCCGCCACGCGGCCCCTGTGCCCACCATGAAAAAAGCCCCGCAGGCTGCAAGGCCTGCGGGGCTTTCTCGTTGGCGCGTCAGAATCTGTAAGTCGCGCTCAGCACCACGTTGCGGCGCGTGGCCCACCAGCAGTCGCCGCGCGCGAGGCAGGTGCTCACATACTGCTTGTCGGCCAGGTTGCTGATGTTGAGCGCATAGCGCCACTGCGGCGTGTCGTACGCGAGCAGCGCATCCACGACCCCGGCCGAGGGGATGGTGGGACCGGCACCATCGCGGAAGGACGACAGCCAGCGGTACCCCGCTCCGACCGAGAAGCCCCGTACATCGCCGATCGCAAAGCGGTACACGCCCCAGGCCGCGGCCTGGTGGCGCGGCAGGCCTTCGAGTTGCGCATCCACGTCGGTGTAGTTGTAGTGGGCGATCACATCGAAGGCCGTGGCGACGCGGCTCTTGACCTCCAGCTCCAGCCCCTTGTTGCGGGTCTGCCCGGCCTGCAGCGTATTGCCGGCATTCACCGGGTCGGCGATCTTCTGGTTCTTTTCCTTGAGGTCGTACACCGCTGCCGTGAACTGGGTGCCGCTGCCTTCGGGCACGTACTTCACGCCCAGTTCGATCTGCTCGCCCTCCAGCGGCTTGAAGCGTTGGCCCTGCTTGTTGGTGCCGCTCACGGGGCTGAACGACTCGGCGTAGCTGATGTAAGGCGTCCAGCCACCTGGCAGCTGGTACATCACGCCCAGGCGCTTGGTGGTGTCGCTGGTGCGGTCGTCGGCCGATCCGGCCAGGCTGTTCACCGCGCGGTCATGGCGCAGGCCGGCCACGACGATCCAGTGGCCCCACTTCATCTGGTCCTGCAGGTAGATACCACCCTGGCGCTGCACGTTGCGCGGGCTGGCCTCGAGCGGTGCGGTCACCAGGTTGCCGTACACCGGCGCATAGGCGTCGATGGTGCTGAAGGCGCTGGCGGTCGCCTTGTCTTCGGTCTGGCGGTTCCAGTCCACGCCCAGCAGCAGCTGGTGGCGCAGCGCACCCGTGGCCAGGTTGCCCTGCAGGTGCGTATCCACCGCGGCCATGCGCGTGCGGGTAAGGGAGTCATCGTAGAAGCGGCCCAGCACGCGCTGGTTGACCGGGTCGGAACCGAAGCCGCCAAGGGCCGTGTAGAAGTCGCCCCAGTGGTACACGCCGCGGTTCTCGTTGCGTGCCAGGCGCAGGTTCTGGCGCACGGTCCAGGCGTCGTTGAAGCGGTGCTCGAACAGCCAGCCGACCGATTCGCGGTCGCTGTCGTAGTGGTCACCGGGCTCGCCGATGAAGCGCGACAGCGACAGCTGGCCGTTCGGGTTGGGCAGTAGCGTGCCCGACCAGGGGAGGAACTGCGAGGTGCTGCCCGTGCGGTCCTGCTGCCAGTGCGCCTGCAGCACCAGCGAGGTGGCGGCATTGGGACGCCAGGCCAGCGAAGGGGCGATCAGGCGGCGGTCGTCGGGCACATGGTCCACCTGGGTGTCGGCCGTGCGCGCCAGTGCCACCAGGCGGTAGGACCACTCGCCCTCCTTGGTCAGCGGGCCGGTCAGGTCGGCCTGCACCTGGCGGCGGTTCCAGCTGCCCAGCTGCACACCGACCTCGCGCTGCGCCTCCTGCAAGGGACGCTTGCTGCCCATGTTTATCACGCCGGCCACCGTGCCCGCACCGAACAGCATGCCCGAAGGACCGCGCAGCACCTCGATGCGCTCCAGCGTGTAGGCGTCGGAGCGGGTGACGCTGGTGTACCAGTTGTAGTTCTGTCGCAGGCCGTCGAGGTAGACGTCCGGGTAGCTGCCGCGCACGCGCATGCCGTCGGAGCGGCTGTCCAGGCCGTAGGCATCGCTGCGCACCCCGGCTGCGTAGAGCAGCGCATCCTGCAGGTTGGAAGCGCCCTGGTCCACCAGTTGGTCGCGCGTGACCACGGTGACGGACTGCGGTGTCTCGGACAAGGGCGTGTCCGTCTTGGTGGCCGTGGCAGCATGGCGTGCGCGGTAGCCCACCACCGGGGCCGTGGCCGACTCCTTCTCAGCGTTTGCATCCACCCGCACCTCACCCAGGGTGGGTGCCGTTCCTTGCTGCGCAACAGCCCACGATGGAAGCAGGCCAAACGCGAGCGCGATGCCCATGCAGAATGCCGTCTGCTGGTGGTGGATCTTCATGATGGTCTCAAATGGAGTTAAGAATGATTCCCATTTTAAAAACCAAAATTGGACCACAGCCACCAGGTGTCGCTCTGAGACAACAAGCGTCCGGCGGGCTCCATCCCATGCAAAAGGCCCGCAGGCGATTCGCCTGCGGGCCTTTTTTCAGCCGCGTGTGAGAGGAATGGGTCAGCGGCCCACCGGGAGAAGCTGCGCTCAGCTGGCCGGCCGCAGCGACTGCGTGGCCTGCGCCAGCTGCGTGATGCGCGCCCAATCACCCGAGCGCACTGCATCGCCGGGCGTGAGCCACGAACCGCCCACGCAGCGCACATTGGCCAGCGCCAGGTAGTTGGGCGCCGTGGCATTGGTGATGCCGCCCGTGGGGCAGAAGCTCACCTGGCCAAACGGGCTGGCCCAGGACTTGAGCAACGGGATGCCGCCCACGGCCTCTGCCGGGAACAGCTTGAGGAACTGGAAACCATCGGCCAGCGCCTGCATGATCTCGCTGGAGGTGGCCACGCCGGGCAGCAGGGGCAGGTTCAGCCCCTTGCAGGCCGAGCCCACCGCCGAGGTGTAGCCCGGGCTCACGGCGAAGCGGGCACCGGCCTCGCTCGCGCGGCGCGCATCCTCGGCATTGAGCACGGTGCCCACGCCGACCACGGCCTCGGGCAGTTGGCGCGCGATGGCCTCGATGGCGGGCAGGCCTGCAGGCGTGCGCAGCGTGACTTCGAGCACCTTCACGCCGCCGGCGAGCAAGGCCTCGGCCAGGGGAATCGCGTCTTCGACACGATCGATCACGATGACCGGAATCACCGGGCCGTAGCTGGCGATGTCCAGCGGGTTCAGGGCAGGGGTGGAGGCATTCACAGCCATGTACAGGCTCCTTGTTCAGCGCCGCCTGCATGGCGGCGAAAGTTGGCAAACAGTTCACGCCCGAAGCCAGTGGCCACGGGCGCCTTGCATTCGTCGGGGGTGCGCGCAGACCATTCGGCCTCGTCCACCAGCACGTCGAGCGTACCGGCCACGGCGTCCACGCGCACCATGTCGCCGTTGCGCACCTTGGCCAGCGGCCCGCCGCCCAGCGCCTCGGGCGTCACGTGGATGGCAGCCGGCACCTTGCCCGAGGCGCCGCTCATGCGGCCGTCGGTCACCAGCGCCACCTTGAAGCCCTGGTTCTGCAGCACGGCCAGGGGCGGCGTGAGCTTGTGCAGCTCGGGCATGCCATTGGCACGCGGGCCCTGGAAGCGCACCACGGCCACCATGTCCTGCTGCACCTCGCCCGCGCTGAAGGCCGCGAGCAGTTCCTCCTGCGAGTCGAACACGCGCGCCGGCGCCTCGATGATGTGGCGGTCCTCCGGCACGGCCGAAACCTTGATCACGGCACGGCCCAGGCGCCCCTGCAGCAGGCGCAGGCCACCCGTGGGCGAGAACGGTTGGGCCACGGGGCGCAGCACGGCCTCGTCGCCCGAGGTGGCGGGCGCGGGCTGGCCACCGGCGGCGATGCCGCCCTCGTTCACGCTCAGCACGTCGGGGTGCATGAGGCCGTTGGCCAGCAGTTCGCGCAGGATCCAGGGCGGGCCGCCCGCGGCCTGGAACTGGTTCACGTCGGCGTCTCCATTGGGGTAGACACGGGCCAGCAGCGGCACCACGGACGACAGGTCGTCGAAATCGGTCCAGTCGATCAGGATGCCGGCGCTGCGCGCGATCGCCACCCAGTGGATCAGGTGGTTGGTGGAGCCGCCCGTGGCCAACAGTGCGGCCATGGCGTTGACGATGCAGCGCTCGTCCACCACATGGCCGATGGGCGTGAAGCGCTTGCCGCGCTTGCCGATGTCGAGCACGGTGCGCATGGCCTGGCGCGTGAACTCCTCGCGCTCGCCACTGCCCGGCGGGGCGAATGCGGCATCGGGCACGTGCAGGCCCATGGCTTCCAGCAGCATCTGGTTGCTGTTGGCCGTGCCGTAGAAGGTGCAGGTGCCAGGGCTGTGGTACGCGGCCGATTCGGCCTTGAGCAATTCGTCGCGGCCGACCAGGCCCTGCGCGTAGAGCTCGCGCACCTTGGCCTTGTCCTTGTTGGGCAGGCCCGAGCCCATGGGGCCGGCGGGCACGAACACGCAGGGCAGGTGGCCATAGTGCAGCGCGCCGATCAGCAGGCCGGGCACGATCTTGTCGCACACGCCCAGCAGCAGCACGCCATCGAACACGTCATGGGACAGCGCTACCGCGGTGGCCATGGCAATATTGTCCCGGGAGAACAGCGACAGCTCCATGCCGGGCGTGCCCTGGGTCACGCCATCGCACATGGCGGGCACGCCGCCGGCCACCTGGGCCATGGCGCCGTGGCGCGCAGCCTCGTCGCGCAGCAGCGCAGGGTAGCTCTGGTAGGGCTGGTGGGCCGACAACATGTCGTTGTAGGCGGTAACGATGCCGATGTTGGGCGCCTTCTCGACCGTCACCTTGAACTTCTCGGAGCCTGGCAGCGCGGCATAGGCATGGGCCAGGTTGGCGCAGCCCATGCGGTCCTGCGGGGGCTTGCGCTGGACCATGGCGTCGACCGTGGCCAGGTAGGCGGCGCGGGTGTCCTTGCTGCGTTCGATGATGCGGGCCGTCACGCGCGCTACGACTGAATGCATGGAATGCTCCATCGGGGGTGGATTTGGGTAGTGGGGAAAAGAGACAACGGCTCCGGTCGGAGCCTCTAGAATGTAACTCGATAACCATCCCGGATCAAGCCAATGTCCCTGCAGACCCTGCCCCTGCCGCCCTCGGAACTGGGCGAATCGCCGTTCTGGCACCCCCATGAAACATCCCTTTACTGGTGTGACATCCAAGGCAAACGGGTGAATGCCTGGGATCCGGCCAGCGCACGCCTGCGCACCTGGCATATGCCCTCCGAGCCCGGCTGCTGCGCACCGGCGGGTGGTCAAAAAATAGTAATCGGGTTACGGGACGGCTTTTACCTGCTCGATACCGTGAGCGGCGCCCTCGCCTGTCTGGCCCTGCTCCCTGCCGCCGCGCACGACACCCGTGTGCTGCGCCTGAACGATGGCCGCTGCGATTCGGCGGGCCGGTTCTGGGCCGGCTCGGTGATCAGCCCCCGCACGGCGCCCGACGCGGCCCTGTGGCGGCTGGAGGCGGCGCCAGGCGGCTTTCGGGTGCAGAAGATGGCCGGCGACAACTTCACTGCCAACGGCCTGGCCTTCAGCCCGGACGACCGCTGGCTCTACTGGTCGAACACGCCCGAGCACCGCATCGACCGCTTCGGCTTCGATGCCACCACCGGCAGCATCGAGGGCCGCACGCCCTGGGCCACCTTCCCGCCCAAGGTGGCCGGCGAGCCCTATGGCGGCCGGCCCGACGGCGCGGCCGTGGACGTGCAGGGCAACTACTGGGTAGCCATGTACGAAGGCGCCTCTTTGCTGCAGCTCTCGCCCGAAGGCCAGGTGCTGCAGAGCATTGCCGTGCCCGTGCAATGCCCCACCATGGTCTGCTTTGGCGGTGAGGAACTGCGCACGCTGTACATCACCTCGGCGCGCGCCGGGCGGCCGCAGGAGGAACTGGATGCAGCCATCCCGGCTGGCTCGCTGTTCAGCCTGCCCGTCGAGGTGCCGGGCCTGCCCGTGAACTTCTTCCAGGCCAGCGCGGCACTGTAAGACCCGCGCTCAGGGTGCGCGCTGCGCACCCAGCGCCAGCAATACGTCGTAGCAGGCGCCCATGTTGTGGTAATCGACCTTGCCGGCGTTGCTCTTCTCGCGCGTGTGGTTGCGGTTGCGGCCGTCGAGGATGCGGAACCAGGCGCCATGCGCGTGGTCCACGAAGTGCTGCCAGCAGTAGGCCCATATCCGGTCGTACCAATCCCAGTAGCGCTGCTCGCCGGTGTGCACGGCCAGCACGGCGGCGGCGGCCATGCTCTCGGCCTGCACCCAGTGGTACTTGCCGTCGTCGCAGATGCTGCCGTCGGGCGCCATGCCATAGACGATACCGCCGTGCGCGGCGTCCCAGCCCTTGTCCAGCGCGGCGTCGAACAGGAAGCGCGCGCACGGCAGGTGCCAGTCCGCAGGCGCCAGCGCATCGAGCTGCAGCAGCAGCTTGGCCCATTCGGTCTGGTGGCCGATCTGGTAGCCCCAGGGGCGGAAGATGTTGGTCCGGTCGTGGCGGTTGTAGTCCCAGTCCACCGACCAGTCGGCGCGAAAATGCTCCCACACCCAGCCACCCGACAGCGCCGCCTGGCGCTGGCAGATGCCCTGCGCGAGTTGCTCGGCACGCTCGATGTAGCGCCGCTCGCCCGTGGCGCGAAAGGCCGAGATCATGGCCTCGCAGGCATGCATGTTGGCGTTCTGCCCGCGGTAGTCCGACAGCGCCCAGTCGCGCGTGGCCTCATCGGCATACAGGCCCTGGGACGGCTGCCAGAAATGCTGCTCGGCCGTCTCGAAGGCCTCGGCCAGCCACTGCCGCGCCTCGGGCACGCCGGCTTCGTGCGCACGCGCATAGGCCAGCATCACGAAGGCCATGCCGTAGCAGTGGCGCGTGGCGTCGAGCAAGGTGGCATGCCCGCCATGCCAGTCGATGAGCCAGGCGTAGCCGCCGGTGGCCGGGTCGAGGAAGGCCGCGCGCAGGAACTGCAGCGCATGCTCCATGCCCTTGCGGTAGCGTGCCTCGCCCGTGGTCTGGAACAGGATGGCATGCGTGACCACGAAGCGCGTGGCGCTCACCAGGTGGCGCGTGCGCTCGTCGTAGACGGTGCCGTCGTCCAGGAAGAAGTGGTACATGCCGCCGCCCGCATCGGTGGCCACGGGCTCGTAGAACGCCATGGTCTGGCGGATGTGCGCATGCAGGAATGCGGGCGAACGGAAATCGGGCGGCTGCGGTGCAGTCATGGGCTTGTCTCCTCGTTGGGCCGCGGTGGGCGGCCTGGACGCCTGAAGGCGCCTCGTTGTGAATGCAATGGAAGAAAAACGCTGCGCGGCAGCTCAGCCGCCGCGCAGGCGCGCCAGCAGGCCTGCCGTGGAGCCATCGAGCCCCGCCGCATCGCCCGAGGCCAGGCGCGACTCCAGGTCGCGCGCCAGCACCTTGCCCAGCTCCACGCCCCACTGGTCGAAGCTGTTGATGCCCCACAGGCTGCCGCTCACAAACACGCGGTGCTCTTGCAGCGCGATCAGCGCCCCCAGCGAGGCCGGGGTCAGCGAGTCGAGCAGCAGGAACGTGCTGGGCCGGTTGCCCGGGAAGTGGCGGTGGCCGTCTTCGGGGCTGGCCTTGCCCACCATCAGCGCCTGGGCCTGGGCCAGGGCGTTGGCGAGCAGCTTGTCCTGGTGGCCCGGCAGCGGGTGTGCGGCCTGGCGCACGGCCACGATCTCCAGCGGCAGCACGTCGGTGCCCTGGTGCAGCATCTGGAAGAAGGCGTGCTGGCCGTTGGTACCGGGCTCGCCCCAGAGCACAGGCGAGGTGGCGTACGGCAGTTCCTGCCCGTCGGCCCCCACGCGCTTGCCGTTGCTCTCCATCTCCAGCTGCTGCAGATAGGCCGGCAGCCGGCCCAGCGAGGCATGGTAGGGCGCGATGCAGCGGCTGGTGAAGCCGTGGAAGTTGCGGTACCAGACATCGAGCAGGCCCAGGCGCACCGGCAGATTGGTGGCCAGCGGCGCGGTGCGGAAATGCTCGTCCATGGCATGCGCGCCGGCCAGCAGCTCACGAAAGCCCGCCGCACCGATGGCGATGGCAATCGGCAGGCCGATGGCCGACCACAGGGAATAGCGGCCGCCCACCCAGTCCCAGAAGCCGAAGGTGGTGGTGATGCCCAGGGCGCCAGCGGCTTCCACATTGGTGGTCAGCGCCGCGAAGTGGCGCGCCACGTCGGTGCCGCCTTCTGCACCGAACCAGGCCAGCGCGGAGCGCGCATTGGCCATGGTCTCGGCCGTGGTGAAGGTCTTGGAGGCGATCAGGAACAAGGTGCTCTCGGGCTTCACGCCCTGCAGCACGCCGTGCAGCTCGTGGCCGTCCACATTGGAGACGAAGTGCAGGCGCTTGCCGGCCGCGCGGAACGCATCGAGCGCGAGCACTGCCATGTGCGGTCCCAGGTCCGAGCCGCCGATGCCGATGTTCACCACGTCGGTGATCGCTCGGTCGTTGCGCACCTGCTCGGCGTACTGCAGCATGGCTTCGAGCGTGTCGTGCACCTCGGCCAGCTTCTGTGCGATGTCGGCGCCGTCACCGGGAAGTGCCAGGCCCTGGGGGCGGCGCAGCAGCGCGTGCAACACCGCGCGGCCCTCGGTGTGGTTGATGGCTTCGCCAGCGAACATGGCGTCACGCTGGGTGGCGAGCCCGCAGGCCTCGGCCAGAGCGAGCAACAAAGCCTCGGTCGGCCGGTCCCACAGGTTCTTGGACAGGTCGGCAAAGATGTGCGGCGCCTGCTGGCTGAAGTGGCCGAAGCGCTCGCCATCCTGCGCGAACGCCTGCCGCAGATCCAGGTGGCGTCCCTCGGTGTCGAACAAGGCCTGCAAGGCGGGCCACGGCGGGGTCTGGTCGCAACGGAGGGACATGGAAAGGCTACCTGGGGCGAAAGAATGAAAACGGCGAGATAGTAACTTGATTACCAAAACTGTCTGGTATTTTTTTGTTGCAGACACAGCTTGGAACGCCAGTTGCTCTGCAGTCCTACACAAAACGATGTAACGTGATTACAATTTCGAGCCACACGCGATCACACAAATGCACTGACACGGAGACCCCATGAGTTTTGACCTTGTCCTGTTTGGCGGCACCGGCGACCTGGCCTGGCGCAAGCTCATGCCGGCGCTGTTCCAGGCGTTCCGCCACGGAACGCTACCCGAAGGGGGCCGCATCATCGCGGTGGCCCGCGACGAGCTCAGCCATGAACAATACCGCAGCCTGATCCAGTCACGCTTCGATGGTGTGGATCTGGCCAAGCGGCCGACCCCCGACGAGTTCGCACGCTTCGGCGCCCTGCTGCACTACCTGCGCATGGACCTGTCGCAAACCCAGGACTATGCCCGCCTGGCCGAGATGTTGCACGAGCGCAATGCCGAGTCGGTGGTGATGTACGTGGCCACGGCCCCGAGCCTGTTCACCAATGTCTGCGAGCAGATCGCCGCCGTGGGCCTGAACGGCCCCACCACCCGCGTGGTGCTCGAAAAGCCCCTGGGCCACGACCTGCGCTCCAACCAGGCCATCAACGACACGCTGCGCCGCGTGCTCAAGGAGGAACAGGTCTTTCGCATCGACCACTACCTGGGCAAGCCCTCGGTGCAGAACCTGTTCGCCATGCGCTTTGGCAACGCCCTGTTCGAGCCGCTGTGGCGGCGCGAGACCATCGCCAACATCCAGATCACCATTGCCGAGGAGCTGGGCGTGGAAACGCGCGGCGCCTTCTACGACCAGACCGGCGCCCTGCGCGACATGGTGCAGAACCACGCCCTGCAACTGCTGTGCGCGATCGGCATGGAGCCGCCCATCAACGCCAGCGCCAACGCCATCCGCGACGAAAAGCTCAAGGTGCTGCAGTCGCTCAAGCCCTGGAGCCCTGAGACCATCGGCCAGCACGTGATCCGCGGCCAGTATGTGGCAGGCAAGACGCATGGCGCCAGCGTGCCGGGCTACCTGCAGGAAAAAGGCGTGGCCGCAGCCAGCACCACCGAGACCTTCGTCGCGCTGCGCACCGAGATCTCCAACTGGCGCTGGGCCGGCGTGCCCTTCTACATCCGCACCGGCAAGCGGCTGGCGGGGCGCGACGCGCACATCGTCGTCAACTTCCGGCCCGTGCCGCACCCGATCTTCCGCACCTCGGCCGGCGCCGCCAACCGCCTGGTGATCAACCTGCAGCCCAAGGACGGGCTGGAACTGCACCTGATGGCCCAGGGCGCCGCCCAGCACCAGACCGAGCCGGCCCTGTCGCAGGTGTACCTGAACCTTGACTTCGACCAGCGCTTCGGCACCGAGCGCGTGGGTGCGTATGAGCGCCTGCTACTCGACGTGATCGCCGGCCGCCTGAACCTCTTCGTGCGCAGCGACGAGCAAGAGGAGGCCTGGCGCTGGGTGGAACCCATCCTGCAGCACTGGCGCAATGACGCGCTGGGCCCACGGCCCTACACCGCTGGCAGCTGGGGCCCCAGCGCCGCCAGCGCCATGATCGCGCGCGACGGCTACTGCTGGAGTGAAGAGGTGTAAGGTCCAGCACGCGCCATTGCAGGCACCAACAAAAGAAGGGCTCCCAATGGGAGCCCTTTTCAATTGCCCGTTTCAGGGCAAGGGTGGGGAAACACTTCCACATGGTGGCGGCACCCACGACCGTGAAATGCCACCACCATGGGAAGGCCCGCAACTGGCGAGCCTTGGAAGGCTATCTATTACAGGGCGCTGATTTCGCCCGAAGGGATCTGGCCCAGGCGCACGGCTTCGGCGGCTGCTGCACGCACGGCAGCGCGGTCGGCCGTGGACTTGTAGGTCACGACGCGCGAGCCAGCGGGCTCGATGCTGCGGGTCTGTGCCACGGTAGCGGCTTCTGCCGCCACTTCAGCGCGGGTGCGGTTCGTCTCGAACTTCAGGGCGAACTGCGAGCTGTCGGCTTCGTCAGCGTGGGCACCGAAAGCGGAGAAAGCAGCCACAGCGGCGATGGACAGGAAACGTGCGGTCTTGTTCATGGTGATCTCGATTCTTTACTTTGTTTATTGATTGGGCAGAGGGTCAGTCCAGTCCGGGGCGCTGATTACAGAGCGCCGATTTCGCCAAAAGAGATCTGGCCGGTGCGAACAGCGTCAGCAGCCTGGGCACGCACGGCAGCGCGGTCAGCGGTGGACTTGTAGGTCACCACACGCGAACCAGCGGGCTCGATGCTGCGGGTCTGGGCCACGGTGGCGGCTTCGGCGGCCACTTCGGCGCGGGTGCGGTTGGTTTCGAACTTGGTGGCGAATTGCGAAGCATCGGCTTCGTCGGCGTAAGCACCGAAGGAAGCGAAAGCGGCAACAGCGGCGATGGAGAGGAAGCGTGCGGTCGTGTTCATGATGAAAATCCTTAAAGTGAAAAAGCGTCTCAAAAAAACCGGGACAAAAACAACTTCGAACCGGGTTCGGTGAGTCGCCTTGCGGGTTCGGCTCATCGATGGGTTGAACTGTACGCCTCACGTGTTCAGAGAAAAACTACCCAGTCGCAAACTGTCTGTTCCAGTTTTGAGAACAATGCGCACAAGAAAAATGCCGCGCAGGACACCCTGGGCGGCATGGCGCTGGACGTAGGAAAGCGGCTATGCCGGCGCTGGCCCCACGAGTTCGATGGGCAGCCCGTCCGGGTCGGCGATGAAGGTGAAAGGACAGCCCGTGAAGGGATCCATGCGCACCGGTTCGGCCGCAACGCCGTGGGCCGCGAGGGCTTGCAGGCTTGCAGGCAGATCGGCCACGCGCAGCGCCAGATGGCGCAGGCCGCAGGCCTCGGGGTAGGAGGGCCGCGGCGGCGCCTCGGGAAAGGAGAAGAGCTCGATCTGTGTGCCATCGGGCAGCGCGAGGTCGAGCTTGTACGACTGGCGCTCGGCGCGGTAGGTCTCGTTCACCACGGCAAGGCCCAGCACCTCGGTGTAGAAACGCTTGGAGCGCGCGTAGTCCGACCCGATGAGGGCCACATGGTGCACGCCCGCAAGCGGCAAGGATGGCGCACCGGCCATGTTCAACCGCCCGCGATGTCGAGCGCGCGCGAGGCGCCATAGAGCGCCGGGGTGGCGCTCGGATCGATGATCCAGCAGGGAATGGAAGCGAGGTAGGGCGCAAAACGCCCCTTGCCCTCGAAGCGCTGGCGAAAGGACGACTGGTCGAACCACTCGCCCAGGCGCGGCACCATGCCGCCGCCGATGTACACCCCGCCGCGCGCGCCCAGCGTGAGCGCAAGGTTGCCCGCCACATTGCCCAGGAAGCCGCAGAACAGGTCCAGCGCCTGCAGCGCCAGCGGGTCCTTGGCCTGCAGCGCGGCCTCGGTCACCTGGGCGGCCGAGTTCACCTCGGTGCCACCCGCCCGGGCCACGGTGCGCACCGCGTGGTACAGGTCCACCAGGCCCGAGCCCGAGACGGCGCGCTCGGCCGACACATGGCCATAGCGCTGCTGCAGAACCTGCAACACGTCGAATTCATGCTGGGTCTGCGCGGCCAGCGTGACGTGGCCGCCCTCGCCCGACAGCGGCACGCCGGCCGGCGAGTGGGGCGGGAACACCAGGCCCGAGACACCGAGGCCGGTGCCGGCCCCCACGAGGCCGATGGCCTCACCCGGCACGGCCTGGCCGCCGCCCACCTGGCGCAGCAGGTCGGGCGTGAGCAGGGGCAGCGCCAGGGCCAGGGCGGTGAAGTCGTTGATGACCACCAGCCGCGCAAAGCCGAAGGCCTCGCGCACCGCCTTCTGCGAAAAGCTCCAGCTGTGGTTGGTCATGCGGATGGCATCGCCCGTGACCGGGTTGGCGATGCCGAAGGCTGCCTCCTGCGGCGCAGCAATGCCCACCTCGGCCAGGTAGGTGCGGATGGCATCGTCCACCGTGGGGTACTGGGCGCACTGCAGCACGCGCGTGTCGTGCAGGGTGTCGTCGCCGGGGTTCTGCCAGGCCAGGCGGATGTTGGTGCCGCCGATGTCGGCGAGAAGGCGTGTTGCGGGCATGGGCATGGGAGGCAATGCATCCACTGGAACACAGCAGACGCGTCACCCCAAAAAAGAGTGGCGGATGGACGGCAGGACCGGTGCAAGACCTGTTTTTACCCCAGAACACCGCAAGCGGGCGGGTCAAAGTCCCCATGTACCAAGGCCGAAGGGAGGGCACTGCGAGCGCAGGCCCTGTCCTTTGGCCTGGCCGTCACGCGATGCGCTGTTCCGTACCGGTGTCGAACCAGTGGGCATGCGCCGGGGCCACAGCCAGGCCCACGCGGTCGCCGGGCTTCACGCGGGTCTGGGCATCGGTGCGCAGCGTCATGCTGCCGGCGGCGGTGTCCACCATCACATAGGTGTCCGGGCCAGTGGGCTCGACCACGCTGACCTCGCCGCGCCAGGGCGAGGTGTCCTGCAGCACCAGGTGCTCGGGGCGCACACCCAGCATCACCTCGGGCGCGGCCTGCGGCGCGGCCAGGTCCAGCGACACACCCTGCACCGCGAACTGCCCCGCCGCCTGCGTGCCGCGCAGCAGATTCATGGTGGGCGAGCCGATGAAGGTCGCCACATAGGTGTTGGCCGGGTGGTTGTAGATCTCGTCGGGTGTGCCCAGTTGCTGCACCACGCCGCCCTTCATCACGGCGATGCGCGAGCCCAGGGTCATGGCCTCGACCTGGTCGTGCGTCACATACACGCTGGTGATGCCGCTGGCCTGGTGCAGGCGCTTGATCTCGGCACGCATCTCCACGCGCAGCTTGGCGTCCAGGTTGGACAGGGGCTCGTCGAACAGGAACAGCTGCGGCTGGCGCGCCAGGGCCCGGCCCATGGCCACGCGCTGGCGCTGGCCGCCCGACAGCTGGCTGGGCCGGCGGTCCAGCAGGTGGCTGATCTGCAGCATGGCAGCCACTTCGTCGATGCGCTTTTGCCGCTCGGGCTTGGGCATCTTGCGCATTTCCAGCGCAAAGCCGATGTTGTCTGCCACGCTGAGCGTGGGGTACAGCGCATAGCTCTGGAACACCATGGCGATGTCGCGGTCGCGCGGAGGCATGCCCACCACGTTCTTGCCGGCGATGCGGATCTCGCCCTCGGTCGGTTCGTCGAGCCCCGCGATGATGTTGAGCAGCGTGGACTTGCCACAGCCCGAGGGGCCCACCAGGATCAGGAACTCGCCCGGAGCGACCTGGATGTCGATCTTGCGCAGCACCTCGACACTCTTGTCGCCCTTGCCGAAACGCTTGTTGATGCCCGCGATATCCAATGAAGACGCCATGATTGCTTAACCTCTTTAACCCTTGACCGCACCGGCCGTCAGCCCGCGCACGAAAAATTTGCCCGCCAGCACATAGATCACCATGGTCGGCAGGCCGGCGATGATGGCGGCCGCCATGTCCACGTTGTAGGCCTTGACGCTGGAACTGGTGTTGGCCAGGTTGTTCAGGCCCACCGTCACCGGCTTGGAGTCGGTGCCCGAGAACACCACGCCGAACAGGAAATCGTTCCAGATGTTGGTGAACTGCCAGATCAGCGTGACCATGATGATGGGCGTGGACAGCGGCAGCACGATGCGCCAGAAGATCTGGAAGAAGCTCGCGCCGTCCATGCGCGCGGCGTTCACCAGCTCCTTCGGTATCGCTGCGTAGTAGTTGCGAAAGAACAGCGTGGTGCCGGCCAGGCCCGCCAGGCAGTGCACCAGCACCAGGCCCGTGATCGAGCTCGACAGCCCGAGCCAGCCGAGCACCTGGCTCATGGGCAGCAGCACCACCTGGAAGGGCATGAACACGCCGAACAGCAGCATGCCGAACAGCGCGTCGCTGCCGCGGAACTTCCACAGGCTGAGCACGTAGCCGTTGAGCGCACCCCACACCGTGGAGACCAGCACGGCCGGCACGGCCATGGCCACCGAGTTCCAAAAGAAGGGGCGCAGGCCGTTGCAGTCCACACCCGTGCAGGCGCTGGACCAGGCGGTGCTCCAGGAAGACAGGTTCAGCGAGGCGGGCAGGGCCAGCAGCGCGCTGCTGCGGATCTCCTCGGCATCCTTGAACGAGGTGACCAGCATCGCGTACAGCGGCAGCAAAAAGAAGGCGGTGGCCAGGGCCAGCACCGCATAGACCAGCAGGCGGCCCACGGAAGGAAACAAGGAAGGCTTAGCGGTCATGGGGTTTGCTGCGCAATTCGCTGTACAGGTAGGGAATGACCAGGGCGGCCACGGTGGCCAGCATCATGGTGGCGCTGGCCGCGCCCAGGCCGATCTGGCCGCGCGAGAACGACATGGTGTACATGAACGTTGCGGGCACGTCGGTGGCATAGCCGGGCCCGCCGGCCGTGAGCGCCATCACCAGGTCGAAGCTCTTGATCGCCAGGTGCGACAGCACCATCAGCGTGGAAAAGAACACGGGGCGCAACGCCGGCAGCACGATGCGCCAGTAGATGCGTGGCAGCGAGGCACCGTCGACCTGGGCGGCCTTGATGATGCTGTCGTCGATGCCGCGCAGGCCGGCGAGGAACAGCGCCATCGCAAAGCCCGCGCTCTGCCAGATGCCGGCGATCACCACGCAGTAGATGGCCATCTCGGTGTCCACCAGCCAGCCGAACTCGAAATTGGGAAAGCCCCAGTCGCGCACCATCTTCTCGATGCCCAGGCCCGGGTTGAGCAGCCACTTCCAGGCCGTGCCGGTGACCACGAACGACAGCGCCATGGGGTACAGGTAAATCGTGCGCAGCGCGCCTTCGGCGCGGATCTTCTGGTCCAGCAGCACGGCCAGCGCCACACCGATGGCCAGCGAGCCGCCCACGTAGCCCACGCCGAAGATGCCCAGGTTCTTGAGGGCCACCCACCA
This sequence comes from Acidovorax sp. GW821-FHT09B03, assembly GCF_059418305.1. Lineage (NCBI taxonomy): Bacteria > Pseudomonadati > Pseudomonadota > Betaproteobacteria > Burkholderiales > Comamonadaceae > Acidovorax > Acidovorax sp. GW821-FHT09B03. Next base: position 43,834 of record NZ_JBWKPP010000003.1, read on the forward strand.
GCGGTCCATCTCCCACAGGCGTTCGTACTGCGCCAAGCCCACCCATTCGTAGTTGGGCAGCATGCGCGATGCGGAAAGGCTCAGCACGCCGTTCCACACCATCAGGCCGTAAATGAAGGCAAAACCCAGCACGAAGGCTGGCGCGACGACCAGCTTGGGCAGCCAGGATTCAAAGGAGTTCTTGGTCGTCATTGCAAAAGAAGCATCGGGTGCATACGCAGGCTGGGACATGGGCGACGGCCACGCCGTCCATCATCACGTCAACAGGAAAAACAACAAGGAAAAAAGGGGGCACACAGGGAGTGCCCCCCAAGAACAAAGTCACCTCTGACTTAACTCGCTCTCACACTCACTCCCTCTTACCACCAGATCTCGTACTGCACACCCACCAGCGTGCGCGAGGTCTTGCCGTTGGCACCGAAGGTCGCGGCATTCGCAACCGCCGCCGCCTGGTTCCAGTTGGCCTTGGTCACGTACAGGCGCAGCTCGGGGCGCGACCAGAAGTCTTCGTTCATGGCCAGGGCGCCGGCCAGCGTCACCTTGCTCAGGCGCTGGTCAGGACCCGTGCCCTTGCGTGTGGTGGTCGACACTTCGGCCAGGGCCTTGAAGTTCTTCGAGAGGGCGTACGAACCGCGTCCACCCAGCGAGAAGTCCTTGGTCTCCACATTCGTCAGGTCGGTCTTGTTGGTCTGGTAGCCAATCAGGGCCTGCCCGCCGAAGGGACCGCTTTGCCAGTTGATGGAGTCGGCGATGCGCGTGGAGCGGCGGCCAGGACGGGTGCCGTCGATGGCTTCGAACTCACCGTCGATGCGGGCATGGCCGCGCGAGCCCTGCAGGTACAGGGTGTTGCTCACGCCGGACAGCAGGAAGTCCTTCTGGGTGTGCATCAGCGAGATGCCCGAACCCGAGCCGCCGTTGACCTGGTTCTTGCCGCCCACCGCGGTCAGCAGCACACGCAGCTTGCCGTTGGGGTTGGTGTTGATCTCGGACAGGTCGACGTTCAGGCGGTGTGCCTTGACGTCGTTGGGCAGGTTGCCGTCGAACTTGTCGCCCGAGAACACGCCCACGCCGAGCTTCATGCCGCCGATCGGCACGTCGGTCACGCCGGCACCGACGTTGTCGCCGTAGTTCAGCAGGAAGTAGTCGACGATGTGCACGTCCTGGATACGCAGGCGGCGCTGGCCGACCCAGAACTTGGCTTCGGGCGAGAACGACAGGCCGCTCATTTCCACATAGGCCTGCTCGGTGCTGATGTCACCACTGCCCCACTTGGCGGGCATGTAGTTCACCTTCCACTTGACGCCACCGGCCTCGAAGCTGCGGGCGAAGTTGACTTCGATGCCGTTGTCGCCTTCGTTGCCCAGGCGGTACTTCTGCAGCTCGCCGCCGAGCGACAGGTTGCCCTTGACGCCGTCGGAGTGGTTGAACACCGGGCCACCCCGCGAGTAACCGTTGAACTCGAAGCCGGCAACATCCATTGCCATAGCGCTACTCATCGCGCATGCGGCGGCCAAAGCCACCGCCGTGAGGCGGTTTCTTTTCATCATGATGGGATCCCTCAGTGTTGGTCTACTTGGTCTTCGCGGCGGTCGCGATCTTCTTCATGGCGTCGGCGACGCTCACCTTGTCGTCATTCCAGAACTGGCTGACGGCGTCCTTGATGGCACCTTCCGTGGCGGGTGCGATGGCCATGCCGTGGGCCACGCTGGGCAGCAGGCTGGCGCTCTTGGCGGTGTCGACGAAGTCCTTGGCGGAGGCCTTGGCACAGTCGTCGAACTTGTCCATCTTCTGGCCGGCGCGCACCGGGATGGAGCCCTTGTTCAGGTTGAACACTTCCTGGAACTCGGGGCTCATGATGGAGCTGGCCAGGTCGCTCTGCGCCTTTTGGGCAGCTGCGTCCTTGAGCTTGAACAGGATGAACGAGTCCACGTTGAAGGTGTAGGACGTGGTCGTGCCCGGCGCTGCGGCGCACAGGAAGTCCTTGCCCGGCGCCTTGTTGGCGGCCAGGAACTCGCCCTTGGCCCAGTCACCCATGAGCTGGAAGCCCGCCTTGCCCTGGATCAGCATGGCCGTGGCCAGGTTCCAATCACGGCCCGGTGCGCCGGAGTCGGTATAGGACTTGATGCGGCGGAAGGTCTCGAGCGACTTCTTCATGGTGTCGCTGTTGAGGGCCTTGTCGTCGAGCTTGACCAGGGCATCCTGGTAGAACTTGGGGCCGCCGACGCCGAGCACCACCGATTCGAAGGTGGTGAAGTCCTGCCAGTTCTGGCCGCCGTGGGCCACGGGCACCAGGCCTGCGGCCTTGAGCTTGTCGGCTGCGGCGAAGAACTCGTCCCAGGTCTTGGGCATGGCGGTCACGCCGGCCTTCTTCAGGGCCTCGGAGCTGCCCCACATCCAGTTGACGCGGTGCACGTTGACGGGGGCGGCCACGTAGGCGCCCTTGTACTTCATGATGTCGGCGACCACCTTGGGCAGCAGCTCGTCCCACTTCTCGGCCTTGGCCAGTGCATCCATGTTGGCCAGCACGCCTTCGGAGGCCCACTCCTGGATGGCCGGGCCCTTGGTCTGGGCGGCCGATGGCGGGTTGCCCGAGATCACGCGGCTCTTGAGCACGGTCATGGCGCTGTCGCCACCACCGCCGGCCACGGCGAAGTCACGCCAGGTATGGCCCTTGCCCTGCATGATCTTCTTGAGCTCGGCCACCGACTTGGCTTCTCCGCCCGAAGTCCAGTAGTGCAGAACCTCCACTTCCCCTGCACCGGCGGTCGCCGATGCCGCCAGAACCGCCGCGACGGCGGCGACTTTTGTCAACTTCCACATACCCATGTCTCCTCGTTTGTGTGAGTCCGTTTGTGCGCCGGCTGACCCATGCCGGTCAGCGCAGTCGGTACTTTAATTACAATAATTAATGAACATATCAGGGCTTTCCCGGGGTGTGCGTTACACGCCAATGGAATTCCACTGTTATCGAATTACGACGCCGCCTGCGCCTCGGTGCTTTCCCTGCTGTGAACACTCCCCCGCGCCTGCACGAAGGACCCTTTGCTATCCTCTATCCATGGCCACCCTATTGATAGTCGAAGACGATGCCTTGCTGCTGGACGCCTTGACGGGCCAGCTCCAGCAACTGGATTTCAACGTGTGCACGGCCTGCAGCGTGGCCGAGGCCACCGCCGTGCTGCAAAGCCAGGCGGTGGACGGCATCATCCTCGACCTGGGCCTGCCCGGCGCCGATGGCATGGAGCTGCTGACCTGGGCGCGCACCCACATTGCCGGCCTGCCAGTGTTGATTCTCACCGCGCGCGACGGCATCGATGACCGCATCCACGGGCTGAACGCCGGGGCCGACGACTACATCACCAAGCCCTTCAACATGCAGGAGCTGCAGGCCCGCCTGCAGGCCATGCTGCGGCGCGCGCGGCAGCCCGCATTCACGCAGGCCAGCAGCGCCTCTGGCGGCCCCAGTACCGCCATCGGCAGCCTGCAGATCGACCATGGCCAGCGCAGCGCCGTGCTCGGCGGTGAGCCGCTGGAGCTCACGCAGCGCGAATGGGAACTGCTGGAATTGCTGGTGAACCGCTGCGGCGAGGTGGTCACGCGCGACGACGTGCTTGCCGCCTGGCGTGCCGGCCCGCCCGAGCCCGGGCAGGCGGCGGCCGCACCACTCAACTCGAATGCGCTGGAGGTCTACGTGCACCGCCTGCGCAGGAAGCTCGACGCCTCGAACCTGGTGATCCGCAACATCCGCGGGCTGGGCTACATGCTGGCCAGGCCTGCCGAGTAGACCGCGTCCATGCGCCCCATTCCCGGTGTTTCCCTGCAACGCAAGCTGTTGCTGTGGCTGCTGCTGCCCCAGCTCGTGCTGTGGCTGTCGGGCGGCTTCCTGGCCTGGCGCATTGCGCTGCAGAACGGCGAGAAGGGCATCGACCAGACGCTGACCCAGTCGGTGCGCGCGCTGGCGCGCCAGATCAAGCCTATCGGCGATGGGCTGCTGGTCGATTTTCCGAAGGCCGCGCAGGACATCCTGGAGCAGGACCCGGCCGACCGCATCACCTACATGGTGTCTTCGCCGCCGGGCCGTTTCCTGCTGGGCAACGCACAGTTGCCACCGCCGCCGCCGGTGGACGTGGCGGTGGGCGACCCGTTCCTGTACCAGGCGCGGGTGGACGACCGTCCGGTGCGCGTGGCCCTGCTCGACGTGGACTACGGCACGCCGCAGACGCGCCAGCGCCTGCGCGTGCAGGTGGCGCAAAGCCTCACGGTGCGCGAGCGCATCGCGCAGGAGCTGCTCGAGCAGATGCTGCTGCCCATGGGCCTGATGGGGCTGGCGCTAAGCGCCGTGGTGTATGCCGGCGTGCTGCGCGGCCTGCAGCCCCTGAAGCGCCTGGAGGCGCAGATCGAAAAGGCCGGTGCCCGCAAGCGCAACACGGCCGACCCCTTGCCGCCCATCGAACTGACCTCGGCGCCGCAGGAGGTGCACTCGCTGGCCAGCACCATCAACGCCTTGCTGGAGGCCGTGGCGCGCGGCCAGCAAAAGGAAAAGCGTTTCCTCAACGATGCCGCCCACCAGCTGCGCACGCCGCTCGCGGGCCTGATCGGCCAGACCGAACTGGCACTGCACGAGAGCCGCGAGCCGGCTGTGCAAGAGAGGCTGCACAAGGTGCTGTCGGCTGCGCGGCGCAGTGCCCACCTGGTGCACCAGCTGCTGCAGCTGGCGCGCTCGGAAAGCAGCGTGGCCATGCAGACCCTGGACCTGCCTGCCCTGGCGCGCGAGGTGGCCCGCGACTGGGCTGCACGTGCCGTGGCCAGCGGCGTGGACCTGGGCTACGAGGGCGAGGAACAACTGGCCGTGCAAGGCCACCCGTTGCTGCTGCGCGAGGCGCTCAACAACCTCATCGACAACGCCCTGCACTACGCAGGCCATGGCGCCACGGTGACGGTGCGGGTGGACATTGCGGGTGCCGGCTTGGCCACCCTGGCCGTGGAAGACGATGGCCCGGGCGTGGAGCCGGCCCACCTGCGTGACCTGTTCGCGCGTTTCTGGCGCGGCTCGGACAAGCCCGGCGGCTGCGGCCTGGGCCTGTCCATCGTCGAGGAAATCGCACTCCAGCACGCAGGCCAGACCTTCGCCGAGCCCGTGGTCCCGCATGGCCTGCGGGTGGGCCTGAAGGTGCCGCTCAGCGCGGCACCGCTGCGGGCCTGACGGGGTTGAGTTCGTCCGTCCGCAGGGCGCGTGGCGCCCTGCGGAGTCAGGCCGCGAGGATCAGCTTCTCCAGCTTCACGGCATCCACCGCAAAACCGCGGATGCCCTCGGCCAGCTTCTCGGTGGCCATGGCGTCTTCGTTGAGCGCATAGCGGAAGCCCGCCTCGTCGTAGTTCACGACCGGCAGATCCAGGGTCTTGGCGGCCGCCGCATCGAGCGCCGGGGCCAGCGGGGCGTCGCTGGCGGCCAGCTGGGCCAGCAGGTCGGGGGCGATGGTGAGCAGGTCGCAGCCGGCCAGCGCGGTGATCTGGCCGGTGTTGCGAAAGCTCGCGCCCATGACCTCGGTGGCGATGCCGAAGTGCTTGTAGTGGTTGTAGATCTGCGCCACGGACTGCACGCCAGGGTCGTTCGCACCCGAGCGCGCGGCCTCATCCCACTGGGCGCCGGCCTGCTTCTTGTACCAGTCGTAGATGCGGCCCACGAAGGGCGAGATCAGCTGCACCTTGGCCTGGCCGCAGGCCACGGCCTGGCAGAACGAGAACAGCAGGGTGAGGTTGGTGTGGATGCCGCGCTGCTCGAGCTTTTCGGCCGCCTGGATGCCTTCCCAGGTGGCGGCTACCTTGATCAGCACGCGGTCGATGTGGATGCCTTCGGCCTGGTACAGCTCGATGATGCGCTCGCCGCGCGTGATCGTGGCCTCTGTGTCGAAGCTCAGGCGCGCATCCACCTCGGTGGAGACGCGGCCCGGGATCGTGTCCAGGATCTCGCGGCCGAAGCGCACGATCAGGCGGTCGATGATCTCGTCCATGGGCCGGCCACGGAACTGGTTCACCGTGTCCGTGAGCAGCGGTGCGTACTCGGGCTTTTGCACGGCCTTGAGGATCAGCGACGGGTTGGTCGTCGCGTCCTGGGGCTGGAACTGGGCCAGCTGCTTGAAGTCGCCGGTGTCGGCAACCACGGTGGTGAACTGTTTGAGGGCGTCGAGTTGGTTCATGCCCCCATTATTCCGCATCGCCGCGTCAGGGTCTTGTACTACCAAGCACCGATACGCCGTGCACGCCCAGAGCGAGCTGCACCGCTTCGCCGACGGCCAGCAAATCGCCCAGGTCGGAGGAGACGACAAAGATGCTGCCCAGCGCCGTCTCGAAGGTGTATTCGTACACGGCGCCCAGGTAGGCACGCTTGCGCAGCGTGGCGGGCAGCAGGTCTTCGCCGGCACGCTGGATGCTCCAGGCCTCGGGGCGCACCGCCACCTTCACCGGGCCCGGCGCGGCCGCGGTGCGCGGGCGTATCACCAGCGGGCCGAGCTGCACCGAGCCATCGGCCAGCGCGGTGCCGGGGAACAGCATGGCCTCGCCCATGAAGCCCGCGACGAACTCGGTGCGCGGCGCTTCGTACAGCGCCTGGGGGGTGCCGCTCTGCGCGATCAGACCCTGGTCCATGACGATGATCTGGTCGCTCACGGCCATGGCCTCGGCCTGGTCGTGCGTGACGTAGGCCACCGTGAGCGACAGGCGCTGCTGCAGCGCGCGGATCTCCTCGCGCATCTCGCGGCGCAGCCGCGCATCGAGGTTGGACAGCGGTTCATCGAACAGCAGCACCTCGGGCTCCAGCACCAGGGCGCGCGCCAGCGCCACGCGCTGCTGCTGGCCACCCGAGAGTTCGCTGGGCAGGCGATCGTCATAGCCCACCAGCCCCACGCCGCGCAGCGCATCGACGGCCTTGCTGCGCGCCACCTCCTTGGCCAGGCCGGACATGCGCAGGCCGTAAGAGACGTTCTCCACCACGTTCATGTGCGGGAACAGCGCGTAGCTCTGGAACATCATGCTCACGTTGCGCTGGGCCGGGCCCAGCGTGGTGACGTCCCGGCCGCCGATGAAGATCTCTCCCGAGGTGGGCGATTCGAGACCGGCGATCATGCGCAGGGTGGTGGTCTTGCCGCAGCCCGAGGGGCCCAGAATGGTGGTCAGCGTGCCGCGCGGCACCTCGAAGCTGATGCCCTTGACCGCCAGCGCCGCCGAGGCGTCGGCCCCGTAGCGCTTGGTGATGTTGCGAAACACGATACCCGCGCCGCTGTTGTTCATGGTGTCATTTCTCTCAGCATTCAGCATGGGTTCAGTGGGGGGCGGGCATGGCGGCTGCGCCTGAGCGCCGGCCCAGCTTGCGCTCGCCCACCAGCCACTGGATCAGCGCGATGGCCAGCGACATCAGCACGATCAGCACCGTGCAATAGGCCAGAGCCACGCCGTAGTCGCCATTGCCCACGCGGCCGATGATGTAGGTGGTGGCCAGCTCGTTCTCGGCCGTGACCAGGAAGATCACCGCGCTCACGGTCGTGATGGCACGCACGAAGCTGTAGACCAGCGCAGCCACCAGGGCCGGCTTGAGCAATGGCAGCACCACGTGGCGCAGCGTCTGCACGCTGCCGGCGCGCAGCATCAGCGAGGCCTCGTCGAGCGAGCGGTCGAGCTGCTTGAACGCCGCCGTGCCGGCGCGCACGCCCACCGGCAGGTTGCGGAACATGAAGCACAGCACGATGATCAGCGCCGTGCCCGTGAGCTCGAACGGCGGCACGTTGAAGGCCAGGATGTAGCTCACCCCCAGCACCGTGCCCGGGATGGCGAAAGCCAGCAGGGCCGAGAACTCGAAAGCCCCCTGCCCCTTGAACTCGGTGCGCGCCAGCAGCCAGGCAATGCCGATGCCCAGCGCCGCCGTGAGCGGCGCCGACAGGGCAGCCAGCTTGATGGTGGTGAAGAACGAGTTCCAGGCCGTGCCGGCCCACACCACACCGAACTCGCCCCACTCCATGTTGAACGCGGTGCGAAAGTGGTTGAGCGTGATGGTGTAGTCGCGCCCCCAGGTCTGCACAAAGCCGCCAGCCAGCGCGAACAGGTAGACGATGAGCGTGAAGGCCATCCACGGCAGCGCCACCGAATGCACCACGCGGCGCACGCCCGTGGGCAGCGGCATGGCGATGCCTGCATCGCCCTTGCCCGAGACGGTGGTGAAGTTCTGCCGCCCGAGCAGCGCGCGCTGGATGGCGAACACCGCCAGCGCGAACAGCGTGAGGATCCACGCCAGCGAGGCCGCACGCCCCTGGTCGTACTGCGCGCCGACGATGGCGAAGAAGATCTCGGTGGACAGCACCGAGAACTGGCCGCCGACCACGATGGGGTTGCCGAAGTCGGCCATGCTCTCGATGAAGCCCACCAGGAAGGCATTGGCCAGACCGGGCTTGAGCAGCGGCAGAGTCACCGTCATGAAGGTCTGGTGCGGGCTGGCGCGCAGGGTCTGGGCCGCCTCTTCGAGGCTGGGTGCCACGCCCTGCACCACGCCGCGCATGATCATGAAGGCAATGGGCGTGAAGGCGAAGGTCTGCGCCACCCACACGCCGAGCCAGCCGTAGAACCAGCGCGAGGGCGTGATGCCGAAGGCGTATTCGAGGAGCTGGTTGAACACGCCTGCGCGGCCGAACAGCAGGATCAGCCCCAGGCCCACGACGAAGGGCGGCGTGATGATGGGCAGCAGCGCCACGATGTTCAGCGGCCGCGCGTAGCGGCGCGAGGCGCGCTCGGCCATCAGCGCCATGAAGGTGCCGAGCAAGGTGGTGCTGGCCGCCGTCATGAGGCCCAGGAACAGCGTGTTCCAGGCCACGCCGCAGCGCTGGCCGCCAGCCAGGCAGGCCAGGCCGAAGTTGCGCTCGTGCGCCACGCGCTCCCACATCACGGCCAATGAGAACGGCCCGTCTTCCAGGAAGAAGGCACCGCTGAGCGCCTTGAGCACCGGGAACACGATGAACAGCGCCAGCAGGCTGCCCATGCCGAGCACGGCCGCGGCCACGAACAGGTCGCCCTTGAAGTAACCGCGCCGCGCCACGCCGAACGACGCCAGCACCAGCAGGGCCGTGAGCACCACGAAGCCGCCCCAGCCCACGCCGGGCTGGCGCATGGCCAGCTCGCCGAAGCTGGCGTTGAGCCAGTCGAAGGCCCAGCCGCGTGCACCGATGGCAAAGCCGCTGACCAGCAGGGACGCCAGGCCCAGGCCACCGCCCAGCACCAGCCAGCCGCCCTGCCTGCGCCCGGCGGGCAGCAGCGCGCCCACGCCAGCGATCGCCAGGCCCAGCAGCGCCAGCCACAACCAGGGCCGCCCGAAGGCAGCGGCCTGCATGAGCCCGCTGCCCGTCTGCGCCTGGCTGAAGACCTGGCCCAGCACGGTCAGGCCATTGGCATCCTGCTGGGCATACCAGGGCAGCGCCACGTAGCCCACCAGGCCCAGTGCCAGCCACACCCACAGCGACTGGTTGACCGCGGGCCTGCCGGCCAGCGGCGCCTGCAATGCGTGCGCCGACATCAGCGCCCGGCGTTCTGGACGTCTTTTTCCCAGCGCGCGATCAGGCGGCGGCGCTCGGCGCTCGCGCCGTACTTGGCGTAGTCGTAGTTGATGAGCTTCATCTTGGCCGGGTCCGTCATGCGGGGATCCCGGGGCACCTGGGTGTTGCTGGGCAACTGGAACTGCTTGGCCGCCAGGCCGAACTGCTGGCCGCCAGGCGTGAGCGCCCACTCATAGAACTTCTTGGCCGCCTCGGTGTTGGGGCCGTTCTTGACGATGCTCATCGAACCCACCTCGGCGCCCGTGCCTTCGGACGGGGTGGTCGAGCCCACGGGAAAACCATTGACGGCCTCGGTGGTCACGTCGTGCACGAAGCTCACCGACACCGTGGTCTCGCCGCGCGCGGCCGCCTTGACCGGTGCCGTGCCGGAGCGGGTATAGGCGCTGATGTTGGGATGCAGCGCCTTGAGGTAGTCGAAGGCCTTCTCCTCGCCCATGATCTGTACCAGTGTGGCGATCATGGTGTAGGCCGTTCCGCTCGAAGCGGGGTTGGCCATCTGCACCTCGCCCTTGAACTCGGGCTTGAGCAGGTCGGCCCAGGACTGGGGCGGATTGAGCTTGCGCTTGGCCAGCAGTTCCTTGTTGTAGCCAAAGCCCAGCGGGCCCAGGTAGACACCCACGGTGCGGTACTTGGAGTCGGACGCCTGTTTTTGCGCCCAGGGGTACAGCTGCGTGAGCTGCTGGGACTTGTACTCGAGCGTCAGGCCCTGCTCGGCCGCCTGCAGATGCGGGTCGCCCGTGCCGCCGAACCAGATGTCGGTCTTGGGGTTGGCCTTCTCGGCATTGAGCTGGGCCAATGCCTCGCCCGAGCCCTTGGCCGTCATGTTGACCTTGGTGCCGGTGGTCTTGGCATAGACGGTGGACATCAGGTTGCACCACTCGGCCTGCACGGAGCAGATGATGTTGACCTGGCCCTGTGCCAGGGCGCCGGAAGCCGCCAGCGCCAACGCAGTGCCCGCAAGGAATTTCTGCATGGAGTCTCTTTCTGTAGTTGTTTGTTTAGTGACAGTTTAATGACAAACATCCTACGATGGCCCCTTCGAGGCGACCAGCGGGATTACACGAAGGCAGGCGCTCACACCCGTGTGCCCGCCGCCGGGTGGCATCAGGGTTTCATGCGCTCCCCCCAATCGATGAAACCCAGTTACCATTGATCGCAACCATCCCAACCAGCCATGAACATGGTGCCCCCGAGGACCTGCCAGCGTGCTTGACCGCATCACCGCCTCCCTGTCGTCCCTCGCCCCTGCAGAGCAGCGCGTGGGCAAGCTCGTGCTGGCCGACCCGCGCAGCTTTGCGCGCCTGCCCGTGCGCGAGCTGGCCGAACGCGCCCATGTGAGCAAGCCCACCGTGGTGCGGTTTTGCCGCAGCATGGGCTATGACGGGCTGGCCGACTTCAAGCTCAAGCTCGCAGGCAGCGTGAGCGAGGGCGTGCCCTTCATCCACCGCAGCGTGGATGCGGACGACAAGACCGGCGACGTGCTGGTGAAGGTGGTGGACAACGCGGTGGCCGCCTTCTTGCAGTACCGCAATGCCGCGAGCACCGTGGCGCTGGAGCGTGCGGCCGAAGCCATTGCCGCCACCTGGAAGACCGGGCGGCGCATCGAGTTCTACGGGGTGGGCAACTCGGGCATCGTGGCACAGGACGCGCAGCACAAGTTCTTCCGCCTGGGCGTGACCTCCATCGCCACCAGCGATGGCCACATGCAGGTGATGAGCGCCACCCTGCTCGGCCCGGGCGACTGCCTGGTGATCGTCTCCAACTCGGGGCGCACGCGCGACCTGATGGATGCGGCCGATATCGCGCGCAAGAACGGCGCAACCACCATTGCCATCACGGCCAGCGGCTCGCCGCTGGCCAGCACCTGCCAGATCCACCTGGCCGCGGACCACCCCGAGGGCTACGACCGCTACAGCCCCATGGTGTCGCGGCTCATGCACCTGCTCATCATCGACGTGCTGGCCACCTGCGTGGCCCTGCGCATCGGCAGCCCGCTGCAGCCCATCCTGCAGCAGATGAAAGAGAACCTGCGCGCCAAACGCTACGCGTAGGTATCTCCTCTTACCCCCTCTTCACGCAGCCGCCGGCGCCCAGCGCTTGAGCACCAGGGTTGCGTTCACGCCGCCAAAACCAAAGCCATTGAGCATCGCGTGCTCCAACGCCATGGGGCGGCTGGCGCCCGCCACCATGTCCATGCCCTCGGCCAGCTCGTCGGGATGGTCGAGGTTGCGCGTGGCGGGCACGACCTGGTCGCGCAAGGCCAGCGTGGTGAAGATGGCCGCCACGGCACCCGCCGCCCCCAGCAGGTGGCCCGTGGCCGCCTTGGTGGAGGCAACGGCCACCGACTTGCCGGTGCCGAACACGCGGCGGATCGCAGCCAGCTCGCCCCGGTCACCCACGTAGGTGGAGGTGGCGTGGGCGTTGAGGTGCTGCACCTCGCTGGCCGCCAGGCCCGCCTGGGCCAGCGCGATCTCCATGGCGCGGCGCGCTCCATCGCCGTCCTCGGGGCCTGAGGTGATGTGGTGGGCATCGGCCGAGGTGCCATAGCCCACGACCTCGGCCAGCGGCGTGGCGCCGCGCGCCAGCGCATGGTCCAGCGATTCGATCACCAGCATGCCTGCGCCCTCGCCCATCACGAAGCCGTCGCGTGCCGCATCGAAGGGACGCGAGGCCTGCTCAGGCTGGTCGGCAAAGCCGGTGGACAGCGCCTTGGCCGCCGCAAAGCCGCCCAGACTCACGCGGTCGATGGTGGCCTCGGTGCCGCCGCACACGGCAATGTCGGCCTCGCCGCAGCGGATCATGCGCGCGGCGTCGCCAATGGCCTGCACACTGGCTGCGCAGGCCGTCACGGGCGCTCCCAGCGGGCCCTTGAGCCCGTGGCGTATGGACACATGGCCGGCCGCCAGATTGACCAGGAAGGACGGCACGGTGAACGGTGACAGGCGCTGCGGCCCGCGCGTGTCGGTAGTGCGCACGGCCTCGGCAATGGCGCCGAAGCCGCCGATTCCCGAAGCGATCACGGTGGCGGTGCGCTGCTGCTCCTTCTCGCCCGTCGGCGCCCAGCCGGCCTGCGCCAGCGCCTGCTGCGCGGCGCCCAGGGCGAAGGGGATGAAGCGGTCCATCTTGCGCTGGTCCTTGGACGAGGCGACGGTGTCGGGGTCCCAACCGCCTTCGGGGTCCTGCTCCTTCGTCGGCACCGCGCCACCGACCTTGGCCGCCAGCCCCTCCACCACGGCATCGGGCAGGCGCCGCAGGCCCGAGGCGCCTGCCAGCAGGCGGCGCCAGGCCAGCTCCACCCCGACGCCCAGGGGTGATACCAGGCCCATGCCCGTGATCACCACGCGCGGCAGGCGCAGGCCCTGGCCCGGTTCCTGTGTTCCCTTGAGTTCATTCACCATCGCTCTACCCTTTCAGCGCGCGGCGCGGGCCGCGCATTTATGATTGCGGGCGTCATCATAAGTGTCTTGGCGCATTTTTGCGTACGACCATCATCAAAAAGAGGTCTCCCCCATGAAAGTCTCGAAGGCGCAGTCCGCGGAGAACCGCCAGGGCATCCTGGATGCTGCCGCGCGCCTGTACCGCGAGCATGGCCTGGCGGGCGTGGGGGTGGCCGACATCACGCGCGATGCGGGGCTGACCCACGGCGGCCTGTACCGGCACTTCGAGAACAAGGATGCGTTGGTGCGCGAGGCCTGCGCGCGTGCCTTCGACTGGTCGATTGCCCCGCTCGACGGCATGGAGGGCCGCATGGGTACTGGCAGCGAAGGCCTTGCGGCGCGCGTCACCAGCTATCTCTCGACCCAGCACCGCGACCACCCGGGCGAAGGCTGCCCTGCGGCGGCCCTGGCAGTGGATGCAGCGCGTGCCGGAAGCGATCTGTCCGAGGTGTTTGCGCAAGGCATCGAACGCAACATCGAGCGCTTTGCCCGCGTGATCGAAGGCCTGGAACCAGGCGAGCAGCCCAGCGCCGAAGGCCGCACGCGTGCCATGCAGATGCTGGCCACCATGGTCGGCGGGCTGGTGCTGGCGCGCGCCACGGCGGCGGGGCGACCAGCCCTGTCCGACGAGATCCTCGCGACCCTGCGCGAGCACCTGGTTGCAGGCTCCGAGCGCCCCTGATACGCGGCGGGCGCGCACGGAACGGATCCGGCATGAAAAAGGGCTCCCGAAGGAGCCCTGGGTCGTACCGGCACCGCTGGCCAGGACCTACTGGATGCGCCCCTCTTCCACCGCATGGCAGGCGATGCGGATACCGCCGATGCTCAGCAGTTGCGGGCGCTCGGTGCGGCAGCGGTCGTTCACATGCGGGCAGCGCGGGTTGAAGGCGCAGCCAGGTGGCGGATTGAGCGGGTTGGGCACTTCGCCCTGCACCGGGGTGCGCGCCTTGCCGGTGTCGTGCATCTTGGGAATGGCATCGAGCAGCATGCGCGTGTACGGGTGGCGCGGGTTGTCGAACAGCGTGTGCTTGTCCGCCAGCTCCACCAGGCGCCCCAGGTACATCACGCCGACCTGGTCGCTCACGTGGCGCACCACGGCCAGGTTGTGCGAGATGAACAGGTAGGTCAGGTGCCGCTCGCGCTGCAGGTCCTTCATGATGTTGAGCACCTGCGCCTGCACCGAGACGTCGAGCGCCGAGGTGGGCTCGTCGCAGACCAGGAACTCGGGCTCGGTGGCCAGGGCGCGCGCGATCGAGATGCGCTGGCGCTGCCCGCCCGAGAACTGGTGCGGGTACTTGACCATGTCCAGCGGCGACAGGCCCACCGACTGCAGCAGCTCGCCCACGCGCTGCTTGAGCTCGGCCTTGTCGGTGATCAGCCCATGCTCACGCAGCGGCTCGCCGATGATGTCTTCCACCAGCCAGCGCGGGTTCAGGCTCGCGTACGGGTCCTGGAAGATCATCTGGATGCGCCGGCGCATGGCACGCGCGTCGTTGCCCTTGAAGGCGGCGTGGGCGTCCTGGTTGTCGAAGGTAAGGCCGCCGCGCGTGGGCTCGTACAGGCCCACCAGCAGGCGCGCCACGGTGCTCTTGCCGCAGCCCGACTCGCCCACCAGGGCCAGGGTCTTGCCCTTTTCGATCTCGAAGCTCACGCCGTCCACCGCATGCAGCAGGGTGCGTGGCTTGCGCTCGATCATGCGGTTGAGCCAGGGGGCAGAGACGTCGAAGGTCTTGGCCAGGTCGTGCGCCTGCACGAGTGGCTTGCCGGCGCTTGCGGTGGTGGAAGGCACGGCGCTCATGCGGACACCTCCGCCGTGGCAGGGGCGTGCAGCCAGCAGGCCGCGCGGGTGGACCCGGCAGGCATCAGGTCGGGCCGCTCGACCATGCAGCGGTCAAAGGTCTTGGGGCAGCGCGGGTTGTAGGCGCAGCCCTTGGGGATGGCGTTGAGGCGGGGCATGGCTCCGTCGATCTGGTTCAGGCGTTCACGGTCCACCGCCATATCGGGGATGGAGGCCATCAGGCCGCTCGTGTAGGGGTGGGAGGGCTTGTTGATGACATCGTGCACGGGGCCGATCTCGGCCACGCGGCCGGCATACAGCACGGCCACGCGGTCGCAGGTCTCGGCGATCACGCCCATGTCGTGCGTGATCAGCATGACGGCGGCGCCGCGCGATTTGCAGATGTTCTTCAGCAGCGTGATGATCTGCGCCTGGATGGACACGTCCAGCGCGGTGGTCGGCTCGTCGGCCACGATGAGCTTGGGCTCGGCCGCCAGGGCCAGGGCGATCACCACGCGCTGGCGCATGCCGCCCGAGAACTGGTGCGGGTAGTGGTCGATGCGCTCGGCGGCGGCGGGGATGCCGGTGTCCTGCAGCAGCGAGATGGCGCGCTGGCGCGCTTCTGCGGCGTTCACGGGAAGGTGCGCAAGAATGGTTTCGGTGAGCTGGCGGCCCACCGTGTACAGCGGGTTCAGCGAGGTCAGCGGGTCCTGGAAGATGGCGCCGATGCGCCGCCCGCGGATGTGCCGCATCTGGTCGCTGGTGAGGTTGTCGATGCGCTGGCCCTCCAGCAGGATCTGGCCCGAGGCCACGCGGCCCGGGGGTTCGAGCAGGCCGATGATGGCCGCGCCGGTGAGCGACTTGCCCGCGCCGGACTCTCCCACCACGCCCAGGATCTCGCCGGGCGCGATGGAAAAGGAGATGTCGTCCAGGGCGCGCAGGGTACCGCGGCGGCTCGGGAATTCGACAACGAGGTTTTTGACTTCTAGAAGACTCATGGGAATATCGCTTTTCTTGTTCTTGTTCAACGCAGACGCGGGTTCAGGGCGTCGCGCAGCCAGTCGCCGAGCAGGTTCACGGACAAAGCGATCAGCACCAGCATGGCGCCGGGGAACACTGTGATCCACCACTCGCCGGAGAACAGGTAGTCGTTGCCGATGCGGATCAGCGTGCCCAGCGATGGCGAGGTGGGCGGAGCACCCACGCCCAGGAAGGACAGCGTGGCCTCGGTGATGATGGCGGTGGCGACCTGGATGGTGGCCAGCACCATCACCGGGCCCATCACGTTGGGCAGCACGTGCTTGCGCATGATGCGCAGCGAGGAGACCCCCGTGACACGGGCGGCCTGCACGTATTCCTTGTTGCGCTCGACCAGCGTGGAGCCGCGCACGGTGCGGGCGTACTGCACCCAGCCGGTCAGCGAGATGGAGATGATGAGCACCCCGAAGGCCAGCGACTCGTGGGCATTGGGGAACAGCGCCCGGCCGACGCCTGCGATCAGCAGGGCCACCAGGATGGCAGGGAAGGACAGCATCACGTCGCACAGGCGCATGAGCACCGCGTCGATCCAGCCACCGCGAAAGCCTGCCAGCAGGCCGAAGGCCACACCGACCACCACGGACAGCAGCACCGAGGCGAAGCCCACCACGAGGGAGATGCGGGCGCCGTAGATCAGCGCCGAAAGGATGTCGCGGCCCTGGTCATCGGTGCCCAGGGGGTATTTCATGGAGCCCTCCGCAATCCAGGCGGGGGGCAGGCGCGCGTCGCCGAGCTCCAGCGTCGCCAGGTCGAAGGGGTTGTGGGGTGCGACCCATCCTGCAAACAGGGAGCAGAACAGACATATCAGGGCGATCACCGCCGCGACGATCGCCATGGGCGATGTGCGGAAGCTGTAGCCAACGTCGCTGTCAAACCAGCGGGCAAGGGTTGTTTTCATTGTGGGAAACCAGTGGGCAGACAGCACGCGCGGCGCGGGTAGCAACCGGCGTGGCTGGTCTGCTGAATGTCCGTCTCTATCTATCGAGGTACTCGGAAAGGAAAGCGCTTACTTGATGCTCATCCACTTGAAGGGCATGAAGTTGTCGGCCAGCTGGACCAGCGTGACCTTCTTGCTCACACCCCAGGCCAGGGCCTGCTGGTGCAGGGGCAGCGTGCCCACGTCGGCGGCATGGATGTCGAAGGCCTCCTTGATCATGGCGTCGCGCTTGGCCTTGTCGGTCTCGGCCTGGATCTTCTTGGTCAGCTCGTCCACCTTGGGGTTGCAGTACGAACCCAGGTTGAACTGGCCGGCGCCCTTGTCGTCCACGCAGGCCACCAGTGCATTGAGGGCGTTGTGCGAGTCGTAGGTGGCGGGCGTCCAGCCCAGCATGTAGAAGCTGGTGTCGCGGCGCAGGATCTTGGGGAAGTAAGTGCCCTTGGTCTCGGCCTGCAGGTTGATCTTGACGTTGATGCGCGAGAGGTTGGCGGCCACGGTCTGGCAGATGCGGCCGTCGTTCACGTAGCGGTCGTTGGGGCAGTTCATCGACACTTCGAAGCCGTTGGGGTAGCCGGCTTCGGTCATCAGCTTCTTGGCGGCTTCGACATCGTAGGGCAGGCGCTTGGCATCGGGCTGGAAGCCGTTGATGCCGGGGCCCACCAGCAGGGCCGACGGGTTGGAGGCGCCGCGCATCACGGTGCGCTTGATGCCGTCGATGTCGATGGCCTGGTAGAAGGCCTGGCGCACGCGCTTGTCCTTGAAGGGGTTCTTGCCCTTGACGTTGGAGTACAGCAGTTCGTCGCGCTTCTGGTCCATGCCCAGGAAGATGGTGCGCAACTCGGGGCCGGTGATGGCACGCGTGTTGGCGCTGGTGTTGACGCGCTCGATGTCCTGCACAGGCACCGGTTCCATCACGTCCACTTCGCCCGACAGCAGGGCCGCCACGCGGGTGGCGTCGTTGCCGATGGGCGTGAAGACAACCTCAGAGGCATTGCTGTCGATCTTGCCCCAGTAGGTACCGTTGCGCGTGAACACCGTGCGCACGTTGGGCTGGCGTTCGCGCAGACGGAAGGGGCCCGTGCCATTGGCCTTGAACGATGCAGCGTTCTCGATGCCCTTGCGGCGGTCCACAGGTCCCATGGCCTGGTTGGTCTCGCACCACTTCTTGCTCATCATGTACACCAGCGAAACCACATCGGGCAGGATGGGGAACGGTGTCTTGGTCTCGATCTCGACCGTGTGGTCGTTGATCTTGCGCACTTCCTTGAAGTCGTTGGTGTAGCTCTTCATGTCCGAACCCTCGACCTGCGTGCGGCCGAAGCTGAAGACCACGTCGTCGGCCGTGAAGGGCGTGCCGTCGTGGAATTGCACGCCCTTGCGCAGCTCGAAACGCCACACCGTGGGGGAAGTCTGCTTCCAGCTCGTGGCCAGGGCCGGGGCCAGGCTCAGGTCCTTGTTGCGGCCGACCAGCGGCTCGTAGACGTTGCCAGTGACGCTCAGCTGCAGGGATTCATTGAGCGAGTGCGGGTCCATGGACAGCGAGTCGCCCTGGTTGGCCACGCGAATGGTCTGCGCATTGGCCACCACGCTGGACGCAGCCAGCGCGGCGAACAAGGCCGTCATGGCCAGTTTTTTTTGAAATGTCATGCAGTTCTCCTGGTGGGTGAAAGGGGGTTGCGGTACAAGGGGAAAAAAGGCGCAGGTACCGGTGGCTCTGTCAGAGCGTGGGCAGGGGCATGGCCTGTTCGATCAGGCTGGCATGCAAGGCAGAGCCCAGCGGCAGAATCTCGTCGTTGAAGTCGTATCGGCTGTTGTGCAGTGCGCTGCCGCTGGCACCCGTGCCCTGCCCTATGCGCAGGTAGGCGCCGGGCTTGTCCTGCAGCATGAAGGAGAAGTCCTCGGCGCCCATGCTGGGCTCCAGGTCGCGCACCACGTGGTCGGCACCGACCAGCGATTCGGCCACGTTGCCGGCAAAGAGCGCTTCGTCCTCGGAGTTGATGGTGGCCGGGTAGATGCGCTCGTAGTGCACGGTGGCCGTGGCACCAAAGCCCAGCGCAATCGCGCTGCACAGCTCCTTGAGGCGCTTTTCGACCATCTCCTGCACCACCGGGTTGAAGGTGCGCACCGTGCCCACCAGCGTGGCCGAACCCGGCAGCACGCTGAAGGCGCCGAGGTCACCGGCCTGCATGGCGCACAGGCTGACCACCGCGCCGTCGAGCGGGCGCACGTTGCGCGAGACGATGGTCTGCGCGGCCGTGATGATGTGCGCCGCCACGAGCATCACGTCCACCGTCTGGTAGGCGTGGGCGCCATGGCCGCCGCGGCCCGTGATCTCGATGGTGATGCGGTCCGCCGCCGCCATCATGGCGCCGGAGTTCAGGCCCACCGTGCCGGGTGCCATCGCCGGCCAGTTGTGCATGGCAAAGATCGACTGCACGGGGAAGCGCTCGAACAGGCCGTCCTCCATCATCACGCGGGCGCCGGCAAAGCCTTCCTCGCCGGGCTGGAACACCAGCACCGCCGTGCCGTCGAAATTGCGCGTCTCGGCCAGGTAGCGGGCCGCGCCCACCAGCATGGCCGTGTGGCCATCGTGGCCGCAGCCGTGCATCAGACCCTGCTTGCAGGACTTCCAGGAAAAGTCGTTGTGCTCGGTGAGCGGCAGCGCATCCATGTCGGCGCGCAGGCCCACCATGGAGCCGCTGGCCGTGCTACGCCCACGGATCACCGCCACCAGCCCGGTGCGGCCGATGCCGTCATGGACCTCGTCCACGCCGCAGACCTTGAGGGCCTCCTTGACCCGGGCACCGGTGTACACCTCTTCGAAGCCCAGCTCGGGGTGCGCATGCAGGTCGCGGCGCAGGGCCGTGAGTTCTGGATGGAACTGCGCAATGTGCGCGAAGGCCCGGCCGCCCGCCTTGAGTCGGCTCGCCTGCATCTCAATGGCCTCCGGCCTTGCCCACGCGCAGGCGCGGATCGACGGCGAAGTACAGCAGGTCGACCACCAGGTTGATGACCACGAAGATCAGGGCAATCAGGCACAGGTAGGCGGCCATCACGGGGATGTCGGCAAAGGTCACTGCCTGGATGAACAAGAGGCCCATGCCAGGCCACTGGAACACCGTCTCGGTAATGATTGCGAAGGCGATCAGACCGCCGAGCTGCAGGCCGGTGATGGTCATCACGGGCACCAGCGTGTTCTTGAGGGCGTGGCCGAAGTGGATGGCCCGGTTGGACAGGCCCCGCGCACGTGCGAACTTGATGTAGTCGGTGCGCAGCACCTCCAGCATCTCGGCGCGCACCAGCCGCATGATCAGCGTGAGCTGGAAGATGGCCAGCGTCACCGCCGGCAGGACGATGTGGTGCCAGCCCTTGGCCTTGAGCAGGCCGGTGCTCCACCAGCCCAGTTGCACCACCTCGCCGCGCCCGAAGCTCGGGAACCAGCCCAGGTGCACGGCAAACACCAGGATCAGCAGGATGCCGATCAGGAAGGTGGGCAGCGAGACGCCCAGCAGCGACAGCGTCATGAACAGCTGGCTGGTGAAGGTACCGCGCTTGAGGGCCGCATACACACCCATGGGAACGCCGAGCGCCAGGGCCAGCACGGCGGCCACCATGGCCAGCTCCAGCGTGGCGGGAAAGCGTTCTGCGATCAGGCGCGAAACCTTGGCGCCCTGGCGCAGGCTCAGGCCGAATTCGCCCTGGGCGGCATTCACGAGGAAGTGGCCGAACTGTATGAAGAAGGGTTTGTCCAGACCCAGCGCCACGCGCAGTTCGCGGATCTGCTCGGGTGTTGCGTCCTGGCCCAGCAAGAACACCACAGGGTCTCCGACGTACTGGAACAGCATGAAGGAGATGAAGGCCACCGTGACCATGACGATCACGGCCTGGATCAGGCGGCGCAAAATAAAGGCAAGCATCGGAGAGTCGAGTGTGTATTCGATGGGACGCCTTGGCCACTTTTGGTGGCGGGGCGCTCGTGGGAATCGTGTCGGAAAAAACCAAGGAGAGCAAAGGCCCGACAGGCCCTTGCCCTCCATCTGCGAGGATAGATCAGTTCACCTTGACCAGGCGCATGTCCACGCGGTTATCGGCGCGGTGGACGACCTCGATGTTCTTCTTCATGGCCCACGGGATCACCTGGTCATACAGAGGAATGTGCGAGACCGTGTCGTTGGACAGTTGCAGCGCCTCGGTCAGCATGCGCGAGCGCACGGGGGCGTCGGTTTCGGCCTTGATGCGGTCCACCAGGTAGTCCATGCGCTGGTTGCTGTAGCGGCCCACGTTGTAGTTGCCGTCACCGCCTTGGCCCACGCTGCGCACCAGCGATTGCAGGCTGTACAGCGCGTCGAAGGTCGGAACGCCCCAGCCCAGCATGTAGATGCTGGCTTCGTAGCGCTGGATCATCGGGAAGTAGGTCACCAGCGGCAGTGTGCGCAGCTTGGCCTTCACGCCGATGCGCGACCACATGGCGGTCACGGCCTGGCAGATGGCCTCGTCATTGATGTAGCGGTTGTTGGGGCATGCAAAGTCGACTTCGAAGCCATCGGGGTAGCCGGCTTCGGCCAGCAGTTTCTTGGCAGCGTCCACGCTGTAGGGGAAGCGCTTGCCCACGGCTTCGGTGTAGCCGGCCACCTGGGGCGCCACGAGCGTGCCGGTGGGCTTGCCCAGGCCGCGCAGGGTCACGCGCTCCAGCGAGGCCGTGTCGATGGCCTGGTACAGCGCCTTGCGCACCTTGACATCCTTGAGCGGGTTCTTGCCCTTGACGTTGGAGCCCGGCAGTTCCTCGCGGAACTGGTCCATGCCCAGGAAGATGGTGCGGTTTTCGAGGCCGTCGATGACCTTCAGGTTGCTGTCCTGGCGCAGGCGACCCAGATCCTGGGGTGCGGGGTCGAGCACCATGTCCACCTCACCCGACAGCAGCGCGGCGATGCGGGTGGCTGCCGACTTGATGGGGGTGTAGACGATTTCCGTCACGTTGCCGTCCATCTTGCCCCACCAGTTGGGGTTGCGCTTGAAGACCATCTTCACGTCGGCCTGCCAGGAGTCGAGCGTGTAGGGGCCGGTGCCCATGGCGTTGCGGTGGGCGAAGTTCTCGTCCGTGCCCTTGATGTCCTTGGGTTCCACGGAGCGGTTCTTCTCGGCCCAGGCCTTGCTCATCATGCGCAGCTCGGTCATCTGGCGCAGCAGCACGGGATTGGGGGCCGACAGGATGACGTCGATGGTCTGCGCGTCGACCTTGTTGATCTTGGTGATGCCCTGGACGTAGGGTGTGAAGTTGGAGGTCTTGGCCATGGCCCGCTGCAGCGAGTACACGGCGTCGTCGGCGGTGAAGGCCGAGCCATCATGGAACTTGACACCCTGGCGCAGCGTGAAACGCACCTGGGTGGGGGTCACTTCCTTCCAGGCCGTGGCCAGGACGGGCTCGACCTCGAAGGTCTTGCTGTTGTAATAAACCAGGCTCTCATACACATTGGCATGGATGCCGTTTTGCAACGCGTTGTTTTGGGAATGAATATCCCACGTGGCGATTTCGCCCTGGCTCGCCCATTTGAATGGTTTGGCATTAGCACCCGTGGCCATCAGCATGGCGGCAGCTGCGGCAATCGACAGCAGGCTGAGATTGAGTTTCATGAAACCTCTTCAACAATGTAAAAGTTTTACTATGCAGTAAATAGCGGCCATCGGCCAACGGGAAATCCCTGAATCCCGGCCCGTTGCGAGGGACTATTCCTGCCCTGGTGAGGCCTGTTGACATGCAAGTAAGGTGCCAGCGCAGCGCTGGCCTGTGCTGCCGACGGGTGATGGGCCGGCAGGCCTGACAGGGCCTGGATTCGGCGCTTTGCGCCAGTGAATCGTTTGGCCGGAGGCGTGGCACAGCAGACCGGCAGGCCGGTGGCAATGCCCCTCTTGCGGGCATCTTCGCAGCTCTGCACCAGGCCCATACCCAAGGGCTGCACGGCCACTCCGGCAGGCACTCTCCAGGAATACCAGTCAACCCACCAGAAAATACCGACCCTTTGCAACACCCGCCGCCAATGGAGCGCCTGGCCCAAAGAAACAAATCAGCGTTGGAAATAAAAAAAGCCGCCCGAAGGCGGCTTTTTTGTATTCATCCATTGAGACTGGCATATAGCCAGCCATCAATATCAGAAGCTGTGACGGATACCGAAGTCGTAACCGCTGGAGTTGCGGCCAGCAGCAGTCGTGGAACCGTTCAGGGCTTGAGCCGAACCGTTCTTGTTCTTCACAGCAGCTGCGGTAGCGTACACGGCGGTGCGCTTCGACAGGTTGTGCACGTAGCCCAGAGCGAACTTGTTGGCACGTGGGTCAGGACCAGCGACGTCGATTTCGTACGTGGAGTAAGCCACGCGGATTTCGCCAGCACCCACTGGAACCAGAGCGCCGACCAGCCAGCCGGTGCCTTCTGCGCCGTTCTTGATGTCGTCACGGTTCACGTGCGTCAGCAGCTTGGCGACGCCGAAGTCATATTGCAGACCCAGGTTGAAAGCCTTGATGTCGGCGTTCAGGAACTTGGTTTGCGACACGGCACCAGCCACGTTCAGAGGACCGTTGGCCCAGCCAGCGCGCAGAGCCAGACCATTGCCGTCCTTCTTGTTGGCAACGTTGCTTGCGTTTTCGCCCAGGTAGTACTGCACTTGGCCGTAGAAACCGCCCAGGTTGCCTGGCAGGAAGTAGCCGATGGCGTTCGAAGCGCGGATGGTGGTTGGGCCACCCAGGCTGGAGTTCAGCGTTTGGGTCGTGCCAACGCCGTTCGTGCCGAACGGATCGAACACGGTCAGGTTCCAGAATTGGGGCGTGTAGTCACGGCCCAGACGCAGTTCACCGAAGCCACCGTTCAGGCTCACGGTCGAACGACGGTTGAACACCAGACCGCCGTTGGCGTTGGCGCCGGTGGTTTGGTTGTTGGTGTTGGTCGAACCGCCACGGCCGTCGTCGTTGGTCAGGCCGGCTTCCAGCCAGAACGAAGCAGACAGGCCACCGCCCAGGTCTTCAACGCCGCGGAAACCCAGACGGCTGCTGTTGTAGCCGGAGTTCGTCAGTTGCGAGCGGTTAGCAACGCTGCCGTTGCCGTAGGCGTAGGTTGCGTCAACCACGCCGAACAGCGTCACGGACGATTGAGCCATTGCAGCGCCGGAAGCAGCCAGCACAGCCAGGGCAATCAGGGATTTTTTCATTGCGAGTTACTCCAAGGTTAAACATAGGGCGCCGGTACGGGGGGTCTAGGGGTGCCTTTGCACCTGCTCAGTCCCGCCGGTTCCCCGGGCCAACCTCCTGGTGGGGAAGTTGTTCTTATTGCACCAGACCCCGACCTCTTTCGCAAAGGAATTCACCCACAATCGACCCGAAAGGGAGATTTCGTTGCAGTGTTGCAACATTTCAGTGCACCCCGGCAAAATCCACCAGCGGTGCACCAGCAAAGTGCTTTTCGGGCACTTTTGAGCCTGCATGCATTTGTGTCTACTTGCAACACCTGTTTCCACATCCATCCTCATCCCAGCCCGCCATGGACGCCTTCTTGACTGCCGCCGACAACGCACTGCGCACCCTTTTTGCCACACCGCGCGCCTCGGAAGCCTCACCCGCCACCGGTCATGCGGAGGGCGAAATGACCCCGGCAGAACGCAAATTGGCGGGCTCCCTGATGCGCGTCAACCACGTGGGCGAAGTCTGTGCGCAGGCGCTTTACACCGCCCAGGCGGCTGTCACCCGTGACGACCACCTGCGTGGCCACCTGCTGGAGGCAGCGCGCGAGGAAACCGACCACCTGGCCTGGACCCGGGAACGGCTGGACGCCCTGGGCGCCCGGCCCAGCGTACTCAACCCACTGTGGTTTGCCGGCGCCTTCGCACTCGGCCTGGTGGCGGCAAAGGTCAGCGACAGGGTGAGCCTGGGCTTTGTGGCAGAAACCGAGAACCAGGTGGCGGCCCACCTGGCGGGCCATCTGGACCGCCTGCCGGTCGATGACCTGGCCTCTCGCGCCGTGGTGGCGCGCATGAAGGATGACGAGGAGCGCCATGCGGCGCAGGCATTGGCCGAAGGCGCCACGCGCCTGCCGCCGCCGGTCCAGGCACTGATGCGGGCCGCCGCCAAGGTCATGACGACTACGGCGCATTACGTTTAGCCCCCCTGGGACGTCTTCAGCGCGGCGGGGCGACCCTTGCACGGGGGCGCTGGCCTTGGGCGCGCCAGGAGTTTCAGGCCTCCACGATCTCGAAGCCGTTGGTGATCTCGGCCGTCTTGCCGAGCATGATGCTGGCCGAGCAGTATTTTTCGTGGCTCATGGCGATCGCGCGCTCCACGGCGGCGGGTGGGATGCCCTTGCCGGTCACGGTGAACTGCATGTGGATCTTGGTGAACACCTTGGGATCGACCTGGGCGCGCTCGGAGGTGAGCTTGACGCTGCAGCCGCGCACGTCGTGGCGCCCGCGCTTGAGGATCAGCACCACGTCGTAGGCCGTGCAGCCGCCCGTGCCGGCCAGCACGGTCTCCATGGGCCGGGGTGCCAGGTTCTGCCCTCCATTGGCCGGATTGGCGCCGTCGGGCGCGCCGTCCATGGTCAGGACATGGCCGCTGCCGGTTTCCGCCACAAACCCCATTCCCGAGCGGGTTCCGGCGCCGCCGGTCCAGCTGACTGTGCATTCCATGTGTTCTCTCCTCGGTGATTCATCAAAAAAACGTGGCTTTTTTCACGAAATGGACAGGCCACTCCAAAAAAGTCGGTGAATTTTGCTGCATCGCAGCATCCGTTGCGCTAACATTGCGCCAAGCGTTGCCCTTTTATCGAAAAGGGACAGGTGCTGGAAACCTCTCCACCACCTCCAACGCGCCGATTGTCTCCTCCATCTCCTCAAAGGATGGATTCAGCCCTGGGCTTTGCGGCCTGGGGCTTTTTTTTGCCCGGATGGGGCACTCGGCACCGCCTGCACCCAGGCGGCAAGGACGAACACCTATGATGTGTGCCCCGCCTGCACAGGCGGCGCGCGCCACAGCCAGCCCCTTGCCATGACCCACGACCTGACCCCCGCCGATTACCTCAAGAAGATCCTCACCGCCCGCGTGTACGACGTGGCGATCGAGTCGGACCTGGAACCCGCCCGCGACCTGAGCCGCCGCCTGAACAACCGGGTGCTGCTCAAGCGCGAGGACCAGCAGGCCGTGTTCAGCTTCAAGCTGCGGGGCGCCTACAACAAGATGGCGCACCTCACCCCCGGCCAGCTGCAGCGCGGCGTGATCTGCGCCTCGGCCGGCAACCATGCCCAGGGCGTGGCCATGAGCGCCAGCAAGCTCGGTGCACGTGCCGTGATCGTGATGCCCACCACCACGCCCCAGGTCAAGGTGGATGCCGTGCGCACGCTGGGCGGCGAGGTGGTGCTGCATGGCGAGAGCTATTCCGACGCCTACCAGCACGCCGCCGAACTGCAGGCCAAGGAAGGCCTGACCTTCGTGCACCCCTTCGACGACCCGGACGTGATCGCCGGCCAGGGCACGATCGCCATGGAGATCCTGCGCCAGCTGCAGCGCTTGGGCAGCAACCGGCTCGATGCCGTGTTCGTGGCCATCGGCGGCGGCGGCCTGGTCAGCGGCGTGGCCAACTACATCAAGGCCGTGCGCCCAGAAATCAAGGTCATCGGCGTGCAGATGAACGACTCGGACGCCATGCTGCAGTCCGTGCGCGCGCACCAGCGTGTGACCCTGCCCGACGTGGGCCTGTTCTCCGACGGCACGGCCGTCAAGCTGGTGGGCGAGGAGACCTTCCGCATCGCCAGCGGCCTGGTGGACGAATTCATCACCGTGGACACCGATGCCGTCTGCGCCGCAATCAAGGACGTGTTCGTGGACACGCGCAGCATCGTCGAGCCCTCGGGCGCGCTGGCCGTGGCGGCCATCAAGCAGTACGTGGAAACGCACCAGACCGAGGGCGAGACCTATGCCGCCATCCTGTGCGGCGCCAACATGAATTTCGACCGCCTGCGCTTCGTCGCCGAGCGTGCCGAGGTGGGCGAGGAGCGCGAGGCACTGCTGGCCGTGACCATCCCCGAAGAGCGTGGCAGCTTTCGGCGCTTTTGCGAGGTGGTGGGTGCGCTGCCGGGTGGCCCGCGCAACGTGACCGAGTTCAACTACCGCATCAGCGACTCCGCCGAGGCCCATGTGTTCGTGGGCCTCACGGCGCAGGGCAAGGGCGAATCGCTAAGGCTCGCGCAGATCTTCACGGAGCATGGCTTCGGCGCGCTGGACCTCACGCACGACGAGCTGGCCAAGGAGCATCTGCGCCACCTGGTGGGCGGGCACTCCGCACTGGCGCAGGACGAGCGCCTGCTGCGCTTCGTGTTCCCTGAGCGGCCCGGTGCGCTGCTCAAGTTCCTGAGCCTGATGCAACCAACCTGGAACATCAGCCTGTTCCACTACCGCAACCAGGGCGCGGACTACGGCCGCATCCTGGTGGGCATGCAGGTACCGCCCGAAGACTCGGCCACGTTCGACGCCTTCCTCGCCACGCTGGGCTATCCCTATGTGGAAGAGACGCTGAACCCGGCCTACCGCCTGTTCCTGCGCGCCAAATAGGCCGGCCGGCCCGCACAGCGCCACCCCCATGCAAGCCCTGCGCCACTACCTGCTGGCCGTGCAGTTCTTCACCCGCATCCCGGTCACCGGGCGGCTGGCCGGCTGGGTGGGCTTCAGCCCCGCCATGCTGCGCGCCAGCGCCGCGCACCTGCCGGGCGTGGGCTGGCTCGCCGCGGCTGTGGCGGCAGGGGTGTATGCGGCCCTGTACCTGGCCCTGGCCCCCAACCCGCTGGGGCCGGCTGTGGCGGCCGTGTTCTGCACCGTGGCCACGGTGCTGCTCACCGGAGGCTTCCATGAGGATGGCCTGGCCGACGTGGCCGACGGCCTGGGCGGCAGCTACGACCGCGAACGGGCGCTGGACATCATGAAGGATTCGCGCGTCGGCGCCTTTGGCGCCATGGCGCTCATACTGGCCCTGCTGGCCAAGGTGAGCCTGCTGGCGGCGCTCGGCGCACACAGCCTGGCCACGGCGCTGGCGGCCCTGGTGGGCGGGCATGTGCTGTCGCGCCTGTGGCCGCTGTTCATCGTGCGCCGCCTGCCACACGTGGGCGACACCGCGCGCTCCAAGAGCAAGCCGCTGGCCGACCAGATCACCGGCACGGCCCTGGTGGTGGCTGCCGCCTGGTGCGTGGCCCCGCTGGGGCTGGCCTGGCTTTGGGGCACCTCCGCCACCGCCCTTGCCGCCTGCACGCTGAGCGCGCTGGCGGCGGCCTGGATGGCCCGGTGGTTCGCGCGTCGCTTGCAGGGGTTCACCGGCGACTGCCTGGGCGCCACTCAGCAGATCGGCGAGATCGGCTTCTACCTGGGCGCCGCGCTGGCCCTGGGGCATGGCTGAACACCCCGCCGCGCAACTCTGGCTGGTGCGGCATGCGCCGCCGATGGTGGCCAGGGGCACCTGCTACGGCATGCTGGACATGTCCGCCGAAAGCGACCCCACCCGGGCTTGCGCCCAGCGCCTGGGCCAGGCCCTGCCGGGCCCCGCACTGGTCTGGCATTCGCCCCTGCAAAGGTGCGTGCAATTGGCCCAGGCCGTCCAGGCAGCACGCCCCGACTGGCAGCCCCTGCCCGACGCCCGGCTGCGCGAGATGGATTTCGGCACCTGGGAAGGCCGCGCCTGGAACAGCCTCGCCAAGGCCGACATCGATGCCTGGAGCACGGATTTCGCCCACCACCGCCCGGGTGGCGGCGAGCCGCTGGCGGAGATGCTGGAGCGTGTGGCCCAGGCCCTGCAGGACACGCGAGCCGCGGTGCAGGCCGCGGGCCTGCACCACGCGGTGTGGCTCACCCATGCGGGTGTGGCCCGCTGCGTGGATTGGTTGCTGCACCATGCGGACAAGGCCCAGCCACGGGCGGACCAGTGGCCGGTGCATGCCCCCGCGTGGGGGGACTGGGATACGGTGGACCTGGGGTGAGGCGCCGCCCCCGGGTGGCAAAATACCAACAGACCCCGCAGTAAGGAGAAGCAAACCGTGCAAGCGCCGGATTCGGCACCAAGGGCCTGCCGTCCCTGAAGGATCAGTTCTTGCGCGGCATGTCCAGCGTGAGCATGGCCGGGCCGCCCACATCGGCCCCCAGCTGGGCCTGGCGCGGGCTCAGCGCCTGCAGGACCATGCCGGAATCCACCACGGTCCCCACACGGAAGGGCTTGGCGGGCTTGCCGTCGACCGCGATTAGCGCGGCACCGCCGCCACTGTGGCGCCCGGACAGCACGCCGATCAGGGCAAACCGGCTGGCCAGAGAGGCCATCGGCGCGGCCACGGCGGCGACGGCGCCGGCGGGCAAGGCCCCGAGCGCGCGCGCGACTGCCTGTGCGTCGGGCACCGCCGCCAGGGACGCCACCGTCGGGACGGTTTGCGCGACCGGCCGGTTCGACAGGCGCAGGCCCCAATAGACCACGCTGGCCCCTGCGGCGGCCCACAGCGCCAGAGTCCCCAGGCGCACGCCCCACTTGCTGTATGAATTGGTCACCATGCGGGCATTATGATTCACCGTTACGACCCTAGCGAGACCGCCTGCAGTGAACACCCCCTCTTTCATCCTGTCCTCCTCCCCTGCCCTGCCCCGTGCACGCCGCAGCCTGGCCCGGGGCTTCACCCTGATCGAGCTGATGGTGGTGGTGGTCATCATCGGCGTGCTGGCCGCGCTGATCGTGCCCAACGTGCTCGACCGCGCCGACGATGCCCGCGCCACCGCGGCCAAGACGGACATCACCAACATCATGCAGGCGCTCAAGCTGTACCGTCTGGACAACCAGCGCTACCCCACGCCCGAGCAGGGCCTGCAGGCACTGGTCGCCAAGCCCACGTCCGGCCCCGTCCCCGGCAACTGGAAGCTGTACCTTGAAAAGCTCAACAACGACCCCTGGGGCCGCCCTTACCAGTACCTGAACCCAGGCATCAAGGGCGAGATCGACGTGATGTCCTTCGGTGCCGATGGCCAGTCGGGCGGCGAAGGCAAGGATGCCGATATCGGCAGCTGGCAGTAATGACCCCCACGGTCGCGCACTGGCGTGTCGCTCCCTGCCCCCCGGGGGGGCCGCGTTTCGCCTTGGGGCGGCCCGGCGGCGAAACCTTGGCCCCCACGCTCCCGCACTGCGTGTCGCTCCCTGCCCCCCGAGGGGGCCGGGCCTTGCTTGGGGCGGCCCGGCGCTGCGGCCGCACGCCCTCAGCCCACGCAGTGACCGTTTCAGCCATTTCCCTTCGTGACCAAGGGCCGCACCCGAGCGGACCGGTGGCGAAGCCGTGATTTCCGAGAGAGCGCAGTGCGCACCATGCAACCTGTGCCCCCAACATCCATAACCCGTCGCGCACGCGGATTCACCATGCTCGAATTGCTGGTGGTCATCAGCATCATGGCGCTGGCGACGGCGGGTATTGCGCTGGCGATGCGCGACAACGGGCAGACGCAACTCGAGCGCGAGGCGGCGCGGCTGGCGGCGCTGCTCGATGCGGGGCGGGCGCAGTCGCGGGCCAGCGGGGTTCCGGTGCGCTGGCGCGGCGGGCCGCAGGGTTTCAATTTCGAAGGGCTTGCGCCCAACGCCCTGCCGCACCAGTGGCTGGCGACCGGCACGCTGGTGCGTGGCAATGCCGTCCTGCTGCTCGGGCCGGAGCCGGTGATCGGAGCGCAGCAGGTGCTGCTCACGCACCAGGACCATCCCGACCAGGCCCTGCGCGTGGTGACGGACGGGCTGCGGCCCTTCCGTGTGGAGTCGGTGCAATGAGCGCCCCGCTGCCCGGGAGCCAGCGCGGTTTCACGCTGGTGGAGGTGCTGGTGGCCCTGAGCATCGTGGCCATCGCGCTGATGGCCGGGCTGCAGTCGACGAATGCCCTTACGCGCAATGCGCTGCGCCAGTCCGACATCGTGCTGGCACAGCTGTGCGCCGAGAACGAGCTGGTGCGCGTGCGCCTCTCGCGCCAGATGCCCAGCGTCGGCGACAGCACCCAGCCCTGCGAGCAGGCGGGCCGGCGCCTGGACGTGCGCCTGACCGTGCGGCCCACGCCCAACCCGAGCTTTAGGCGTGTGGATGCGCAGGTGCTCGATGGCGAAAACTCCATCCTGCGCATCTCGACCATCGTGGGACGCTACTGAAAATGGTCTCCAGGCTTCACCCCACCGTGCAACCCGCCGTGCTGCAAGGCCACGGGCGCGGCCCCCTGCCGACAGTTCAGGGCGGTTTCACGCTGATCGAATTGCTCGTCGCGATCGCGCTGATGTCCATCCTGGCCATCATGAGCTGGCGCGGCATCGATGGCATGGTGCGCGCGCAAGAGCTGACGCGCCAGCGCGCCGACGAAATGCTGGTGATCCAGTCGGCCCTGGCCCAATGGGGGGCCGACCTCGATGCCATCCTGCCACTGGCCAGTACCACCCCGATGGACTGGGACGGGCAGGTGCTGCGCATCACGCGCCGCACCTCGGCCGTGCCCGACACGGGCGCTCTGGTGGTGGCCTGGACCCGGCGCGACATGCCGGGTGTGGAAGGCGGGGGCCAGTGGGTGCGCTGGCAGTCACCGCCCGTGCGCAACCGCAATGAGTGGCAGCAGGCCTGGCAACAGGCCGAGCAGTGGGCGCGCACGCCCGACGAACAGGCCCGGCGCTACGAAATCAGCCTGGTGCCCATCAGCAGCTGGCAGCTGTTCTACTTCCGCGGCGGCGCCTGGTCCAACCCGCTGTCGAGTGCCGGCCAGACCACGGGCAGCACCCCGGCCGCGGCCCTCCCCGACGGGGTGCGGCTGCAGGTCACCCTGTCACCAGGCCAGGCGCTGACGGGCGCCATCGTGCGCGACTGGGCCAACCCGACCCTGGGCGGAGGCCGCACCTGATGCGCCGCACAACCCCTTCCCGACGGCAGCCCACGCGGGCCCAGCGCGGGGCAGCGCTGCTGGCGGCCATGCTGACCGTCACGCTCGTGGCCACCTTCGCCGCCGCCTCCCTGTGGCAGCAGTGGCGCGCCATCGAGGTCGAGACCGCCGAACGCGACCGCGTGCAGGCCGCCTGGATCCTGGTGGGGGCGCTGGACTGGTCGCGCCTGATCCTGCGCGAGGATGGCCGTGCCGGCGGCGCCGACCACCTGGCCGAACCCTGGGCCGTGCCGCTGCAGGAGGCGCGCCTGTCCAGCTTCCTCGCGGCCGAGCGCGGCGTGGCCCAGGTGGAGGACGCCAGCACCGACACCGCCGACGCCTTTCTCTCCGGGCAGATCACGGACCTGCAATCGCGCCTGAACATCACCAGCCTGGCCGAGGGCGGGCAGGTGCAGGCCGGTGCCCTGAAACAGTTCACCCGGCTGTTCGAGCGGCTGGGGCTGCCCTCACAGGAGCTGACACTGCTGGTGGAGAACCTGCGCAAGGCCCAGGCCCGCACCGGCGCCGATGGCAGCGCCCCCCTCATGCCCCAGACGGTATCGCAGCTGGGCTGGCTGGGGCTGTCGCCGCCGACCATCGCGGCGCTGCTGCCCCATGTCACCATCCTGCCGGTGCGCACCCCGGTCAACCTCAACACCGCGGGCATCGATGTGGTCTGGGCCGCCATCGACGGGTTGGACATGGCCGGCGCACAGAAGCTGGTGCAGGCCCGCGAATCCAAACATTTCCGCTCCATGGCCGAGGTGGTCGAGGTGCTGGGCAGGGCCTCGTTCGACACCAATGACCTGGCCATCGCCTCGGCCTACTTCGAGGTACGCGGCCGGTTGCGCATGGACAACACCACCGTGGACGAGCGCTCCCTGGTGCGCAAGCTGGGCCTGGAAGTGACGACGCTGTGGCGGGAACGCGGCGCCTTCGACCGTGATACTGCCGCCCCGGCGCAACAGACCTTGCGCTGAATGCACTCAGCACAGGAGCCACCGCCTAAAATGATCCGCACTACCCGCCCATGAGCACGCTGATACTCTCCCTGCCGCCCACCCCTCCGGGGCTATCGACCCAGTACGGCTATACGCTGACGGCGGACGGGCATACCGCCCAGCGCCATGCGCTTGCCGAGGCGGCCCTGCTGCCCGAGACCGCGCGCCCCGGCGAGGTGGTGGCCGTGGTGCCGATCCAGGCGCTGTCCTGGCAGAAGGTACAGCTGCCGCCCGGCCTGCCCCTGGGAGCCAGCCAGCAGACACCGCGCCTGCGCTCGGTGCTCGATGGCCTGCTCGAAGACCGCTTGCTCGACGACCCGGCCCAACTGCACTTTGCGCTGCAGCCGGGCGCCCAGGCCGGCGTGCCGGTGTGGGTGGCCGTGTGCGACCGGACCTGGCTGCGCGCCCACCTGCAGGCCCTGGAAGCCGCCGGCCGGCGCGTGTCCCGCGTGGTGCCCGAGTTCGCCCCCGGCCCCACGGCCAGCGGCGACCCCGAGGTGTCGGCCATCGGCACGGCAGACGACCCCCAACTGATCCTGTGCGGCCTGGGCGCCGACCAGGGCATTTCGATGCTGCCGCTTACGCCGGCCACGCTGGCGCTGGCCGGCCTGGGCAGCGCCGCCGGCGGCGATGCACCGCCCACGCCGCTGCGCGCCGATCCGGCCGTGGCGGAATTGGCCGAGCATGCCCTGGGCCACCCGGTGAGCCTGCACACGGCCAGCGCCCGCGCCCTGGACGCCGCCCGCAGCGACTGGGACCTGGCGCAGTTCGAACTCTCCAGCAACAGCCGCTCGCGTGCCCTGCGCAAGGCCGGCGGCGCCCTGAGCGCCCTGCTGTACGCCCCCCAGTGGCGCGCAGCCCGCTGGGCGCTGGGAGTGCTCGTGCTGGCGCATCTGGCGGGCCTGAACGTCTGGGCCTGGCAGGAGCGGCAGGCCCTGGCCGCCAAGCAGACCAGCCTGCGCAGCACCTTCACCCAGACCTTTCCGCAGGTGCAGGCCGTGATCGCCCCCCTGGAGCAGATGGAGCGCGAGATGGCGTTGCTGCGCCAGGCGTCGGGCAGCTTCTCGCCGCGCGACCTGGAACCCATGATGGCCGCTGCCGGCAGCGCGCTGCCCAATGGCCGCATTCCCTCCGGCCTGGAATTCACCACCGGCGAACTGCGCCTGCGCGGCCTGCCACTCACCCCCCAAGAGGAACCCGTGCTCACCACCCGACTGCGGGCCGCCGGCTACACCGGCCGCCTGGACGATGGCAGCCTGGTGCTGCGTGCGGAGACCGCCCCATGAGCCAGCTCGCTCCCTTGAAAGCCCAATGGCAGGCCATGGCCCCGCGCGAACAGAACTTCGTGCTGGGCGCTGCCGC
Organism: Acidovorax sp. GW821-FHT09B03; assembly: GCF_059418305.1. Classification (NCBI taxonomy): domain Bacteria; kingdom Pseudomonadati; phylum Pseudomonadota; class Betaproteobacteria; order Burkholderiales; family Comamonadaceae; genus Acidovorax; species Acidovorax sp. GW821-FHT09B03. The sequence continues at coordinate 77,903 of NZ_JBWKPP010000003.1, forward strand.
ACTGGTGGGCCTGGCCCTGGTGTGGTGGGTGGGCATTTCCCCCGCCCTGCAGACCTTGCGCACGGCCCCCAAGCGCCATGCCGAACTGGACACGCAGCTGCAGCGCATGCGCAGCCTGCAGGCCGAAGCCCAGCAGTTGCAGGCTGTTCCGCAGAGCAGCACGGGCGACGCCACCGGCGCCCTGCGCAGCGGCCTGACGCAGCGCATGGGCACGGCCGCCCAGCTCAACGTGGCTGGGGACCGGGCCACCGTGACACTCAAGGCCGCCCCTGCCGATGCCCTCGCGCAGTGGCTGGCGCTGGCGCGCAGCAACGCCCGGGCCGTGCCCATCGAGGCACGCCTGACCCGCACCGCGCCCGCTGCCACCCCATCGGCGATGGGCAACAACAGCGCCCGCCCCGGCCCGCAGGCCGCAGCCACGCCACCGACCATGCTGCCCCCCACCCCGGGCGCCGCCCCCGCAGGCCCGCTGGTGCCCCCCATCCCCGGTGCCATGCAGGCCCTGGTGGCCAGCCCCGCACAGGACGCCCCTGCAGGCACGGCGCCCGCCACCCCGCGCTGGGATGGCACGCTGGTGCTGGCCCTGCCTGCACGGTGAACCCCACGAAACGCCCCGTGTCGCCTACCCGCAACCCACGCCTCTCCCCACGCGCCACCGGCGCCGTACCGCGCTCGCCCTGGGGCTGGGCCGTGGGCGGCGCATTGGCCGGCCTGCTGCCGGCGCTGGTGGTCTTTGCCCCCGCGCAATGGCTGGCCCAGGGCCTGGCCCGGGCCACGGGCGGGCAGTTGCTGCTGTCGGAAGCGCGTGGCACCGTCTGGAACGGCTCGGCCCAGCTGGTGCTGACCGGCGGCACCGCCAGCCAGGACCGCACGGCCCTGCCCGGGCGCCTGCAATGGACGCTGCGCCCCACCCTCAGCGGCGTGCACGCCCAGGTGCAGGCGCCCTGCTGCACCGTGCAGCCGCTGCAGGCCCGGCTGGCCCTGGGCCTCTCCCAGTTGCGCGTGACGGTGGGCGACGGCCAGAGCCGCTGGCCCGCCGCGCTGCTCTCGGGCCTGGGCACGCCGTGGAACACGCTGCAGCCGCAAGGCCAACTGGTGCTGCAGACGCAGGGGCTGCAGGCCGCCTGGCAGGCAGGCCGCATGGTGCTGGATGGCAAGATGCAGCTCGATGCGCTGGACATGTCCTCGCGCCTGTCCACCCTGCGCCCCATGGGCAGCTACCGCCTGGCCATGCAGGGCGGCGAAGTGCCCATCCTGACCCTGAGCACCCTGGGCGGCCACCTGCAATTGAGCGGCACCGGCCAATGGGTAGGCCAGCGCCTGCGTTTTGCGGGCGAGGCCAGTGCGGCGCCCGACCGCGAAGCGGCGCTCACCAATCTTCTGAACATCATCGGACGGCGCAACGGCGCGCGCTCCCTCATCAACGTGGGTTGACCCTATGACGACTTCCGCATCCTCCCCCTCGCCGCATCTGCAATTCGCCGTCAGCTCCATCACCCTGGCCGCCATGCTGCTCACCAGCAGCCCGCTGGCCCTGGCGCAGACGGCTGTCGGCACAGGCACCAGCAGCGTGCGCGGCAACGAGCCCGTCACGCTGAACTTCGCCAACGCCGAGATCGAGGCCGTGGCCCGCACCATGGCCACCATCACCGGACGCAACGTGGTGGTCGACCCGCGCGTGAAGGGCCAGCTCACGCTGATCACCGAACGCGCCGTACTGCCCTCGGCGGCGTTCCAGCAGTTCCTGGCGGCGCTGCGGCTGCAGGGCTTCACGGTGGTCGAATCGGCCGGCCTGTACAAGGTGGTGCCTGAGGCCGACGCCAAGCTGCAGGGCGGCAGCGTGAGCGTGAGCGAGTCGGGCTCGGCGCGTGGCACACCCGGCGGCGGACAGATCGTGACGCAGATCTTCAAACTCAACTATGAGAACGCCGGCAATCTGGTGCCGGTGCTGCGCCCGCTGATCAGCCCCAACAACACCATCAACGTGAACCCCGGCAACAACTCGCTGGTGATCACCGACTATGCCGACAACCTGCAGCGCCTGGGCCGCATCATCGCGGCGATGGATGTCTCCAACGCCAGCGACGTGGAGATCATCCCGCTGCGCAATGCCCTCGCGGCCGACCTCGCGCCCCTGGTGGCGCGCCTCATCGATGGCGGCAGCGGCGCCGCGCCTGCCGCCGCCCAGGGCCAGGCGGATACCTCGTTCAAGACCACGCTGCTGGCCGAGCCGCGCAGCAATTCGCTGATCCTGCGTGCGGCCAACCCTGCACGGGTGGCCATGGTGCGTGCGCTCGTGGACAAGCTCGACCAGCCCCCGGTGCCAGGCAGCAGCGCCTCCACGGGCAACATCCATGTGGTCTACCTCAAGAACGCCGATGCCACCAAGCTCGCCACCACCCTGCGCGCAGCCATGGCCAGCATGGGCGGCAACGCAAGCGGAGGGGCCAGCGCCAGCACGCCGGCGATTTCCGGTGGCGGTGCGTCTTCCCCTTCACTTTCGGGCGGGGGCAGCAACAGCGGAGGCTTGAGCGGCGGCTCCAGCAGCAGCAACAGCAGCCTCGGCGGGCTGGGCAGCAGCTCCGGCATGGGCGCCGGCTCGGGCATGGGCAGCGCCAATAGCAACCAGCCCTCCACCGGCGGCCTGATCCAGGCCGACCCGACCACCAACTCGCTGATTATCACGGCGCCCGAGCCACTGTTCCGCCAGCTGCGCGCAGTGATCGACCAACTGGACGGTCGACGGGCACAGGTTCTGGTGGAAAGCATGATCGTAGAGGTCTCGGCTACCAAGCTGGCGGAGTTCGGCATCCAGTGGCAAGGGGTTTTGGGAAAGCAGGGAGATGGCACCGTCGGCGTCATCGGCACCAATTCCACCCAAGGTGGAGGCGCCAACATCCTGAATGTCACAGGAGCGCTGGCCAGTGGAAGCACCAGTGCCATCACTGCGGCCGCCAGCACGCTGAGCAAGGGCCTGAACCTGGCCCTTGCACCGCGCATCAATGGCCAGTACTACCTGGGCGCGCTGGCCAACTTCCTGCAGAACAGCGGTGACGCCAACGTGCTGTCCACCCCCAACCTGATGACGCTGGACAACGAGGAAGCGCGCATCGTGATCGGCAACAACGTGCCCTTCCCGACCGGCTCGTATGCCAACACCGGCGGCAGCAACACGGTGAACCCCTTCACCACGGTGGAGCGCAAGGACGTGGGCCTGATGCTCAAGGTGCGCCCGCAGATCAGCGAGAACGGCACCGTGAAGATGTCGATCTATCAAGAGGTCTCCAAAATCGACCGCGCAACCCTCTCTGACGTGAACGGACCCACGACAAGCAAGCGATCCATTGAGTCGAACGTGGTGGTGGACGATGGCAACATCATCGTTCTCGGCGGTCTGCTCGAAGACAGCTACTCGCAGGGGGAAGACAAGGTGCCAGTGATGGGCGATCTGCCCCTGGTTGGCGGCCTGTTCCGCAGCGAAAACCGCACGCGCAACAAGACCAACCTGATGGTCTTCCTGCGCCCCGTGGTGGTGCGCGATGCGGCCACCAGCGAAGCCCTGATGGCAGACCGCTACGACGCGATCCGCGGGCTGCAGCAGGTGACGCAACCCGCGTCGAGCCTGCCGCTGCGCTCGGTATCGGGCGCCCCTGTCTTGCCTGAACTGCCCCAGCGCAGCACCCCGGCGCCGCGCGTGCAACCCGCCGCCCCCCTGCAGGACCTGGTGACGCCCGTGCAGCCAGCGCCCCGGCTGACGCCTTCGGGAGTGCCCATCAGCGAAGCACCTGTGCCCGCTGCGGCCACTGCACCGACCTACTACGTGCGTGCCGGTGTGTTCGGCGATGACTCGGCCTCGCAGGCCGCACTGGCCAGGCTGCGCAATTCGGCACTCCCCATCTCGGAGCAGCCGGTGGACACCAGCCAGGGCCCCCGCACCAGCGTGCGTGTAGGCCCGTACCACAACCCGGCTTCGGCCGACTCCGCTGCCGCGATGGTGCGCGAGCTCGCGCCCGCCGCCACGGTGACCCGCCAGACGCTCTGACCCATGCGCCACCCCCTGCCCTACGCCTTTGCCCGCACCTCGCAGCTGCTGCTGGAGGACGATGGCCAGCAGCTCGTGCTGTGGCACGGCCCTGCACCCGACGTGACCGCGCTGTCGGAAGTGATGCGCAAGCACAAGATCCGCCACCTGCAGTCGCTGGCGGCCCCCGCCCTGGCCCAGCGCATCAGCGCAGCCTACGCCCAGGGCGAGTCGAGCGCCGCCACCGTGGTGAGCGAAGTCGAGTCCGACGCCGACCTGTCGCGCATGATGCAGGACCTGCCGGCGGTGGAAGATTTGCTGGAGACGGCCGACGACGCGCCCATCATCCGCATGCTCAACGCCCTGCTCACGCAGGCCGCGCGCGATGGCGCGAGCGACATCCACATCGAGCCCTACGAGCGGCATTCGAGCGTGCGCTTTCGCGTCGACGGCTCGCTGCGCGAAGTGGTGCAGCCCAACCGCGCCCTGCACGCCGCACTGATCTCGCGCCTGAAGATCATGGCCGACCTCGACATTTCGGAAAAACGCCTGCCGCAGGACGGGCGCATCAGCCTGCGCCTGGGCACGCGCGCCATCGACGTGCGCGTCTCCACCCTGCCCAGCGCCCACGGCGAGCGCGCCGTGCTGCGCCTTCTGGACAAGAGCGAGAGCAAGCTGAGCCTGGAGGCCGTGGGCATGCAGGGCGACACGCTGCGCCGCTTCGAAGGCCTGATTGCCCAGCCGCACGGCATCATCCTCGTAACCGGGCCCACAGGCTCGGGCAAGACGACCACGCTGTACGCCGGCCTGGGGCGGCTCGACGCCTCGCGCAACAACATCATGACGGTGGAAGACCCCATCGAGTACGAGCTGCCCGGCGTGGGCCAGACCCAGGTCAACAGCAAGATCGAGCTGACCTTCGCCAAGGCCCTGCGCGCCATCCTGCGCCAGGACCCGGACATCATCATGATCGGCGAAATCCGCGATTTCGAGACCGCGCAGATCGCCATCCAGGCTTCGCTCACCGGCCACCTGGTGTTGGCCACGCTGCACACCAACGACGCGGCCAGCGCCGTGACGCGGCTGACCGACATGGGCGTGGAGCCCTTCCTGCTGTCGTCCTCATTGCTCGGCGTGTTGGCCCAGCGGCTGGTGCGCAAGTACTGCAGCCACTGCCAGGGTGCCGGCTGCGAGCACTGCGGCCAGACCGGCTATACGGGCCGCACCGGCCTGTTCGAGCTGCTGGTGACCAACGACGCCATCCGCGCGCAGATCCACAACCAAGCCTCCGAGGCGGACATCCGCACGGCGGCACTCGCAGGAGGCATGGCGCTGATGCGCGAGGACGGCGAGCGCCTGATCGCGGCCGGCGTCACCAGCCGTGAGGAAGTCGTGCGGGTGACCCGCGACTGACGCAACCGGCGACGGATGCATGCAAAAAGGGCCGCTGATGCGGCCCTTTTGCTTGGGATCAGCGGCTGGAGGGGTCAGCGGATCTGCAGCGCCGGGCGGCCGCTGCTGGCGACCTTCTTCATCAGTGGCAGGGGTGTATGCGCCGGGGCTGGAATGCCGCGCGGCGGTGCAGCGCTATCGCCACCCATTCCCGCAGTGCCCACCGCTCGGGTCCCAGCACCGGGCTGCAGCTTGAACTGGCTCACGGCCTGGGTCAGCTGCAGGGCCTGTTCGCGCAAGGATTCCGATGCCGCGGTGGACTGCTCGACCAGCGCAGCGTTCTGCTGCGTCATGTTGTCCAGCTGGCTGACCGACTGGCTGATGTGGCCCACGTTGTCGCGCTGCTCGGCCGACGAGGCCGTGATCTCGCTGATGATGTCCGACACCCGGCGCACGCTGCCCACGATCTCGTTCATGGTGGCGCCGGCCTGGCTCACCAGGCGCGAGCCGTCTTCCACGCGCTCCACCGAGGAACCGATCAGGCCCTTGATCTCCTTGGCGGCGGCAGCCGAGCGCTGGGCCAGGTTGCGCACCTCGCTGGCCACCACGGCAAAGCCCCGGCCCTGCTCGCCAGCGCGCGCGGCTTCCACCGCCGCATTGAGCGCCAGGATGTTGGTCTGGAAGGCGATGCCGTCGATCACGCCGGTGATGTCGGCGATCTTGCGCGAGCTGGTGGTGATCTGGTCCATGGTGGTCACCACCTGCGAGACCACCACGCCGCCACGTCCGGCCACTTCGGCGGCCGAGGAGGCGAAATCGCTGGCCTGGCGCGAGGACTGGGCGCTCTGGCCGATGGTGCTGGTGAGCAGTTCCATCGACGAGGCGGCCTCTTCGAGGTTGGCTGCAGTCTGCTCGGTGCGGTGGCTCAGGTCGTGGTTGCCCGACGCAATCTCGGTGCTGGCCGTGGAGATGTTGCCGGCCGCCTCCTGCACCTGCTGCACCAGGCCACGCAGGGCATCCTGCATGCGCGCCATGGAAGCCACGAGCTGGCCCACCTCGTCCTGCGAGGTCACCTCCACATCGCGCGACAGGTCGCCGCCGGCGATGCGCTCGGCCAGGGCGCTGGCCTGCGAGATCGAGCGGGTGATCGAGCGCACGCTGAAGAAGGTCAGCGGAATCAGCACGGCCAGTGCCAGCACCAGCACGATGCCGATCAAGCCGGACATGGTGGTGGTCAGGGTGTTGACGCCTTCGCGCGCCTCGTCCATCTTGGTGCGTGCGGTCACGGAAAGATCAGACAGCAGCTTGTCCGTGGCCTCCATGTGCTTCTTGAGGCGGTCGGCGTAGGCACCGCCCACGGCGCCATCGATCTGGGCACGCTCGATCTGCTCGAACACGGGCGAGATGCCGGCCTCGTACTCCTTGACCTCGGCCAGCGACTTGTCGATGGCCGCCACGAAGGCCGCGTCGCCCGACTGCACCTGGCGCACGTCGGCCATGCCCTTGTTGAGCGCGGTCAGCGATTTCTTCCAGCCCTCGCGCAGGGCTGCGACTTCGACGGAGTTGTTGAAGCTGATGATGATGTCTTTTTCGAGGCGGCGCAGGTCCCCCAGGGTGGTGCGCAGCTCGGCCACATCGGTCAATGTCTGCACCCGCTGGGAGAACAGCTGGTCCAGGGTACTGCGGGTGCGCTCCAGGGCCAGATAGCCCATGGCACCGATCACGACGAGCAGAACCAGCGAAAAGATCGTGCCGAAATAAAGACGCGCACGGATGGAAAGACGGCTGAGCAGGTTCATCGCTCTTCCTTACATTTATTGACAACTACAGCATAGCAACTTTGGTGCCACAGGACCAGTTATCCCTATGGCGCCGGTGTGGGCGCGACTGTATGCGCGCCCACAGGCTATGCCGCAGAGGGTATTTACCGCCCTGCCATTCCCAACAGCGGAACTGCGGGGGCAGTAGCCGTGCTTATCGCACCGGCGTGAGGGGCACGTACAGTTGGCCCCCGGTGCGCTGGAACTCCGCCGCCTTGTCCTGCATGCCGGCTGTCAGGGCCTGCCCCTCCGCAACGCCCTTCTGGGCCGCGAACTCGCGCACTTCCTGGGTGATCTTCATGGAGCAGAACTTGGGCCCGCACATGGAGCAGAAATGCGCCACCTTGGCACTGTCCTTGGGCAGGGTCTCGTCGTGGTACTCCTGGGCCGTCTCGGGGTCCAGGCCAAGGTTGAACTGGTCCTGCCAGCGGAAGTCGAAGCGCGCCTGGCTCAACGCGTCATCACGCGCCCGGGCACCCGGGTGCCCCTTGGCCACGTCGGCCGCATGCGCGGCGATCTTGTAGGCAATGATGCCCTGCTTGACATCGTCGCGGTCGGGCAGTCCCAGGTGCTCCTTGGGCGTCACATAGCACAGCATGGCCGTGCCCATCCAGCCGATCATGGCCGCGCCGATGGCCGAGGCGATGTGGTCGTAGCCCGGCGCGATGTCGATGGTCAGCGGGCCCAGGGTGTAGAAAGGCGCCTCGTGGCAGGTTCGGAGCTGCTCGGTCATGTTGGCCTGGATCATGTGCATGGGCACGTGGCCGGGGCCTTCGATCATGGTCTGCACGTCGTGCTTCCAGGCCACCTGGGTCAACTCGCCCAGGGTGTGCAGTTCGGCGAACTGCGCCTCGTCGTTGGCGTCCGAAGCGCAGCCGGGGCGCAGGCCATCGCCCAGGCTGAAGGACACGTCATAGGCCTTCATGATGTCGCAGATGTCCTCGAAGTGCTCGTACAGGAAGCTCTCGCGGTGGTGGGCCATGCACCACTTGGCCATGATGGAGCCGCCGCGCGAGACGATGCCCGTGCGCCGCGCCGCCGTGAGGTGGATGTAGGCCAGGCGAACCCCGGCGTGGATGGTGAAGTAGTCCACGCCCTGCTCGGCCTGCTCGACCAGCGTGTCACGGAAGATCGCCCAGGTCAGATCCTCGGCCACACCGCCGACCTTCTCCAGGGCCTGGTAGATGGGCACGGTGCCGATGGGCACCGGGCTGTTGCGCACGATCCAGTCGCGCGTGGTGTGGATGTTCTTGCCGGTGGACAGGTCCATCACGTTGTCGGCCCCCCAGCGGATGGCCCAGACCAGCTTTTCGACCTCTTCCTCGATGCTGGAGGTGACGGCCGAGTTGCCGATGTTGGCGTTGATCTTCACGAGGAAGTTGCGCCCGATGGCCATGGGTTCCACCTCGGGGTGGTTGATGTTGGCCGGGATGATGGCGCGCCCGCGCGCCACTTCGTCGCGCACGAACTCGGGCGTGATGATCCGCGGAATGCTCGCCCCCATGGGGTTGCCGGCCAGGCGGCGCTCGCGGCCGGTGTCTGCCTGGTACTGTGCCATCCATTCGCGCTTGCCGTTCTCACGGATGGCCACATACTCCATCTCGGGCGTGACGATGCCTTTCCTGGCGTAGTGCATCTGCGTCACGTTGGCGCCGCTGCGTGCGCGCAGCGGCTTGCGCTGCAGGGCGGCCGCCTCGGCGCGCAGCTGGGCCAGGCGCACGGCATCCTCGCTCTTTTGGCCGTCGTCCAGAGCCAGGGGCGCGCGGCCCTCGTAAGCCTCGGTGTCGCCCCGGCCGGCGATCCAGCCGCCGCGCACGCTGGCCAGGCCGCGGCGCACGTCGATCACGGCACCGGGATCGGTGTAGGGCCCCGAGGTGTCGTAGACACTGACCTGCTCGCCATTGGTCAGCGCGATGTCGCGCACGGGCACGCGCAGGTCGGTGTGCAGGTGGCCAGGCAGGTAGGCCTTGTGCGAGGCCGGGAAGGGTTCGCGCGCGGCGGCCAGCAGCTCGGCGAATTTTTCGCGGGCAAGGGGATCGGGTGCATTCATGGGGCGGGTCTCCAGGTTCCGGTGGCAAAGGAATATTTGCTCCGGAATGGACCTGGCGCCCCGCGCACGCGCCAGTGCTGGCGCATGGACGGCATGCCCCGCAGTGGCACTCCCCAAAAAAGGCGTGCGCGCGCAGGCATGAAGGTCGGCTCTTCTTCCGCCGGTATGAACCGGATCAAGTTCGTCGGGTTCGCAGGCCGCCTGATGGATCAACCATCAGGCCCTTTGCATCTCAGCGCTTTCGCACACCCCGGAGCAGGCGCCAGTATATCGACACCGGCCTGCAACAGGGTTTCAGATGCGTCCGATGATCACCACGGCGAAGAAGAACACGGCGGCAATGACGGTCCATTTGAGGACCACCAGGCCCCAGCGCTTGTAGTGCGCCTGGCCCGTGCCCGCATAGAAGGCGAAGGACACCGCCGCTGCCAGCAGCAGCGCCATGACCATCCAGCGAAAGAGCAGCATGGGGGCGCGCCTACCAGGCGCGCGCGGGCCGTGCAAAGCCCTGCGGTGCCTGGCGCTCGTCCTCGAAGGTGACCTCTTCCCAGGCATCGGGCTGCGACAGCAGCTCGCGCAGCAGCAGGTTGTTCATCGCATGGCCCGAGCGGAAGGCGCTGTAGGCGGCCAGCAGGGGCCGGCCGATGATGTACAGGTCGCCCATGGCATCGAGGATCTTGTGCTTGACGAATTCGTCGTCGTAGCGCAAGCCGTCGCTGTTGAGCACCTTGTAGTCGTCCATCACGATGGCGTTGTCCAGCCCGCCGCCCAGGGCCAGACCGTTGGAGCGCATCATCTCCACGTCGCGCGTGAAGCCGAAGGTGCGCGCGCGCGCGATGTCGCGGCTGTAGTTGCCCGACCCCAGGTCGAACTCCACACGCTGGCCGGTGGAATCCACCGCCGGGTGGTCGAAATCGATCTCGAAGCTCAGCTTGTAGCCATGGTAGGGCACGAGGCGCGCCCACTTGGCCTGGGCGCCGCTGCCCTCGCGCACCTCCACGGGCCGCTTGATGCGGATGAAGCGCTTGGGCGCGTTCTGCAGCTCGATGCCCGCACTCTGCAGCAGGAACACGAAGGACGACGAGGACCCATCCAGGATGGGCACCTCTTCGGCCGTGATGTCCACATAGAGGTTGTCCAGCCCCAGGCCCGCGCAGGCCGACATCAGGTGCTCCACGGTATGCACCTTGGCGCTGCCGACGCCGATGGTCGACGCCAGGCGCGTGTCCGTCACCGCATCAGCCCGGATCGGAATGTCCACCGGCTGCGGCAGGTCCACCCGGCGGAACACGATGCCGGTGTCCGGCTGGGCCGGCCGCAGGGTCAGCTCGACCCGCTGGCCGCTGTGCAGCCCCACGCCGACGGCGCGGGTCAAGGTCTTGAGGGTGCGTTGCTGGAGCATGCTCCGATTGTAAAAGGCCAGGCCCGACCCCGCTTGCAATAGGACCATGGCCCAAGAGCCCATGAAAAAAGGGCCCGAAGGGCCCTTGGGAAGGACGCGGGGCCGCCAGTCGGCCCCTTCACCCACGCAATCAATCTGCCTGCTTGCGCAGGAAGGCGGGGATCTCGAGGTCGTCCATGCCGCCCGAGGACAGCGCGTCCACGCGGGCGGCGGCCTGCGTGCGGTTGGTGCGCCAGACGCTGGGCACCGACATGCTGCCGTAGTCGGCCTGCGAGCTGCCGCCGCCATGGCCGGTCTGGCCAGGAACCGCGCCCATGGCGTTGCCCATCACACCCGCGGCACCGGCCACGGGGATCTGGTAAGCCATGTTGTCAGTACCGGTGCGCAGGCCGCCCTGCACCACCGAGATCGGCTGGCGGCGGGCGTTGTGGCGCGACAGGCCGGTGGCGACCACGGTCACGCGGATCTCGTCGCCCAGGGTGTCGTCGTAGGCGGCACCGAAGATCACGTGCGCATCCTTGGAGGCGTAGGCGTTGATGGTGTTCATCGCCAGGCGCGACTCGGACAGCTTCAGGCTGCCCTTGCTGGCCGTGACCAGCACCAGCACGCCCTTGGCGCCCGACAGGTCGATGCCTTCGAGCAGCGGGCAGGCGATGGCCTGCTCGGCTGCGATGCGGGCGCGGTCGGGGCCGCTGGCCGTGGCCGTGCCCATCATGGCCTTGCCGGGCTCGCCCATCACGGTGCGCACGTCTTCGAAGTCGACGTTCACCTGGCCGTACTCGTTGATGATCTCGGCAATGCCGCCCACGGCGTTCTTGAGCACATCGTTGGCATGCGCGAAGGCCTCGTCCTGAGTGATGTCATCGCCCAGCACTTCGAGCAGCTTCTCGTTGAGCACGACGATCAGCGAATCGACATTGGCTTCGAGCTCGGCCAGGCCGTTGTCGGCGTTGGTCATGCGGCGCCCGCCTTCCCACTCGAAAGGCTTGGTGACCACGCCCACGGTGAGGATGCCCATCTCCTTGGCGATGCGCGCGATGACCGGCGCGGCGCCCGTACCCGTGCCGCCGCCCATGCCGGCGGTGATGAACAGCATGTGCGCGCCATCGATGGCGGCGCGGATGTCCTCCACGGCCGCTTCGGCGGCATCACGGCCCTTGTCGGGCTTGCTGCCGGCACCCAGGCCGCTGGCACCGAGCTGGATCACGCTGTGCGCGGAGCTACGGGTGAGCGCCTGCGCGTCGGTGTTGGCACAGACGAATTCCACGCCCTGCACGCTGCGGGCAATCATGTGCTCGACGGCATTGCTGCCGCCACCGCCCACGCCGATCACCTTGATCTGGGTGCCCTGGTTGAAAGTTTCGGCTTCGATCATTTCGATGGTCATGTTGGAACTCCTGATTCTGTCTTCGTATGCATTGGCCAAATGTGAAAAACTGTCTCTGGGTGCGGGCAGCGGCATGGCGGTCCTGTACATCGCCATCGCCCGCCGGGCATTCGGGGACCGGCACGGGCAGGACTGTGGTGGTGGAAGTAGCGCATCAGAAGTTCCCCACGATGAAGTCCTTGAAGCGGCCGAACGCCGTCTTCATGGAGCCGCTCTTCTGCGCCACCTTGAAACCACGCAGGCGCGCCAGGCGCGCCTCCTCGAGCAGGCCCATCACGGTCGATGCCCGGGGCTGGGCCACCATGTCCGACAGCGCGCTCGCATACTTGGGGATGCCGCGGCGCACGGGCTTGAGGAAGATGTCCTCGCCGAGCTCGATCATGCCGGGCATGACGGCACTGCCGCCCGTGAGCACGATGCCCGAAGACAGTACTTCCTCGTAGCCCGACTCGCGGATCACCTGCTGCACCAGCGAGAAGATCTCCTCCACGCGTGGCTCGATCACTCCGGCCAGGGCCTGCTTGCTCAGCATGCGCGGGCTGCGGTCACCGAGGCCCGGCACCTCGACCTGGCTCTCGGGGTCGGCCAGCAGCTGCTTGGCGTAGCCGCTCTCGACCTTGATGTCCTCGGCGTCCTTGGTCGGCGTGCGCAGGGCCATGGCAATGTCGCTGGTGATCAGATCGCCCGCGATCGGGATCACGGCCGTGTGGCGGATGGCCCCGCCGGTGAAGATGGCCACGTCGGTCGTGCCGGCACCGATGTCCACCACCACCACGCCGAGTTCGCGCTCGTCGTCGGTCAGCACGGCCTGGCTCGATGCGAGCGGGTTGAGCAGCAACTGCTCGACTTCCAGTCCGCAGCGGCGCACGCACTTGATGATGTTCTCGGCCGCGCTCTGCGCTCCGGTCACGATGTGGATCTTGGCCTCCAGGCGGATGCCGCTCATGCCGATGGGCTCCTTGACATCCTGCCCGTCGATCACGAACTCCTGCGGCTCCACCAGCAGCAGGCGCTGGTCGGACGAGATGTTGATGGCCTTGGCCGTCTCCACCACGCGCGCCACGTCGGCCGAGGTGACCTCCTTGTCCTTCACGGCCACCATGCCGCTGGAGTTGAGGCCACGGATGTGGCTGCCGGTGATGCCGGTGTACACCCGCTGGATCTTGCAGTCGGCCATCAGCTCGGCTTCTTTCAGCGCCTGCTGGATGCTCTGCACCGTGGCGTCGATGTTGACCACCACGCCGCGCTTCAAGCCATTGCTCGGGGCCACGCCCAATCCTGCGAGCTTGAGTTCGCCATTGGGCAGGACTTCGGCAACCACGGCCATGATCTTCGCCGTGCCGATGTCCAGGCCGACCACCACGTCTTTGTATTCTCTTGCCATATTCAGTCACTGCCCTTCGTTGTTCTGCCCTGCCCGCCGCGTCGTCTGTACCTTGCCTGCATGCTGCTACCTCCGTGTGGCGGCACCCGCGGCCGCCTCCGGGCTCGTGGTGGTCACCCCCTTGAGCCGCAAGGCATAACCCCCCGTGTGCCGCAGGTCCGCCGACTCGAGCGCATCCACCCGGCGCTTGTACTGGGCCGCCACCTGGGTCAGCGTGCGCGCAAAGCGCTTGGCGCGCGCCACCACCTCCGCCGGCGTGCCGCCGCCGAGTTCCACCACGGCCCCGGTGTCCAGCGTGGCGCGCCAGCCACCGCGGCCGGTCAGCGCGAGTTCTTCCACGTCCATGCCCAGCGGCTCGAACACCGGCTGCATCAGGCCGTACATCTGCAGCACCTCGCCCGAGGTGCCGCCCGGCCCCTGCAGACGCGGCAGGCCGTCCTGTTCCACATCGCCGACATTGGCCTCGAACACCTCGCCCTGGGTGTTGACCATGGCCGACCCCGAATCGGGGCCCCAGTACGCCACGGCGTCGTGTTCTTCGAGCACCACGTGCAGGCTGCCCGGGAATTCGCGCCGCACCGAGGCCTTGCGCACCCAGGGCACCTGCTCGAAGGCCTCGCGCGCCTTGCGCAGGTCCACCGTGAAGAAGTTGCCCACCAGGTGCGGCGCCACGTTGGCGCGCAAGGTGACGGCGTTGTTGTGCACCAGCTCGCCCTGCACGACGATGCGCGCGATCGCAAAGCCCGGGTAGCGCAGCACCCACCAGGCCCCCGCCGCCAGCACGAGCATGGCGCAGCCCACGAACAGGACCGATGCGGTCATGTTCATGAGCTTGACGTCCAGCGGTGCGGGCAGCGCGTTGTTCATCAGGTTCCCAGGGTGCTGCCGGCGGGCGTGTCCATGGTGGCGCTGGCCAGCACCCCCACGCACAGGTCTTCGTAGCTGATGCCCGAGGCACGCGCCGACATGGGCACGAGCGAGTGGCCCGTCATGCCCGGCGAGGTGTTGATCTCCAGCAGGAAGGGCTGGCGGTCGCTGGCGCGGATCATGATGTCCGCGCGCGCCCAGCCGCGGCAGCCCAGCGAGCGGAAGGCCGCCACCACCAGGCGCTGGATCTCGCGCTCCTCGGCCTCGGGCAGGCCGCTCGGGCAGTGGTACTGCGTGACGTCGGTGAAGTACTTGTTCTGGTAGTCGTAGTTGCCCTCGGGGGCGACGATGCGGATCACCGGCAGCGCATAGGCACTGTTGCCTTCTCCCAGGATCGGGCAGGTGGTTTCCTCGCCCTCGATGAACTGCTCGCACAGTACCTCGGGGTCGTAGCGCGAGGCCAGTGCATAGGCCTGGGCACATTGCTCGGGCGAAGTGACCTTGGTCAAGCCGATGGTGGAGCCCTCGCGCGATGGCTTGACGATCATCGGTGCGCCCAGGGCCGCCAGCGCGTCGGTGGTCTCGGCCACGCTGCCCACCAGGCGCCAGTCCGGCGTGGGCAGGCCCTCGGCGCGCCAGATGCGCTTGGTCATGATCTTGTCCACCGCGATGCTCGAAGCCATCACGCCCGGGCCGGTGTAGGGAATGCGCAGCAGCTCCAGCGCGCCCTGCACCGTGCCGTCCTCGCCATGGCGGCCGTGCAGTGCGATGAAGCAGCGTGCATAGCCGTCGCGGCGCAGCTCGCCCAGCTCGTTCTGCGAGGGGTCGAAGGCATGGGCATCCACGCCGCGCGAGCGCAGCGCCTGCAGCACGCCGGTGCCGGACATCAGCGACACCTCGCGCTCGGCGGACGCGCCGCCCATCAGCACGGCCACCTTGCCCAGAGCCTTCACATCCACGTTGGAACCCAGTTTCGTCGTCATCATCGTCGTCATGTCGCGCTCCCCGCCAGCGCCTTGTCCTTGGTTTGCTTGTCGTCGTTGCCTTGCAGCAGGTCCACCACCTTGGCCGGCACCGCCCCGATGGAGCCCGCGCCCATGCACATCACCACATCGCCATCGCGCGCGTTGTCGGCAATGGCCTGGGGCAGCTCGGCCACGTCGTCCACGAAGACTGGCTCCACGCGCCCGGCCACGCGCAGTGCGCGCGCGAGCGAACGGCCGTCGGCCGCCACCACGGGGGCTTCGCCCGCGGCATAGACCTCGGTCAGCAGCACCGCGTCGGCGTTGCCGATGACCTTCACAAAGTCCTCGAAGCAGTCGCGCGTGCGGCTGTAGCGGTGCGGCTGGAAGGCCAGTACCAGGCGCCGCCCGGGGAAGGCGCCGCGCGCCGCGGCCAGCGTCGCCGCCATTTCCACCGGGTGGTGGCCGTAGTCGTCGATGACGGTGAAGCGGCCGCCGTCCTTCGCAGGCAGGTCGCCATAGCTCTGGAAACGCCGGCCCACGCCCTTGAAGCCGGCCAGCGCACGCTGCACGGCCTCATCGGGGATGTTCAGCTCCACCGCCACGGCAATCGCCGAGAGCGCGTTGAGCACGTTGTGCTCGCCCGCGAGGTTGAGCACGATCTCCAGGTCGGGCAGGGTGACGCCGTTGCGCCGCTGCACCGTGAAGCGCATCTGGCCGGCCTCGGCACGCACGTTGACGGCGCGCACCTGGGCGTCTTCGGAGAAGCCGTAGCTGGTGATCGGGCAGGTCACGCTCTGCAGGATGTCGCGCACCGCCGGGCTGTCCACGCACAGGATGGCCGTGCCGTAGAACGGCATGCGGTGCAGGAAGTCGACGAAGGCGCCCTTGAGCCGGCCGAAGTCGTGCCCGTAGGTCTCCATGTGGTCGGCATCGATGTTGGTCACCACCGCCATCACGGGCAGCAGGTTCAGGAACGAGGCGTCCGACTCGTCGGCCTCGACCACGATGTAGTCGCCGCTGCCCAGCTTGGCGTTGGCGCCCGCGCTGTTCAGGCGCCCGCCGATCACGAAGGTGGGGTCCAGGCCGGCCTCGGCCAGCACGCTGGTCACCAGGCTGGTGGTGGTGGTCTTGCCATGCGTGCCGGCAATGGCGATGCCCTGCTTGAGGCGCATCAGCTCGGCCAGCATCAGCGCACGCGGCACCACGGGGATGCGCTTGTCGCGCGCGGCCAATACCTCGGGGTTGTCGGCCGTGACGGCAGTGGAGGTGACCACCGCATCGGCCCCGTCGATGTGCGCGGCCGCATGGCCCAGGCAGGTCTTGATGCCCAGGCCCTGCAGGCGGCGCAAGGTGGCGCTGTCGGCCAGGTCCGAACCGGAGATGCGGTAGCCCAGGTTGAACAGCACCTCGGCGATGCCGCTCATGCCCGCGCCTCCGAGGCCTACGAAATGGATGTGGCGAATGGCGTGCTTCATGGTGTTGCAAGCTCCTCGCAGGCAGTCACCACCTCATGGGTGGCGTTGGTTTTTTGCATCTTCTTGGCTTCTGTGGCCCGGCGCAGCAGCTCCGGGCGCTCTGTGTTGCTCAGCACCGCGGCCAAGCCCTGGGCCGTGAGCTCGCGCTGCGGCACCAGCCAGCCGCCCCCGGCGTCCACGAGGAAGCGGGCGTTGGTGGTCTGGTGGTCGTCCACCGCCGAGGGGAAGGGCACGAACAGGGCGGCAGCGCCCACGGCGGCGATTTCGGTCACGGTGCTCGCGCCCGCGCGGCAGACGATGAGATCGGCCTGCGCAAACGCGGTGGCGGTGTCGTCGATGAAGGGGGTCAGCTCGGCCTCGACCCCGGCGGCGGCATAGTTGGCGCGCAGCGCGTCGATCTGGGTGGCACCGCTCTGGTGCAGCACCACGGGGCGTTGCCCGGCCGGGATCAGCGCCAGCGCCTGGGGCACGATCTCGTTGAGCGCGCGTGCGCCCAGGCTGCCGCCGACGACCAAAAGGCGCAGCGGGCCGCTGCGGCCGGCAAATCGCTCGGCCGGATCGGGCTGGCGCGTGAACGGAGCACGCAGCGGGTTGCCCACCCACTGGCCCTTCCTGAACGCATGGGGGAAGGCGGTGAACACCCGGTCGGCCACGCCGGCCAGCACCTTGTTGGCCATGCCGGCCACCGAATTCTGCTCGTGCAGCACCAGCGGCTTGCCGCACAGCACACCCATCATGCCGCCCGGGAAGGTGATGTAGCCGCCCAGGCCCACCACCACGTCGGGCTTGACGCGGCGCACCACCTGCAGCGCCTGCCAGAAGGCGCGCAAGAGGCGCAGCGGCAGCAGGGCCAGCGTGACCGGGCCCTTGCCGCGCACGCCCGAGAAGTCGATGGCCTCCAGCGCAAAGCCTTGCGCGGGCACGATGCACGACTCCATGCTGCCGGGCGCGCCCAGCCAGTGCACGCGCCAGCCGCGCGCACGCAGCTCCTCGGCCACGGCCAGGCCGGGAAAGATGTGGCCGCCGGTGCCACCGGCCATGATGAGGGCGGTCTTGGCGGTCATACGCGCCCCCCCCTCATCATGTGTTTGTTTTCATAGTCCACCCGCAGCACCACCGCAATCGCCACCAGGTTCATCAGAATGGCCGATCCGCCGAAGCTCATGAACGGCAGGGTGAGCCCCTTGGTGGGCAGCGCGCCCAGGTTCACGCCCATGTTGATGAAGGCCTGGAAACCCAGCCAGATCGCCACGCCCTGGGCGACCAGGCCCGCAAACACGCGGTCCAGGGCAATCGCCTGGCGGCCGATGTGCATGATGCGGCGCGTCAGCCACAGGAACAGCACGATCAGCACGAGCACGCCCAGGAGGCCGAACTCCTCGCCGATCACGGCCAGCAGGAAGTCGGTGTGCGCCTCGGGCAGCCAGTGCAGTTTTTCGACGCTGCCACCCAGGCCCACGCCGAAGATCTCGCCGCGGCCGATGGCGATCAGCGAGTGCGACAGCTGGTAGCCCTTGCCCATCGCATGCTCTTCGCTGAAGGGGTTGAGGTAGGCGAACACGCGCTCGCGCCGCCAGGGCGAGCTGGCGATCATCAGGGCGAATGCGCCCACCAGCACGCCCGCGATCAGGAAGAACATGCGCGCATTGACGCCGCCCAGGAACAGGATGCCCATGGCGATCACCGCCACCACCATGAAGGCACCCATGTCCGGCTCGGCGAGCAACAGCACGCCGACGATGGCCACAGCGGTGCCCATGGGCAGCACGGCGCGGAAGAAACGTTCCTTGACCTCCATCTTGCGCACCATGTAGTCGGCGGCGTAGATGAGCACGGCGAACTTGGCGACCTCGGAGGGCTGGAAGCTCACCGGCCCGATCGACAGCCAGCGCCGGGCGCCATTGACCACCTTGCCAACACCCGGGATCAGCACCGCCACCAGCAGCAGCAGTGCAGCCACGAAAAGCCAGGGCGCGGCGCGCTCCCAGAGCCTCATGGGGACCTGGAAGGCCAGCAGCGCCGCGACGAAACCCACCACCAGGTACATCATGTGGCGGGTGAGGAAGTGCGTGGGCGCGTAATTGGCAAAGCGCGGGTTGTCCGGCATGGCGATGGAGGCCGAATACACCATCACCAGGCCCCAGGCCAGCAGCGCCACCACCACCCACAGCAGGGCCTGATCGAAGCCGAGCACGCTGGCAGGCGTGGTGGTGGACTGGCGGTACTCGGTGCCGCCCACGCGCACCGGCAGCACCTCGCCGGCCTTGCCGGTGAGGCGGCCGAGCCAGCCGGCCAGGCGTTCAGCGAAGCTGGCGGGGGCGTTGGCAGGGGTGGCAGCCATCACATACCCTCCAGGGATTGGCCGGCGTCCTGTGCCATGGCCAGAACGGTGTCGCAGAACACGCGTGCGCGGTGTTCGTAGCCGGTGAACATGTCGAAGCTCGCGCAGGCAGGCGACATCAGCACGGCATCGCCCGAGCGCGCGCGCTCGCGTGCCAGGTGCACGGCCTCGGGCAGCGTGGCGGCATTGATCAGCGCGGCCCCGCTCTCCTGCAGCGCAGTGCGGATCAGCGGCGCATCGCGCCCGATGAGCACCACGGCGCGCGCATAGCGCGCCACGGGCGTGGCCAGCGGCGCGAAGTCCTGCCCCTTGCCATCGCCGCCCAGGATCAGCACGATGCGCCGGTCGGCCCCCAGGCCGTTGAGGGCGGCCACGGTGGCGCCCACGTTGGTGCCCTTGCTGTCGTCGAAGAATTCCACGCCATCGATCAAGGCCACGGGCTCCACGCGGTGCGGCTCGCCCCGGTACTCGCGCAGGCCGAACAGCATGGCCGACAGCGTGCAGCCGGCCGAAGACGCCAGGGCCAGGGCGGCGAGCGCGTTGGAGGCGTTGTGGCGCCCGCGGATGCGCAACGCGTCGGCAGGCATCAGGCGCTGGATGTGCAGATCTTCCTCGTCTTCAGGCGCAGCGGCGGCTTCGCCGCCTTGCCACGCAGGGGCCGCACGGCGGCGGGTGCTGCGCTTGCGGGTTTCGTCCGCTTCGTGCGCGCGCACCAGCCAGGGAATGCTGCCCACGGTCTCGATGCCGAAGTCGCCAGGGCGCCGCGGCATGTCGATGCCGAAGGTCAGGTGGTCGCGCAGCGGCACCTTCACGGGCTGCTTGCTGCGCGAGGTCGGGGCGGGCTTGCCGGAGGCCAGTTGCGCTGCCTGCGCCGTGGCGGCTGACGCCGTGCCCAGCATGTCCATGACCGTGGGGTCTTCGCGGTTGAGCACCATTAGGGCCGTGTCGCCGAAGATGCGCGCCTTGGCCGCTGCATAGGCACCGATGTCGCCATGCCAGTCCAGGTGGTCCTGGGTGATGTTGAGCACCGTGGCCGCCGTGGGCTCGAAACCGGTCGCGCCATCAAGCTGGAAGCTCGAGAGTTCGAGCACCCAGACTTCGGGCAGGGTCTCGGCGTCGATGTGCCCGGCCAGGGTGTCGAGCAGCGTGGGGCCGATGTTGCCGGCCACGGCCACGCTCTTGCCCGCGCGCTCCACCAGTTGCCCGGTGAGCGAGGTGACGGTGGTCTTGCCATTGGTGCCGGTGATGGCCAGCACGGCCGGCGCATAGCCGTGCGAGGCGCGCAGGTACTGCAGCGCTGCGGCATACAGGCCGAGTTCGCCGCCGGTGGCCAGGCCGATGGCCTGCGCCGCGGCCCACACCGGCGCCACGGTGGCCGGGCTCAGGCCGGGCGAGCGGTAGACGGCGTGCACACCGGCACCGCCTTCGACCAGGCTGGCGTCGAAGGGGCCGGAAACAAAGCGCACGCCGGGCAGCTCGTGCTGCAGCACCGCCAGCTGGGGCGGGGCCTCGCGCGTGTCGGCCACCGTGACGCTGGCACCGCAGCGCACGCACCAGCGCGCCATGGCCAGGCCCGAGGCGCCCAGGCCCAGCACCAGGAAATGCCGGCCCTCGTAGGGTCGCATGCCCTCGCCCGGACGGCCCTGGGGCTGCACCGCCTCGGCCTCGCACTCGGGCTCGTCCGTCGGCGCGGCCAGCGGCGGCGCGGGCTCGGTCGTGTCGGGCGCGTTCACCTCGGCAAAGATCTGGGCCACGAAATCGGCGGCCGCCTTGGCCGCGGAGATGGCTGGAGCCACATAGCCATCGCCAGGCGGGGACGCTGGCGCGGCGACAGGGGCTGCGGGCTCCGGAGAAGCCGATTCCGATGCGGACTCCTGCGTGGCATCGGTATCCTGCGCGCCATCGTCGGCGGGTGTCTCCTCGCCGGCCTCGGGCTCGGCCGCAACGCTCTCGGGCGTGGCGGATTCTGCAGGATCCGGATCGGTCGCCTTCGGGGTGTGCACGGCCTCGGGCACACGCACCTCCTCCCGCCCGGCCGTCTCGGGCAGGTGATCGCCTGGCTCGGAGCCGAGGGCGTGGGGATCGTGGGGCGTGGTCGTCATGTTCAGCGCAGCTTGAGCGTGGACAGGCCGATCAGGCACAGCAGCATGGTGATGATCCAGAAGCGCACGACCACCTGGGTTTCCTTCCAGCCGCTCTTCTCGAAGTGGTGGTGCAGGGGTGCCATCTTGAGCAGGCGGCGGCCCTCGCCATAGCGCTTCTTGGTGTACTTGAACCAGGTCACCTGCAGCATCACCGACAGGGCCTCGACCACGAAGATGCCGCCCATGATGGCCAGCACGATCTCCTGGCGCACGATGACGGCGATGGTGCCCAGGGCCGCGCCCAGCGCCAGCGCGCCCACGTCACCCATGAACACCTGCGCGGGGTGGGCGTTGAACCACAGGAAGGCCAGGCCGGCGCCGGCCATGGCGGCGCAGAAGATCAGCAGTTCGCCGGCCCCCGGGATGTTCGGGAAGAACAGGTACTTGGAATAGACCGAGCTGCCGGTGACGTAGGCGAACACACCGAGGGCCGAGCCGACCATCACCACCGGCATGATGGCCAGCCCGTCGAGCCCGTCGGTCAGGTTCACGGCGTTGCTCGAACCCACGATGACCAGGTAGGTGAGGATCACGAAGCCGAGCACGCCGAGCGGGTAGCTCACCTCCTTGAAGAAGGGCAGCTGCAGGCCGGCCTTGGGCGGCAGGTCCAGCGAGAAACCCGACTGCACCCAGGTCAGGAACAGCTCGAACACCTTGGCGTTGGAGCTTTCCGAAATGCTGAACACCAGGTAGACGGCCGCGATCAGGCCGATGACGGACTGCCAGAAATACTTCTCGCGCGAGCGCATGCCCTCGGGGTCCTTGTTGACCACCTTGCGCCAGTCATCGACCCAGCCGATGGCGCCGAAGCCCAGGGTGACGATGAGCACGATCCACACGAAGCGGTTGGACAGGTCGAACCACAAGATGGTGGAGATCGCGATCGACAGCAGGATCAGCACCCCCCCCATGGTCGGCGTGCCGCTCTTGGACAGGTGCGACTGCATGGCGTAGCCACGGATGGGCTGGCCGATCTTGAGCGAGGTGAGCACACGGATCACCTTGGGGCCGGCCAGCAGGCCGATCAGCAGTGCCGTGAGCGCCGCCATCACCGCGCGGAAGGTGAGGTACTGGAACACGCGGAAGAAGCCGAGCTCGGGCGACAGCCCCTGCAGCCATTGCGACAGGATCAGCAGCATGCGGCACCTCCCTGCTGGAGGCACAACGCCTGGCGTGCGTGCGTCGGTTCAGTGCGTTGCGTCATGGCTTCCCTCGGACTTTCCTTGTTCTTGTTGTGTTGCTTGCGCAGCGGTGGCAGCCGCAATGGCCTGTACCACCCGCTCCATCTTCATGAAGCGCGAACCCTTGACGAGCACGCTGCTCACGCTGGGCAGTGCAGAGCAGACCGCGGCCTGCAATTGCTCCATGCTCTCGAAATGCGTGGCGGCGCCATGGGCCCGCGCCGTGTGTGCCGACAGCGTGCCCAGCGCATACAGCGTGGCAATACCCGCTTCCTGCGCCTGGGTGCCTGCCTCGGCGTGGAACTGCGGCCCCTGCTCCCCGACCTCGCCGATGTCGCCCACCACCAGCAGGTGCGGGCCGGGCAAGGCCGCCAGCACCTGGATGGCGGCCTGGAGCGAATCGGGGTTGGAGTTGTAGGTGTCGTCCACCACGGTGATCTCGCGCCCGGCGTGCTGCACGCTGAAGGCGCGCGAGCGGCCCTTGACCGGCACGAACGCATCGAGCCCCTGGGCAATGGCGGCCAGCGGGGCGCCTGCAGCCAGGGCGCAGGCGGTGGCGGCCAGGGCGTTGGTCACATTGTGGCGACCGGCGATCTGCAGGCGGCAGGCCAGTGGCCCGGTGGGGGTGCGTACCTGCACGGCCCAGGCACCCTGCGTCCATTCAGCCGAGGTGCAGGCCACGTCGCCCTCCTCGCCGAACGCGAGGCAGCGGCGGGGCCCGGCCAGTTCACGCCACAAGGGCGTGAAGGCGTCACCGGCCGGGAACACGGCCACACCATCGGCGGGCAGCGCCGCGAACACCGAGCCGTTCTCGCGCGCCACGGCTTCCACCGTGTGCATGAACTCCATGTGCTCGCGCTGCGCGTTGTTCACCAGGGCCACCGTGGGCTGGGCCATGGCAGCCAGCACGGCGATCTCGCCCGGGTGGTTCATGCCCATCTCGATCACGGCAGCACGGTGCGCCTCGCGCAGGCGCAGCAGCATCAGCGGCACGCCGATGTCGTTGTTGAAATTGCCCTCTGTGGCAAAGGCGGCATCGCCCTGCCAGGCGCGCAGGATCGAGGCGATCATCTGCGTTACCGTGGTCTTGCCGTTGCTGCCGGTCACGCCGATCAACGGCAACGCCCGTTGCGCACGCCAGCCGGTGGCCAGCGCACCGAGCGCTGCCAAGCTGTCGGGCACCTCGATGCCGGGCAGACCGGCCGCGTCGAGGCCACCGTGCGCAATGGCAGCTGCAGCACCACCGGTGCGGGCCTGGTCCAGAAAGGCATTGGCATCGAAACGCTCGCCCTTGAGCGCCACGAAGAGGTCGCCGGCCTGCAGGCTGCGGGTATCGGTGTGCACGCGCTGCACGGCCACGCCACCATCACCCACCAGGCGCGCCGATGGGATGCGCTGCTGGATGAGGGCGTGCGCCTGGCGCAGGTTCATCATCGTCATGCCCATGTGCGGGCTCCTCGGGCCTGCAGCGCGGCTTGCGCGTGGGCCATGTCGGAGAACGGCAGGCGCACGCCGGCCGTCTCCTGGGTGTCTTCGTGTCCCTTGCCGGCGATCAGCACCACGTCCAGCGCATCGGCCTGGCCGATGGCGGCCGCGATGGCGGCGCCGCGGTCGGGCTCGGGCTGCACCGAGGCGCCGGCGATCGTGCCTTGCAGGATCTGGTGGATGATCACGGCGGGGTCTTCGCTGCGCGGGTTGTCGCTGGTCACGAGCACGCGGTCGGCCTGTTGCTGCGCCACGGCACCCATCAGCGGGCGCTTGCCGGCATCGCGGTCGCCGCCGCAGCCGAACACGCACCACAGCCGACCGCCGCGCTCGGCCGCCAGGGGGCGCAGGGCGCGCAGCGCCTTGTCCAGCGCATCGGGGGTGTGGGCATAGTCCACGGCCACCAGCGGCTGCCCGGCAGCCGCCAGGCGCTGCATGCGCCCGGGCACGGGCTGCAGGCGGCTGCAGGCACCGACCGCATCGGCCAGGGGCACGCCCAGGCTGCGCAGCGTGGCCAGCACGCCCAGCAGGTTCAGGATGTTGTACTGGCCGATCACGCGGGTCTGCAGCAGGTGCCGCTCGGCCCCTTCCACCACCGTGAAGCGCAGACCCTGCTCGCCCAGCGCCACGTCGCGGGCGGCCAGGCGGGCCTCCTCGGCGTCGAGCGCAATGCTCCACAGGTCCAGCGCCGAGCCCGCCAGCTCGGCATGCAGCTGGGCGCCGGCCGGGTCGTCCACGTTGACCACGGCGGCCTGCAGGCCGTCCCAGCCGAACAGCTCGCGCTTGGCCAGCCAGTAGCCGGCCATGCTGCCGTGGTAATCGAGGTGGTCCTGCGTGAAATTGGTGAACACCGCCGTGCGGATGCGCGTGCCGTCGAGGCGCCGCTCGGCGATGCCGATGGACGATGCCTCGATGGCGCAGGCAGACAGGCCCTCGTCCGCGAACTGCGCGAAGGCGCGCTGCAGACGCACCGGGTCGGGCGTGGTCATGCCGGTATAGGTGAGCGAAGGCGGCTGGCCCATGCCCAGGGTGCCGACGATGGCGCAGCCTTTGCCGCTGCCCGCACCAGCCAGCAGGTTCAGTGCATCCGCCAGCCACCAGGCGGTACTGGTCTTGCCGTTGGTGCCGGTTACGGCGAGCACGTCCAGGCGCTCGGTGGGCTGGTCGAACCACTGGGCCGCGATCGGGCCTGTGGAGGCCTTGAGGCCCGGCAGTGCGGCGATATGCCCGCCCTCGAACGCAAACGCCTCCACGCCAGCCTGTTCCACCAGGCAGGCCGTGGCCCCGCGCACCAGGGCGTCGGCGACATGGGCGCGCCCGTCGGTCGCGGCACCCGGCCAGGCGATGAAGCCGTCGCCCGGGGCCACCAGCCGGCTGTCGGTCTGCAGCGTGCCGGTGACACGGCTGCGCAGCCACTGCACGGCGTCGCGGGAGGAAGTCAGCACCTGCATCACAGGGACTCCTCCACCGGGTTGGCCACGATCTGGGGCTTGACGGCCATGTCCGGCTGCACGCCCATCATGCGCAGGGTCTGCTGCACCACCTCGCTGAACACCGGTGCGGCCACGGCACCGCCGTAGAACACGCCGTTGCTGGGCTCGTCGATCATCACCGCCACGATGATGCGCGGCTTGTCGATGGGGGCCATGCCGGTGAACCAGGCGCGGTACTTGCCCGAAGCGTAGTTCTTGCCCACCTGCTTGCGCGCCGTGCCGGACTTGCCACCCACCGAGTAACCGAGGGTCTGGGCCTTCTGGCCGGTACCACCCGGGCCGGCGGCCATCTGCAGCATCTTGCGCACCTGGTCGGCCGTGCGCTCGGAAAACACGGGCACGCCGAGGGCCGGCTCCTGGGTCTTGAGCATGGTGGCCGGGATCACGCGACCGCCGTTGGCGAACACGGTGTACGAGCGCGCCATCTGGAACAGGCTGGCCGACAGGCCATAGCCATAGGACATGGTGGCCTGCTCCACGGGGCGCCAGGTCTTGTAGGGGCGCAGCCGCCCGGTCACCACGCCCGGGAACCCGATCTGCGGCTTCTGGCCGAAGCCCGCGGCCGAAAAGGTTTCCCACATCTCGCGCGCTGGCATCTGCATGGCGAGCTTGGTGGTGCCCACGTTGCTCGACTTCTGGATCACGCCCTCGACCGTGAGCAGGCCGTAGTTGTGCGTGTCCGAGATCGTGGAACCGGTGATGGTGATGCGCCCGGGGTTCGTGTCCACCGGCGTCTCGGGGCGCACGCGCCCGCTCTCCAGGGCCAGGCCGATGGTGAAGGGCTTCATGGTCGAGCCCGGCTCGAACACGTCGGTCAGCGCGCGGTTGCGCAACTGCTCGCCGGTCAGGTTCTGGCGCTTGTCGGGCACATAGCTCGGGTAGTTGGCCAAGGCCAGCAGCTCGCCGGTGTGCGCATCGAGCACCACCACGCTGCCGGCCTTGGCCTTGTGCGCCGTGACCTGGTCGCGCAGCTTCTGGTAGGCGAAGAACTGCACCTTGCTGTCGATGGACAGCTGCATGTCACGCCCGTCCACGGGCGGCACGGTCTCGCCCACGCCCTCGACCACGCGGCCCAGGCGGTCCTTGATCACGCGGCGCGAGCCCGCCTTGCCGGCCAGCTCCTTGTTGAAGGCCAGTTCCATGCCTTCCTGGCCATGGTCCTCGACATTGGTGAAACCCACCACGTGGGCCGCAGCCTCGCCTTCGGGGTACTGGCGCTTGTATTCCTTGCGCTGGTAGATGCCCTTGATGCCCAGCGCCGCAATCTGCTGGCCCACGTCCCAGTCGAGCTGGCGCTTGATCCAGACGAAGGTCTTGTCCTCATCGGCCAGCTTGGCATTGAGTTCGGACAGCGGCATCTCCAAGAGCTTGGCCAACTGCTTCATCTTGGCCTTGACCTCGGGCTGGTCCTGCTCCACATCCTCGGGGATGGCCCAGATGCTGGCGGCCGGCACGCTGGACGCCAGGATCAGGCCGTTGCGGTCAAGGATCTTGCCGCGGTTGGCGGGCATCTCCAGGGTGCGTGCAAAGCGCACCTCGCCCTGGCGCTGGAAGAACGCGTTGCCGAACACCTGCACATAGGCCGCCCGCGCACCCAGGCCGAGGAAGCCGAGCGCGATCATCGCCACGATGAACTTGCTGCGCCAGACCGGCGTCTTGCTGGCCAGCAGCGGGCTGGAGGTGTACAGAACGCTGCGGCTCATGGCTGCGTTCCTGCGGCAGGCGCTGCGGCCTGCGAAGATGATGCGGTGGCCGTGACACCGGCCGGATCGGACACGTACTGGGTGATGGCCGGCGTGGCCGTGCGCATCTGCAGCTGTGCGCGCGCGAGTTTTTCCACGCGCAGCGGCGTGGCCTGGGCGCGCTTTTCCACCTGCAGGCGCTGGTGCTCGGTCTCCAGGCGGCGCGCCTCGGCCGTGGCCCGGTCGAGCTCGGTGAACAGGCGGCGTGACTGGTACTGGGTGTGCACCAGGAACAGTGCACTCGCCAGTACCGCCAGCAGCAGCACCAGGTTCAACCGCGTCATGCAGGCACCTCCGTGCGCTCGGCCACGCGCATGATGGCGCTGCGCGAGCGGGGGTTGCCAGCCACCTCGGCAGCACTGGGCTTGACGCGGTCCAGTGCCAGCAGCTTCATCGCCTGGGGTGCGGCGAACGGCGCGCGGCGGTCGTAGACCTCCTTGGAGTGCTTGGCGATGAACTGCTTGACGATGCGGTCCTCGAGCGAGTGGAAGCTGATCACGGCCAGGCGCCCGCCCGGCTGCAGCACCGTGAGGCTGGCCTCTAGCGCCTGTTGCAGCTCTTCAAGCTCGGCGTTGATGAAAATCCGAAGAGCCTGAAATGTGCGCGTTGCAGGGTTCTGGCCCGGCTCGCGGGTTTTGACCGTGCCAGCCACGAGACTGGCCAGTTCACCGGTGGTTGCAACAGGCCCCCGCTCTTCGCGCCGCGCAACAATCGCCTTTGCAATGGGGCCAGCAAACCGTTCTTCACCGTAGTCACGTATCACCTCCGCAATCTGTTGAACCTCGGCAGTTGCCAACCACTGGGCCACGCTTTCGCCGCGCGTGGTGTCCATGCGCATGTCCAGCGGCCCATCGAAACGGAAACTGAAACCCCGCTCGGGGCTGTCGATCTGGGGCGAGCTCACGCCCAGGTCCATCAGCACACCCGCGGCACTGCCAGCGGGCAGCTCACCGAGGTGGCGAAATCCTTCATGCCGAATGGAAAAACGCGCATCGGTGATGCGCGTTGCTTCGGCGATGGCTTCAGGGTCCTTGTCGAATGCCACAAGACGCCCCTGTGGCCCCAGCCGCAGCAGGATCCTGCGCGAGTGCCCCCCGCGCCCGAAGGTGGCATCCACAAAGGTGCCGGACGGCTCGGGGCCCGCGCCGCCGAGCAGCGCGTCCACCGCTTCTTCGAGCAGGACGGTCGTGTGTTGCAAAGCCTCGGTCACCGCGCGCCCTTAGAAAGAGAAGTCCTTGAAGACGTCCGGCATCTCGCCCTGCATGGCCTTGGCCTCCTGCTCGTCATAGGTAGCCTTGTCCCAGAGTTCGAAGTGGTTGCCCATGCCCAGCAGCATGGTCTCGCGCGAGATGCCGGCGGCCTCGCGCAGTTCGGGCGACACCAGCACACGGCCCGTGCCATCCATCTCCACGTCCTGGGCATTGCCCAGGAAGATGCGCTTCCACCACTGGGCGGACATGGGCAGCTCGGCAATGCGTTCGCGGAACTTCTCCCACTCGGGGCGGGGGAAGACCATGAGGCAGCCGTGGGGGTGCTTGGTGATCGTGAGCTGGCCGCCTGCCGTCGCCGCGAGGACGTCACGATGCCGGGTCGGCACGGACAGCCGACCCTTCGCATCGAGACTCAGCGACGAGGCACCTTGGAACACGGACAGATTTCCCACTCGGTTGGAATCCACTCGGGCCCTGGAATCGGGCGCTGAGGGCACTTTTCACCACTTAATTGCACTTTTTTGCACTGTAGCAGGAAAAGCACACCGAGCAAGGGGGTGCACAACAAACTTTTGCAATGAAATCAAGGACTTAGGCGCGACTCCAAAGAAGCCAAACAAGCAAAAGTCCTTGAGAAAGAACCACTTACGGAGACCTGTGCAAGTGATACCTCAACGCAGCGCCCGTGGTCACAGGATGTAGCGCGAAAGATCCTCGTTCTGACTCAGGGTTTGCAACCGCGCATCCACATAGGCGGCATCAATAACAACGGTCTGACCCGATAGTCGCGTTGCATCGAAACTGACTTCGTCAAGCAAGCGCTCCATCACCGTGGACAGGCGCCGGGCGCCGATGTTCTCGGTGCGCTCGTTGACCTCGAACGCGATGTGCGCCAGGCGCGTGACACCCTCGGGCGCGAACTCCAGCGTGACCCCCTCGGTGGCCAGCAGCGCCTGGTACTGCTTGACCAGGGAGGCATGGGTCTGCACGAGGATGGCCTCGAAATCCTGCACCGACAGCGAGCCCAGTTCCACCCGGATCGGAAAACGGCCCTGCAGCTCGGGTATCAGGTCGCTGGGCTTGGCCAAGTGGAAAGCCCCCGAGGCGATGAACAGGATGTGGTCGGTCTTGACCATGCCGTACTTGGTGGACACCGTGGTGCCCTCCACCAGCGGCAGCAGGTCGCGCTGCACGCCCTGGCGCGAGACATCGGCACCGCTGCTTTCCTGGCGCGCGGCCACCTTGTCGATCTCGTCGATGAAGACAATGCCGTTCTGCTCGGCATTGGCAATCGCGCGGGTCTTGATCTCTTCCTCATTGACGAGCTTGGCGGCCTCCTCCTCGATGAGCAGCTTGAGTGCCTCGGCGATCTTGAGCTTGCGCGTACGCCGCTTGTCCTGGCCCATCTGGCTGAACATGCCGCGCAGTTGCTCGGTCATCTCCTCCATGCCCGAGGGGCCCATGATCTCGAGCGCCGCCCGGCTCTCGGCCACCTCGATCTCGATCTCCTTGTCGGCCAGCGAACCCTCGCGCAGCTTCTTGCGGAACACCTGGCGTGCGGTGCTGTCGGTGGCGGCAGCAGGCTCCGCGCCGGCAGCCGAACGGGCCGGCGGGATCAGCACGTCCAGGATGCGCTCTTCGGCGGCATCCTCGGCCCGGGTGCGCACCTTGCGGGTTTCGGCATCGCGGGTCTGCTTCACGGCGATCTCGGCCAGGTCGCGGATGATGGAATCCACGTCCTTGCCCACATAGCCCACCTCGGTGAACTTGGTGGCCTCGACCTTGATGAAGGGCGCATCGGCCAGGCGCGCCAGGCGCCGCGCGATCTCGGTCTTGCCCACGCCCGTGGGGCCGATCATGAGGATGTTCTTGGGGGTGATCTCGTGGCGCAGCGTGCCCTCGACCTGCTGGCGGCGCCAGCGGTTGCGCAGCGCGATGGCCACCGCGCGCTTGGCGCCGGCCTGGCCGACGATGTGGTGGTCGAGTTCGGAGACGATTTCTTGGGGGGTCATGGACGACATGGGGATCCACCTGGTAGCAAGGGAGGGACCGGCCGCCACAGCACACTGCGGCCGGCACCATGAAAGGGAAAGCCCGGGACGAGTACGCCGGGCGAGGCGCTTACAGCGTTTCGATCGTGTGGTGCATGTTCGTGTAGATGCACAGCTCACCCGCGATTTCGAGGGATTTCTTGACGATCTCCTGCGCCGGCAGGTCGGTGTGGTTGAGCAGCGCCTTGGCCGCCGAGTGGGCATAGGCCCCGCCCGAGCCAATGGCCACAATGCCCTGCTCGGGCTCCAGCACGTCGCCGTTGCCGGTGATGATGAGCGAGGCCTCCAGGTCGGCCACGGCCAGCATGGCTTCGAGGCGGCGCAGCACGCGGTCGGTGCGCCAGTCCTTGGTCAGCTCGATCGCGGCGCGCACCAGGTGGCCCTGGTGCTTGTCGAGCTTGGCCTCGAAGCGCTCGAACAGCGTGAACGCATCGGCCGTGGCACCGGCAAAGCCGGCCAGCACCTTGCCATGGTGGAGCTTGCGCACCTTGCGCGCCGAGCCCTTGACGACGATGTTGCCCAGGGTGACCTGGCCGTCACCGCCGATGGCGACCTGCATGCCGGCAGGGGTCTGGCGGCGCACGCTCAGGATGGTGGTGCCGTGAAACACCGGATGGTTGTGAGAGGAGTCCATAGCTGCCGCAGATGCGGGCGCCGGTGCCGTTTTCAAGCCAGGGCAAGGCCCGTGCCCCGCGCGGGCACCCAGCCTGTCCGTCAGTTCTTGCGGGGGAGGACCCAGGCGTGCTCGTTGATGCCGATCACGTTGAAGAAGATGGCCACCAGGCGCTGCAGGTTGTGGAAATGCACCTCGTGGCCCTGGCCCTGCTGCTCTGCGGCCCAGTTGAGCACCGAGCCGGCAGCGGCAAAATCGACGCGGATCAGCTTGTCGCAGGACACCACCAGTGGCACCCCGGGGCGCATCAGCGCCTGGAAGGGCTCCAGCAGCGGGGTCGCATCACCATCGATGTGGCCGCTGAGCGACGCCACAGGCGTGGTGTCCAGCGTGGCCGGGACGGATGCATCAAAGCCGAAATCCGACGCCAGCATGTCGCGCTCGGCAGGCGCCGCCGCCTGGCTGCTGGCCGCGGTGGCGTCGTCCGAGTAGCCCATCTTGGGCGCCACCCAGGAAGGTGGCGACACCTCGTAGGTCACGCAGTAGTCGAGCGCCACCAGTTCGAACTCGTCGGGCCGGCCCATCAGGCGCAGCGCGGCCATGCGCAGGCGCCACCACTCGGGGCCCGAGGCCCGATCGCCCGACTGGGTCATGATCTCCATCAGGGTGGTGAGCCGGTCCACACCCGAGAACACGAACTGCCCCGCCCGGTCCGCCCATTTGGTGAACTGGTCGGCCAGCAGGGGCACGGCGGCATCGTCGATGCCGGCGATGCGTGTCCACGCCAGGGTCCAGGGGGCGGCAGAGCGCTCGATGGACGCCTGCAGCGCCGCCACGGACGACACCGTGAGGCGCGCGGGCGCGTTCCAGCTGAAATCGCGGCGGGCCATGCCCGCCTTGGGCTCCTGTTCCTGCACCAGGCCGAGCTGCTCGGGCATGGAGAACCACAGGGGGGCCGAGCGGCTGAAGCCGGCGGCAAAGTCGATGGCCAGGGTGTCGAAGCGGTCGTGCTGGCCTGTGGCGCGGTACAGGTCGAACAGCGTCATCCAGATTTCCAGCTGCTGTGCCGGGTCGTCCTGCTGGTGCTGTGCCAGCACATCGAGCAAGCCGGACTCCGCTCCCGCGTGATCGCCGTTGGCGAAGCGGATGGCGGCTTCTTCAAGGTCGGGTTCGTGCACGAATTCCTCCGGTGCGGATGCGGTTTCGGGCGTTGGTGCCGGACTCGGGTCAAACGATGCCAGTTCGGTGGGCTGCTGCTCTCCCCGCATGGTCGCATCTGAGCCGCCAAACTGGCCGATCGCCATGCTGTCGTCGTCAAAAAGTGGCTTCACCGCAGCCGGTGCGGCGGCAATAGGTGCTGCCAGGCTGACGGGAGCCGTGGGCGCGAAGGCGCGCGCCGCGGCCTCGTCCTCCCCGCGGAAATCCGCCGGCACGGTGGGCGCGTCGCCATTGGCCTTGCTCTTCCACCACTGCTGCGACATCTGCGCTTCGATCTCGTCGATCTTCTTGAGCGTCACCGCGCGCTCGTCGGGCGAGGCCATGCTGCTCTGGAAGAACGAAGGACGTGCGGTAGGGTCCTCGGTGCGCTGGCCTTGCAGCACCTCGCGCTGGCGCAGCTTGCGCAGCTGATCGAACTCACGGCGGCGCACGAAATCGTTGCGGCGCTTGCGCTCGATCATCTCCTTGAGCATCTGCTTGCTGTACTGGCTTTCCCGGTCCTCCTGGAGCGAGTCGAGCTCGGTCCAGTTCGTCGTCGGGTTGCGCACAAACCGCACCATTTTGGACAGCAGGCCGCCGGGCGTGGTTTCTTCCTTGCTCATGGGATAGGCGAGAGAGGGTGCGTGCGCAGGAGTGTGTTCAGGCCGGGCAGACTTCAGTCACCAAACATCTTCTGCTTGAGTTCGCGGCGCTGCTGTGCTTCGAGCGACAGCGTGGCCGTGGGACGGGCGATCAGGCGGCCGACGCCGATGGGCTCGCCGGTCTCGTCGCAATAACCATAGTCGCCTGCGTCGATGCGGGCGATGGACTGCTCGATCTTCTTGAGCAACTTGCGCTCGCGATCACGCGTGCGCAGCTCCAGGGCGTGCTCTTCCTCGATGGTGGCGCGGTCGGCAGGGTCCGGCACCACCACGGTGTCTTCACGCAGGTGCTCGGTGGTTTCACCGGCACTGTTGTGGATGTCCTGCTTGAGCTGGACCAGCTTCAGGCGAAAGAACGCCATCTGCTTGTCGTTCATGTATTCGCTGTCAGGCATGGCCAGGACCTCCGCGTCGGTCAGCTCCTGGGCCGTCTTGGCTTTCCAGTTGTTGGCCAGCTTGGGGTCTTTTTTGGCAGCAGTGAAAGTGGGATGCACTTGCGCGGTCGTGGGCATGGTCTGTTGGTAGCTGGCTTTGGCAGCGGTGGAAGCCGTTGCCTGTGCCATGGATGGTACGGTCAATTGGGCCAATCGGGAAGAAGGCCGGGTCGTGCGCACGGGTACATGGGATCCCGCCTGCGGGGCGGGGGCGGGGGCGACAGGAGCCGGGGCGGCTACCACCTTGGGAGCAGTCTTGGCAGAGGCCTTTGCAGCAGCTTTGGCTGCCACTGGTACGGCAGTGCTTTTACCCGCGTTCGGAGCTGCTTTCGCAGCTGCCTTGGATTTGCTGGTTTCGGCTTTCACTTCCTGGTCTCCTCGCAGTACGGGCGGACCCAGGCTGCGCTGGCAGCCAAGGGTGGATGGCAAGCCTTCCGGGGTTTTACCGGGGCGCGATTGTATCGACCTGGGCTGACGCAAACGAAAACGTTGCAGATACGACACATCTTGCCACCCATATCACCCCATCCACAGGGCAATCCGGGGGAATCGGCGGTCCGGGACAGTCTTTGACAATCCCGCACCCACCACTCCGGCCGGTCAGGCCAGGCTCTGTTCCAGCCCTTGCAGGAGGATGTCCTTGGGCAGGTCGATGCCGATGAAGACCATCTTGCTCAGCCGTTCCTCGCCTTCGGCCCACTGTGGCCCCAGGTCGCTGCCCATGAGCTGGTGCACGCCCTGGAAGATCACCTTGCGCTCGGTACCCTTCATGTACAGCACGCCCTTGTAGCGCAGCATGCGCGGGCCGTAGATATTGACGATGGCGCCCAGGAAGTCCTCGAGCTTGGCCGGATCGAACGGACGCGTCGAGCGAAAGACAAAGCTCTTGACGTCGTCATCGTGGTGATGGTGGTGGCCATGGCCGCCATGCTGGTGGGAGGGGTGGTCGCAGTGCTCGCCGTGTTCATGGTCATGGTGGTCATGGCCATGGTCGTGGTGATCGTGGTCGTGGGCGCCCTCTTCCTTGAGGAAGTCGGGGTCGATGTCGAGCTTGGCGTTGAGGTTGAAGCCGCGCAGGTCCAGCACCTCTTTGAGCGGCACTTCACCGAAGTGCACAGCCTTGATCGGCGCCCGCGGGTTCATGTGCTTCAAGCGGTGGATCAGGGCATCGGTCTCTTCGGCACTCACCAGGTCGGTCTTGGACAGGAAGATCTGGTCGGCAAAGCCCACCTGGCGGCGCGCCTCCTGGCGGTCGTTGAGCTGCTGGGGCGCGTGCTTGGCATCCACCAGGGTGACGATGGAGTCGATGAGGTAGGTTTCGGCGATCTCCTCGTCCATGAAGAAGGTCTGCGCCACGGGGCCGGGGTCGGCCAGGCCGGTGGTCTCGATCACGATGCGGTCAAAATCGAGCAGGCCCTTGCGCTTCTTGGCAGCCAGGAGCTGCAGCGTCTCTCGCAGGTCTTCGCGGATGGTGCAGCAGATGCAGCCGTTGCTCATCTGCACGATCTGCTCCTTGGACTCGGTCACCAGGATGTCGTTGTCGATGTTCTCTTCGCCGAACTCGTTTTCGATCACGGCGATCTTCTGGCCGTGGGCTTCGCTGAGCAGGCGCTTGAGCAAGGTGGTCTTGCCCGAGCCCAGGAAGCCGGTGAGGATGGTGGCAGGAATGAGGGACATGGAAAAAGCCTAGAAAAGGATGCGGATGCCAGGGGGACAAGTTGTGGAAGTTTAGCCACGAAATCAAGACCACACCGGAAACCCACTCCGCTGAGTGCACCTACTTTTTTCGCCTTACCAAATACCAGTCATAACTTTTCAGCTATGGATACAGGAGCAAAAACGCATCCCTTGATGTAAGGAAGTTGCGTTAACACCCGAACACAGGGGCCCAGAGCGTCAGGATTTGCGCATCACCACCAGCCCTTTGAGGTACTCGCCCTCGGGAAACTCCAGCGTCATCGGATGGTCGGGAGCCCCCGCCAGGCGCTCGACGATGTAGCCGTCCACCCCGGCATCGGCCCCGGCCGAGGCCACGATCTTGTGGAACAGGTCGGCGCTGATGCCCCCCGAGCAGGAGAAGGTGAACAGCACGCCGCCCGGCGTGAGCAGCTGCAGCGCCAGGCGGTTGATGTCCTTGTAGGCGCGCGCGGCGCGCTCGGCATGCGCTGCGGTGGGCGCGAACTTGGGCGGATCGAGGACGATGGCGTCGAAGCGCTGGCCCTCCTTGAGGAACTGGCGCAGCGAGGCGTTCACGTCCGCATCGAGAAAACTCGCCCGGTTCACGTCGAAGCCATTGAGCACCACGTGGGCCCGTGCCCGCTCCAGCGCCGGGCCCGAGGAATCGATCGAGGTCACCTGCCCGCCCCCCGGGCCGCCGGCCGCCTCGGCCGCACGCATGCCGGCCAGCGCCGCGACGCTGAAGCCGCCGGTGTAGCAAAAGCAGTTGAGCACATGCTGGAAGCCCAGGCGGCGCGCATATTCGGCAAAGCGCTTGCGGCTGTCGCGCTGGTCCAGGTAGAAGCCGGTCTTGTGGCCTTCGGCAATGTTGAGCGTGAGCCGCCACTGGTGTTCGTGGATGGTCAGCTCCACGGGCGGCGCCTCTGCGCCGGCCACCGGGCCGCCACGCAGCCAGCCGGTGGCGGGCTCCAGGCCCTCCAGGGCGCGCACGCTCGCATCGGAGCGCTCGTACAGCCGGGCAAGGCCGGTCTCGCGCAGCAGGGCGTCGGCCAGCACATTCTTCCAGCGCTCGGTGCCGGCACTGGTGAACTGTGCCACCAGGGTGTCGCCGTAGCGGTCCACGATCAGGCCCGGCAGACCGTCGGACTCGCCGTGCACCAGGCGGATGCCATCGCTTTGCACGTCGAACCGGGCGCGGGCGATGATGGCGCGCGCGCAGGCGGCGATGAAGAAGGGTTCGTCGATGCGCTGCGCCTCGTCGAAGCTCCACACCCGTGCGCGGATGCGCGAACTGGGGCTGAATGCGGCCCAGGCCAGGAACTGGCCTTCGTGCGACTCGACGCGCACCGTCTCGCCGCTGTCGCCACCGCCCTTGGCGATGGCCGACTCGAAGATCCAGGGGTGGCGGCGCAGGAGCGAGCGCTCCTTGCCAGGGCGAAGGCGAAGGGTTTTCATGCCCTCGATTGTGCCGGCTGGGCGCTGCGGTTTGCGTTGCCCGGCGATTCTTTCAGAGAACGAGGCGGCTCCCTCCTGCGCAGCCCGACCCGCCGCTGGAAGCAGCCCTGCGGCCACAGGCGCCCCCGCCCGGCCAGTGTGTCAAATTCATTTCGCCATGGCTGGATTTAAGTGATACAAAACCCCGCCGTTTCCATCGGATTTTCTGGCGGCCAGCGCCATCGCGACATCCGTTTTCGTGCCGCATGCGCCGGGCAGACCCACGAACTCCAAACAAGCGAGCTGATGCCATGCACTTCAACCAGCTGAAAGTTTCCACCCGCCTGTCACTGCTGCTCTTGGTGCTGTGCGCGCTGACCGTGGTGATCGGCGCTGCAGGCTTGATGGGAATGCAGCGATCCAATGCGGGCCTCAACACGGTCTACCAGGATCGCGTGGTTCCACTCCAGCAGATCAAGATCGTGTCAGACGCCTACGCGGTCAACATCGTGGATACGGCACACAAGGTGCGTGACGGGGCACTGACGGCCCGACAGGGACTCGACTTCATCGGCAAGGCCAAAAAGGACATCCGCGACCAATGGGGCGCCTACCTTGCAACCAGCCTCGTGCCCGAGGAAACGCGCCTGGTCGGACAGTTTCAACAGCTGCAGCCGGGTGCCGATGCTGCCGTCGCAGCCCTGGAAACCCATCTCCAGCGCAATGACATGGCGGCCCTCACCACATTTGCCGCCAAGGACATGTACCCCGCACTGGACCCGCTGCAGGATGTGCTGGGAGGCCTGGTGCAGGTGCAACTCGATACCGCGCGCGCCGAATACGACCGCGCCGTGGACTCCTACCGCGAGACGCTGCTTTTTGTCGCCAGTGCGCTTGCCGTGGGCCTGGCCTTTACGCTGGTGTTCGGGTCGGTGGTGACACGCAGCATCATCCACCAGCTGGGTGCCGAGCCGAGCACCGCCGCCCATCTGGCGCACAGAGTGGCGCACGGCGACCTCACGGTGTCCATCGCACTCAAGACGGGAGACACCACCAGCCTGATGGCCCAGCTCAAACGCATGCAGGACAGCCTGGTGACCATGATCGCCCTGGTACACCAAAGCTCTGAGAGCGTTGCCAGTGCCGCAGGGCAGATAGCCCAGGGCAACACCGAGCTTTCCCTGCGCACGGAAGAACAGGCCAGCGCCCTGGAAGAGACGGCCGCATCCATGGAGCAGTTGAACTCCGCTGTGCGCCAGAACGCCGACAGCGCCCGCCAGGCCAATGAATTGGCACTCTGCGCCTCCACGGTGGCACAGCAGGGGGGCGCCGTGGTGGCCGAGGTGGTCGATACCATGAAGCGCATCCACGAAAGCTCGGCGCAGATCACCGAGATCATCGGCGTGATTGACTCGATTGCCTTCCAGACCAATATCCTGGCACTCAACGCGGCGGTGGAGGCGGCCCGCGCCGGCGATCAGGGTCGGGGCTTTGCCGTGGTGGCCACCGAGGTGCGCACCCTTGCGGGCCGTGCTGCTGCGGCGGCGCACGAAATCAGGACCCTGATCGGCGCCAGTGTGGAGCGCGTCGAAGCGGGAACGGCACTGGTCGACCGTGCAGGCCAGACGATGCACCAGGTGGTCGACTCCATCCGGCAGGTGACCCAGATCATGGGAGAAATCAATGCGGCCAGCAGCGAGCAAAGCACAGGGGTGGACCAGATCAACGAGGCCGTGACGCAGATGGACCAGGGTACACAACAGAACGCTGCCTTGGTCGAAGAGATGGCCGCGGCCGCAGCCGGCTTGAGCCACCAGGCCCATGGGCTGGTGGAGACAGTGGCGGCCTTCAAGCTGCCAGGAAGGCACTACCCGGCTTTGGCCTTGCCAGGACGCAAGGCCCACCCCGCCCTCCTGGCCGGCGGCTGAAACGCAGACCGCGGCCTCCAATCCGGTGGCGGGTCAAAGCGCCTTGCCGAAGCGCTCGAAGCGCGGCAGAAAGTAGCGCTCGGTATCGGCCGACACCAGCACGCCCAGCGCCCGGCCGATCAGCAGGTGGCGCGGCACCAGGCCGATGTAGCGCGAATCGGCGCTGTTGTCCCGGTTGTCGCCCAGCACCAGGTATTCGCCCACGGGAACCGTCACCGGAGCGAAGCTGCTGCGCGCCGTCACGCCATGCAGCCACTGCACACGGCGCTCGTGGCCCTGCACCTGCTCCGTCATGCGCGTGGCATCGACGGTGCGACCCAGGCCGACGGCCTCCTGCAACGCCTGCGGTGCGTCGTAGTGGGCGGCTTCGCCGTTGATGATGAGCACTTCGTCGCGCATCTCCACCGTATCGCCGGGCACCGCCACCAGGCGCTTGATGAGGCGCGTGCCGTCCAGCGGCGACGAGAAGGTCACTACGTCGCCGCGCCTGGGCTCGCCCATCGGGGCCAGCACCACGTCGGTCAGCGGAATCTTCACGTTGTAGGCCAGGCGGTTGACGAACACCACATCGCCTTCGACCAGGTTGGGCCGCATGGAGCCCGAGGGAATGGGGTTCCAGTCCGCCACCGCCGTGCGGAACAGGCCGAAGCACATCAGCAGCACGAGAAATCCCTTGTTGGCCTTGATCCAGCGTCCCATCGCTCTGCTCCTCTCCAGTGGTTCTTGGGTCGCGCCAGCGCGATGGCGCTGCCGCAACCATCGGAGCCCGGGCGGCGCCGAAGGTTCCCTTGCGGCATGCCCTCAGGTGTTACCCGTGCGCACGCCCTGCCGGACCGGTGCACAATGGACCTGGCAAGAAAGTGTGTTCCGCCAACCCCTTGGATGTGTGATGACGCAGCCCGCCGAGCCCCCGGTGCCGGCGGCCGCTGCCCCCAACCAACCCGCTTGCATGGCAGAACCCCACGCCCTATCGCTGCTGCCCGCGCGCGTGCAGCAATGGCTGGCCCCTTACGAGGCGGATGAACCGCTGGCCGCGAGCTTTCGCGCCCAGCAACTGCAGGCCATGCTGCGCCTGACCCCGCTGGCCATGGCTGTCAACGTCTTCAATGGGTGTTTCATTGCCTGGCGCCTGGCGACGGTGCCGTCCTGGCTCTGGGCCTGGATGCTGGCCCTGCTGTTCGTGGCGGCGCAGGGGCTGCTCGCCTGGCAACGCGCACGCCAGCGCCCACCGCGCCTGCTGGCCTCCCGCAAGGCCATCCGGCGCGCCGCCCAGCACGCCGGCGTGCTGGGGCTGCTGTGGGGCGCCATACCGGCGGCGCTCTTCGCCACGTCCCCGGCGCCGGACCAGATGATGATCCTGGCAATCAGCTGCGGAATGATCTGCGCTGGCGGCTTCGCGCTGGTGACGGTGCCCGAGGCCGCCCTGAGCTATGTGCTGCTGCTCGCGGGCGGTTCGGCCGTGGGCCTGCTCAGGGCGATGGACCAGCCGGGCACGGTGACCCTGCTGGTGCTGCTGGTAACCTATGGCCTGGTGGTGATCGCCTCGGTGCGCGTGATGGCGCGGTCCTATGGCTCGCGCCTGGCGGCCGAGGCCGATGCCGCCCACCAGCAGCAGATCGTGGGCCTGCTGCTGCGCGATTTCGAGGAAAACACCAGCGACTTCCTCTGGGAGGTGTCCAGCGAAGGCACGCTGCGCCATTCCTCCAACCGCCTGGACCAGGCCCTGCGCTACAGCCGCCAGGACGATCCCGACCTGGGCCTGGTGGAGCTGATCGCCCGCACCCACCAGGGCGCAAGCCATGGCGTGGACCCAAGCAACCACCTGCAGGCATTGCAGGCCGCACTGCAGGGACCGCAGCCGTTCCGCGATCTGCTGGTTCCGCTGGTGATCGGCGGCCAGTTGCGCTGGTGGGCGCTCACGGCCAAGCCCATCTGGCGGCTGGACCAGACGCTGCAGGACTGGCGTGGCGTGGGCGTGGACATCACCCACAAGAAGCATGCCGAGGACGAGATGCACCGCCTGGCGCATTTCGACGTGCTGACCGGGCTGGCCAACCGGCGCCACTTCCAGCACCGCCTGCAGCAGCATTGCGCGCTGGACAGCGCAGGGGCTGGTGCTGCAGCCCTGCTGTGCCTGGACATGGACAACTTCAAGCGGGTCAACGACGCCTACGGCCACGGCAACGGCGACCTGCTGCTCAAGACCGTGGCGCAGCGCATGGCGCAGCAGGTGCGCAGCCGCGACCTGGTGGCCCGCCTGGGCGGCGACGAGTTCGCCATCCTGCTGGACGGCGCCAGCACGCGCGCCGAGGTGCAGGTGTTCTGCGACCGCCTGGTGCGCGCCATCGAGCAGCCCTGCGACCTCTCGGGTCTGGCCGTCACGCCGCACCTGAGCATCGGCATCGCCTTCCTGCCGCACGACGGCAACCACGTGGACGCCCTGCTGCACCATGCCGACCTGGCGCTGTACGAGGCCAAGCAGCGCGGGCGTGGGCAGGTGCAGTTCTTTTCCATCGAGATGGACCAGCGTGCCCACCGGCGCATTGCCCTGGAGGACGGCCTGCGCACTGCATTGGCCCAGGGCGAGCTGCACCTGGCCTTCCAGCCGCAATGGCACCTGGCCTCGGGCCGCATCGCGGGACTGGAGGCCCTGCTGCGCTGGAACAGCGCTCGCTTTGGCAGCGTGTCGCCCGTGGAGTTCATCCCCGTGGCCGAGGAAGCGGGCCTGATCCGCGACATCGGCCTGTGGGTGCTCGAGCGCGCCTGCCAGGCCGCGCGCCAGTTGCCGGGGGACCTGGTGATGTCGGTCAACCTGTCGGTATGCCAGTTCGACGATGCCTTGTTGGCCGACAAGATACTTGCCGTGGTGGAGCGCAGCGGCCTGCCGCCGGGGCGGCTGGAGCTGGAGATCACGGAGTCGGTCTTCCTGCAGGACACGGACGACGTGATGACCACGCTGCACCGGCTGCGCCACGCGGGCATGCGCATTGCGCTGGACGACTTCGGCACAGGCTACTCCTCGCTGGCCTACCTGCGCAGCTTTCCGTTCGATCGGCTCAAGATCGACCGCTCCTTCATCGCCCCCATCGAGGGCAGCCCCGAGTCGGAGGCCATCGTGCATTCGGTGATCGAACTGGCGCAGGCGCTGCACATGGAGACCACGGCCGAGGGCATCGAAACCGCCGAGCAGGCCCACCTGCTGCAGGGCCTGGGCTGTGTGACGGGCCAGGGCTTCTACTTTGCCCGGCCGCTGGACCTGGCGGCAGTGACGGCCTTCATCGCCGCGCAGCCGGTGACAGCGAACTGACCTCGGACTATTCGGAGCCAGGCTTGCGCCGCGCCCTCGGATGCGCCGCGTCGTACACCTTGGCCAGGTGCTGGAAATCCAGGCGCGTATAGACCTGGGTGGTGGTGATGTTGGCGTGGCCGAGCAGCTCCTGCACGGCACGCAGGTCGCCGCTGGACTGCAGCAGGTGGCTGGCGAACGAATGGCGCAGCATGTGCGGGTGCACCGGCGTGGTCAGCCCCGCCTGCTGGCTGCGCTGGCGCAGCCGCAGCCAGATGGACTGCGCCGTGAGCCGCGCGCCGCGCTGGCCCAGGAACAGCGCGGCATCCAGGCGCGCCGCGCCCTCGCCGCCGAACGGCCCGGCGCGCAGCGCCAGCCAGGCCTGGAGCGCCTCGATGGCAGACTTGCCGACGGGCACGCTGCGCCGCTTGCTGCCCTTGCCAAAGACATGGGCCTCACCGGCCTGCAGGTCGATCCAGCCGCGGCCCTGGCGCTCGGTGTCGGCGCTGGCCACGGCATCGAGCCCCGCGAGTTCGCCCACGCGCAGGCCGCAGCCGTAGAGCAGCTCCACCATGGCCGCGTCGCGCGCCTCCAGCCAGGGGTCGGCCCCGGTGTTGTCGAATTCGGCCAGGCGTACGGCGTCGTCCACACCCAGGGCCTTGG
This sequence comes from Acidovorax sp. GW821-FHT09B03, assembly GCF_059418305.1. Lineage (NCBI taxonomy): Bacteria > Pseudomonadati > Pseudomonadota > Betaproteobacteria > Burkholderiales > Comamonadaceae > Acidovorax > Acidovorax sp. GW821-FHT09B03. Next base: position 120,208 of record NZ_JBWKPP010000003.1, read on the forward strand.
GCAGGGGCTTGGGCGCCTTGGGCGCGCGCACGTCCTGCACCGGGTTGTGCGGCACCAGGCCCTGGCGCCCGGCCCAGACGAAAAAGCCGCGCCAGCCCGAGAGGATGAGCGCAATGCCGCGCCCGCTGCGCCCGCCGCTGTGCATCTGCGCGACGAAGCGGCGGATGTGCGCCGTCTGCAGCTGCAGCAGGGGCAGGCCCACGCCGGCCGCAAACTGCGCCAGCTTTTCCAGGTCCAGCGTGTAGAGCGTAAGCGTGCGTGCGGCCAGGCGCTTTTCCACGCGCACGTGCTCCAGGTAGCGCAGCACCTGCGGGTCTGTCGCCGGGGTGCCGGCGCCAGGGGTGGCGGATGCGGCGGAGGTCACGTGCACAGCCGTCCGTCCGCCTGACAGCTCAGCGCAGGCGCACCAGCGCCGAGCTGGCCAGCTCGGCAATGCGCGAGAGGAAGTCCGTGCCCATGGTGGCATCGAAGCGCTGGGGGTCGTGCGAGCCCAGCACCAGCAGGCCGAAGGCCGGGGTGGCGCTGTCGATCGCGCCCTGGCGCAGCGGCAGCAGGGCCAGGGACTGGGCCTGCACGCCGTCGGACGTTTCGAGCCAGCCGGCAGGCTCGAAGCCCAGGTTCGGGCCGCAGAAGGGCATGGTCAGCGACGAGGCAAACGCCCGCGCGTCCTCGCTCGCTCCCTGGGCGAAGTCGGCGTCCACGTAGGGGCCGGCCACGTCCCAGACGCGCACGGTGGCCTGGGGCACGTCGAACAGGGTGCGGATACCCTCCACCACCGCCTCGGGCAGGTCAAAGGGCTCTTTGACCTGCAGCAGCGCGCTGGTCCACTGGTGCACCTTGGCCGCAATGGCGGTGTTCTCGCCGCTGTTGCGCACCATGTCCATCACGCGGTGCTCCAGGCCCTTGATCTTCTCGCGCAGCATCTCGGCCTGGCGCTCCTGCAGGCTCACGGCGCGGGTCCCATGGGGGCTGGTGATCTGCACGCTGGCCAGCACTTCGGCGTGGCGCTCGAAGAAGCCGGGCGTGTTCTCCAGGAAGCGGGCGATATCGTCTTCGGTGATGGGCGGGATGTGGGTGCTGGGGTTGGTCATGCTGCGTCCGGAATGTCGATCTGGCCTTCGAATACGGTGGTGGCCGGGCCGGTCATGAAAAGGGAGTCGGAATCCTGCCCGCTCCAGGCGATGGTCAGGCGCCCGCCGTGCATGTCCACATGCACCTCCTGGTCGAGCAGCCCGAGGCGGATGCCGGCGGCCACGGCCGCACAGGCGCCCGAGCCACAGGCCAGGGTCTCGCCCGTGCCGCGCTCGAACACGCGCAGGCGCACATGGCCCCGGTCCACGATCTGCATGAAGCCGGCATTCACGCGCTCCGGAAAGCGCGCGTGGCTCTCGATCAACGGGCCCCACGACAGCACCGGCGCGGTGTCCACGTTGTCCACCAGCTGCACGGCATGCGGGTTGCCCATGGAGACCACGGCCACCGGCACGGTGACAGGCGCACCCTGCACGTCGAACGCCAGTGGCCAGGTACGACCCCTGCCCTGCACCGTGGGGGTGAGGGCTGCGGCATCGAAGGGCACGCGGGGCTCGTCGAGCACCGGCACGCCCATGTCCACCGTGACCCGGCCGTCGGCATTGAGTTGGGGCGAGAGCACGCCGCTGAGCGTCTGCACGCGGATCGTGTCCTTGTCCGTCAGGCCCTTGTCGCGCACGTAGCGTGCAAAGCAGCGCGAGCCGTTGCCGCACTGGCCCACCTCGCCGCCATCGGCGTTGTGGATCACATATTCGAAGTCGATGCCCTCGGCGGGCGAGGGCCGCACGGTGAGGATCTGGTCGGCGCCCACGCCGAAATGGCGGTCTGCCAGGTAGCGGTACTGGCCGGCCGTGAGATTCAGGCGCGCGCGGGTCTCGTCGAGCACGACGAAGTCGTTGCCCGCGCCCTGCATTTTGGTGAAGTGGATCTTCATGCCCGGATTATCGTCGGTGCAAGGCCGGCCCTGCCAGAGACCGTGGCAATGGCAATACCCCCATCGGGCACGGATCGGCCAAGGCGTTTAGGCTAGCGGCTTCATTCTCTTGCGACACAACGAACGAGGAGCCCATGGCAGACATTTCCGCTTTCCCCATCACCCGCAAGTGGCCCGCCCAGCACCCGGACCGCATCCAGCTGTACTCGCTGCCCACGCCCAATGGCGTGAAGGCCTCGATCGCGCTCGAAGAGCTGGGCCTGCCCTACGAGCCGCACCTGGTGAGTTTCGAGACCAACGACCAGACCTCGCCCGAGTTCCTGTCGCTCAACCCCAACAACAAGATCCCCGCCATCCTCGACCCCGATGGCCCGGGCGGCAAGCCGCTGGCGCTGTTCGAGTCCGGCGCCATCCTGGTCTACCTGGCCGACAAGACCGGCCGGCTGGTGCCCCAGGACGCAGCGGCCCGCTATGAAACCCTGCAGTGGGTGATGTGGCAGATGGGCGGCGTGGGCCCGATGTTCGGGCAGCTCGGCTTCTTCCACAAGTTCGCCGGCAAGGACTTCGAGGACAAGCGCCCGCGCGACCGCTACGTGGCCGAGTCCAAGCGCCTGCTGGGCGTGCTGGACCAGCGCCTGGCCGGCCGCCAGTGGGTGATGGGCGACACCTACACCATTGCCGACATCGCCATCCTGCCCTGGGTGCGCAACCTGGTGGGCTTCTATGGCGCGGGCGAACTGGTGGAGTTCGACCAGTTCAAGGAAATCAAACGCGTGCTGGACGCCTTCGTGGCGCGCCCGGCCGTGGCCAAAGGGCTGAACATTCCCGCACGCGGCTGAGCGGTCGATCTCAGCCCATTCTTTCCTGGAGAAAATCCAGGAAGCACGCAATGCGCACGGCCAGCTGCGTGTTGCGGTAGTAGACCGCGTTGATGGGCTGGCGCACGTCCACCGTGTCGCGCGCCAGCACCTGCACCAGGCGGCCGGCCTCGCGGTCGCCCGCGCTCATGAAATCCGACAGGCACACCAGCCCCACGTCCTGCAGCGCCAGCTGGCGCAGGGTTTCGCCGCTCGACGCGGTGAGGCTGGGCACGATGGGCCATTCATCCCCGTGCACGCCGCGCAGCGGCCAGCGGTTGAGTGACTCGGGCTGGTTGAAGCCCAGCAGCGTGTGGCCGGCCAGGTCGGCGACGCCCTTGGGCTTGCCCATGCGCGCCAGGTAGCCGGGACTGGCCAGCACGCGCAGGCGGCTGGTGCACAGCGGCCGCGCATGCAGCGTCGAGTCCTGCAGCCGGCCGATGCGGATGGCCACGTCCGTGCGCTGCTCCAGCAGGTCGATGTTCATCTCATCCGTATTGAGCTCCAGCGTGATCTGCGGGTAGGCCGCGCGGAACGCCGGTACCAGCGGCACCACGGCGTGCAGCATGAAGGGCGTGGCCGCATTCACGCGCAGCCGTCCAGCGGGCTGCTGACGCCGCGCCGCCATGTGCTCCTCGGCATCGTCGATGGACGCCAGGATGGCGCGCGTGCGCTGCAAAAAGCCCTGCCCCTCCTCGGTCAGCTCGATGCGCCGCGTGGTGCGGCGCAGCAGCGTGGTCTCGAGCTTCTTTTCCAGCCGCGCCAGGGCCCGGCTGATGCCCGAGACCGTCTGCCCCAGCTGGTCGGCGGCAGCGGTGATCGACCCGCCATCGACCACGGCGACAAAGGCCTGCAGCTCTTCCAGGGTGGTTTTCATGGATTTCTCCAGCCTCGATTGTTGATTCACAGTCAAGTATCTATCGAGCGTAACCGTCTTTTTCTGCACGACTGAAAAACCCACACTCCTGTCCATTCCCACAGGAGTGTTTCCATGCCCATTGCCTTGCTCGCGCTGACGCTCAGCGCTTTTGCCATCGGCACGACCGAGTTCGTGATCGTCGGCCTGCTGCCCACCGTGGCGGTCGATCTGGCCATCAGCATCCCCTCGGCGGGCCTGCTGGTGAGCCTGTATGCGCTGGGGGTCGCCGTGGGCGCCCCGGTGCTCACCGCACTCACCGGCAAGCTGCCGCGCAAGGCGCTGCTGCTGTCGCTGATGGCCCTGTTCACTGCCGGCAACCTGCTCGCCTGGCAGGCACCGAGCTACGAATCGCTGGTGGCCGCGCGCATCCTCACCGGCCTGGCGCACGGAGTTTTCTTCTCGATCGGCTCGACCATCGCCACCGGGCTGGTGCCGCGCGAGAAGGCCGCCAGCGCCATTGCCACCATGTTCACCGGCCTCACCGTGGCCCTGGTCACCGGCGTGCCGCTGGGCACCTTCATCGGCCAGCACTTCGGCTGGCGCGAGACTTTCCTGGCCGTCTCGGCGCTGGGTGTGGTCGCCTTCACCGGCAGCGCGCTCTTCGTGCCACGCAACATCGCCCACACCCCTCCGGCCTCGCTGCTGCAGCAGGCCCGGGTGCTGGCCGAGCCACGCCTGCTGCTGGTGTATGCCAAGACGGCCATCGGCTACGGCGGCAGCTTCATCCCCTTCACCTTCCTCGCGCCCATCCTCACCGACATCTCGGGCTTCAGCGCCGGCGCGGTCGGCTGGGTGATGCTGGTGTATGGCGTGTCGGTCGCGGTGGGCAACATCTGGGGCGGCCGGCTGGCCGACCGGCTGGGCCCGATCCCTGCGCTGCGCATCGTGTTCGCGCTGCTGGCCGCCGTGCTGCTGCTGTTGCAATTCACCGCGCCGCACCCCTGGCTGGCGCTGGTGACCGTGCTGCTCTGGGGCGCCGTGGCCTTCGGCAATGTGCCCGGGCTGCAGGTCTACGTGGTCAAGCAGGCCGAGCGCTTCACGCCCCAGGCGGTGGACGTGGCCTCGGGCCTGAACATCGCCGCCTTCAACCTGGGCATTGCCGGCGCCGCCTGGGCCGGTGGCCTGATCGTGACGCACCTGGGCCTCATGCACACGCCCTGGATCGGCGCCGTGGTGGTGCTGGGCTCCCTGGCCCTGGCGCACTACAGCGGCGTACTGGACCGCCGTGCCGGCATCCCGGTGCGCGCCAGCGGACCGGTGCCCGTGGGCCATTGAACCTTTTTTTCCCAATCCCTTTGACACGGAGCTTTCCCATGCATTCTTCTTCCATTCCCGCATTCGGCCTGGGCACCTTCCGCCTGCAGGACCAGGTCGCCATCGACTCGGTGCGCAACGCTCTCGACCTGGGCTACCGCCTGGTCGACACGGCCCAGATCTATGGCAACGAGGCGGCCGTCGGCCAGGCCATCGCCGAAAGCGGCGTGCCGCGCGGCGAACTGTTCATCACCACCAAGGTCTGGACCGAGAACCTGGCCGCGGACAAGCTCATCCCCAGCCTCAAGGACAGCCTCGCCAAGCTGCGCACCGAGCAGGTGGACTTGGCGCTGATCCACTGGCCCTCGCCCGGCGGTGCCGTCCCCGTGACCGAGTTCATGGGCGCCCTGGCCGAAGCCAGGGCCCAGGGCCTGGCCGCGCAGATCGGCGTCTCCAACTTCACCGTGGCGCTGCTGCAGCAGGCCATTGCCGCCGTGGGCGCAGGCGCCATCGCCACCAACCAGGTCGAGCTGCACCCCTACCTGCAGAACCGCGCCGTGGTCGACTTCGCCCGCAGCCAGGGCATCCACGTCACCTCGTACATGACGCTGGCCTACGGCAAGGTGCTGAACGACCCGGTGATCGAAGCCATTGCCCGCGCGCACGGCTCCACCACGGCCCAGGTGGCGCTGGCCTGGGCGCTGCAACAGGGCTACGCGGTGATCCCCTCGTCCACCCGGCGCGAGAACCTGGCCAGCAATCTCCTGGCACAGCAGTTGCGCCTCGCCGATGCCGAGATGGCGCAAATCGCCGCGCTGGACCGCGGCGGCCGCCTCGTGAATCCTGACGGCCTGGCTCCCGCCTGGGATTGATTCGGTACATCCCCCTGAGTCGCTTCGCGCCTTCCCCCTTCTCTCGAATTGCTGCGCAATTCGGGAAGGGGGACACTGCCAGCGCGGCGGGGCGGCCCTTGCGCGGCAGTCCCGGCATGGGCAGCGCCAATTTTCTCGGCCTGTGAGCAAGCGACACATGACGTCGTGACGCTGCAAGGAAAGCTTGCCTCAGACGCCTGCCACCACGCGCACGAAGGCCGGCACCACGCCCAGATGGTCGTCGCGCCGCTGCAGCGCATGCACGTCGGCACGCGGCGCCTTGGCCCCTAGAGTTTTGAGCACCACGCGGGCGCCGAACAAGTTGCCAAGCGACGATGGCACCAGGGCCACGCCCAACCCTGCAGCCACCAGGCTCAGCAGGGCCGCCAGCTCCACCGTGGTCTGCGCCACCCGGGGCGCAAAGCCGGCCTGCACGCAGCACTGCACCATGTGCTCGGCATGGGCCGACGAGTCGCGGCGCAGCATCACGAAGGCTTCGCTGCGCAGGTCCCTTAAGGCCAGCGCCTTGCGGGCCGCCAGCGGGTGGCCGGGCGGCAGGGCCGCGACCACGGGGTCGGGCCACAGCAGGGTGCTGGCGAGCTGGTCGTCGTTGACCGCCGTGCGCGAGATGCCCACGTCGATGCGCTTGTCGCGCAGGGCCGCCTGCTGCAGCGAGGGCTGCATCTCGTGCAGCACCACGTCCACGCCGGGGTGGCTTTGCCGGTAGCGCGCCAACGCCGCAGGAAACGGCCCCAGAAAGTGCGAGCCCGAGAGCCCCACCTCGATGCGCCCGGCCTGCCCCTGGCCGATGGCCGCCACCCGCTGGCGCGCCGTGTCCAGCCGCTCCAGCACGGCGCGTGCATCGACCAGGTAGGCCTGTCCGGCCAGCGTCAGCTCCACGCGCCGGCTGGTGCGCACGAACAGCTGGGCGCCCAGTTCGGTCTCCAGCTGGGCGATCTGCAGGCTCAGCGGCGGCTGCGAGACATGCAGGCGCTGCGCGGCGTGCGTGAAGCTCAGCTCTTCTGCCAGGGCGATGAAGTAGCGCAGGTGCCGCAGTTCCATTGATACCCCAAAAGTCTTGATCAAGACCAACAATATATTGGACTGCGGGTTCGCTTGTTTCCACAATACCCCCTGACAACAACACCAGGTGGAGACAAACATGACGATCAAGCACAGCCTGCTGGCTGCCACGCTGGCCCTTTCGGGCCTGGCCTCGGCGCAGGACAACTACCCCAGCAAAGCCATCACGCTCACCGTGCCCAACCCGCCCGGCGGGGTGGTGGACACCTCGGCCCGGCTGCTCAACGAGCCGCTGGCGCGCGTGCTGGGCCAGCCCGTGGTGATCGACAACAAGGCCGGCGGCAGCGGCAACGTGGCCTACGGCGCCGTGGCCCGCGCCAAGGCCGACGGCTACAACCTGCTGATCTCGTACTCGGCCTACCACGTGGGCAACCCGACGCTCACCCCGAACCTGCCCTGGGAGGCCAAGGACTTCACCCCGGTGGCCCTGCTCACCGTGGCCACCAATGTGATTGCGGCCCACCCTTCGGTGCCGGCCAACACCCTCAAGGAATTCATCGCCTACCTCAAGGCCAACCCGGGCAAGGTGAACTACGCATCGCAGGGCAATGGCTCGCTCTCGCACATCGGCACCGAGATCTTCAAGCAGCAGAGCGGCACCTTCATGACCCACATCCCCTACCGCGGTTCGGGCCCGGCCGTGGCCGACGTGCTGGCCGGCCAGGTGCAGGTTTTCATCACCACCCCGCCCTCCGTGATGCAGCATGTGGTCAGCGGCAAGCTCAAGGCCTTTGCCGTGACCGGTACCAAGCGCCACCCCGGCTTGCCCAACGTGCCCACGGTGGCCGAGTCCGGCATGCCCGACTTCAAGCTCGAAGCCTGGGTGGGCCTGTTCGCCCCGGCGGCCACGCCGCCCGCCGTGGTCACCAAGCTCACGGCCGACGTGAAGAAGGCGCTGGAGATGCCCGAGACGCGCCAGCGCGCCGACGCCGCCGGCATCGAGCTGCGCTACCTGCCGCCCGAGGCGCTGGGCGATCTCGTGAAAACTGAAACCGCCTACTGGGCCAAGACCATCAAGGGCGCGGGCATCAAGGCCGACTGACCCGCCAAGGTTTCTCCCTGCGTGATCCCGTCCCCGGCGCCTCCAGCGCCGGGCAGGCAGCGCTTTGCCATTTTTCCTGAAAGACCACCATGCAACGCACCTACCGCATCGGGCAGATCGTGCCCAGCTCCAACACCACCATGGAGACCGAGATCCCCGCCATGCTGCGCGCCCGGGAGCAGATCCTGCCCGAGCGCTTCAGCTTCCATGCCAGTCGCATGCGCATGCAGAAGGTCACCAAGGAAGAGCTGGCCGCCATGGACCGCGACTCCGACCGCTGCGCGCTGGAACTGTCCGATGGGAAGATGGACGTGATGGGCTATGCCTGCCTGGTGGCCATCATGAGCATGGGCCTGGGCTACCACCGCACGTCCGAAAAGCGGCTGCACGAGATCACCGTGGCCAACGGCAAGCCCGCGCCCGTGGTATCGAGCGCGGGCGCGCTGGTCGAGGGCCTGAAGGCCATGGGTGCCAAGAGGGTCTCGGTGCTCACCCCCTACATGAAGCCGCTCACCCAGCTGGTGGTGGACTACATCGAGCACGAGGGTATTGCCGTGCACGACAGCCTGTCGCTGGAGATCGCGGACAACCTGGAGGTGGGCGCACAGGACCCCGCCGCCCCGGCGCAGATCGTGCAGCGCCTGGACACCCGCGGCGTGGACGTGGTGGTGATCTCCGCTTGCGTGCAGATGCCCTCGCTGGCCTCGGTGCAGGTAGCGCAGGACCGGCTGGGCATCCCCGTGGTGTCCGCTGCCGCGTGCACCACCTGGGCCATGCTCAAGCGCCTGGGCCTCGAAACCCGGGTGCCCAACGCAGGCGCCCTGCTCTCCGGCAGGTATTGATCCCCAGGGCAAAGCCCCGCATGTTCCAGCAGCGGGCGGCCGGCAGGTGGCCGGGCAACACCCGATAATGGCCCCATGCCCCGCCTCAGCCAGCAACTCCACCCCCACCGCGAACCCGTACCCACCCGCCTGGCCGCCACCGTGCTGCTGCTGCGCGATGCCGAGGGCGACGGGACGCTGGAGGTGCTGATGACGCGGCGCTCGCCCAACGCGAGCTTTGCCCCGGGCGCCTACGTCTTCCCGGGCGGCGGTATCGATGCGCTCGACGCCCAGTCGCACCCGGTGGCGGACCGCCGCCCGGCCCAGACCGACCTGCACCTGACCCAGGCCATCGCCGCCATCCGCGAGAGCTTCGAGGAACTGGGCGTGCTGCTCGCGCGCCACCCCGACGGCCGCATGGCCGATGCCGCCGACATTGCCGCGCTGGACCGCAGCGCGCCGTTTGCCGCGCAGTGCGAGGCCCGTGGCCTGCGCCTGGCGGCCGACAGCGTGTACCTGCTGGCCTACTGGACGGCCGACCGCGACCTGCCGCGCCGCTTCGAGGTGCCCTTCTTGGCGGCGCGCATGCCCGAAGGCCAGACCCCGGTGGCCGACGAGGCCGAGCAGTTCGAGCCGGTGTGGGTGCGCCCCGCCGATGCGCTGGCGCGGCACGAGGCGGGCCAGTTCTTCATGATCTTCCCGACCATCCGCACGCTGCAGCGGCTGGCCAAGTTCAAGAACACCCAGGCCGTGCTGGACGCCCTCGCGGGCGAACAGCCCCTGTGGGTGAGCTGCCCGCGCGCCGGCCTGCTGGCCGGCAAGGAGTCGCGCTACATGGAAGACGAGATGCCATTCGGCGAGCTGGCGCTGGTCTGCCCCGACGGGCAGATATTGCACCCGCTGGACTGGCAGACCGACCACCCCGTGCCCTTGCTCAAGAATGTGCAGCGCCTCACGGCGCCCAACTCGGGGGTGATGACCGGCCCAGGCACCAACAGCTACCTGGTGGGCGATCCGACCACGGGCTTCATCGCCATCGACCCGGGCCCGGCCGACCTGGAACACCTGGAAAAACTCTGGCGCGCCGCCGGTGGCGATATCCGCGCCATCGTGTGCACGCATTCGCATCCCGACCATTCCCCGGGAGCCGCTCCGCTGCAGGCCCTGTGCGCGCGGGCCGGCCAGAGCGCCCCACCCATCCTGGGCCTGCGCTCGGCCCCCACGGCCCGCGTGGCCAGCACCTTCACACCCGAACGCGAACTGGCCCATGGCGAGCGCCTGGTGCTGTCCACCGAGGCAGCCGATGCCACCACCCACCACACCCTGCTGGTGATCCACACCCCCGGCCATGCGGCCAACCACCTGTGCCTGCTGCTCGAGGAAGACGGCCTGCTGTTCAGCGGCGACCACATCCTCAACGGCAGCACCACGGTGATCGACCCGCCGGACGGCAACATGGCCGACTACCTCGATTCGCTGGACGCGCTGGATGCCGCCTGCGAGCAGCATGGCGTGCACTTCATCCTGCCCGCGCACGGCTACGTGCTGGGCGAAGCGCGCGGCGCGATCGCCCGCCTGAGGGCCCACCGCCTGGCACGCGAGGCCAAGGTGCTGGCTGCCATGCAGGCCCTGCCCCAGGGCAGCATGGACGACTGGGTGCGCCATGCCTACGACGATGTGCCCCCGCGCATGTGGCCCGTCGCCCAGCGCTCGCTGCTCGCCCACGTAGAGCGCATCCGCGCCATGGAACCCGGTAATGACTGAAAAAAATCCTGAAGCCGGCCATGTGCGCCTGGCCAAGCGCGTGGCCGAGCAGCTCAACTGCTCGCGCAGCACGGCCGAACAATTCATCGAGGGCGGCTTCGTGAGCGTCGAGGGCGCCGTGGTCGAGGCGCCCGGCGCGCGCGTGGCGCCGCACCAGAGCGTGGCCGTGGACCCGGACGCGAGCCTGCTGGAGCTCACCCCCGTCACCCTGCTGCTGCACAAGCCCGCCGGTTTCGAGGCGGGCCTGGGTGCCCCGGGCCAGGCTGGCGCCGCCCACGCGAGCCGCAGCCAGGGCGCGACGCCCGCAGTGACTCTGCTGTCCCTCGCCTCGCACCTGCCCGAGGACGCCTCGGGCATCCGCGTGCTGCAGCGCCATTTCCGCCAGCTCGAATGCTTCACCCCTCTGCCCACCGAGGCCAGCGGCCTCGTGGTCTACACGCAGGACAAGCGCATTGCACGCAAGCTGGCCGAGGACATCGAATCGCTGGAGCAGGAATGCCTCGTGGAGGTGGCCGGCGAGATCGCGCCCAACGGGCTGCAGCGGCTGTGCCACGGCCTGTCGTTCAACGGCCGCGCGCTGCCGCCCATCAAGGTGAGCTGGCAGAACGAGACCCGGCTGCGCTTTGCGCTCAAGGGCATCCGCCCGGGGCAGATTCCGGCCATGTGTGAGGCCGTGGGCCTGCGCGTGGTGGCCATCAAGCGCCTGCGCATCGGCCGCGTGCCCCTGGCCAAGGTGCCCGAGGGCCAGTGGCGCTACCTGCAGCCCTGGGAGCGATTCTGATCGGCACTCGTCAGCTATCAAAAGGTGAGCAATCACCATTTCGAGGGATGGCGATCCACCACAGGCCGCTGATACACTGCCCGCCATAACAGGAGGGAGTCCATGGACCATCAGCAATCAGGGGCCGCAGCGGCGCCCGTCTCGGGCTTCGCGGCACAGGAGATCGACGCGCATCCGCTCGAATTCACCGGCAGCGGCGGCGAATACTTCCGGGTCTGGATCGTCAACGTGCTGCTGACCATCCTCACCCTGGGCATCTACACCCCCTGGGCGCGGCGGCGTACTGCGCAGTATTTCTATGGCCATACCCTGGTGGCCGGCAGCCCGCTCGAATTCACGGCCCCGCAAAGCCGCATGGTGAAGGGCTTCATCATCCTGGTGATGCTCACCATCGCCTACCAGATCGCCGTCAACACCGGGCAGGACACGGCGGTCGGCGTGTTCCTGCTGGTGGGCGCCCTTCTCTCGCCCTTCATCTGGGGCAGCGCCATGCGCTTTCGCCTGGGTTCCACGCGCTGGCGTGGCCTGCGCCTGCAGTTCACGGCCTCCTGGGGTGAAGTCTACAAAGCCAGTTGGCCCGTGTTCGCCATTGCCCTGGTGTGGTTCGGCGTGTTCTTCGGCATCCAGTACCTGGCCCCCGAGTCGGCCAACGCCCTGCAGGAGCTGGCAGCCGAAGACAGCAGCGATCCCGGCCTGCCCAGCATGACGGCCGGCATCTGGGGATTGCTGGCCATGGGCCTGCTGCTGTCGATCATGTGCGTTATCCGCCTCGAATACAACTACAAGAGCCTGCTGGTGCTGCGCGCCCAGGTGGGCGCCGAGGCCGGCCGCTGGAAGCCGGTGTACATGGATTTCATCAAGGTCTGGCTGGCCACGGTGGCCGTTTTCCTGCTGTTCGTGCTGGGTGTTGTGGTGGTGCTGGGCGTGCTGGCCGGCGGGACTATGGCCCTGTTCATCGACGATGCCAAAACCCGCTCGTTCGCCTTGATCATGGTGGCCATCATCGTGGGCATCTTCGGCGGTATCTTCATGCTGCTGCTGACTTCCGCGCCGGCACGCGCCTACCGCGAAGCGCGCATGTTCCAGCTGATGTGGGACAACATCGGCCTGAGCCAGGTGGCGCGCTTCAAGTGCGGTTTGCGCACGCACAGCTTTGTGCTCCTGCGCGTCAAGAACCTGTTCCTGACCCTGCTCACGCTGGGCCTGTACCGTCCGTTCGCCCGGGTGAGCGAGTACCGCATGAAGGCCGAATCCGTCACGCTGCACGTCAAGGGTGGCGTGGACCAGGTGACCGGCGCCATGGTGCGCCAGCAGCAGCAGGGGGGCATCGGAGACGCGCTGGCCGATGCCGCCGGGCTCGACCTGATCGGCTGATGGCCGCAGCGACATCCCCTGTGGCAGAACCCGGCGGCAAGCTGGTGCCCGGGCGCTGGTTCGACGGCCTGAGCAGCCAGGCCAAGCCGGTGCTCGTGGGCCTGCAGCCCACGCCCAAGGGCCCATCGCTGGCCCTGCACCCGCTGTCACAACCCGGCGCGACCCCGACGGTGTTCACCTCGGGCGAGGTGGGTTGGCCCGAGGCCTGGAGCGAGCGCCGCCCGCAGCAGCGCGTGGTCGTGGACCTGCGCGACCATGGCAGCCTGGAAATCGATGCCGTGGCCCAGTGGCATGCGGCCCTGGCAGCTGCGGGTGGACGCCCCAGCCTGGCGGGGCGCATGCAGACGCGCTGGCCGGTGCTGCTGGGGGTGACCGCAGTCGCCATCGTCGGCCTGACCCTGTTCTACCGCTACGGCACCCCCTGGGCCGCCACCGAGCTCACGCGCTTCGTGCCCGTCTCCTGGGAAGCCAGCGTGGCCAGCAATGTGCTCACGCAGATGGACAAGGGCACGCTCAAGCCCAGCAAACTGTCCAAGGAACGCCAGGCCCAGCTGCAGGCACGCTTCGACACCCTGGTGCAGCAGGTGCCCACCGGCCTGCAGCGCTACCCGGGTTATCGGCCGACCTACACCCTGTCGTTCCGCTCAGGCATGGGGGCCAATGCCTTTGCCCTGCCTGGCGGCACGGTGGTGATGACCGATGGCCTGGCCAAGGCGGCCGAGAAGCAGGGGCTCGATGACGATGCCCTGATCGGCGTACTGGCCCACGAGATTGGCCATGTGGCGCAGCGCCACACCACGCGCATGATCGTGCAGCAGGGCGTGCTGCAGATGGGCATGGGCCTGGCGCTGGGCGATGTGTCGGGCATCGTCGCCACGGGTGCCTCGGTGCTCACGGGCCTGGCCTACAGCCGCAACCACGAGCGCGAAGCCGACTGCTTTGCCATCGCCCTCATGGGCCACGCCAAACTGCCCACGGCCCCCATGGGCAAGCTGCTGCTGGCGATTGCCAAGGACGAGGACGACGAAGAGAAGGCAGAAAAGAAAAAAACCGCCACTGCAGCCAAGGAAGGTGCCAGCGCCCCGGCCGAAACAACGGCACCCAGGAAGGATTCGGAGGCGCTGGGCACGGTATGGTCCCTGCTCAGCAGCCACCCCGATACCGTGGAGCGCGCCAAGGAGCTGGAGCAAGGGCACGCGCAGCACTGCCCCAAGCCTGCCTGAGGTGCCGGGATGCGCCGGTGAGACCGGCGATGGAATTGATAAGTGTGAAGCGCGCCGATAAGCCGGATTCTGTGCACCGCGGTTGCCCGCGGCGTGACCGCCATTACTCTGGGCCGGGTGTCGCCACACCGGCTCGATGCTACCTACCCGCCAACTCTGCGGAACCACATCAACGTTGGCCTACTTGGTATTGCTGCGCGTAGAGATTGCCCGTTTCACCTCGGGCGCGGAACGCGCCCGAGGTGGCTGTGGGATTTCCCGGCTTGCGCCGGGAACCGTCTGGCTTGCGCCATCCGCAGCCAGCTTGCGCTGGCGTCCCACAGAACACCCCTGGTGGTCCCGTGTCCGAACTCGTCTCTGTTGCTCTGATCCTCACCTCACGGTGGGCAGCCGTTAGCTGCTACGCTGTCCTGTGCAGTCCGGACGTTCCTCCAGTGCCTGGTTTCCCAGATTGCACCAGCGGCGGTCTGGCGCGCTTCACAGGGTGGATTATCGTTCACCGGAGCTGGCGCGTTCCCATGTAAGGTCAAAGCGCGCCAGGTATTTGCGCAGGCGGTCGGCATCGTTGACCACCGCGCGCTGCGCGCGCGAGGCCTGGAACAGCTGGCGCCCCGCCTCGGACAGGGTGCGAGCCTGGCGGCACACGCGCAGCACGGCGGCCAGTTGCAACTGGTCGAACAGGTCCATCGCGTCCAAGGCGTCTTCGCCCAACAGGACGCGCAGATCGATGGCATCGGCAGCCCGGGCACCCAAAAGGCCATCGCGTGCATCCTTGGCCGGCTGCCACAGCCACTGCAGGCGCGCGATCTCGGCCTCCACCAGGGGCAGGCCGATGCGGCCGCTGTCGGCCAGGGTGGCCAGGCGCGTGGCGCTGGCCGATAGGTCGCGGAAGTTGCCGCTCCACAGCGCATCGGGCGACTGGGCATAGCGCAGGTAGACCGTGCGCGCCTCGGCCGAGAGGCGCACCGTGCGGCCCAGTTCCGTGCCGGTGCGGGCCAGCAGGTGATCCAGGTTGGGCTCGATGTCCTCGGGGCGCTGGGCCAGGCCGGGCAGCTGGTAGCTCCAGAGGTTGATGCGCGCATACAGGTCTTCGCGGAAGCGCCCGGCCGCCACCTCGGTGCGCAGGTCGCGGTTGGTGCCGGCGATCAACTCGAAATCGCTGGCCACCTCGCGGTCGCTGCCCATGGGGTAGAAGCGCTTTTCCTCCACCGCCTTGAGCAGCATGGCCTGCTCGTCCAGGCCCAACTCGCCGATCTCGTCAAGGAACAGCACACCCTTGTGCGCCGTGCGCAGCAGGCCCGCGCGGTCGGCCGCGGCGCCCGTGAAGGCGCCCTTCTTGTGCCCGAACAGCGTGGACGCCGCCCCGTCGCCATGCAGGGTGGCGCAGTTCACTTCGACGAATTCGCCCTCCACCTGGTGGCGGGCCTTCTTGAGCTCGTACATGCGCCGCGCCAGGTGCGACTTGCCCGCCCCCGTGGGCCCTGTGAACAGGATGGGTGCGCGCGAGCGCACCGCCACACGTTCCACCTCGTCGATCAGCGCGTTGAAGCGCGCATTGCGCGTGGCGATACCGCTCTTGAGGAAGTCGACCGCATCGCGCTGCTCGGCACCGAAGCGCTGGGCGATCACGTCGTAGCGCGACAGGTCCAGGTCGATCAGCGCATAGCTGCCCGGGTCGCCCATCTGCTGGCGCCGCGGCGGCGAGGTCTGCGCCAGCACGCCCGGGATGCGCCGCGACTCCACCAGCAGGAACAGGCAGATCTGCGCCACGTGCGTGCCGGTGGTGATGTGGGTCCAGTACTCCTCGCGCTCGGTGTCGAAGCGGTAGGCCTGGGTCCAGTCGAAAAGCTTGGCGTAGACCTCGCCGAAATCCCAGGGGTCGGCGATCTCCATGGGGACCAGCCGCACCGTCGTTTCGGGCGAAGCGATGGCGATGTCGTTGCGCACCTGGTGCGCCAGCTCGTGGTGGGCCGGCGTGTACAGCAGCTCCATGCGGTGCACCACCATGTCCTCGTGCTGCACCAGCGAGACGGTGGGCCGCCATTTTTCCCACCGGCCTGCGCCCTTGCCGGAGTCGAGCTGGGTACCGATGAAACCGACGACCACCCTATTCTTGCGCATCTCTAAATTTCTATAAAGCTATCCCCCATTCTAGTTAATCAAGATCCTGGTGCAAAACCAGATCTTCTTGAAAACGAAAAATCCATTTCCAATCAACAGCTTGCAGAAAATTTTGCGCATCGACAGCTGCCTGGCACGCAATTCGCAAATAGAAAAGCACTCGGCGCAAACAGTGAACGCTCACAGGCCAGGGTTGGGGCACAGGCCCGCCCTGCCGGTGCCGGGAGTCCGAAGCTTCAGGCTTTTTGGATTCCCCGCATGCCGCACGCTGCGAGCGCCGGGTGACGGCAGGGCTGTGGAAGCCAGCCCCGAAAGGGGCTGTCGGGTTCGACTCCCGGCCTGCACCACTGGTAGCTCAGTCTGGTAGAGCACCCCTGAAAAGGGACTGTCGCAGGTTCGACTCCTGCCCATTCTTCCGGCCTTCGGGCCGGCTATCGAAGACGGTCGAAAGACCACCCGCCGGACGCGGGGTGAAGGACCAAGGGTTGCGCCGCAGCCTGCAAGCCATTGCCCCGTCAGCGGTGGCGGTTTGTGCCAGCACCCGGCACGGCCCGCGCCCGCAGCCAGCCCAAGCGAAGGCCCTCGGGGCCGCCGCCACGGCGCACTGCAGGGCCCGAGCCGCGCCCCCTGGGACCACTGCCCCGCTGTAACGGCCCCTTTGCAAGAAGTTTGATGCGGCGACCAACGACATTGAAAAAAGAAAGAACGAGGGTAGACACATGCTGAAGATCCAACGCACCACCGTCAAGAAAAACGAACGCGCCCTGCTGCTGCGCAATGGCGATTTCGACCGTGTGCTGCACAGCGGCACGCACTGGCTGTTTGCCGGCCTGGACCAGCTGCGCGTGGAGACCTTCGCGCTGGAACAACCCGCCTTCACCCACGCCCTGGCCGACTACCTGATGGCCCGTGAGCCCGAGGTGGTGGCCGCCGAATTCGTGCGCGTGGAGCTGGCCGAGAACGAAGTGGGCCTGCGCAGCGAGAACGGCGTACTGGTAGAGATCCTGCCCCCTGGCACCCGCCGCCTGTACTGGAAGGGCCAGGTGGAGGTGTCCGTGCAGGTGATCGACCTGAACGCCGGCCCCGAACTGCCTGCTGCACTGGTGGCGCGCCTGACGCAGCCCCAGCTGCGCCACCGCACGGTGACCGGCCTGGCCGGCCTGCTGCAGGTGCAGGTGCCCGAGTCGTCCTGCGCGCTGCTGACGGTGGACGGCAAGGTGGAGCGCCTGCTCGCCGCAGGTGCGTACGCCTTCTGGAAGTACGGCCGCACGGTGGCGGTGGAGCAGGTGGACCTGCGCCTGCAGTCGGTGGAAGTCTCGGGCCAGGACATCATGACCCGCGACAAGGTGGGCCTGCGCATCAACCTGAGCGCCACTTTTCGCTACACCGACGTGCTGCGCGCCTGGAGCCAGTTGCAAAAGCCTGCGGAGCACCTGTACCGCGAGCTGCAGTTCGCGCTGCGCGCCGCCGTGGGCACCCGCACGCTCGATGAGCTGCTGGAGAACAAGACGGTGATCGACGAGGTGGTGGGTGCCCACATGGCCGCCAAGCTCGCGCCCTACGGCATTGCGCTGGAGAGCGCCGGCGTGAAGGACATCGTGCTGCCTGGAGACATGAAGGCCATCCTGACCCAGGTGGTGCAGGCGGAGAAGCAGGCCCAGGCCAACGTGATCCGCCGCCGCGAGGAAACGGCCGCCACGCGCTCGCTCCTCAACACCGCCAAGGTGATGGAGGACAACCCCGTCGCCCTGCGCATGAAGGAGCTGGAAACGCTGGAGCGCGTGGCCGAGCGCATCGACAAGATCTCGGTGTTCGGCGGCCTGGACCAGGTGCTCAACGGCCTGGTGAAGCTGCGCTGAGCAAAGAGCCAAGAGGAATACGGGCGCGCTGGCACAGAAGGGAGCGCCACTGCCAAAAATGTTGTTATTGCCGGCAGGTCGGGTAACACCGAGTGCAGCGGGAGAGTCGGTGAACGGGCAAGGTTGAGGATGCAGGTGCTGGCTCCGATGACGGGTCTGCCACTGGCGCGCGTTTCCAACCGTTCACTGGGCCAGCGGAGTAAAGCACCCTGGTCGCTGCAAAGATGCGGGTTCGAATCCCGTCGCGTCCACCAAACAGAGAAAGAAGTAAAAGAGGAACGCCATGAAACAGACTGCACGTGAAAAACGACTGGCAAGGCAGGCGCCGTTGCCAGTGACACCCGGGTCCCTGGGACTCGATGCCACGCTGTATGCCGACGCCGTCCGCTACCTCTTCGACCGGCCCGTGCCGGGCAAGAAGGAGCAGGAGTGGTACTGGGACAACGATGGGCCGGATTTTCAGGCCACGCCCTTGCAGTGGACGCATATCCAGACCGTGTTGTTCGCCAACGCGGGCACCGATCTCGCGCCCTACAGCGACGAGCAGGTGGGCATGGGCCTCACGCATGTGATGAGCAACAACGCCGGCGACATACCGGCCATGGTGCTAGACCCATCGGTTCCGCTGGCGGATGCGATGCGCATGATGCAGGCCTTCCCGCGCCTGTGGAGCGAATGCTTCGCACCGCGCATGGCCCACGTGCAAGCGGCCATCGGCAGCGGCAGCGACCGGCTGCACTTTGCCTGCTACATGTGGTTCGACGTGTGGCCGACGTTCTGGAATGTCAAAGAAGTTCCTGAATGGCGCGATGCGATGTGGGCTGTGTTCTGCCACATGCTGGAGGTGCCCTGCCGCGAGGTACAGGTCTCTGCCCTGCATGGCATCGGCCACGAGGGCCGCTATCTGCAGCGCCCGAGGGAATTGCAGGAACGGGTGGAGCTATTCATCCGCAGCGTGCCGGCGCACGACGAGGAACTGAAGAACTATGCACGCGCTGCCGCCCTGGGAATGGTGCAGTAGATGCGATGGATGACAGCACGGCGCACAAGACGCCATGGAGAGTACGACGATGGAAGCCCGTCAAATCGCTGAAGAGGAAGCCACGACCCTGCCACCCGCCCTGCGCGAGGCGGTGGATGCCGCGTATGCCGCCTTCCAGCACCACCGCGCGCCGACGCAGATGCTGGATGTGTGCATCGCCTGCTGCATGGACGAGGCCATGGAGCGCGAGATGCGCCGCCTGCCGCTGCGCCAGGTCACCAACCGGCATTTTTACGAGTACAACGGCTCGGCCAAGAGCAGCGAGCAACCTGCGGATGAGCTGCTGTACTTCCTGCCCCGCATGCTGGAGCTGCTGGCCCAGGGCAAGGAGTTGCACCATTCGACCGAGCTGTACCTGGACCGGCTGGGCAAATGCCCCGCAGATGCACTGTCGCCCAAGGAACGTGCCGCCGTGGACGCCTTCGCACTGGCCTTCTTCCGCGAGGGCCTGGGCTCTACCGGGCGCGAGGCCAGCCCGTTCGACGGCGCGAATGCGTTCGATATCCTGCTGATGTTCCACAAGGGCGGCGTGTCCATCGCCCCGCTGCTGGCCCACTGGCTGGCGGACGAGCGGGAAAGCGCCGTGCAGCACTATGCGAATGCCAGCTACTGGGATTTCTGGGGCCAACACGAGATCCAGAACGCTTTTGCGGAAGACCAGCCGGATTTTCGCGAAACCATGAAGGCCTGGCTGCTCGATGAAGGCAACCGCCAGCGATTCGCACAGCAGATCTTGGCGATGGACACGAGCGCCATGGGTCCGCCCGCGCACTGCACCTGCGGCAACTGCATGGGTCCGCGGCAGATCCTAGAAGCGGTGTTCGATCTGGTCTGTGGATGAAGAAGACTGTGCGGCGCCCTGAAGCCCCACCCCAAGAACAACGAATGGAAACGGACACCATGGAAGCCCAAGCCAAGAAAGACATCAAGATCAAGCAGCCTCCCGTGCTCTTCAGCAAGACACAAGCGGTGATCGGCCAACTCACGGTGCTGCTTGGCGGCCCTGTCATCAGCTACTGGAACAGCCCCCGGGGCTCGGTCTGCCACTCCGACGTGGTGGCCCTCTACGACATCCTTGGAAAGTTGGGCCAGCACGAGACGATCTACCTGTTCCTGAAATCCGATGGTGGCAGCGGCCAGGTGTCGTTGCGCCTGGTGAACCTGCTGCGCCAGCACTGCCGACGCCTGGTGGCGTTGGTTCCGCTGGAGTGCGCCTCCGCCGCCACGATGATCGCGCTGGGCGCTGACCGCATCCTGATGGGCCCGACGGCCTATCTCACGGCGGTCGACACCTCACTCAGCCACGCGCTGTCGCCGCTGGACAGGGACAATGACCGCGTGAGCGTGAGCCTGAACGAACTGCAGCGCGTCATTCGTCTGTGGCGCGAACAACAGGGCGAGACCATGGACAACGCCTACAAGTCGCTGTTCCAGTACGTACACCCGCTGGTCATCGGTGCGGTGGATCGCGCGGAGTCGCTGTCCATCATGCTGTGCCGCGAACTGCTCAGCTACCACATCGAAAAGGAAGAAACGGCGGAACTGATTGCCACAACGCTCAATTCCAAGTACCCCTCCCACAGCTACCCCATCCTCATGGATGAGGCCGTGAAGATCGGTC
The DNA here is from genome assembly GCF_059418305.1 of Acidovorax sp. GW821-FHT09B03. Classification (NCBI taxonomy): domain Bacteria; kingdom Pseudomonadati; phylum Pseudomonadota; class Betaproteobacteria; order Burkholderiales; family Comamonadaceae; genus Acidovorax; species Acidovorax sp. GW821-FHT09B03. The sequence goes on from NZ_JBWKPP010000003.1 coordinate 140,807, forward strand.
TCAAGGCAGAGCGTCTGCCCGACGACGTCAATCGCCTGTTGCTGCAGCTCAATGGCTGCTACAGCGAGATGGGCCAGAAGGCCACGACGGACTTCGACGAGTTCCGCGCCCATGGCAACGAAATCGTCAACATCTGGGAAACACAAGGCGCACAGGTTTTCTACCAACAGGACAAGGACTGGTTCTACCGCGCCGAGGAGCGCCGATGGATCACGATGAACGACAACAGCAGCTGGCGTCGGATCGACCGCCACGGCAGCAAGATCCGCAAGACCGCACTGCACGTGGCCTGAAGGGCAAATCTGGCCGAACTGGCCACCCGGTAAAGACAGAAGAGAAAGACAAGGAAAGCAACATGCAAAAGAACAACTACATTTACAAGCCCGTGGAAAACGGCGTCCCCATCAAGATGTGGACCCAGGGCGTCCCCGTCGAAGACGAGGCCCAGAGGCAACTGGAGAACGCGGCACGCCTGCCCATCGTGTTCAAGCACGTGGCAGCCATGCCCGACGTGCACTACGGCATCGGCGCCACGGTGGGCTCGGTGATCCCGACCTTCAAGGCCATCATCCCGGCCGCGGTGGGCGTGGACATCGGCTGCGGCATGATGGCCTGCAAGACCACGCTGCACGCCAACGACCTGCCCGACAACCTGGGCCCGCTGCGCTCGGCGATCGAGAAGGCCGTGCCGCACGGCAGCAACCCGCGCCGCATGGGCCGCGACAAGGGTGCGTGGGAAACGCCGCCCGACGAGACCGATGTGGCCTGGTCCGCGCTCAAGGGCGAGTTCGACGCGATCTGCGAGGACTACCCGCGCTTTCGCAACACCAACAACCACAAGCACCTGGGCACGCTCGGTACCGGCAACCACTTCATCGAAGTCTGCCTGGACGAGCACGGCAGCGTGTGGTTCATGCTGCACTCGGGTTCGCGCGGCGTGGGCAATGCCATCGGCACGCACTTCATCGAGCTGGCCAAGAAGGATGCCGAGCTGCACCAGCGCAACCTGCCCGACCAGGACCTGGCCTACTTCGAGGAAGGCGCCAAGTACTTCGGCGACTACGTGCGTGCGGTGGGCTGGGCGCAGAAGTTCGCGCGCGCCAACCGCGAGGTGATGATGCAGCGCGTGATCGCGGCCGCCCGCAAGGTGATCACCAAGCCGTTCGAGGCGCATGTGGAGGCGGTGAACTGCCACCACAACTACGTGAGCCGCGAGACCCACTTCGGCGAGGACGTGCTCGTCACCCGCAAGGGTGCCGTGAGCGCCAAGGCCGGCGAGCTGGGCATCATCCCGGGCAGCATGGGCGCCAAGAGCTTCATCGTGCGCGGCAAGGGCAACCCCGAGAGCTTCATGAGCTGCAGCCACGGTGCGGGCCGCAAGATGAGCCGCACCAAGGCCAAGAAGATGTACACCATCGCCGACCAGATCGCCGCCACCGAGGGCGTGGAATGCCGCAAGGACGCCGACGTGATCGACGAGATCCCGATGGCCTACAAGGACATCGACGCCGTGATGGCCGCCCAGCAGGACCTGGTGGAGGTGGTCTACACGCTCAAGCAGGTGGTGTGCGTGAAGGGATAGACCCCTTTGCACCTCCCCGGCAACCATTGAACGGAGCCGGCGCTGGCCAGACCAGCGCCGGCATCAGCACATGCACAAAGAACAGCAACTGGAAGAATTCCTGCAATCGGCCCACCCCATCGATCCCGCCATGCGCGTGCAGATCATGGAGAACCTTTGCGCCATCGAGGCACAGCACCAGGTCACCATCCTCTTCGCCTGCGAGTCGGGCAGCCGGGGCTGGGGCTTTGCCTCGCCCGACAGCGACTACGACGTGCGCTTCATCTACGTGAACCGGCTGCCCTGGTACCTCACCGTGGCCCCGGGGCGCGACGTGATCGAGGTGCCGATCAGTGGCGACCTGGACATCAACGGCTGGGACCTGCGCAAGGCGCTGGGTCTGATGCGCGAGTCCAACCCCACGCTGCTCGAATGGCTGCGTTCGCCCGTGGTCTACCGCGAGGACGCCGGCACCATGGAGCGTTTTCGTGCGCTGGCCGAGACCGTGTTCTCCAACGCCAAAGGCTGGCACCACTACGCCTCCATGGCCAAGAAGAACTTCCGCGAGCACCTGCAGGCCGACGAGGTGCGCTACAAGAAGTACCTCTACGTGCTGCGCCCGCTGCTGGCCGCGCGCTGGATACGTGCGCGCCCTGGCGTGCCGCCCATGCGCTTTGCCGAACTGGCCCAGCACACGCTGGACCCGGTGGCCGACGCCGCGCTGATCGCCGAGATCAACGCCTTGCTGGAGGTGAAGATGCGCGCGGGAGAGTCCGCGACCAGCCCGCGCTGGCCCGGCATCCACGCCTTCATCGAAGCCGAATTGGCGCGCAACGCCGCCGAGCCGGTGCAGCCCCTGCCCGTGCCGGGCCATGGCGCGCTCGACACCCTGCTGCACGACACCGTGCTGCGCTTCAACGCGCCCCCATCGCAGGAGGCACCATGCTGAAGCTCGACGGCTCCCAGGGCGAAGGCGGCGGCCAGATCCTGCGCACCGGCCTGGCGCTGTCCATGGTGACGGGCCGGCCGCTGCACATCGAGCGCATCCGCGCCGGGCGTGCCAAGCCCGGGCTGATGCGCCAGCACCTGGCCTGCGTGCAGGCAGCGGTGCAGGTCAGCGGCGGGCAGGCCCAAGGGGCGGAGCTGGGCTCGCAGTCGCTGCAGTTCACGCCCGATGCGGTGCGTGCGGGGGACTACACCTTCCGCATCGCCGGCGCAGGCAGTTGCCTGCTGGTGCTGCAGACCGTGCTGCCCGCGCTGATGCTGGCCGACGGGCCCAGCCGCATCCAGCTGGCGGGCGGCACGCACAACCCGATGGCGCCGCCGTTCGACTTTCTGCAGCGCGCGTATGCGCCGCTGCTTGCGCGGCTGGGCGTAGGACTGGAACTGGCGCTGGAGCGGCGCGGCTTCTACCCGGCCGGTGGCGGGCTGCTGCACGCGCAGATCACGCCGGCAACGCAGGCCCTCACTCCGTTCGATCTGGTGGAACGCGGGGCGCCCGTGGCCGCCTGGGCCGAGGCCCTGGCACCCGGCCTGGCGCGCAGCGTGGCCACACGCGAGCTGGAGGAACTGGGTCGGCGCCTGGGCTGGACGCTGGAGGCCGGCCAGCTGCGCGCGCCCGGCGTGCGCCAGCACGAAGGGCCGGGCAATGTGCTGATGGCCACGCTGGAGTACGCGCAGGTGACCGAGGTGTTCTGCCAGTTCGGCGAACGCGGCCTGTCGGCCGAGACCGTGGCGCGCAAGCTGGCCGAGGAGGTGCAGGCCTACGAGCGCAGCACCGCAGCCACCGGCCCCCACCTGGCCGACCAGTGGATGCTGCCGCTGGCCCTGGCCGTGTGGCGCACGGGGCAGGAGGCCCGCTACACGGCGAGCGAGCTCACGGACCACACGCGCACGAATTCGGCGGTGATCAATGCCTGCCTGCCGGTGCGGGTGGCGACAGAGCCGGGTGCAGGCGGCAGCGTTCTGGTGCGGGTGAGCCCGGCGTAGCAGGTGCGGCCGTGCGGGAGAAGGCCGGACTGGGCCACAATGCCGCCTTGCACTGTCACCCACCCTTTTCTTGACCAGGAGACGCCATGAAAGTCGACAACATTCTGCAGACCATCGGCAACACGCCGCACGTGCGCATCAACCGCCTGTTCGGCAGCGCGGCCAATGTCTGGGTCAAGGCCGAGCGCGGCAACCCCGGCGGCTCGATCAAGGACCGCATTGCCCTGTCCATGGTGGAAGACGCCGAGCGCTCGGGCGCGCTGCAGCCCGGCGGCACCATCATCGAGCCCACCTCGGGCAACACCGGCATCGGCCTGGCGCTGGTGGCCGCCGTCAAGGGCTACAAGCTGGTGCTGGTGATGCCCGACAGCATGAGCATCGAGCGCCGCCGCCTGATGCTGGCCTACGGCGCCACGTTCGACCTGACCCCGCGCGAGAAGGGCATGAAGGGCGCGATCGCCCGCGCCCAGGAACTGCTGGCCCAGACGCCCGGCGCCTGGATCCCCCAGCAGTTCGAGAACCCCGCCAACATCGACGTGCACGAGCGCACCACGGCGCAGGAGATCCTCCAGGACTTCCCCGATGGTCTGGACGCCCTCATCACCGGCGTGGGCACGGGTGGCCACATCACCGGCGTGGCGCGCGTGCTCAAGGCGAAATTTCCACAGCTCAAGGTGTTCGCGGTGGAGCCCTCGGCCTCGCCGGTGATCTCGGGCGGCGCGCCCTCACCCCACCCCATCCAGGGCATCGGCGCGGGCTTCGTGCCCAAGAACCTCGACACCACCCTGCTCGACGGCGTGATCCAGGTCGATGCCGAGCCCGCACGCGAATACGCGCGCCGCTGCGCACGCGAGGAAGGCATGCTCGTGGGCATCTCCTCGGGTGCCACGCTGGCCGCCATTGCCCAGAAGCTGCCCGAGCTGCCCGTGGGCGCCCGCGTGCTGGGCTTCAACTACGACACGGGCGAGCGCTACCTGTCGGTCGAAGGCTTCCTGCCCGCCTGACCTGGGCCCGCGCTTTGGGCCGCCGCTGCACGCGCTGACGGCAAGCCGTCCTACAGAAGCCCCGGCCACGGGCCGGAACAATCAAGGCACAACCCCTGACGGCGCATGCCCGAGGGGGCACGCACCGCCGCGGTGCGGCACCCTTTTCAGATTGTTTCCATGGCGCACACCTCCGCATCCCAGCCCATTGCCTTCAAGGTATTGACCGTGAATGTGCACAAGGGCTTCACCACCTTCAACCGGCGCTTCATGCTGCACGAGTTGCGCGATGCCGTGCGCCACGTGTCCGCGGACCTCGTGTTCCTGCAGGAAGTGCTCGGCACGCACCACCGCCATGCAGGCCGGGTCGAGAACTTTCCGCAGGAGCCCCACTACGAGTTCCTGGCGGACACCATCTGGACCCAATTCGCCTATGGCCGCAATGCGGTGTACGACAACGGCCACCACGGCAATGCGCTGCTGTCCAAGTTTCCCATCACCCACTACGAGAACCATGACATCTCGGTGAGCGGGCCGGAGCGGCGCGGCATGCTGCATTGCATCCTGCAGCCGCCCAACCACCACAGCCCCGTGCATGCGATCTGCGTGCACCTGGGTCTTCAGGAGGCGCACCGCCAGCGCCAGTTGCGCAGCGTGTGCGATCTGGTGAACACCTTCGATCCCGAGGAGCCCGTGGTCGTGGCCGGCGACTTCAACGACTGGCGCGGCCGCGCGCACGAGATCCTGCGCGACCGCGCCGGCCTGCACGAGGTGTTCGTGCAATCCACCGGGCGCGCGGTGCGCACCTTTCCGGCCTCCATGCCCCTGCTGGCGCTGGACCGCATCTATGTGCGCAATGCCGCTGTGCATGCGCCGCTGCACCTGCCCAAGAAGCCCTGGGACAAGCTCTCGGACCACGCCCCCCTGGCCGCGGAGATTTCGCTATGAGCCGGGCCTCGCAGTCATCGCGCTGGGTACCGGGCAACCAGTTCGAGCTGCTCGAAAACGGGGAGGACTTCTTCCCCCGGGTGTTCGAGGCCATAGCCAAGGCGCGCCGCGAGGTCATGCTCGAAACCTTCATCCTGTTCGACGACAAGATCGGCCAGGAGCTACATGCCGTGCTGCTCGCCGCAGCGCAACGTGGCGTGCAGGTGCATGTGCTGGTGGACGGTTTCGGCTCGCCCGACCTGCCGGACCAATACCTGGATGCGCTGGTGCAGGCCGGCGTGCACTTTCGCATCTTCGATCCTGGCAAGCGGGTGCTGGGCCAGCGCCTGAACATGCTGCGCCGCATGCACCGCAAGATCGTGGTGGTGGATGGGGAGCACGGTTTCATCGGCGGCATCAACTACTCGGCCGACCATGTGGCCGACTTCGGCCCGGAAGCCAAGCAGGACTATGCCGTGGAAGTGCGCGGCCCCATCGTCGCGCAGATGCACCAGTACACGCACGAGGCCGTTCTCAGCCCCGCAGAGCGCCGCCGCAGCCGTGCCAAGGCGCTGCCGGCGCGCGGCCAGCCGTATGCGGGCACCGCGCACGCCATTTTCGTCACCCGCGACAACCACGACCACACCAACGACATCGAGCGCCACTACCGCATCGCCCTGCGCTCGGCGCGCAAGCGCGTGGTGATCGCCAATGCCTACTTCTTCCCGGGCTACCGCTTCATCCGCGAGATGCGCCGGGCCGCGCGGCGGGGTGTGGACGTGCGCCTGATCCTGCAGGGCCAGCCCGACATGCCCATCGTGAAGACGGCCGCCGGCCTGCTCTACGACCATCTGCTGCGCGCCGGTGTGCGCATCTATGAATACTGCGACCGCCCGCTGCACGGCAAGGTGGCGCTGGTGGACGACGAATGGTCCACCGTGGGATCGAGCAACCTCGATCCGCTGAGCCTGTCGCTGAACCTGGAAGCCAACGTGATCATCCGCGACCGCGCGTTCAACGCCACGCTGTACAGCCGCATGGCCCACCTCATGGACAACTGCTGCAAGCAGGTCGAGCCCTCGCCCAAGGGGCCGTGGGAAGGGCTGCGCCTGGTGCGCAGTTACTGCGTGTTCCACCTGATGCGCTGGTTTCCGGCATGGGCCGGCTGGCTGCCGCGCCACGAGCCCACCATCTCGCTGGTCAAGGCCCAGGAGCAGGCCGAGGCCTTGCGCACGGACAACCCCCAGGCGGCGTCGGCCACCTAGGATACCGGCCATGAGCGCGCCCGCCACCCATTCACTGCGCGGGACCGCCACGCCAGCGCCCACGGCCCCGGCCCACAGGCCGGGCGCGCGCAAGGAAGCCCCGGCAGCCCCCAGCCGCTGGAACACCCTGCGCAACAGCCGCTGGTGGCCCTGGGCCATCACGCTGGTCACGGGCGCATTCGTGCTGCTGATCGGGGCCCTGCTGTTCCGGCAGGCACGCACCGTGGACTGGGGCGCCGTATGGAATGCGCTGGTCGAGTTGCCCAGCACCGCGCTGCTGGGCGGCGCCGCGCTGGCCTTCGCCAGCCATGGCATCTACAGCACCTTCGACCTGTTCGGGCGCTACTACACCCGGCACGGCCTGCCGGTGGCGCGCACGGTGGGCACCACGCTGATCGCCTACCCGTTCACCCTCAACCTGGGCTCGCTCATCGGCGGTGTCACCGTGCGCTACCGGCTGTACTCGCGCCAGGGGCTGTCGGTGGGCGACATCGGCCAGGTGGTGGCCATCAGCATCATCACCAACTGGCTCGGCTACTTCGTGCTCGCGGGCGCCGTATTCTGGCTCTGGACACCCCAGCTGCCCGAAGGCTGGGACATGGCCGGCCACCAGCTGCGCTGGATCGGCAGCGCCATGGCCGCGGTGACCGGGCTGTACCTCGTGGTCTGCGTGCTGCGCCGGGGGGAACCGATCACGCTGCGCGGGCATGCCTTTCCCATGCCGCACTGGTCCGTCGGGCTGCTGCAGCTGGTGCTGTCGGCGGTGAACTGGATGGTCATGGCCGGCGCCATCTGGCTGCTCACGCAGCAGCAGGTGCCCTATGTGGCGGCCCTGGCCACCGTGCTGCTCGGGGCCGTTGCGGGCTTGATCTCGCGCATTCCCGCAGGCCTCGGTGTGCTGGAAGCCGTGGGCACGGCCGTGCTGTCGGCCTACATGCCGGCGCCGCAGGCACTGGCCGCCATCCTGGCCTACCGCAGTCTGTACTTCTTTGCGCCGCTGGTCCTGGCCGCCCTGGCCTTTGGCCTGGTGGAGCTGCGCTGGCGCCACCACCAGGGCGGCAGCCGCACGGTCTGACCCGCCTGGGCCGTGCAGGCAAAATCCGGGGGCCTTCGCCTCCCCTTTGCACCTCCAATGCCCCCTTCTCCCGCCGCCACGCCGCTGCGCATCGGCCGCCAGCCTGGTGACCCATCGCTCACCCCCGCGCAGCAGTCGTTCAATGCGCTGCTGGCCCAGATCGCCGACCAGCGCGCCATCCTCGCCGCCTGGAACCAGGCCATCGACGCCTACCACCAGCGCTACGCCAAGGACGTGGCACCCCTGCTTGAGAGGTACTACGCCGCGCACGCCGCCCTGGTCAACGCCCTGGTCGAAGCTTCGGCGCGCAAGGGCCTGGGCCGCACGCTGCTGCGCGATCTGCATGCCGTGATCGCCCGGCTGGCCCGGGACCTGGCCGACAACGTGCGCGACCCGGCCACCCGCGCTGCGATGCAGGCGCTGCAGGCCCAGTATGCGCAGGAGCAGCTTGCGGATGTGCCCGACACCCCGGACGCATTGCAGATTGCGCCGCCCGGCGGGCCGGAATCGCCCGAGGACATCGTGCGCCGCGTGGAGGAGGAAATGCAGGCGCGTCAGGCGCGCGCGCAGCAGGAGCGCGAGCGCCACCATGCCCGCCGGGCCCGCAAACCCAGCGCGCAGCAGCGCCAGCAGCAGGAAGCTGCGCAGGAGGCCAGCCAGTCGGTGCGCTCGGTGTACCGCAAACTGGCCAGCGCCCTGCACCCCGACCGCGAGCCCGACGAGGCCGAGCGCCTGCGCAAGACCGCGCTCATGCAGCGCGTGAACCTGGCCTACGCCGCAGGCAGCCTGCTCGACCTACTGCAATTGCAGCTCGAGGTGGAGCAGATCGACGCACAGCACATGGCCACCGTGGGTGACACACACCTGCAGCGCTACAACCAGGTGCTCACCGACCAGTTAGCCGAGCTGCAGCAGGAGGTGGCCACGCTGGAGGCCAGCATGCGCGAACAACTCGGCAGCACCTCGCGGCGCAAGCTGCAGCCCGGTCAGCTGATGGCCCAGCTGCGCAGCCAGATCCAGGCGCTGGAGCATGACATTCCGTTGCTGCGGCGGGAGGTGCAGGCGATGGACGACAACGACTACCTGAAGCAGTGGCTCAAGGCCCAGCGCGAAGACCTGTTGAACGGCGACTAGCACCTGGCAGGACCGCCTCCTTTAAAATACCAGCCCCACGACATTGCCACCGCCCGATCGACACGGGCCTGCAAGACCATGATCCGCCTTTCCGAACTCAAGCTGCCGCTGGCAGCCGTGCCGGCCGACGCCGCCGAGCACCCGCTGGACGCGCTGCGCGCCCAGGCCGTCCAGATCCTGGGCATCGCCCCGACCGACATCGCCGCCGTGCAGGTGCACAAGCGCAGCTTCGATGCGCGCAAGGCCGACCTGTTGGCGGTCTACATCATCGACCTGACTCTGGCCGATCCTTCGGGCGAGGGCGCACTGCTGGCCCGGCATGCCGGTCGCCCGCACATCCAGCCCACACCCGACATGGCCTGGCAGCCGGTGGGCCAGGCGCCCGCCGACCTGCCGCTGCGCCCGGTGGTGGTGGGCTTCGGGCCCTGCGGCATCTTCGCCGCGCTGGTGCTGGCGCAGATGGGCTTCAAGCCCATCGTGCTGGAACGCGGCAAGCCGGTGCGCGAGCGCACCCGGGACACCTGGGGCCTGTGGCGCAAGCGTGAACTGCATGCCGAGAGCAATGTGCAGTTCGGCGAAGGCGGCGCCGGTACCTTCAGCGACGGCAAGCTCTACAGCCAGATCAAGGACCCGCGCCACCTGGGCCGCAAGGTCATGGGCGAATTCGTCAAGGCCGGCGCGCCCGAGGAGATCCTCTACGTGGCGCACCCGCACATCGGCACCTTCAAGCTCGTGAAAGTGGTGGAGAACCTGCGCGAGCAGATCATCGCCCTGGGCGGCGAGATCCGCTTCGAGCAGCGCGTGACCGACGTGATCGTCGAGGGCACGGGCGAGCGCCGCCACCTGCGCGGCCTGCAGGTGCTGAACCAGGCCACGGGCGAGACCACCGAGCTGCGTGCCGACCACGTGGTGATGGCGCTGGGCCACAGCTCGCGCGACACCTTTGCCATGCTCTACGAACGCGGCGTGGCCATGGAATCCAAACCCTTTTCCATCGGCTTCCGGGTGGAACACCCACAGGGCGTGATCGACCGCGCGCGCTGGGGCCGCCATGCCGGCCACCCGCTGCTGGGCGCGGCCGACTACAAGCTGGTGCACCACGCAGCCAACGGGCGGGCGGTCTACAGCTTCTGCATGTGCCCGGGCGGCACGGTGGTGGCCGCCACCAGCGAACCCGGCCGGGTGGTGACCAACGGCATGAGCCAGTACTCGCGCAACGAGCGCAATGCCAACGCCGGCATGGTGGTGGGCATCGACCCCACGGACTACCCCACGGACGCCGAAGCCTTCGCGCGGCACCTGGGCGGCACCTACGGAGCCGAAGCGCAGCCGGCCGGCCAGCACCACCCACTGGCGGGCATCGTGCTGCAACGCCAGCTCGAATCCAATGCCTATGTGCTGGGTGGGCGCGACTACAGCGCACCCGGGCAACTGGTGGGTGACTTCATCGCCGGGCGCGACTCGACACAGCTGGGCGACGTGGAACCGTCCTACAAGCCCGGCGTGGCACTGGGCGACCTGCACGCGGCCCTGCCCGGCTATGCCATCGAGGCGCTGCGCGAGGCCCTGCCGGCCTTCGGCCGCAAGATCAAGGGCTTCGACATGCACGATGCGGTGCTCACAGGCGTGGAGACGCGCACCTCGTCGCCGCTCAAGATCGGGCGTGGCGAGAACCTGCAGAGCCTGAACACCGGCGGACTCTATCCGGCCGGGGAAGGCGCGAGCTACGCGGGCGGCATCCTGTCCGCAGGGGTCGATGGCATCAAGGTCGGCGAGGCCGTGGCCCGCGCCATGCTGGGCATTGCTTGAGGCGGGTGGCCATGCTGTTCACCGCCCCCACGCGCGCGCAGTTCACCATCGCTGCACTGGCCATGGCCGGCGTGGTGCTGGCCTCCAACATCCTGGTTCAATTTCCCATCAACGACTGGCTCACCTGGGGCGCCATCACCTACCCGGTGGCCTTCCTGGTCAGCGAGCTGGTGAACCGCCGCCATGGCCCGCAGCAGGCGCGGCGTGTGGCCTGGGTGGGGTTTGCGGCGGCCGTGGCGGCCTCGCTGGTGCTGGCGCCAGCGCGCATTGCCGTGGCCTCGGGCACCGCCTTCCTGCTGTCGCAGTGGCTCGATATCGGCGTCTTCGATCGCCTGCGCCACGGCAGCTGGTGGCGCGCGCCGCTGGTCGCCACACTGCTGGCGGCCATGCTGGACACGGCCGTTTTCTGGAGCATCGCCTTCGCAGGCACCAGCGACCCGTGGATCACCTGGGCCCTGGGCGACCTGGCTGTGAAGCTCACTCTGGGCGTGGCGTTGCTGCTGCCGTTTCGCCTGTTCATCGGCAACCGGGCAGCAGCGCTGCGCTGACGCACCTACCTACTTGCGCTGAAGGAAGTCGACCGCCAGCGCCGCCAGGGTGCGTGCGCCCACGGGCAGTTGGTCTTCGTCGATGTCGAACAGCGGCGAGTGGTTGGACGGCGCCTTGGTGAAGTCCGCCCCCTTCGGTGGCGCGCCCAGGAAGTAGAAGAAGCCCGGCGCCACCTTCTGGAACTCCGAGAAGTCTTCCGAGCCGCTGACCTTGGGAATGATCATGGCCTTGCCACCCGTGGCCAGCTTGAGCGCGGGCAACGAGGCCTCGGTCAGCGCCGCGGGGTTGGACGTCACGGGATAGGCCACGGGGCCGAAACGCACCTTGGCCTTGGCACCGCTCGACGCCGCAATCGACTCGGCCGTGGTGGTGATGCGCTTGATCGCCTCCTGGCGCATGCCTTCGTCGAAGGTACGCAAGGTGCCCAGCAGCTCCACGTTGTCCGGAATGATGTTGTAGCGCGTGCCGCCATGGATGGAGCCGATGGTGATCACGGCCGGCTCCTGGCTGATGTTGAGCTGGCGGCTCACCACCGTCTGCAGGCCCAGCACGACCTGGCTGGCAGCCACCACCGGGTCCACCGCGTTCCAGGGCGACGAGCCATGGCCGCCGCGCCCTTCGACCTGGATGCTGATGTTGTCCGACCCTGCCATCAGCGGGCCGCTGCGGTAGCCCACCACACCGGCCGGCAGGTTGGCCGTGATGTGCAGGCCGTAGATCGCCTGCACGTCTTTCAACGCGCCCTCTTCCACCATGGCCTTGGCGCCGAAGCTGGGCACCTTGCCATTGGCATCGGCTTCCACGGGCGCGCCTTCCTCGGCGGGCTGGAAGATGAACTTGATGGTGCCTGGCAGCGTGGCGCGCATGCCGGCCAGGGCCTCGGCCGCGCCCATGAGCATGGCCACGTGGGCATCGTGCCCGCAGGCATGCATCACCGGCACTTCCTTGCCCAGGTAAGTGGCCTTGACCTTGGAGGCAAAGGGCAGCTTGGTGTTCTCGGGCACGGGCAGCGCGTCCATGTCGGCGCGCAGGGCCACCACCTTGCCTGGCAGGCCGCCACGCAGCGTGCCCACCACGCCGGTGCCGCCCACGCCGGTCTGCACGTCCATGCCCAGGCGCTTGAGGTGCTCGGCCACGAGCTTGGCGGTGCGCACTTCCTGGCCCGAGAGCTCGGGGTGGGCATGGATGTCGCGGCGCCAGCCGACCATCTTGCCGGCCACGCCGTTCACGGCGGCATCGATGGCCTGCAGGCCGGCGGCATCGAGTGCCTGGGCATGGGCGGGGGTAAGCAGTGCCAGGTTGCCGGCCACGAGGCCGGCAGCGATGGCGATCGACGAGAGGGTTTTGTGCATGAGGCGGGGTCCGTGCAGGGGATTAAAAAAGAACGAGCATTCATGCTACGAGTGGCCAGATGTTTCATGACAAGCGAAAATCGCCATCTGCAAAGCCGATATCGCCATGCCCGCCACCCCCTTCCGCATCGACATTCCGCTGGTACCCGAGTCCGCCCTGGGCAATGCCCTGCACTTCATCGACCTGCTGCGCAGCGCCAACCTGCTGGCACGCCTGCGCTCGGGCCACCAGGCACCGCGCATGGACTGGCGGCTTCTCGACGCCGACGGCCGACCCCTGCCCGCCCTGCCTGGGCCCTGGGCCCCGTACACCGCCGCCGCGCCGCCCGCCGAGGGGACCGCGGGCCCGGCACAGGCCACGTTCATCCCTTCGTTCCTCGCGGCCGACATCCCGGCCATCCGCCAGGTGGTGGCGCGCCACCCCGCGCTGGTGCGCCAGGTCGGCATTGCGGTGGATGCCGGGCAGAAGCTGCTGACGATGGGGGACGGGGCCTGGCTGGCTGCGGCCAGCGGTCGTCTGCAGGGGCGCACGGCCAGCCTGCCCTGGTTCTACATGGCCGGCTTTGCGCGCGACTTTCCCGGCATCGCGCTGGTGCCGGGCCGGGACTGGACCGACGATGGCCCCTGGCTCAGCGGCGCCCTGCCCCACAACCTGGTGGACCTGGCGATCGCCCTGGTGCGCCACGCCTTCGGCGAGGAACTGGCCCGGGCCTGTGCCACCGTGATGGCGCCCGACCACCAGCGCGCGCAGGCGGCGCTGCAGGCCAATGCCCAGCAGCACATCCCCGCCACGCGCGACAGCACCCTGGCGCGCGCGATCGCCTGGATGGAAGCCCATCTGGAGGAACCCTATTCGCTGGAACGTCTGGCGCAGGCCGCTTCGGTGAGCACGCGCACCCTGCTGCGGCATTTCCAGGCCGAGCTGGCACAGTCGCCGCTCGACTACCTGCATGCCCTGCGCTGCGCGCGTGCGAAGGTGATGCTCGAGGTGACGCTGGAGAGCGTGAGCAGCATCGCCGTGGCCTGCGGCTACGCAGACCCTGCCGCCTTTCGGCGCATCTTCGTGCGCCATGTCGGCACGCCACCGGCCGAGTACCGCAAGCGCCACGCCTTGCGCGCGCCGCGCCGGCGCTGGCGGGTGGACGTGGCGGGCGGCTGAACAGGTTCTAAGGGAGCAATCCGGCTCAGCGCAGCCCGATGGTGCTGGCCGGCAGGCGGAAGGCTTCCACCAGCTCGGCCAGTTGCTGTGCCTGCATGCGCAGGCCCTGGGCGGCGGCGGAGGATTCCTCCACCAGCGCTGCGTTCTGCTGCGTCATCTGGTCCAGCTGCGAGACGGCCTCGCCCACCTGGCTCAGGCCCGTGGTCTGCTCGCGCGCCGCCGTGCTGATCTCGCCAATGATGGTCGCCACCTGCTTCACGGAGTCGACGATCTCGCCCATGGTGCCGCCGGCCGCGTGCACCAGGGCCGAGCCCTCGTCCACCTGGCGCACGCTGTCGCTGATCAGGCCACCGATCTCCTTGGCGGCCGTCGCCGAGCGCTGGGCCAGGCTGCGCACCTCGCTGGCCACCACGGCAAAGCCGCGGCCCTGCTCGCCGGCCCGCGCAGCCTCCACGGCTGCGTTGAGCGCCAGAATGTTGGTCTGGAAGGCAATGCCGTCGATCACGCTGGTGATGTCGGCAATGCGGCGCGAGGACTGGGCGATGCCGTCCATGGTGCCCACCACGCGGTCCACCGCTTCGCGCCCGCGCTGGGCCACGCCGCTGGCACCGGTCGCCAGGCTGCTGGCCTGCGCGGCGGCATCGGCGCTGTGGCGCACGGTGGCCAGCAGCTCTTCCATGCTGGCGGCGATCTCCTCGAGGTTGGAGGCCGTCTGCTCCGTGCGGGCCGACAGGTCGCTGTTGCCCGCCGCGATCTCGCCGCTGGCATCGGCCACCGAGCTGCTGGCCCCGCGCATGCCCACGACCAGCGTCGCCAGGCGCGCCTGCATGCCCCCCAGGCGGGCCATCAGGGCTTGCAGCTCATCGCGGTTGCCGGCATCCACGGCAGGGATGTGCGAGGTCAGGTCGCCCTCGGCGATACGGTCGGTCACACCCGACGCCAGGGCCAGCGGCCGCAGGATAGAGCGTGACAGCAGCCAGGCACACACCAGGCTCAGCAGCAGCCCCACCGCCGAGCCCGCGGCCAGCAGCAGCTTGCCCTGCCGTTCGCTGCGCAGGGCGGCCTCGCGCGCATCGGCCACGCGCTGGCGCTGGTACTCGGCCAGTTCGTCCACCGCCTTCGCATAGGCGTCGGCGGCAGGGCGCAGGCTGCCGGATATGGCGTCGGCGGGCAGGGCCTCGCCCGCCTTGCGGCGCTTGACCAGGTCGTCGCGCACGCTGCGGAACTGGTTGCCCGCCTTGTCGATGGCATCGAAGAGGCGCTGGGACTGCGGGTCTTCGGCCAGTTCGTCGAGCCGCTTGCGCACCTCACTGGAACGGGCGGAGGTGACTTTGCGGTCGGCATCGATGCGTGCCGCATAGGCCGGGTTGTCGATCTCCAGCAGCGTCTCGGCGCGCACCGAGCTGAGCACCACGATGGCATGCAGCTCGCGCGCCAGCAGGGCACGCTCGGAGGAGTTGCCGCCCAGGTCATCGGCGATGTCCTGCAGCTCCGCCAAGCGCCAGATGCCCACGGCGGCCGACAGGGACATGACAAGGCAGACGACGCCAAAGGCCAGGGCCAGGCGGAACGCGACACGCGTCTGGGAGAGGGACATGGTGGGACTCTGTTCGTTCAGTCAAAGAGGTCCGGGGCAGCGCACAGTCAATGACCCGGGTTTACCCTTATATCGTCAATCCATGGCACCGACTTGAGCCCCATCTGGTCCCGACCATCCCTGTGGCTGGCAAAAGCCCCAAAATCATCCAGCCGCGTGCTCCCTCATCACCGCAGCACCCGCCGCGGCACGCAGGTCCCTCGACAGTTCCGGGCTGCGGACGGCCCGCGCCAGCACCAGGGATCCGACCAGCTGCGACAAGGTGGACAGGGCCTGCTCCCTGCGCTCTTCCGGGCCATCGGCCTGCATCAGCGGCTCCAGCACCCGCAGAAAATTCTCGACACCCGCCTCGAAGGGACCCTGCAGCGAAGGACCGGCACGGGCCACATCGCCGGCCAGCGCGGCCATCGCACAGCCATTGGCCAGGCGCTGGCAGTGCAGGTCCGAAAGGTAGAAGCCCACCAGCGCCTGCAACGCCTCGGCCGGCGGCTTGGCAGACAGCTCCTCCCAGTAATGGTTGTTGGCCGAGAGTGCGCGCTCACATGCCAGGCTGGCCAGTTCGTCCTTGGACTCGAAATGCCCATAGAAGCCGCCCCGCGTCAGCCCGGCGGCCTGCATCAACTCGTTCAGGCCGATGCCATCGAAACCTTTTTCGCGGAACAACTCGCCTGCCACATCGACGATGCGTTCGCGGTTGGCCTCGGCCTGCGCCCTTGTCACTTTCATGGTTGCCTCCTGGTGCTTGACTTATTTTACATGTTGATTGACATTTATATTTATTCATGTCGATTGACATTTAACCAACCGGGACTTGCCCATGAAAGCCTTGATCTCCGCGTACGCCCGCACCCCCTTCCACTTCGCCCGCAAGGGCGCATTGGCCCCGGTGCGGCCCGACACCCTGGCCGCCGAACTCATCAAGGAGCTGGTGCAGCGCACCGGCATCGACCCGGCCACGCTGGACGACGTGATCGCCGGCTGCGCCTACCCCGAGGGCGCGCAGGGCAACAACATCGCGCGCATCGCATCGCTGCTGGCCGGGCTGCCGCACGAGGTCGGCGGCATGACGGTGAACCGCTTTTGCGGCTCGTCCATGTCGGCGGTGCACATCGCCGCCGCACAGATCGAGGCCGGCCTCGGCGATGCCTACCTGTGCCTGGGCATCGAGTCGATGACCATGGTGCCGCAGGGCGGCCTGAGCTTCTCGCCCCACCCGGTGCTGTACGAAGAGACCGATGCCTATATCTCCATGGGCGAGACGGCCGAGAACGTGGCCGAGCGCCATGCGGTGTCGCGCACCGACCAGGAACAACTGGCCTTCGAGTCACACCGCAAGGCCGCCGCCGCGCGCGAGGCCGGCCTGCTGCGCAGCGAGATCGTGCCCATCGCACTGCCCGACGGCCAGGTGGTGGCCGAGGACGGCTGCATCCGCCCCGGCACTTCGCTCGAAGCCCTGGCCGGACTCAAGCCCGCCTTCCGTGAAACCGGCTCGGTGACGGCCGGCACCTCGTCGCCGCTGACCGATGGCGCTGCCGCCGTGCTGGTGACCAGCGAGGCCTATGCCGCGCGCCACGGCCTCGCCCCGCTGGCCCGCATCGTGGCCATGGCCACGGCAGGTGTGGACCCGGCCTTCATGGGCCTGGGCCCCATTCCCGCATCGCGCAAGGCCTTGGCCCGCGCCGGCCTGACCGCGGCCGACATGGACGTGGTCGAGATCAACGAGGCCTTTGCCTCCCAGGCCCTGGCCTGCATCCGCGAACTGGGCCTCAAGCCCGAGGCCATCAACCTCGACGGCGGCGGCATGGCCATCGGCCACCCGCTGGGCGCCACGGGCGCGCGCATCACCGGCAAGGCCGCCGCCCTGCTGCAGCGCCAGGGCGGGCGCTACGCGCTGGCCACGCAGTGCATCGGCGGCGGCCAGGGCATTGCCACGGTGCTGCAGGCACTGTGACCGCCGCGCCCACCTTCTCCCCCCTCCCTTTTCCTCCAAGGACTGCTTCCATGAACCTTCAGAACTCCGTCGTCTTCATCACCGGTGCCAACCGCGGCCTGGGCCTGGCCTTTGCCCAGGCGGCCCTCGCCGCGGGTGCCCGCAAGGTCTACGCGGCCGCTCGCGACCCCGCCACCGTGACCTTGCCCGGCGTCATCCCCGTGCAGCTCGATGTCACCAACCCCGCCCAGATCGCCGCAGCCGTGACCGCCTGTCCCGATGTGACGCTGCTGGTGAACAACAGCGGCATCTCGCGTGGATCGAGCTTCCTGGGCACGCCCGATGCCATGGCGGCGGCCCGCGCCGAGTTCGAGACCAACTTCTTCGGCCCCTGGGCCGTGGCGCAGGCCTTTGCGCCGGTGCTCCAGGCCAACGGCGGCGGCGCGGTGCTCAACGTGCTGTCGGTGCTGAGCTGGCTCACGATTCCCGGCGCAGCCACCTACAGCGCGTCCAAGGCGGCCGCCTGGTCGCTGAGCAACGGCCTGCGCAGTGAACTGCGCGGCCAGGGCACGCAGGTGACCAGCCTGCATGTGGCCTACATGGACACCGACATGGCGCGCGGCCTGGATGTCCCCAAGGCCGCACCGCTCGACGTCGCGCGCCTGGCGTTGCAGGGCGTGGAAGCAGGCCTCGCCGAAGTGCTGGCGGACGACACCACGCGCCATGTGAAGCAATCACTGTCCAGCGCCACGCCCGCCTACGCAGGCTGAAGCCCGCCGATCCGAAAAAGAAAAAGCCGCCGGGCGTGCACCCGGCGGCTTTTTTTCGGTTCCGTCCAAGCAGCACGGCGCGGGCCGTGCGTGCATCAACCCTGCTTGTTCTGCAGCGCCGCAATGCGCTCCTCGATGGGCGGGTGGGTGCTGAACAGCTTGCCGATGCCGCCGGCGATGCCCATGGCGGCCACGCTCTTGGGCAGCTCGCCCGGGTGCATGCCGCCCAGGCGGGCCAGGGCGTTGATCATGGGCTGGCGGCGGCCCATCAGTTGGGCGGCACCTGCGTCGGCACGGAACTCGCGCTGGCGGCTGAACCAGGCCACGATGATGGCCGCAGCAAAGCCCAGCACGATGTCGAGCACGATGGTGGTCACGTAGTAGCCAATGCCGGGGCCCGAGCTGTTCTCGTCGTTCTTGCGCAGGAAGCTGTCGACCGCGTAGCCGATGACACGCGACAGAAACACCACGAAGGTGTTCATCACGCCCTGAATCAGCGTCATGGTGACCATGTCGCCGTTGGCGATGTGGGCCACCTCGTGGCCGATCACGGCCTCGACCTCTTCGCGCGTCATGCCCTGCAGCAGGCCGGTGGACACCGCCACCAGCGCCGAGTTCTTGAAGGCCCCCGTGGCGAAGGCGTTCGGGTCGCCCTCGAAGATGCCGACTTCGGGCATGCCGATCTTCGCCTGGTCGGCGAACTTGCGCACGGTCTCGACGATCCAGCGCTCGTCGGCCGAACCGGAGCCGTCGATCACGCGCACGCCCGAGGTCCACTTGGCCATGGGCTTGCTGATCAGCAGCGAGATGATCGCGCCGCCAAAGCCCATGATGAGCGCAAAGCCGAGCAGCGCGCCCAGGTTCAGCCCGTTGGCCGTGAGGTAGCGGTTCACGCCCAGCAGGCTCGCCACCACCCCCAGCACGACGACGACGGCCAGGTTGGTCAGTACAAACAAAATAATCCGCTTCATGTTCTGTTCTCTCCGTGGGTAGACAAGGAACTGCGGTCTAGATGGGGGGTGGGCCGGCGCGATTCAAGCGCCAGCCTCCCAGGGACCGCACGCCGCAGTTTCCCGTCGCGGTATGGTAGGGCGAATCGAGAAAAGGCCCTTATCACACAGTCGCCGACGGGAATTAGGCGCTGCGAGGGGGGCGGAACACCTGCGGGTCCGCGTAGAACTGCGGATCTTCATTCGCCGGCCACCAACCCGGTACACCCAGCACCGGCAGCGGGGTGAAGGGTTTGCCGGCCCAGTGCCCCGGCTCCATCTGCTGCGCCAGCCAGGCGTCGGCATCAGTTGTCGAATCCATAGCGGACTGGGTTCGGTAGACATGGGCCACGATGGGTTTGCGGGGCGCCACCAGCTTTTCGAGCAGCGCATGGCCGAACAACAGCAACCGTGTCTCGCGCCACAGTGGGCGCAGGTCCACGAACAAGCGCGTCCACTCGCGCGCCTGCAGCGCCTGCCAGATCGGCGCGGGCGCATCGAGCAAGGCGCCGTTCTCGTCGAACACGGTGAGCGCGTCGCGCAGCGGGCCGCGCACCGCACCAATCCCGTGCGCGGCGATGGCGCCGGCCTGCAACTCGTTCAGCCGCCGCTTGGCCCGCGGGAAATGCAGCCACACCAGGCCGTTGAAGAAGTCGTGCAGGTTCTCGCGCGTGGGCACGCGGCGGGTGTCGAAGATGTGCTGCTCGTAGGCCGCGCCCTCGGGCAGGTCATCCTGGGGAACGAACTGCACGGGCGCCGCAGTGCATTGCAGTGCCTGGTGCACGGGCTCACCCTGCAGCAATACCTGCTGCGCCACGGTCTGCCCGGCAACCCGCCATGGGGCCAGCCAGGCCGCGGCCCAGTCGATGGCCTCTAAACCAGACGCCACGGCAGCGCTTCACCCGCGCGCAAAGGCTTGAGCTCGGCCTCGCCAAAGGCAAAGCTGTCCGGTGGCGTCCAGGATTCGCGGCGCAGCGTGATGGTGCCGGTGTTGCGCGGCAGGCCGTAGAAGTCAGCACCATTGAAGCTGGCAAAGGCTTCGAGCTGGTCCAGGGCGCCCGCGTTGTCGAAGGCCTCGGCGTACATCTCCATCGCCGCATGGGCGGTGTAGCAGCCGGCGCAGCCGCTGGCGTGCTCCTTGAGGTGCGCAGGGTGCGGGGCGCTGTCGGTGCCCAGGAAGAACTTGGCGCTGCCGCTGGTGGCGGCCTGCACCAGGGCCACGCGGTGGGTTTCGCGCTTGAGCACGGGCAGGCAGTAGTAGTGCGGGCGCACACCGCCGATGAAGATGGCGTTGCGGTTGTAGAGCAGGTGGTGCGCCGTGATGGTGGCGGCCGTGAAGCGGTCCGACGCATTGACGTAATCGGCCGCATCCTTGGTGGTGATGTGCTCGAAGACGATCTTCAGTTCGGGGAAGTCGCGGCGCAGCGGGATCAGTTGCTGCTCGATGAACACCGCCTCGCGGTCGAACAGGTCGATGTCGCTGCTGGTCACCTCGCCGTGCACCAAGAGCAGCATGCCGCTCTTCTGCATGGCTTCGAGGGTCTTGTAGGTCTTGCGCAGGTCGGTCACGCCGGCATCGCTGTTGGTGGTGGCGCCGGCCGGGTAGAGCTTGGCCGCGACCACACCGGCTTCGCGTGCGCGCACGATTTCCTCGGGCGGCAGGTTGTCGGTGAGGTACAGCGTCATCAGCGGCTCGAACTGCACGCCCGCGGGCACGGCGGCCAGGATGCGCTGCTTGTAGGCCAGGGCCTGCTCGGCCGTGGTCACGGGCGGGCGCAGGTTGGGCATGATGATGGCGCGGCCGAACTGGGCGGCCGTGTGCGGCACCACGGTGCGCAGGGGCTCCCCGTCGCGCACGTGCAGGTGCCAGTCGTCGGGGCGGGTGATGGTGAGGGTGTTGGTGGGGGCTGCTGCGGTCATGGGCGCTATTGTCCCATTCCCGGCCACCGCCCCCTGCCCCGCACAGGTCACTCGGCGGTGATGCCGGCCTTGCGCACCACGTCGCCGAACTTCACCATGCGCTCGGCCATCATCTTCTCGAAGGCCGCGGGGCCCATCTCCTCGGGCACGATCACGCCGCGCTCCTTGAGATTGGCCACCATGGCCGGCGCCGTGGCCGCCTGGCGCACGGCCTTGTACAGGGTCTGCACGATGGCGTCGGGCGTACCGCCCGGCGCGGCCAGACCCGTCCAGGAGGTGAGGTTGAGCTCGGGGTAGCCGGCCTCGGCCATCGTGGGCACATCGGGCAGTTGCGGCAGGCGCTGGTCGGAGGCCACTGCCAGGGCGCGCACCTTGCCCGACTGCACGTGCGGCAGCATGATGACCAGGTTGTCCAGGATGAACTGCACCTCGTTGGCCAGCACGGCGGTGATCAGCGGCGTGCCGCCGCGGTAGGGGATGTGCGTGGTGAAGACGCCCGTGACGGCCTTGAACATCTCCACGTTGAGCTGGCCCATGCTGCCGATGCCGCCGCTGCCGTAGTTGAGCTTGCCCGGGTTCTTCTTGGCGTAGTCGACGAACTCCTTGACGGACTTGATGGGCAGGCTCGAATGCACCACCAGCGCATTGGGCTGGCGGCCCAGGATGGCGATGTTCTCGAAATCCTTGATCGGGTCGTAGCCCACCTTGGGCTGTGTCAGCGGGTTGGCCAGGTGGCTGCTCTGCGAGGACACGACCAGGGTGTAGCCATCGGGCTTGGCGCGTGCCACGGCCAGCGAGGCGACCGATCCGCCCGCACCGGCGCGGTTTTCGACCACGATGGGCACACCCAGGATGCGCGACAGCGGCTCCGAGTACTGGCGCGCCATGATGTCCACCGAGCCGCCGGGCGGGAAGGGCACGACCAGCGTGATGGGGCGCGATGGAAACTTGTCGTCGGCGCGGGCCGCCAGCGGCGCGAGGCCCGCCAGGCCCAGCCCGAGGCCGGCGTTGAGGATATGGCGGCGATTGGGTTGCATGAAGGAGTTCACGGGGTCTTCTCTCAAGGTCTTGCAGGAAACGGACATCAGGGATGGTCGAGGATGGCCAGCGCCACGGCCTGAGCGCGCGGCACCAGGGTGGACAGCTCGCAGTACTCGCGCTCGGTGTGCGGGTGGCCGCCCACGGGGCCGGTGCCGCACAGCGTGGGGGCGCCCACCGAGGCCGTGAGGCCGCTGTCGGCCGCACCGCCGGTGAATTCGCCCTGCACCGAAAAGCCCAGGGATTCGGCACCCCGCTGGTACAGCGCGAGCAACTCGCCGGGCGTGGGCTTCATGGGCAAGGTGCGGCGCATGCCGGTGATTCGCCCCATGGTGCGCGGCAGGCTCTCGGATTCGACGATGGCGCGCACGCGCTCGAAGAGCTCGTCGGGATCGGTTTCGGCGGTGTAGCGCACATCGAGCTCGGCCTTGGCCAGCGGCGCCACCATGTTGGGCACGATGCCGCCCTGTACCACGCCCACGTTGGTGGTGGTGCCGACGTCCGGATCGGTCAGCGCGTGCAGGGCCAGGATCTTGTGCGCCAGGGCGCCGATGGCGCTGGCGCCCGCTGCGGGGTTGATGCCCGCGTGCGCGGCCACGCCGTCCACCTCGAACTCCACGGCCATGGAGCCCTTGCGGCTGGTGACCAGGTTGCCGCTCACGCGGCCGGGCTCGGCATTGAGCACGGCGCGGGCACCACGGGCCGCGGCCATGATCTGCTCGCGCGTGGCGGGCGAACCGATCTCCTCGTCGCACGAGAAGAACAGCCGCAGCGGCGCCGTGAGCCCGCCGCAGCGCGCAAAGGCCTCGGCCACGAAGGCGTTCATCACCAGGCCCGACTTCATGTCGGCCACGCCGGGGCCGTAGGCCCGGCCATCCGCCACACGGAAGGGGCGGCGGGCCACGGTGCCCGCGGGGTAGACGGTGTCCATGTGGCCCATGAGCAGAATGGGCGCGCCCTCGGTGGGCCCGGGCACCTGGGCCTGCAGCAGCACGCCATAGCCAGGCACGGGCACGAGTTCCACCGCCACCCCGGCGGCCACGAGCCGCTCGCGCAGCACACTGGCCACCGCCGTCACGCCGGCCTCGTCGCGGCTGCCGCTGTCGATGTCGACCACTTTCTGCAACAGGTCTTGCATCGCCTGCTGCTGGTCCGCCAGCCAGGCCAGGATGCGTTCGCGCACCTGTGCGCGGCTCTCTTCAAGGGTATCCTGCATGTTGTCCTTTGCGCCCATGCCCGAAAACGGCAGGGTGATGGGACGAAAGTGTTGCACGCACCGCCGCTGTTTGCAATACATTTTTCATAAAATGGACATCAATGAAATTACCATTGCAATCCGCCGACGGCCTGTTGCCTGAGCGCCTGGCCCGCCAGGGCGCGGGCCTGACCGCCAGCGAACGCGCGCTGGCCGAAGCACTGGAGCGCGACTACCCCCATGCGCTGCTCGAATCGGCCACCTCGCTGGCCACCCGCACGGGCACCAGCGCCTCCACCGTGGTGCGGCTGTTCGCCAAGCTCGGCTACGGCAGCTACGCCGAGGTCCAGCGCGAGGCCCGCGCCGAGGTCACGGCGCTGTTGCAAACCGCCGGCCAGCGCGCGCCGGTGACCATCGGCACCCGGCGCAGCCTGCAGCAGTGCGTGGACGACGCCTTGCTGCACGACCAGCACAACATCGGCGCCACGCGCGACGGCCTGGACATGGCGGCCTTCGAGGCGATTGCCAACCGGCTGGCCCAGGAGAAGGGCCGGGTCTTCGTGCTGGCGCAGATCAACAGCGCGCCCGTGGCCGCCTGGCTGGCATTGCACCTGAACATGTGCCGCCCCGGCGTGCACGAACTGGGCGCGGGTGCCGTGGCCGCCACCGACCAGTTGCTCTGGGTGCAGCCCGACGATGTGCTGCTGGCTTTCAGCATCCGCCGCTACGCGAGCGGGCCGGTGAAGGTGGCGCAGCGCTTTCGCGAGGCCGGTGGCCAGGTGCTGGCCCTGACCGACAGCGCCTCGGCGCCCCTGGCCACGCTGGCGCACGAGCGCATCCTGGTGCGCACCTCCAACGCCTCGCCGTTCGACTCCTACACGGCGGCCTTCTTCCTGTGCAATGCGCTGGTGTCGGCCGTGGCGCAACTGCGCCACGCAGCGGTGTCGGAGGCGCTCAAGCGCCGCGACACGCTGTGGAAGGATGTGGAGGACCAGCAGCTCATCGTGGAGGGCATGCCGGGGCGCAAACCTGCCCGGAAATAAGCCAGCCGCTGCCGGCCACTCAGCGTGCCGGCTCCCGCTCGATCACCGCCAGCACCTGGCCCTGCAGGTTGGCAATGCGCACCTGGTAGCCCTTGCCCGCGCGCACCGACTGAGCCATCACGGAGACCATGGCACGCTCCTCGAAGCCGTCGGGTTTGAGCGTGCGGTTCTCGAACACCAGCAACACCGAGTCGGCGTGCGTCTCCTGTGTCTCGAAGCCCGAGGCGGCGATGAAACGGTCCACGTCGCGCACGCCGCGAAACAGCTCCTTGGGCAGCACGAAGGGCTGGCCCTGGTGCGTGACCTGGTAGTAGTGCTCTCGCGTCTGCCAGGTGGGCTTCTCGCGCACGTAGTAGACCTTCCAGGGGTGCACGGCGCTTTCGAACAGCAGGGTCTTTTCCATGGGAGCAGCCTGGGTGGGGGTAGAAAAGGCCGCCATGCCCGCGCATGCGCACACGGAGCCCCATGCCAGAACGGAGCGGCGCTGCGGCATGCCGTCACCCCTGCGGCGCCTTGCGGCGCCATGCCTCGAAACGGCGTGCGATCTTCGGCGCAATGCGGTCGAAGGCCTCCCAGCTGTCGGGCGTCATGGCCTCTTCCGGCTCGCGGAAGTGGTTGGACGACCCGAACACGGTCTTGACGTCGCTCACCCAGCGCTCGGCATCGGGCGTGCCGAAGCCCCGGTAGTAGCGGTCCCAGAAGTCCGAGGCGCCCGGCGCCAGGTCGTCGGTCCAGACGATGCGCCCGCAGGGGCCGTGCAGCAGTTGCAGCGGCGTGGCGCTGCGGGCGCGCCAGGGCGCAAGCAGGTCGGCCGGGTAGCGCGCCGGATCGAGCAGTCCCTGCAGCGCGCACCAGGTCACGAAGAATGCGTCCTCGACATAGACCAGGGGCTTGGTCTGCTCGTAGTCGGCACTGGCCTCCATGAAGTCGCGCTCCGTGGGCAGCCGGGCGTCGATGCGGGCGATGCCGCCGCCCTTGTCCGCGCGCAGGAAGGCCAGCTCCAGCGTGTCGCTGACCGCCTGGTCCATGAAGCCATGGCCATCCACGGTGCCGGGGAAATGCGCCCAGGACAGGCCATCGGGCAAGGGGATGAGCCCCGCCGCCTTCACGGGCACGATGATGCGCGTGACATAGGTGCGCCAGATGCGCCCGTCCTTGCGCGGCGGCCAGAAGCCGCGGTGCTTGGGTGCCATCTCGGCACTGACCTCGATGCCCGTGGCGCGCACGCTGACGTAGGTGCTGTCGTTGTGCGGTGTGGCGGGCTTGAGGGGCTTGGCCCCCACGGCAGCCAGCCACTGCAGCACCAGCGGATCGTCGATGCGCCGGCCGATGCAGGCCAGCATCTGGTCCCAGAGATTGCCCCCGGCGGCTGCGGCCACAGGCGCCGCGGCCGGGGATGGCCCCGCAGGCACCGGCGTCACCACCCGCCCGGCGATCGCATCCTCCACCCAGCCATCGAAATCGGGCCAGCGCTGCTCAGCCTCGGCCAGGATGTCTTCCCCCGTTGCGGGCACCGACAGCCCTTGCGCCGCAAGCCACGCCAGCAGCTCCGGGGCCACCTCGCCGTCTTCCTCGGGCGGCTCGTCCAGGTTGCCATACAGCGCGAATTCGCCATAGCCCACGCCCAGCAGACGCAGGAACTGCAGCGCATCGCTGGCCAGCACCCGCCCACCTCCTTCAGAGCCGAGATAGACCACCGGCAGGCCGCCCTGCGGTGCACGCCAGATGGCAATGGCCGAGCCATCGGGCTCCACACCGAACACGCCCAGGTGCTGCGCAGCTGCCTGCCCACCGGCATGGCCTGCCTCGCCGAAATAGCGCGCCACCGCACCGGGCGGCTGGGCATGGAAGGCAAAGGAGCCGCTCACCGGCGCGGAGGGCTGGCGCAACTGCGGGAAGGCGCGCAGCAGGTCACGCAGGGGTTGCGGTACCGGCAGGCCCGCCGGAAATTCGAATTCGTCGCTCTCTGGGGTGCTGCTCATGGCCGTGCGCTCTCCTCTCAGTCCACCGCCCCGCATGCATCACCGCGATACCCCGGCGCAGGCAAGTCATCCGGCGTTGTATCAGGGCTCGTCGCCGGAACGCCCGGCGGCGCGCAAACTTTTGCAGAAAATCCGGCATTCCGTCACACCGCCAGCGGAATCGTCCGCGGGGGGATCCACCAGCACCACGGCCAGTTGGGGCGTGAGCTGCATCAGCACGGCCTGCGTGGTGCCTGTGCCGGCATAGATCGACTCGGAGGATTTGATGCGGGTCCGGTACCAGGACATGCGGGTCACCGTCTCACCTCGATAGGCCCGCTTGCCAAAGAAACGAAAGCGCTCCGCGGCCTCCGCATCGGCCTGGGCATTGGGCAAGCGCCAGGCTCCGTTCTCGAACTGAAAGGGATCCACCTGCTTGTGGTCGATGTCGATCCGGGTGCGCGCCACCTGCACGGTAGGCCAGGCCTTGGCACCGTCAATGGCCCAGTCGCACACCTTGTAGGGCGGCGAACCGCCCTCGTCCTTGTCCTTGCATTCCAGTTCTCTGGGCGGCATTTTCGCAGGCACCACATCGAAAGCGCACAGGCGCATACCGTCCACCCCCTCCGTGCGGCGCGGCTTGGTGACGCGGTAGTGCACGGGCAGTTCGAAAGCCAGGCCGCAGGCCATCACGGTGGGCGGGGGCATGGCATCGGCGGGCAGTGGCTCGGCTGCACGCTTGCCGGTGGCCAGGTCCCAGGGGTGCACGGCTTGGGTGCGGCGGTCCACCTCGTAGTAGCCCACCAGGTTGCTGCTGCCATCGCGCACTTCGGGGCCCTGGTAGCGCAGGGCAAACACCTGGCCCACAGGCGTGCGCTGCTGCAGATCGCACTGGTAGCGGCCGGCTGTGCCAGGCCCCGCCAGGTGGAGGGCCTGGGCCACCTGGGCCAGCCGCGCGCACCCCGGTGGTGGTGCGGCCTTGTCCTGCGCCATGGCGACAACCGGTGCCAGCACCAGGAGCAGCCAGGCACTCCCTGCAATGCAGCGCCCCCCGCGGCGGGTCGGCACAGGAAGGCAGGGGGAAGAGGGGTGCGTGGGACGCATGGCGAATGCACCGAAAAATGGACAAGCAGCGAACGTAGCACGGCACACCTTCTACGCCGATGGCCCACACGAACAAAAAAGGCGCCCGAAGGCGCCTTGTGTGACTTCCTGCACACTGCGCCCGGGCAGAGCACAGTGTGTGCAGCTCAGTGCTGCAGGATCTTGTTGAGGAAGTCTTTGGTGCGCGGCTGGCGGGCTTCGGGGTGGTTGAAGAAGTCGTCCTTGGAGCAGTCCTCCAGGATCTTGCCGCCCACGTCCATGAAGATCACGCGGTTGCTCACCTTGCGGGCGAAGCCCATTTCGTGGGTCACGCACATCATGGTCATGCCTTCGTTGGCCAGGCCCACCATCACGTCCAGCACTTCGCCGACCATTTCGGGGTCGAGCGCCGAGGTGGGTTCGTCGAACAGCATCACGATGGGGTCCATGCTCAGGGCACGGGCAATCGCCACGCGCTGCTGCTGGCCGCCCGAGAGCTGGCCCGGGAACTTGTCCTTGTGGGCGATCAGGCCCACGCGCTCGAGCATCTTCAAGCCGCGCTTCTTGGCATCGTCCGGGGTGCGGCCCAGCACCTTGATCTGGGCAATCGTCAGGTTCTCCGTCACCGACAGGTGGGGAAACAGCTCGAAGTGCTGGAACACCATGCCCACGCGGCTGCGCAGCTTGGGCAGGTCGGTCTTGGGGTCGTGCAGCTTCACGCCGTCCACTGTGATCTCACCCTTCTGGAAGGGCTCGAGCGCGTTGATGGTCTTGATCAGCGTGGACTTGCCCGAGCCCGAGGGCCCGCACACCACCACCACTTCACCCTTGTTGATGACGGCCGAGCACTCGTTGAGCACCTGCACGGGGCCATACCACTTGGATACGTTCTTGAGTTCGATCATTTCTTGTTCCTCAATCCAATCTCTTTTGCATCAGCGAATGATCGCGATCTTCTGGTGCAGGCGTTTGACCATCCAGGACAGCGCATAGCACATCACAAAGTACAGAACCGCTGCGGCCAGGTAGGCCTCGATGGGGCGGCCAAAGTTCTTGCCCGCCACTTCAAAGCCCTTGAGCATGTCGTAGGCGCCGATGGCGTAGACCAGCGAGGTGTCCTGGAACAGGATGATGGTCTGCGTGAGCAGCACCGGCAGCATGTTGCGGAACGCCTGGGGCAGCACCACCAGCTTCATGTTCTGGCCATAGGTCATGCCCAGGGCCTGGCCCGCATGGACCTGCCCACGCGCGATGGACTGGATGCCGGCGCGCATGATCTCGCTGAAGTAGGCGGCCTCGAAGGCGATGAAGGTCACCACCGCCGAGACTTCCGCGCCGATGGGCCGCCCGATGATGGCCGGCACCAGCAGGAAGAACCACAGGATCACCATCACCAGCGGAATGCTGCGCATGCCGTTGACGTAGATGGTGGCTGGCACGTCCAGCCACTTCTTGCCCGACAGCCGCATGAGCGCGAGCACGGTCCCGAAGATCACGCCACCGATGGTGGCCACGAACGTGAGGATCAGGCTGAAATACAGCCCCTTGAGCACGAAGTTGGAGATCAGGTCCCAGTTGTAAAAGCCAAAGTCGAGATTCATTTGTCAGTGCCCTCCACCTGCGCCGCTGGGCACAACCACCCCGGGGATGCGTGCACGCTTCTCGATGAACGCCATGATGCGGTTGATCGCAAACGCGGAGATGACGTAGAGCGCCGTCACGGCCAGATAGACCTCGATGCCGCGCGAGGTTTCTTCCTGCGCCTGCATGGCGAACATCGTGAGCTCAGCCACCGACACGGCAAACGCCACGGAGGAGTTCTTGAAGATGTTCATCGTCTCGCTGGTCAGCGGCGGGATGATGATGCGAAACGCCATCGGCAGCAGCACGTAGCGGTAGGTCTGGAA
Organism: Acidovorax sp. GW821-FHT09B03; assembly: GCF_059418305.1. Classification (NCBI taxonomy): domain Bacteria; kingdom Pseudomonadati; phylum Pseudomonadota; class Betaproteobacteria; order Burkholderiales; family Comamonadaceae; genus Acidovorax; species Acidovorax sp. GW821-FHT09B03. Next base: position 170,043 of record NZ_JBWKPP010000003.1, read on the forward strand.
GGTGGTGAAGCCCACGGCCATCCCTGCATAGCGCTGGCCACGGGGCAGGGTATTGATACCCGAGCGCACCTGCTCGGCAATCCGCGCCGACGTGAAGAAGCCCAGCGCCAGCACCACCAGCGTGAAGCCGGGAACGCCCTTCATGACTGGAAAGAGGCTGGGGATGACGTGGTACCACAGGAAAATCTGTACCAGCAGCGGAATATTGCGAAACAGCTCGACCCAGGCATTGCCCAGGCGCACGATCATCGGCCGGTCCTGCAAGGTACGCAGGGTGCCGATCACGGAGCCCAACACGAGCGCCAGCACCAGGGCCAGCAACGAAACAGACACCGTCCAGCCCCAGGCCGACAGCATCCAGTCCAGGTAAGTGATGTCGCCGCCCTTGCCAAAGCAGCTTTGCACGACTTCCCTGTCCATGGTGTCCTGGCAGAACACCTGCCAATCCCAACTCATAGGATCACCCCTTTATTGTTTGGTATTGAATTGGGCGCAATCCTTTGCGGACCCAACAAAAAAGCCCCTTCAAACCATGGCGGCCGAAGGGGCGCAAGCATCCCGAAGATTACTTCTTGGCGTAGTCTTCCATGGGCTTGTCGTTCGGGCTGGCCCAAGCCGCCTTGGTGGCGTCGGACATGGGCAGGCCGATCTTGGTGTTGGTCGGAGGCACGGGTTGCATGAACCACTTGTCGTACAGCTTGGCCAGCGAGCCGTCGGCGATCTGGCGCTTGATGCTGTCGTCCACGGCCTTCTTGAAGCCGGCGTCATCCTTGCGCAGCATGCAGGCGATAGGCTCCACCGACAGCACTTCGCCGACGATCTTGTAGTCGGCAGGGTTCTTGGACTTGGAGACGTTGGCGGCCAGGATCGAGCCGTCCATCACGAAGGCGTCGGCACGGCCGGTTTCCAGCATCAGGAAGCTGTCGGCGTGGTCCTTGCCGAAGACTTCCTTGAAGTCGATGCCGCCAGCGCGCTCGTGCTTGCGCAGGGTCTGCACCGAGGTGGTGCCCGTGGTCGTGGCCACGGTCTTACCGTTCAGGTCCTTGATGGAGGTGATGTTGGAGTTGGCCTTCACGACCGTGCGGACTTCTTCCACGTAGGTGGTCACGGCAAAGGCCACGTCCTTCTGGCGCGCGGCATTGTTCGTGGTGGAGCCGCACTCCAGGTCCACGGTGCCATTGGTCACCAGGGGAATGCGGTTTTGCGAGGTCACGGGCTGGTACTTGGTTTCCAGCTTGGCCAGGCCCAGTTGCTTCTGGATGTCGGCCAGGATGATTTCACCCATTTCGGTGTGGAAACCCACGTACTTGCCATTGCCCAGAGTGTAGGAAAGACCCGAAGACTCGCGCACACCCAGCGTCACGCTGCCCGAGGCCTTGATTTTGGCCAGGGTGTCGGTGGCTTGGGCGAATGCGCTGCCTGCAGCCAGGGCGGTCACGGCAACCGCGAGCAAATGCTTCTTCATTGGGATCTCCTTGTGTGAAACGAAAAGGGGGGGATTTTAGAGATTTACCCGGCCCGCACGGGCCGGTGGGCAAAAAACCAAAAAGGGAACCACGCGACCAGCGATATTAGTCAGAACGGGACCTGGTCGGTAGGGTATTTCCAGAAGTCCCGCAACAGATAGCTGACCGGAAGGTTCAGCGTGGTGCTGTTGGGGGGAATCGGTTTGGCAAACCACTTCTCATATATGGGGTAGATATCCCGGCTGTTGATGAGGCGACGCATCTCCTCGTCCACCAGCTTCTTGAATTCGGGATCGTTCTTGGGCAGCATGATGGCCAGCGGCTCGGTGGTCATGAAGCGACCCACCACCTTCAGGGCGCCCGGGTTCGGCCGGCCTGCGGCCAGGCCATAGAGCAGCACGTCGTCCATGACGAAGGCATCGGCCTCGCCCTTCTCCACCATCTCCACGGCCTTGGCGTGGTCTGGCGCCTCCAGGATGGTGATGCCCATCAGGCGCTCGCGGTTGGCCTGGTCGGCCGCCTTCAGCGGCGTCGTGCCCTTGGTGGACACCAGCTTCTTGCCGTTGAGGTCTTCGACCTTGTCGATGGTGCTGCCCGATTTCACCAGCAGGCGGGCCCCGGTGATGAAATGCGGCACGGTGAAGGCCACCTTCTGGCGCCGTTCGGCATTGTTGGTGGTGGAGCCACACTCCATGTCGGCCTTGCCCTGCTCGATCACGGCAATGCGGTTGGCCGGGGTGACGGCCAGGAACTCGACCGGCATGTCCTTCTTTCCGGTCTTCTTCCTCACCACCTCGGCCAGGCGCAGGCACAGGTCCACGGCATAGCCGACCGGCTTGCCACTCTTGCTGTCGATGTAGGAAAACGGAACCGAAGACTCCCGGTGCGCAATCACCAGCTTGCCGCCGCCGCTGACGCGCTCGAGCACCCCCTGGGCAGACGCCGCGGATGCACAGCACAGGGCCGCAAGGCCCCACGCCAATCCCCAATGCTGAACTTTCATGCGGTGTCTCGGTAAGTAGGAAGTGGAATCAGATCTGCAATCTTCGTGCCACCCTGGCTCCAAAGAGACTACATCGCCATCGCTGATCCAGCAATGGGGGCGACTGTACGTGTCGTTACCATGAAACTCCAATGCCGTTTGCGCGGACAACTATGCAAACTGTTTATATCCGTATTTACCCTAGGCATGGCCCTGCTCAGCCGACCTGCGCCTGCAGATAGGTCCACAGGGCCTGGGCCGTGCCCTTGGGCGCCTCCTTGCCCGAGGGCTTTTCGCGGTAGGCACGCACGTCCATGGTCATCTGCAGGCCTTCCGTGTCCGCCGGGGCGGCACTGACCAGCTTGCGCGTGCGCAGCTCCTTCTTGACCGCGCTGTGGGGCAGGAAGGCCACGCCGTGGCCTTCGAGCGCCATGGCCTTGAGGCCTTCGGCCATGTCGGTTTCATAGACCCGGTCCAGGTGGATCGGGGTGCCCGACTCCTTGAGGATCAGCTCCGTCACCCGCCCCAGGTAGGCGCCAGGCGCATAGCCCAGGTAGGGCAGTGGCTGGCCCACGCGGCCCGGCAGCCGGAACAGGGGCTGGCCGTCGGCATCGGCCTTGGAATACGGGGACAGCACCTCCTGGCCCAGGCTCACCATCTCATAGCGATCGGAGTCGAGCTGGAACGGCTGCGAGGGATGGTGGTAGGCGATCAGCAGGTCGCAGCCGCCTTCCACCAGGCGCATCACGGCGTCGTGCACGTTCAGCGCGATGAGCCGGCTCTTGAACGGGCCGAACTTGTCGTGCAGGCTCGACACCCAGGCCGGGAAGAAGGTGAACGCCAGCGTGTGCGGCACGGCGAACTCGATCATGTCCTTGCCCGCACTGGTGTGCGCGCGCAGCATGGCCCGGGTGTTCTGCAGCGCCTGCAGCATCTCCAGCGCCTGGTCGTACAGGGTCTTGCCGGCCGGGGTCAGGCGTGTGGGGTAGGAGCTGCGGTCCACCAGATCGGTGCCGGCCCAGGCCTCCAGGGCCTGGATGCGCCGCGAAAAAGCGGGCTGCGTCACGTGCCGCAACTGGGCAGACCGGCTGAAGCTGCGCGTTTCCGCAAGACTGACGAAATCTTCAAGCCACTTGGTTTCCATCGGTGCATTATCGGTGGCGGCCCCGCAGCGTGCCGGGCTGTCATGGAAAGCCTGTACAAGGGTTTATCCATAGCGCACCATTGGTGTGCACACATAGCAACGCACCGCATAATAGGGAAAGTTGCGTCCAAAGCGCGCTCCCGCGTCACGGCCCCAGGTGCACAACACCGGCGGGCAGAGCGACCGGCCCCGTCCTGTTTGTTCTCCTGTACCGCCGCTCCGATGTCCTCCACCCCTCCCCAAGGGCCGGTGACCGACGCCTCCGTGCCCGTCGCCGCCCCTGACTCCGACGAACCCCGCTCCCTGCGCATCGAGGACTGGCTCACCGTCATCGTGATGGCCGCGCTCGCGCTGATCACCTTTGCCAACGTGCTGGTGCGCTACTTCACCAGCTCTTCCTTTGCCTGGACGGAGGAGATCTCCGTCTTCCTGATGATCGTGCTGGCCCTGGTGGCGGGCTCCGCCGCCGTGGCGCGCGACCAGCACATCCGCATCGAATACTTTGCCGAAGGCGGCTCGGCCGCCCGCCGCAAGCGCCTGGCGCAGCTGGGCGCCGTGGCCGTGGCCCTGCTGTTCGGGCTGATCGCCGTGCTCAGCGTGCGCGTGGTCTGGGACGACTACCGCTTTGGCGAGACCTCGCCAGGCATTGGCGTACCGCAGTGGTGGTATTCCATCTGGCTGCCCCTCATCTCCGCGCTGATCGCTGCGCGGGCCGTGGGCCTGCTCGTGCGCCGAAGCCGCGAAACACCGGCGTCCGACGACCCCGCCAGGGACGCCCAGCCATGATCGCCACGCTGCTGTTCGTGGCCTTCCTGGGCCTGATGTTCGTGGGCGTGCCCATCGGCGCCGCCCTGGGCCTGGCCGGCGCCGCCGCCATCGCCCTGGCCAATGCCGACAGCCAGTGGTTCGGCCTGCTGGCCGTGCCGCAGAACTTCTATGCCGGCCTGGGCAAGTACCCGCTGCTGGCGATCCCGATGTTCGTGCTGGTGGGCTCCATCTTCGACCGTTCGGGCGTGGCCTTGCGCCTCGTGAACTTCGCCGTGGCCATCGTCGGGCGCGGCCCGGGCATGCTGCCGCTAGTGGCGATTGCCGTGGCCATGTTCCTGGGCGGCATCTCGGGCTCGGGCCCGGCCAATGCCGCCGCCGTGGGCGGCGTGATGATCGCTGCCATGTCGCGCGCGGGCTACCCGCCCTCGTTCTCGGCCAGCGTGGTGGGGGCCGCGGCCGCCACCGACATCCTGATCCCGCCGTCGGTGGCGTTCATCATCTACTCGGTACTGGTGCCCGGCGCCTCTGTTCCCGCCCTGTTTGCCGCCGGCATGATTCCCGGCATCCTGGCCGGCATCGCGCTGATCGTGCCCGCCGTGTGGATGGCGCGCAAACACAAGATGGGCGCGCTCGAATCCACCATGCCCCGCCCGCCGTTCTGGAAGAGCCTGCGCGAAGCCCTGTGGGGCCTGGCTGCGCCGGTGCTGATCCTGGGCGGCATGCGCGCAGGCTGGTTCACCCCGACCGAAGCCGCCGTGGTCGCGGTGTTCTATGGCCTCTTCGTGGGCATGGTGATCCACCGCACGATCAAGGTGCGCGATCTGTTCCCCATCCTGCGCGAATCGGGCGAGCTGTCGGCGGTGATCCTCATCGTGGTCTCGCTGGCGGGCATTTTTGCCTACTCCCTGTCCACGCTGGGCGTGATCGACCCGGTGGCCAAGGCCATCGTGAACTCGGGCCTGGGCGAGTACGGCGTGCTGGCGCTGTTGATCGTGCTGCTCATCACCGTGGGCATGTTCCTCGACGGCATCTCCATCTTCCTGATCTTCGTGCCGCTGCTGCTGCCCATCATGCAGCACTACCAGTGGGACCCCGTCTGGTTCGGCGTGATCCTGACCCTCAAGGTGGCGCTGGGCCAGTTCACCCCGCCGCTGGCCGTGAACCTGATGGTCTCGTGCCGCATCGCGGGCGTGCGCATGGAATCGACCGTGCGCTGGGTCGGCTGGATGCTGTTCGCCATGTTCCTCGTGATGGTGCTGGTGATCGCCTTCCCGCCCCTGGCCCTGTGGCTGCCCGCCCGCCTGGGCTACTGAGCCCGGCCGAATCTGCCCCCTACCGTAGTACCGACAACGATCCCAAGGAGACTGAAACCATGAAATTGCGCACCTTCCTGACCTCTGCCGTCGCGGCTGCAGCCGCCCTGGCCTTCACCGCACCTGCCGCCATCGCGCAGACCGCCTACAAGAGCGAATACCGCATGTCCCTGGTGCTGGGCACCGCCTTCCCCTGGGGCAAGGGCGGCGAGCTGTGGGCCAACAAGGTGCGCGAGCGCACCCAGGGCCGCATCAACATCAAGCTGTATCCCGGCGTCTCGCTGATCCAGGGCGACCAGACGCGCGAGTTCTCGGCGCTGCGCCAGGGCGTGATCGACATGGCCGTGGGCTCGACCATCAACTGGTCGCCCCAGGTCAAGCAGCTGAACCTGTTCTCGCTGCCCTTCCTGATGCCCGACTACGCAGCCGTGGACGCGCTCACCCAGGGCGAAGTCGGCAAGAGCATCTTCGCCACGCTGGACAAGGCCGGCGTGGTGCCGCTGGCCTGGGGCGAGAACGGCTACCGCGAGATCTCCAACTCCAAGAAGGCCATCAAGACCCCCGAGGACCTCAAGGGCCTGAAGATCCGCGTGGTGGGTTCGCCCCTGTTCCTGGACACCTTCACCGCCCTGGGCGCCAACCCCACGCAGATGAGCTGGGCCGACGCCCAGCCCGCCATGGCCAGCGGCGCCGTGGACGGCCAGGAGAACCCGATTGCCGTCTACATGGCGGCCAAGCTGCACACCGTGGCGCAAAAGCACGTGACCATGTGGGGCTACATCAACGACCCGCTGATCTTCGTGGTGAACAAGGACATCTGGAATTCCTGGACCCCGGCCGACCGCGAGATCGTCAGGCAGGCCGCCATCGACGCCGGCAAGGAAGAGATCGCCATCGCCCGCAAGGGCATGGTCGAGGCCGACAAGCCCCTGCTCAAGGACATTGCCGCCAACGGCGTGACCGTGACCCAGCTCTCCCCCGCCGAGCGCGAGGCCTTCGTGAAGGCCACGCGCCCCGTGTTCGAGAAGTGGAAGGGCCAGATCGGCGCCGACCTGGTGACCCAGGCCGAAAAGGCGATTGCCGCGCGCAAGCAATAAGCGCATAAGTACATACCGGCAGCCGATAAGGGCGGCCCGCACAATCCAAGGCGCTCCCTGTGACAAGGGAGCGCTTTTTTGTGGGCGGCCGCCTGCTGGCCCGATGCTTGCAAGTGCCGCCCCAGTGCGGGGGAACGCATCTGCCTGGGAAAAAACCCGCCGACAGGCTCTGGCTTTGCCAACTTTATCGTGCGTACACATATGGCCCCCACAATGCCTTCAACTCTGACTCACCGTCCCCCATGCCGTTCCTTCTGAATGCCATCCGCCCGGCTGCCACGGGCTCGCTGACGCTGGCTTCCTCCCCTGCCCGCCCCGCCCGTCCCATGTCCCGGCTGAACCCGGCCTGGGTGCGAAGCTGCATCGCGGCCCTGTGCATCGGCGGCCTGGTGGCCTGCTCCGGCAAGGACCAGCCGGCCCAGGCCGGCCCCGGCAACAAGCCCGCAGGCGAACCGGCGGTGGGCGTGGTGGTGTTGGCCACCGAGAGCCAGACCCTGAGCACGGAGCTGCCGGGCCGCACCGCGGCGTTCCAGAACGCCGATATCCGCCCGCAGATCAACGGCATCATCCAGAAGCGGCTGTTCACCGAAGGCGCACTGGTCAAGGCCGGCCAGCCGCTGTACCAGGTGGACCCGGCCACCTACGAAGCGGCCCAGGCCAGTGCCCAGGCGGCCCTGGCCAAGGCGCAGGCCACGGCGCGCACGGCCCAGGTCAATGCCAAGCGCAATGCGGAGCTGGTCGAGATCGATGCCATCAGCCGCCAGGTCTTCGACGAAAGCCAGGCCGCGGTGCAACAGACGCAGGCCGACGTGGGCGTGGCGCAGGCTGCGCTGGACGCTGCACGCATCAACATGCGCTACACACGCCTGCTGGCGCCCATCTCCGGGCGCATCGGGCTATCGTCCGTGACGGCCGGTGCCCTGGTCACGGCGAACCAGGCGAATGCCCTGGCCACCATCCAGCAGCTCGACCCGATCCAGGTGGACATCACGCAGTCCAGCTCGGACCTGCTGCAGTTGCGCAGACAGTGGCAAGAGGGCAAGTTCACGCGCGTGGATTCCAACCAGGCCAAGGTGAAGCTCATTCTGGAAGACGGGTCCACCTATGAAAAGGAAGGCACGTTGCAGTTCACCGGCACCGCCGTGAACCCGACGTCCGGCGCGATCACCCTGCGGGCGACCTTCCCCAACCCCGACCACCTCCTCATGCCCGGCATGTACGTGCGCTCCCAGCTGGCCACCAGCGTGGCACCGCAGGCGCTGCTGCTGCCCCAGGAGGCCGTGATCCGCAACCCCGCCGGCGAGCCCAGCGTGCAGGTGGTGGGCGAGGACAACAAGCTCACCAAGCGCCCGGTGGAACTCGGCCAGGCCGTGGGCAACCGCTGGCTCGTGATCTCGGGCGTCAAGGCCGGGGAAAAGGTGATGGTGGACGGTTTCCAGAAGGCCCGAGTGGGCCAGACGGTCAAGCCCACGGTGGTCAAGCCACGTGACAAGGCTGCGCCCGCGGCGGCCACGGCCTCATCGGCCGCAGCCAGTTCCTGAGGTGCGCGCTGCGCGCACCGCCCCACCCGACCGACCTGCGACCCCACCCCGACGCTGATCCATGGCCCAGTTCTTCATCAACCGCCCGGTCTTCGCCTGGGTGCTGTCCATCGTCATCATGCTGGCGGGGGCGATGTCCATCTTCACGCTGCCGCTGGAGCAGTACCCCGACATCGCGCCACCGCGCGTGACCATCAACACCACCTACACCGGCGCCTCGGCCGGCACGGTCGACAACTCGGTGACCCAGGTGATCGAGCAGCAGCTCAAGGGCATCGACAGCCTGCTGTACATGGGCTCGACCAGCGACTCCGCAGGCCGCTCGCGCACCACCCTGACCTTCGCCCCCGGCGCCAACATCGACGTGGCCCAGGTGCAGGTGCAGAACAAGCTGCAGGCGGCCATGAACCGCCTGCCCGAGGCCGTCAAGAGCCGCGGCGTGTTCGTGAACAAGGGCGGCCAGGACTTCCTGGTGACCTATGTGTTCACCTCGCCCGATCCCACCGTGACCCAGGTGGCCATTGGCGACTACATCTCCAGCAACGTAGTCGACGTGATCGCCCGCCTGGACGGCGTGGGCGACGTGACCGTGTTCGGCACCTCCTATGCCATGCGCATCTGGATCGACCCGGCCAAGATGGAGAAGTTCGCGCTCATGCCGTCGGACCTGATCAATGCGCTCAATGCCCAGAACGCTCAGGTCTCGGCCGGCCAGCTCGGCCAGCAGCCTGCCCCCGCAGGGCAGATGCTCAACGCCACGATCACCGCTCGCACCAAGCTGCAGACAGTGCCCGAGTTCGAGAACATCGTCCTCAAGTCCGGCACCGATGGCTCGGTGGTCACCATGGCCGACGTGGCCCGGGTGGCGCTGGAGGCGGACAACCTCACCGTGAAGTCGCGCCTGAACGGGCAACCGGGCGCCGGTATCGGCATCGTTCTGGCCGACGGCGCCAACGCCATGGACGTGGCCGACGCCGTGGCGCGCAAGATGAAGGAGCTCGAGCCCTTCTTCCCCGACGGCATCAACGGCGTGGTCAGCTCCGACTCCACGCCCTTCGTGCGCGCCTCCATCGAGGAGGTGGTCAAGACGCTGGCCGAGGCCATGCTGCTGGTGGTGATCGTGATGTTCATCTTCCTGCAGAACTTCCGCGCCACGATGATCCCGGCCATCGCCGTGCCCGTGGTGCTGCTGGGCACCTTCGGCGTGCTCTCTGCGCTGGGCTACTCGATCAACATGCTGACCATGTTCGCCATGGTGCTGGCCATCGGCCTGCTGGTGGACGATGCCATCGTGGTGGTGGAAAACGTCGAGCGCGTGATGAGCGAGGAAGGCCTGCCTCCGAAGGAGGCCACGCGCAAGTCCATGAAGGAGATCACGCCGGCACTGGTGGGCATCGGCCTCACGCTGTCGGCGGTGTTCATCCCCATGGCCTTCTTCACGGGCTCCACCGGCGTGATCTACCGCCAGTTCTCGATCACCATCGTCTCGGCCATGGCGCTGTCGGTGTTCGTGGCCCTGACGCTGACACCGGCGCTGTGCGCGACCCTGCTCAAGCCCATCGAGAAAGGCCACCACGCAGCGCACGACGGCCCGCCGCGGCGCGGCCTGCTGGGCCTGAACGACCGCTTCTTCGCCTGGTTCAACCGCAGCTTCGACAGCACGGCCAACCGCTACCAGCGCGCCGTGGGCGGGCTGCTCAAGCGCAGCCTGCGCATGGTGGTCATCTACCTGGTGATCCTGCTCGCCGTGGCCTTCCTGTTCAAGAAGCTGCCCACCTCCTTCCTGCCCAATGAGGACCAGGGCTTCGTCTCGGCGATCATCACGCTGCCCTCAGGCGCCACCGACGAGCGCCTGGGTGTGGTGCTCGATGAGATCAAGGACTACTTCCTGGCCAAGCCCGAGGTGCTGCGCGTGAACTCGATCGCGGGCAACAACGGCAACCAGAACTCGGGCAACATGTTCATCCGGCTCAAGCCCTGGGCGGACCGCCCGCTGCGCAGCCAGTCCGCCGAGGTCATCGCGAGCCAGGCCACCAAGGACCTCGCCAAGATCCGCGACGCCCGCATCTTCGTGACCCTTCCTCCCGCCGTGCGCGGCCTGGGGTCGAGCGCGGGCATCAATTTCATGATCAAGGACCTCAACGGACTGGGGCAGGACGCCCTCGTCGCTGCCAAGGACCAGTTGATCGAGCTGACCCGCCAGAACCCGATCCTCACCAATGTGCGGACCACCAACTTCGACAACACCTCGGAGCTCAAGGTCACCATCGACGACCGCAAGGCTGCGGCCCAGGGGTTGTCCACGGCGGACATCAACGGCGTGCTCTCCAGCGCCATGGGCGGCACCTATGTGAACGACTTCGTGCACCAGGGCCGCGTCAAGCGCGTGTATGTGCAGGGCGATGCGCCCTACCGCATGCTGCCGCAGGACATCGGCCACTGGAGTGTGCGCAACCGCAGTGGCGAAATGGTGCCCTTCTCGACCTTTGCCAGCACCTCGTGGACCAACGGCCCGCCCCAGCTCATGCGCTACAACGGCAGCCCCGCCCTGGAACTGCAGGCCGAGACCGCGCCAGGCGCCAGCTCGGGCGACGCCATGGTGGCCATCGAGGAAATCATGAAGAAACTGCCGCCCGGCATCGGCATGGAGTGGACGGGCGCATCGCTGCAGGAGCGCCGCTCGGGCTCGCAAGCGCCGCTGCTCTACGCCGTCTCCATCCTCTTCGTGTTCCTGTGCCTGGCGGCCCTGTACGAAAGCTGGAGCGTGCCGTTCTCGGTGATGCTGGCCGTGCCGCTGGGCGTGATCGGGGCCCTGCTGGCCACCTACACGCGCGGCATGACCAACGACGTGTACTTCCAGGTGGGGCTGCTCACTACCGTGGGGCTGGCGTCCAAGAACGCCATCCTGATCGTGGAGTTCGCGGTGCAGCTGCAGGAGCAGGGCAAGAGCCTCTACGACGCCACGGTGGAGGCCGTGCGCATGCGCCTGCGCCCCATCCTCATGACCTCGCTGGCCTTCGGCTTCGGCGTGCTGCCCCTGGCCATCGGCACGGGCGCGGGCGCGGGCGGCCGCCAGGCCATCGGCACCGGCGTGCTGGGTGGCATGGTCGCGTCCACGGTCCTGGGGCTGTTCTTCGTGCCGGTGTTCTTCCTGCTGGTGCGCTCATGGTTCGCCTCGCGCAAACCCGTTCCACCCCAGCTGCCTGCCGAGGTGAAGGAGGTGCAGGCATGACCGTGCAGACCCCCCTCGCAGCCCGATCTGGATCAGCTGTTTCCTACGGCATGCATAAAGCCCTGCTGACCCCGCTGTGTGCCCTGCTGCTCCTGGCCGGCTGCACCAACCTGGCCCCCGGCTACGACCGCCCCGCGGCCCCGGTGCCCGCCGCCCTGGACAACACCGCCACGGTCGCGGACGCCAGCGCGGCCACCTATGCCCCGCTGGGCTGGGATGCCGTGGTGCAGTCCGGGCAGTTGCGCGACGTGATCACCCTGGCGCTGCAGAACAACCGCGACCTGCGCTCCGCGGCCCTGGCCATCGAGCGCGCCCAGGCCCAGTACGGCGTGAGCCGCGCCGACCGGCTGCCCAGCGTGGGTGGCACGGCCCAGGGCAACCGCACGCGCACCGCCGCCGACCTGACCACGGCCGGCCGCTCGCAGATCGGCGAGCAGTACAGCGCGCAACTGGGCATCACCAGCTACGAGCTCGACTTCTTCGGCCGTGTGCGCAACCTCAACGAGGCCGCCCTGCAGGAGGTGCTGCGCGTCACCGACAACCAGCGCAGCGTGCAGCTGAGCCTGGTGGCCGAGGTCACCAGCGCCTGGCTCAACCTCGCCGCCGACCAGGCGCGCCTGGAGCTGGCGAAGGAGACCCTGCGTTCGCGCGAGGCGTCGTACTCCCTGACCGAGCGCACGCACCGCCTGGGCGGTACCTCGGGCCTGGTGCTGGCGCAAAACCAGACCACGGTGGACAGTGCGCGCGCCGACGTCGCCGCCTTCACCAGCCAGGTGGCACGCGACCGCAATGCGCTGCAGCTGCTGGTGGGCTCGCCCGTTCCAGCCATATTGCTGCCTGCGGTGCAACCCGCGCCCGCTGTGCCGACAGCCGCCAAGGTGCCGGACGAACGGCGCAGCGAGCGCGTCACCCAGGCGGCCGCACCCGTGCCCATGCTGCGCGAAAGCGCCCTGCAACTGCTGGCCGTGCCCGCGCAGATCCCCTCGAGTGTGCTGCTCACGCGCCCCGACGTGATGGCAGCCGAGCGCAGCCTGCAGGCCACCTATGCCAACATCGGCGCTGCGCGCGCGGCCTTCTTCCCCAGCATCTCGCTCACGGCCAGCGTGGGCACGGCGAGCACCGAGCTCTCGGGCCTGTTCGGCAGCGGCAACCTGCTGTGGAGCTTCGTGCCGCAGATCCGCCTGCCGATCTTCGACGGCGGCCGCAACCAGGCCAACCTGGACGTCGCCCAGGCCAACCAGCGCATCGCCCTCACGCAGTACGAGAAGGTCATCCAGACCGCCTTCCGCGAAGCGGCGGACGCACTCGCCGAGCGCGCCACCCTGACGGACCGCATAACCGCGCAGACCTCGCTGCTGGCCGCGACGGAACGCGTCTACGCCCTGTCCGAAGCCCGCTTCAAGGCCGGTGCCGACAACTACCTCACGGTGCTCGACGCCCAGCGCTCGCTGTACGCGGCGCAGCAGACCTTGCTGAGCCTGCAGCTGGCCGAGCAGACCAACCGCATCACCTTGTACAAGGTACTCGGCGGGGGCTGAGCCCCCGACGACCTGTCCATTGCTGGTGGGGGCCGACTCAGATGGGCGATACCGGTGCCTCGCCCGCGAGGTGGCGGCGCGCGTTCTCGACAAAGCGGTCCACCGAGGCCTGCACCGCTTCGGGTGACCAGCCGCCCACATGGGGGGTGAGCACCACGCTGGGCAGATCCAGCAGCTCGGCCGGTGGCGCGGGCTCGCTCTCGTACACATCCAGGCCCGCGCCCGCAATGCGGCCGTCACGCAAGGCGCTGGCCAGCGCCGCGGTATCGATCACGCTGCCGCGCGCGATGTTGACCACATAGCCGCGCGGTCCCAGGGCAGCGAGCACCGAGGCGTTGACCAGGTGCTTGGTGCCCGGGCCGCCGGGCGTGGCCACGACCAGGAAATCCGCCCATTCGGCCAGCGCTGTCACATCGCCGAAGTAGCGGTAAGGCACATCGCTGCGCTCGCTGCGGTTGTGGTAGCCGACCTGCAGGTCGAAGCCCAGCGCGCGCTGCGCGATCTTCTTGCCGATGGTGCCCAGGCCGACGATGCCGATGCGCTTGTGCGACACATTGGGTGGCAGCGGCAAGGCCGTGCGCCACACGCCCTGGCGGGTGGCGACGTCGAGTTGGGGAATGCCGCGCACGGCGGCGATCAACAGGCCGAAGGCGTGGTCGGCCACGCAATCGTCGTTGGTACCCGCACCATTGGCCAGCACGATGCCGCGCGCCTTGGCATGGGCCACGGCGATGTTCTCGTAGCCCGCACCCAGCGCACAGATCAGCGTGGCGGCCGGCAGCGCATCGATCTGCGCCGGCGTGATGCCGATGGAGCCGATGGTGAGCACCACGCGCACGCGGCTGCCATGCTCGGCAATGGCCTTCGCATGCTGGGCGGCGTCGGGCGCGTAAACCAGCTCGAAGGTTTCCGACAGCTGGGCGCAATGTTCCTCGGCAAGGAATGAGAGGGCAAGCAGGACAGGTTTCATGGCAGTGGAATCAAAAGGAAATCAAAAGCGATGGTTGTCGTGGCTGGAGGCAAGGTTCATGCCGCGGCGTCGCTCTGCTGCAGCGCCCACATGCTGGCGTAGCGCCCGCGCTGGGCCAGCAGTTCGGCATGGGTGCCGCGCTCGATGATGCGGCCGGCGTCCATGACCAGGATCTCGTGCGCATCGACCACGGTGGACAGGCGGTGCGCGATCAGCAGCGTGGTCTTGTTCTGGGCGGCACTTTGCAGCTCGGACTGGATGGCGCGCTCGTTGGCCGAGTCGAGCGCCGAGGTGGCCTCGTCGAAGATCAGGATGGGCGGGTTCTTGAGCAGCGTGCGGGCGATGGCCACGCGCTGCTTCTCGCCGCCCGAGAGCTTGAGCCCGCGCTCGCCCACCATGGCCCCATAGCCGGCCGGCGTGCCGGCGATGAAGTCGTGGATGCGCGCCGAGCGGGCGGCCGCTTCCACCTCGGCCTGGCTGGCGCCTGGGCGGCCGTAGGCGATGTTGTAGGCGATGGTGTCGTTGAAGAGCACCGTGTCCTGCGGCACGATGCCGATGGCCTGGCGCACGCTGGCCTGGGTCACCGCGCGGATCTCCTGCCCGGCGATGGTGATGCGCCCCTGCTGGATGTCGTAGAAGCGGTACAGCAGCCGCGCCAGGGTCGACTTGCCCGAGCCCGAGGGCCCGACCACGGCCACCGTCTTGCCGGCGGGGATTTCGAAGCTCACGCCCTGCAGGATGGGCCGGCCGGCGGCCAGGCCCTCTCCCTTGCGCGTGTCGTAGGCGAAATGCACATCCTCGAAACGCACTGTGGCCTGGTCGAGGCCCGACAGCGGCAGCGCACCGGGGGCATCGGCCACCTCGCGCTCCTTGTCCATCAGCACGAACATCTTGTCCAGGTCGGTCAGGCTCTGCTTGATCTCACGGTAGATCACCCCGAGGAAGTTGAGCGGTATGTACAGCTGGATCATGAAGGCGTTGACCATGACCAGGTCACCGAGCGTCATGCGCCCGTCGACCACACCCTGCGTCGCGCGCCACAGCATGGCCACCAGGCCGATGGCGATGATCAACTGCTGCCCGGCGTTGAGCATGGACAGCGTGGTCTGGCTCTTCAGGCGCGCATGGCGCAGCCGCTCCAGGCTTTCGTCGTAGCGGCGCGCCTCGAAGCCTTCGTTGTTGAAGTACTTGACGGTTTCGTAGTTGAGCAGCGAATCCACCGCCTTGGTGTGCGCGGCCGAGTCGAACTCGTTGGCCTCGCGCCGGAACTGCGTGCGCCACTCGGTCACCAGCACGGTGAACAGGATGTAGAACGCCAAGGCCGCCAGCGTGATCCAGGCAAACCACGCGTCGAACTTGACGGCCAGCACGGTGAGCACCAGGGCCACTTCGACCAGCGTGGCCACCACGTTGAACAGGGTGAAGGAGATCAGCGACTCGATGCCGCGCACGCCGCGCTCGATGTCGCGCGTCATGCCGCCGGTCTGCCGCTCCAGGTGAAAGCGCAGGCTCAAGGCATGCAGGTGCTCGAAGGTCTGCAGCGCAATCGAACGCGCGGCACCCTGCGTGGCCTTGGCGAACACCAGTTCGCGCAATTCGCTGAAGATAGAGGTGGACAGGCGCAGGGCGCCGTAGGCCAGCAACAGCCCCACCGGCACCACCAGCAAGGTGGCCGGCTCGCCCAGCTTCAGGTCCATGGCATCCACCAGGGTCTTTAGCAGCACGGGCACGCCCACGTTGGCCATCTTGGCGCCCACCATGAAGACGATGGCCGCGACCACACGCCACTTGTACTGCCACAGGTAGGGCAGCAAGCGGCCGATGGTGGCCCAGTCGGAGGGAGGGGTTGCAGCGGCCAAAGCCGGTGCCTGGGCAGGGTGGGGTTCGCCGACAGGGCGCATGGGGGACAATTCCGGTTGTTGTTTTTACCGACCCGGCTGGCGCCTGGGTGGTTTTCTCGGGGCGTGCCCTGGAGTCCACCCGTGGTGTCCCCCAGCATCCGTGCCAGCCCCAACCGAGATTGTGCCCATGTCCGAGAATTTCAGCCCACCCGCCGCCCAATTGCCCACCGACAAGGAACTGGTGCTCAAGGTCATCCCCATGCCGGGGGACACCAATGGCAATGGCGACATATTCGGCGGCTGGGTCATGGCACAGGTCGACCTGGCCGGCTCCGTGCTGCCGGCGCGCTACATGCAGGGCCGCATGGCCACCGTGGCGGTCAACGAGTTCATCTTCAAGCAGCCCGTGCGCGTGGGCGACATCCTGTCGTTCTTCTCGTCGATCACGCGCGTGGGCAACACCTCGGTCACCGTGCAGGTGGAGGTATATGCCGAGCGCTTTGCCGACCAGGGGCGCTACGTCAAGGTGACGGAAGCGCGCCTGACCTACGTGGCCATCGACGACGAAGGCCGTCCGCGCCCCGTGCCGCGCCCGAAGAAGGAAGGCGAGTAGTCAGCAGACAAGAAAGACCGACCGGGCCCCGGCAGGGCCCCGGTCGTCCGCAGGCGGTCGTTCAGGCCGCCAGCGCGGTCGGTTCGGCACGCACCGGCTGCTGCGCAGGCAGCGCGCTGCGCAATGCCGACGAGGCGCTGCCCGAGCCGATGCCGGATTCGATCTCGCCAGCGAGCTGGCCGCCCTCTTCCACCACCAGCTTGCCGTAGCGGATCTTGCCATTGACCTTGCCGGTGCTGTAGATCACGAGCTTCTGGCGCACGGTAAGCGTGCCATTGAACTCGCCATGGATTTCGGCGATATCGATCTCGGCCGAGCCGCGGAAGGCCCCGTGCTCGGAGATCTGGATCACGCGCGAGTCCATGGTGGCCTCTACCGTGCCTTCGACCACGAGGGTGTCGCAATCGGTGATTTCCACGCCCTTGAGCTTGATGTTGGGGCCCACCGTGAGCTTGCTGCCGGTGGAATCCGCGGCCGACGACGGCTTGGCCAGGGCCGGGCTGACCGGTGCCGATGCCGGCACGGCACCGCTGGCGGACGAACTGGCCACCGGGCTGCTCAGGCCGGTGGAGTTGGAAGGACTGTGGCGGGGCTGAAACGACTCGGGTTCACGCTTGCCAAAGAAGGGGTTTTGCACGGCCATCGGTACTCCTTGAAAAGAGATTTCATCGTAGGAGTCCACCTACGTGACGGATGCGTGCATTGCGCAAGAACGGTAACCAAACGGTTCATCCGTAGCATGCGCTTGCAATGTTTGCGGGCACTCACATCCGGCGCATTACATCCTCGACGGGATATCCTGCTTTTTTCGATCCCGCATCAGGAGACGATGTAGGCCGCCGCCCCTGCGGACATGATCTCCCCGTTCGGCCCCTTGAACTCCATGCGCGTGGTGGCCACGCGCGAGCCCAGGCGCAGCACCTCGGCGTGCAGCGTGAAGTGGCTGCCGATGCCCGGGCGCAGGTAATCGATGCGCAGGTCGATGGTGCCAAGTTTGGCAAAGCGGTGCAGACGCTGCTCGGGCGCTTCGTCCATGTGGCGCCCGCCGATGGCCGCCATCACGGCCAGGCCGCCCATGGCATCGAGCCCGGCGCTGATCACGCCGCCGTGCACGCGGTTGTACGCATAGTGGCCCACCAGCTCGGGCTTCATCTCGATGCGCCCCTCCACCCGGTCGGGGTGCAGGGCGGTGATCTTCAGGCCCAGCACCTGGTTGAAGACGATCTTTTCCTCGAAGATGGATTTCAGGCCGGCCACGAATTCGGGCTCGAATTCCTGCGGCAGTGCGGTGCTGGTCTTGCTCATGGTGTTCCTGTTCGGTGTCTCCGTGCGCTCTGCAATGGATAGCGGGCCATGCCATCCAAGTAAGCATTTCAGGCCATTTTCAATCAAAACTTTCCATGCCGCCCCTGGCCCGCGGTGAAGCGCTCCGCGCCCTGCAGCGCATCGGCCAGGCAGGCCCGCCCGCCCTGCCACTCCTGCAGCAGCGCTTCGGCCAGCGGCAGGCCCTCTTGTGCGAAGGCACTGGCGCGGTCGGCCCGCAGCGTGGCCTGCGGAAAGGCGGCGATCGCGTGTGCGAGTGCCAGCGCGGCCGCCAGCGCCTGGCCGGGTGGCACCACGCGGTTGCACAGGCCCATGCGCAAGGCCTCGGGGGCCTCGACCTTGCGGCCCGTGAGGATCAGATCGAGCGCCTGCGACAGCCCGATGAGGCGCGGCAGGCGCACCGTTCCGCCGTCGATCAGCGGCACGCCGAAGCGGCGGCAGTACACGCCGAAATAGGCGCCCTCCTCCATCACACGCAGGTCGCACCACAGGGCCAGCTCCATGCCGCCGGCCACGGCCGCACCGCTGACGGCGGCCACCACGGGTTTGGACAGCTGCAGCCGGCTCGGGCCCATGGGAGCGGCGGGGTCCGGTGCGCCGGCCGCATAGTCGAGCGATTGCGCCAGGGCCTCGGGCGACGTACCCTCGGCCTGCTGCCGCGCGCCCGATTGCAGGTCCCAGCCCGCGCAGAAGTGGCCACCCGCGCCATGGAACACGGCCACGTCGGCCGTGTCGTCGCGCTCGAACGCCAGGAAGGCCGCGTGCAGCGCACGGGCCGTCGCCGCATCGACCGCGTTGCGCACCGCGGGCCGGTGGAGTGTCACCAGCGTGACACGGCCTTGCTTTTCTACCTCGATGGACATGGACTCCTCCACGCGCCGCATAGGACGCAACCCTTATTGCGCGCCCCCTGGCAAAGGGACAACATGCGCGGTGCCCTGGCAGTGCCTGCACTCAGGGTTAGCCCCGAGTGCGGCAGGGGCCGCGCGCAGGCACCATTATTTATGCAAAGCAATTGCTTTGTATAAATATTCCGGAGGGCCAGTGTGCAATTCGTGCAACTGTTGATCAGCGGTATCGCCCAGGGGTGCATCTACGGCCTGATCGCGCTCGGCTTCGTTCTCATCTACAAGGCCACGGAAACCGTGAGCTTCGCCCAGGGCGAGCTCATGATGCTGGGCGCCTTCTGCGGCCTGGCGCTGATGACGGTGCTCGGCTTTCCCTTCTGGGTGGCGGTGCTGGCCAGCATCGCAGCCATGGGCCTGTTCGGCACCGTGCTTGAGCGCGCGGTGATCCGCCCCATCCTGGGCCAGCCGGCCTTCTCCATCGTCATGCTGACCATCGGCATCGGCTACGTACTGCGCGGCCTGGTGACGATGATCCCCGCCATCGGCACCGAGACCCACACCCTGCCCGTGCCCTACAAGGATCTGTCGTTCAAGCTTGGCGCGCTGGTGCTCAACGCCGAGCAGCTGGCCGTGATCGGCGCCACCGGCGTGCTGTGTGCGCTGTTGTTCGCACTGTTTCGCTACAGCAAGCTCGGCATCGCCATGCAGGCCTCGTCGCAAAACCAGCTGGCGGCCTACTACATGGGCATTCCCGTGCAGCGCCTCAACGGCCTGGCCTGGGGCCTGGCCGCCGCCGTGGCGGCGGTGGCCGGGCTGCTGCTGGCGCCCATCACCTTCGTGCACGCCAACATGGGCCTGATCGGGCTCAAGGCCTTTCCGGCCGCCGTGGTCGGAGGCTTCGGCAGCCTGCCGGGTGCCATCGTCGGCGGCCTGGTGATCGGCATCGTGGAGTCGTTCTCGGGCTTTTACCTGCCCGACGGCTTCAAGGACACGGCCGCCTACATCGTGGTGCTGGTCATGCTGATGGTGCGGCCCAACGGACTGTTTGGCGAAAAGCTCAGAAAGAAAGTCTGACCCCATGCGCTTTCTTTTCAAGACTTCCTACGAGCAGGACCTGCGCCTGGCCAAGCACGGCGGGCATGTGTTCTGGTACGGGCTGCTGTGCCTGGCCCTGGTGGCGGCGCCCTGGGTGGCGCCCGAGTACTGGTTGGCGCAGCTGACCTTCGTGCTCATCTACGCCATCGTCGGCCTCGGACTGATGCTGCTGGCGGGTTTCACGGGGCTGTTCTCGCTCGGGCATGCGGCCTTCCTGGGCGTGGGGGCGTACACGCAGGCGGTGCTCACGGGCATGGGCTGGCCGTTCGCACTGTCGCTGGCATGCGCTGCGGGGCTGTCGGCCGCGGTGGGGGTGATCGTGGGCCTGCCGGCACTGCGGGTGAAGGGCATCTACCTGGGCATGGCCACGCTGTCCTTCGGCTTCATCGTCGAGGAGGTGTTCGCGCGCTGGGAGTCGGTCACGGGTGGCAACTCGGGCAAGCACCTGGTGCCACCCGAGATCTGGGGCTTCAAGTTCGAATCCACCGAGTCCTTTTACTTCCTGTGCCTGGTGATCGCCGTGGTCAGCACCCTGGCCATCCTGAATCTGCTGCGCTCGCCCACGGGCCGGGCCTTCGTGGCCATCCGCGATTCGGAGATCTCGGCGCAGAGCATGGGCATCCATCTGGCGCGCTACAAGACGCTGTCGTTCTCGTTGTCGGCGGCGTTGGCCGGCATCGGCGGCGCGCTGTACGCGCACAAGCTGCAGTTCATCTCGCCAGACCAGTTCAACATTTTGCAGTCCATCGACCTGCTGCTCATGATCGTGATCGGCGGGCTGGGCTCGGTGCATGGTGCCTTCCTGGGCGCCATCTTTTTGATCTCCATGCCGCAGCTGATCTCGCTGGGCAAGGACTGGCTGCCCGCCGCCATCGGCCAGGCCCCGGGCCTGCAGGCCGTGGTCTACGGCGCCGTGCTGATCCTCTTCGTGCTGTTCGAGCCCATGGGCCTGTACGGCCGCTGGCTCAAGGTGCGCACCTGGCTGCAGCTGTTCCCGTTCTACCGCAAGGGCCTGTTCAAGCGGCAGAAGTCCTTCCAAAAATCGGACAGGCTGAAATGACCGACGACATCCTGCTCAGCGCCCAGAACCTCAGCGTGCGTTTCGGCGGCGTGCTGGCCGTGAACAATGTGGGCTTCGAGGTGCGCCGCGGCGAGGTGTTCACCCTGATCGGGCCCAATGGCGCGGGCAAGACCACGGTGTTCAACCTCATCAGCCGCATCTACACGCCCACCGCCGGCACCATCCACTATGCAGGCCCGGACGGCCTGCTGCCGCTGACCGACCAGCCGCCGCACAAGGTGGCCGGCCTGGGCATTGCGCGCACCTTCCAGAACATCGAGCTGTTCGAGCACGCCAGCGTGCTGCACAACCTCTTGATCGGCCGCCACACGCGCCGCGATACCGGGCTGTGGGCCGACCTGCTTTTCACCCGCCGCGTGCGCGACGCCGAGGTCCGCGCGCGCGAGAAGGCCGAGGAAATCATCGACTTCCTGGACCTGCAGCACTACCGCGACACGCTGGTGGCTGGCCTGCCCTACGGCGTGCGCAAGGTGGTGGAGCTGGCCCGGGCGCTGTGCACCGAGCCGCGCCTGCTGCTGCTGGACGAGCCCTCCTCGGGCCTGAACGTGGAGGAGACCGACGACATGGCCTTCTGGATCCAGGACATCCAGCACGAGCTCGGCATCACCGTGCTGATGGTGGAGCACGACATGTCGCTGGTGTCCAAGGTATCGGACCGGGTGCTTGCCATGAACCAGGGCGAGGTGGTGGCCATGGGCACGCCGCGCGAGGTGCAGGCGCACCCCGGCGTGATCGAGGCCTACCTGGGCACCATCGACGATGTGAGCAACCTGCGCCGCCCGGCGGGCAGCGCATCGGCAAGGATGGCACGATGACCGTCATTCCGTTCCCCGGCCCATCCGGCCCCGGCAGCACCGCAGAGGGAACGCCGCTGCTGCGCCTGCAGAACGTGGAAAGCGCGTACGGCCCCATCAAGGCCATCCGCGGCGTGAGCCTGCAGGTGCAGCGCGGCGAGATCGCGGCGGTGCTGGGCAGCAACGGCGCGGGCAAGACCACCATCCTCAAGACCATCTCGGGCATCATCGACCCGCGCCGGGGTTCCATCGAATTCCAGGGCGCCCACATCACGGCAAACGATCCGGCCGCCATCGTGCGCCGGGGGCTGGTGCATGTGCCCGAGGGGCGCGAGGTGTTCGCACTGCTCTCAGTGCGCGACAACCTGCTCATGGGCGCCTACACGCGCAGCGACGCCGATGCGGTGGCCCGCGACCTGGAGCTGGTGTACGCCTACTTTCCCATCCTCAAGGAACGCGCCACGCAGGACGCTGGCCTGCTCTCGGGCGGCCAGCAGCAGATGCTGGCGATCTCGCGCGCACTCATGGCCAACCCCGAACTGATCCTGCTCGACGAACCCAGCCTGGGCCTGTCGCCCAAGCTCACCAAGGAGATCTTCGAGATCGTGGTGCGCATCAACCGCGAGCGCGGCACCACCATCCTGCTGGTGGAGCAGAACGCCAACATGGCACTCAATGCCTCCGACTACGGCTATGTGCTGGAGAACGGCCGCATCGTGATGGAAGACAGCTGCGAGCGCCTGCGCGAGAAGGACGACATCAAGGAGTTCTACCTGGGCATGAAGGACGCCGGCGTGCGCGGCGAGCGGCGCTGGAAAAAGAAGAAGAACTGGAGGTGACCGGCATGTCCAATCTATGGGACCTCTCCCACATCCAGCCGGCCGGCACCGACGTGCTCGCGGGCGACACCATGGCCGCCATGTTCTGGAATGGCGTGGCGCAGCGCGGCCCCAAGGTGTGGCTGCGCCAGAAGCAGTTGGGCATCTGGAAGAGCTGGACCTGGGACCAGACCGCCGACGCCGTGCGCGAGATCGCGGGCGGCCTGATGGCGCTGGGCTTTGCTCCAGGCGACTGTGCGTCCGTGCTGTCGAGCACCAACATCGAATGGGTGCTGGCCGACCTGGCCGTGCTCAGCTGCGGCGGTGTCTCCAATGGCATCTACCCCACCGACGCGGCCAGCCAGGTGCACTACCTGTGCGAGGACTCGCGCACCAGCGTGCTCTTCGTCGAGGACGACGAGCAACTGGACAAGGCACTGGAAGTGCGCGCGCAATTGCCGCTGCTGCGCAAGATCGTGGTCTTCGACATGGAAGGCCTGCGCAGCCTCTCGGACCCGGGCATCATCAGCCTGCAGGCCCTGCGCGCGCTGGGCCGGGACTGGAACGCGCAGCACGCGGGCGCGCTGGAGCGCCGCGTGCAGGGCTGCAAGCCCGAGGACGTGGCCATCCTGGTCTACACCTCGGGCACCACCGGCAAGCCCAAGGGCGCCATGCACACCCATGCTGCGCTGGCCTACACCGTGCGCGGCTACAACACGCTGATCTCGCGCACCGAGGACGACGAGGCCATGTGCTTTTTGCCGCTGTGCCACATCGCCGAGCGCATGGGCGGCGAGTACTTTTCGCTGTACACCGGCTCGCGCCTGAACTTCGTGGAGAACCCGGACACCGTGCCCGAGAACGTGCGCGAGATCGCCCCCACCGTGTTCACCGCCGTGCCGCGCGTATGGGAAAAGTTCTATTCGGGCGTGATGATCGCGCTCAAGGAGTCCACGAAGCTGCAGCAGGCGGCGTACGCCTGGTCCATCGGTGTGGGCACGCGCATTGCCGAGCAGGTGCTGGCCGGGCAGCCCGTGGGCGCCGGGCAGAAGCTGCAGTTCCAGCTGGCACGATGGCTGGCGCTGGACAACGTGCGCAAGCTTATCGGCATCCACCGGGCGCGCTTTCTGGTCACGGGTGCGGCACCGATCTCGCCCGACCTGGTGAAGTGGTACCTGGCGCTGGGCGTACCCATGCTGGAGGTGTGGGGCATGACCGAGACCTGCGGCGCCGCCACCGGCGTGCCGGCCAGCCGCATCAAGCCCGGCTCCATCGGTCCCGCCGCGAGCTACAACGAGGTGCGCGTGGACCCGGCCACGGGCGAGATCCAGGTGCGCGGCCCGAACGTCTTCAAGGGCTACCTGAACCAGCCCGAAAAGACGGCGGAGACCATCTCCCCCGACGGCTGGCTGCACACCGGCGACGTGGGCGTGATCGACGCCGACGGCTACCTGCGCATCACCGACCGCATGAAGGACATCATCATCACGGCCGGTGGCAAGAACATCACTCCGAGCGAGCTGGAGAACGAGCTCAAGTTCAGCCCCTACGTGACCGACGCGGTGGTGATCGGCGATGCGCGGCCCTACCTCACGGTGATCATCATGATCGACCAGGAGAACGTGGAGAAGTACGCGCAGGACAACGACGTGCCGTTTTCCAACTACGCCAGCCTCACGCGCGCCCCTGAGGTGCAGGCCCTGATACAGGCCGAGCTGGACCGCGTGAACACCCGCTTCGCGCGCGTGGAGCAGATCAAGAAGTTCTTCCTCCTGGACACGCAGCTTTCTGCCGAGGACGAGGAGCTGACCCCCACCATGAAGCTCAAGCGCAAGCTCGTGCAGCAGAAATACGCGGCCCAGATCGAGGCCATGTACCGCTGACCCGCCCATAGGGAAAGTGCTGGTGCCCGGTACCGGGCATCGTTCTATAACGACGAATCCGATCCATCCAAGGAGACGTGCCATGAAACTTCATCACCTCGCTGCGCTGGCCACCGTGGCCCTGGCCGGCACCGCCGCGCAGGCCCAGACGCAGGGCGTGGCCAAGGACAGCATCACGCTGGGCTCCATCCAGGATCTGTCGGGGCCGCTCGCGGGCTTCGGCAAGCAGGTGCGCCTGGGGATGATGCTGCGCGTGGACGAGGCCAACGAGCAGGGCGGCGTGAACGGCCGCAAGATCGACCTCAAGGTCGAGGACTCGGGCTACGACCCCAAGAAGGCGGTGCTGGCGGCGCAGAAGCTCGTCAACCAGGACAAGATCTTCATGATGGTGGCGCACATCGGCACGGCGCAGAACCTGGCGGCCATGCCGGTGCAGTTCAGCAAGAACGTGATCAACTTCTTCCCGGTGACGGCCGCGCGCGAGATGTACGAGCCCTTCCACAAGCTCAAGTACTCGTTTGCCGCCACCTACTACGACCAGATCCGCCTGGCCGCACCCAAGCTCATCAAGGAAAAGGGCGCCAAGAAGATCTGCACCATCTACCAGGACGACGAGTTCGGCCTGGAGGTGATGCGCGGCGGCGAGGCGGCCCTGAAGGCCATGGGCATGGACTTCACCGAGAAGACCTCGTACAAGCGCGGCGCCACCGACTTCTCGTCCCAGGTGGCGAAGATGAAGGCCGCGGATTGCGACTTCGTGGTCCTGGGCACCATCATCCGCGAGACCATCGGCACCATCGGCGAGGCGCGCAAGACCGGCTTCAACCCCACCTTCCTGGGTTCGAGTGCGGCCTACACCGACCTCATCCACAAGCTGGGCGGCAAGCCCATGGACGGCCTGTACGCCACCATGACGGTGCAGCACCCCTACTTGGACGAGGCCTCGCAGCCCATCCGCTTCTGGGCCACCAAGTACAAGACCAAGTTCAACGAGGACCCCACGGTGTTCTCGGTCTACGGCTATGGCGCCATCGACGCCTTCATCCGCGCGGCGCAGAAGGCCGGCACCTCGCTGACCACCGAAAGCTTCATCAAGGCCATGGACACCATGGTGATCCCGCCCGACATGTTCGGCAGCGCCGAAGCGTCCTACGGCCCGCAGAAGCGCCTGGGCAGCGACCTGTCGCGCCTGTCGCAGATCCAGGACGGCAAATGGAAAGTGGTGTCGGACTACGTCAAGTGAACGGCACCTGAAGCGCAGCCGGGCCGCCCTTTCGGGGCGGCCTTTTTCTTGGTGCCTGTCCATGGCAGAATTTTGAAAAGCACCCGCTTTGCAAAATAACACCGGAGACGAACACCATGATCGAACGCACCCTCTTCAGCGCCGACCACCAGGCCTTTGCCGAAAGCTTCGCGCGCTTCCTCGACAAGGAGGTCGCCCCCCACCACGCAGCCTGGGAGGAACAGGGTTACGTGGACCGTGCCGTATGGGCCAAGGCAGGCGAGAACGGCTTTCTGTGCATGAGCCTGCCCGAGGAATACGGCGGCGCGGGCGCCGACCGGCTCTACTCGGTGGCCCAGATGGAGGCCATCGCGCACGCGGGCTTCACCGGCCTGGGCTTCGGATTGCACAGCGAGATCGTGGCGCCCTACGTCCTGCACTACGGCACCGAGGACCAAAAGCGCCGCTACCTGCCGCAGCTGGCCAGCGGTGCCATGGTGGGCGCCATCGCCATGAGCGAGCCGGCTGCCGGCAGCGACCTGCAGGGCATCAAGGCCACGGCCGTGAAGAGCGCCGACGGCTCGCACTATGTGCTCAACGGCAGCAAGACCTTCATCACCAACGGCTGGCATGCGGACCTGGTGATCGTGGTCGCCAAGACCGACCCGGCGGCGGGGGCCAAGGGCACCAGCCTGTTCCTCGTGGAGCGCGGCATGCCGGGGTTCGAGAAGGGCCAGCGTCTCAAGAAACTGGGCATGAAGGCGCAGGACACCTCCGAGCTGTTCTTCACCGACGTGAAGGTGCCCGCCGAGAACCTGCTCGGCGGCCCTGCCATGGAAGGGCGCGGCTTCATCTGCCTGATGGAGCAATTGCCCTGGGAACGGTTGCAGATCGCCATCACCGCCGTGGCCGCCTCCCAGGCGGCCATCGACTGGACGGTGGACTACGTCCAGCAGCGCAAGGTCTTCGGCCAGCCCGTGGCCGCCTACCAGAACACCCGCTACACCCTGGCCGAGCTGCAGACCGAGGTGCAGGTGGCACGCGTCTTTGTGGACAAATGCTGCGAGCTCATCGTGGCCGGCCAGCTCGACACCGCCACGGCCAGCATGGCGAAGTACTGGACCAGCGACCTGCAGTGCAAGGTGATGGACGAGTGCCTGCAGCTGCACGGCGGCTATGGCTACATGTGGGAGTACCCCATCACCCGCGCCTACGCCGATGCCCGGGTGCAGCGCATCTACGGCGGCACCAACGAGATCATGAAGGAAGTGATCACCCGCGCGATGGGGCTGGGCAAGTAGCCCGGGCCGCAGCCTGAAGCTGCGCTTACAGCAGCCAGGTCTCGCGGATCTCTTCGGGACTGAGCTTGCGCGGGGCCGGTGCAGCGCCGCGCACCTGCAGCCAGTCGCGCACGCCGTCGCGGCCGCTGAGGCCACGCACCAGCAGCACCCCGGCGGCGAGGCCGCGCACGGCGGCCGCACTGCGGCTGGGCGCCATCAGCGCGGACACGGCCAAGCCCGCGCCAGCGGCCAGGGCCAGGTGGTGCTCGAGGAAAAAGCCGGAGCGCGCGTCGTCGTATTCGATGGCGTCGCGCGCCAGGCGCTGCAGGGATTCGGAAAGGGTTTTTGCCATTGTTCTGGTGGGGGCGGTCAATAAGCAGCCCCGTTTTCGCAGGATAAGGCCATCCAGGCCCAGCCCACAAGAATCTGTTCAAAGACGACAGGATAGCGCGTTGCCAGCGCCTTTCCTTGCAGGCCGATTCCTACAAAAGCCGCTTACCAAATCCCACGTGCTGTTACATGGCAGCCGCCTAAATTGGAAGTCAGGCGGCCTGCGTGTGCGGGTGCCAAAAACGGTGTCCTTATCGCGGGAGACTTCCATGAGGCATGCACGGCGCAGCAGCACTTCCCCCTGGCTCATTGCCGCCATCGGCGGCGCGCTTTTCGGCGTCGTGTGCGGCGTGGCGCGAGCGCAGGCCCCTGCCGACGTATCTCTGCCTTCCTCCAGGTCCGTCCTGCCCTTCACCCAGGCCGGCTATGTCGGCCTGTCGGGCGGGCGCTCCCGGTACGACCTGTACGCGGGGCCGACCGGGCTGGCCTACGACGACAGCGATACCGCCTGGAAGCTCAGCACCGGCGGCTACTTTCACCGCAACTTCGGCGTCGAGGTGGGCTACCTCGATTTCGGCCGCGCTTACCGGCTCGATGGCCGGACCAAGGCCCGGGGACTGAACCTGAGCCTGGTGGGGCGTGCCCCCATCGGCGACCGCCTGGAGCTGTTTGCCAAGGCCGGCACCACCTACAGCCGGACCTTCACGTCCGCAGAGCCCGTCTATGGCCTGCGCACCGGCAGGAACAGCGGCATGGGCCTGTCCTTCGGCCTGGGTGCCAGCTGGGGCTTCACGCCCAACATCGCCGCCGTGCTGGAGTGGGAGCGCCACCGCCTGCACTTCTCGGACGACACGGCACCCGCCGACCTGGCCACCGTGGGCGTGCGCTACCGGTTCTGAGGTGGCCCGACGGGGGCGCACCCAGCGCCCTCCGCATGTGCCCTGTCCGGGCCCTTGCGGGCGCCATCGTCCACCTTACCCTGCCCGATCAGGCTGCTCGTAGTGGTCTTCCCACCGCAGCGGGTTGGACACGCCAGGTTCGCGCCAGACGAAGAACAGCGTGGCAAGCACGATCAGCGCCGCCATACCCATGAACGGCCCCAGCAACCAGAAAGCCACCAGCACCGCGAGCAGGCCCCCGGCGCTGAAGCGGATCGCGTGCTGGTCCATGGGCCCAGGCCCGGCGCGCGCTGGGGTCGGCATGGCTTTGCCGTCCGACGAACCTGCCCCGCTGCGCTGGATGCTGTTGCTCATGGTTCACCTGGATGGAATGTGGGATGGATGAGGCGTGCCGCAATGAGTTTCGAAGGCTTTGTGTACGCCGGCCGTCAGCCAAACCGGGGAGCCGCTGCCATCCTGCTCCTACACCAGGAGGACCGCGCGTCTGGTCAGGTGTCACCATTTATACAAAGCAGGTGATCTGCATAAAGCCGTCCCGCCCTATACTGCGGCGACAAACTGGAGACACGCCATGACACAAGCCTATGTGTTCGATGCCATCCGCACGCCGCGGGGCAAGGGCAAGAAGGACGGCAGCCTGCACGAGGTCAAGCCCATCAGTCTGCTCACCGGCCTGCTGGCCGAGCTGCAGCGCCGCCACCGCTTCGACACCGCTGCGGTGGACGACATCGTGATGGGCATCGTCTCGCCCGTGGGCGAGCAGGGCTCGGTGTTGCCCAAGGTGGCGGCACTCAAGGCGGGTTGGGACTTCCGCGCTTCGGGCCTGCAGGTCAACCGCTTTTGCGCGTCGGGCCTGGAGGCCGTGAACCTGGCCGCGCAGAAGGTGCGCTCGGGCTGGGAAGACCTGGTGGTGGCCGGTGGCGTGGAGAGCATGAGCCGCGTGCCCATCGGCTCGGACGGCGGCGCCTGGGCGCAGGACCCGGACACCAACTCGGCCACGCTGTTCGTGCCCCAGGGCATCGGCGCGGACCTGATCGCCACGCTCGATGGCTTCACACGCTCCGACGTCGACGCCTATGCGGTCGAATCGCAGCGCCGGGCCGCCGCCGCGCGCGCGGCCGGCTACTTCAAGCAATCGGTGGTTCCCGTGCAGGACTTCCTGGGCCTGCCCATCCTGGAAGAGGACGAGTTCATCAAGCCGCAGACCACGCTCGAAGGCCTGGCCGCGCTCAAGCCCTCGTTCGAGCAGTTGGGCGGCATGGGCTTCGACGCGGTGGCGCTGCAGCGCTACCCGCAGGTGGAGCGCATCCACCATGTGCACCATGCGGGCAATGCCTCGGGCATCGTCGATGGCGCCGCAGCGGTGCTGATCGGCAACGAATCCGCGGCCACGGCCCATGGCCTCACGCCGCGCGCGCGCATCGTGGCCACCGCGCTCAGCGGTGCCGACCCGACCATCATGCTCACCGGCCCCGTGCCGGCCGCGCGCAAGGCACTGGCCAAGGCCGGCCTGGACATCGGCCAGATCGACCTGTTCGAGGTCAACGAGGCCTTTGCCGCCGTGCCCATGCGCTTCATGCGCGAACTGGGCGTGCCGCACGACAAGGTCAACGTCAACGGCGGCGCCATCGCCCTGGGCCACCCCCTGGGCGCCACGGGCGCCATGATCCTGGGGACGCTGATCGACGAGCTGCACCGCCGGCAACTGCGTTACGGCCTGGCCACGCTGTGCGTGGGTGGCGGCATGGGCATTGCCACCATCGTGGAACGCGTGTGATGACGACGACGGAGAACACCATGCAGACCATCCGCTACGAACTCCTCGATGCCGCCGACGGCAAGGTTGCGCTGATCACCTTCGACGAACCGGACTCCAGCGTCAACACCATGTGCCGCCAGTGGCAGGCCGACCTGGGCGAGGCCACGGCGCGTGTCGTGGCCGATCGCGCCCAGCTCAAGGGCGTGGTGCTGGCATCGGCCAAGACCAGCTTCTTCGCGGGCGCCGACCTCAAGGCCACCATGCGGCTCACGCCTGCCGATGCGCCCACCGCCTTCGGCGAGATCGAGCGCATGAAAAAGCACTTTCGCACGCTGGAAACCCTGGGCATCCCCGTGGTCAGCTGCCTCAACGGTGCGGCCCTCGGCGGCGGCTGGGAGGTGGCGCTGGTGGGCCACTACCGCATTGCCGTGGACAACCCGCGCATCCAGTTCGGCCTGCCCGAGGTGACCCTGGGCCTGATGCCCGGCGCCACGGGCATCACCAAGATGACGCGCCTGCTCGGTCTTATGGGTGCCCAGCCCTACCTGCTCGAAGGCCAGCTCTTCAATCCGCGCGAGGCGCTGGAGCTGCAGCTGGTGCACGAACTGGTGGCCACGCCCGAGCAGCTGCTGCCAGCAGCACTGTCCCGCATCGCGACCCATCCGCACTCCGTCCAGCCCTGGGACGACAAGAACCACAGGATGCCCGGCGGCACGCCCGCCAACCCCAAGGTGGCCGGCGCACTGAGCGTGGCACCCGCCATGCTCAAGAAGACCACGCGCGGCCGCTACCCGGCGCCCGAGGCCATCCTGGCCACCATGGTCGAAGGCGCCCTCGTCGACTACGACACCGCGCTGCGCATCGAAAGCCGCTACCTGGCCCGCCTGATGACCGGCCCCGTGGCGCGCAACATGATCAACACGTTCTTCTTCGACATGAATGCGATCAAGAGCGGCCAGTCACGACCCGGCAGTTCCCCGCGCTACAAGCCGCAGAAAGTCGGCATCCTGGGCGCCGGCATGATGGGCGCAGGCATCGCCTGGGCCCAGGCCAGCCGGGGCATTGCCACCGTGCTCAAGGATGTGAGCCAGGAAAAGGCCGAGGCTGGCAAGGCCTACAGCGCCCAGCTCTCGCAGGCACGCGTGGACAAGGGCCGCATGGAGGCCACTGCGCAACAGACACTGCTCGCCAGGATCACCCCGACCGCCGATGCCGTCGACCTGGCCGGCTGCGACCTGGTGATCGAAGCCGTGTTCGAGAACCGCGAGCTCAAGGCGAACGTGACGCGCGAGGCCGAGCCCCAGCTCGCCGAGGGTGGCTTCTTCGCCAGCAATACGTCGACCCTGCCTATCAGCGGCCTGGCGCAGGCCAGCCGCCGGCCCGCGAAATTCGTCGGCATCCACTTCTTCAGCCCGGTGGACAAGATGAAACTGGTGGAGATCATCCGCGGCCAGGCCACGGACGACGAGACCGTGGCGCGTGCCTTCGACTACGTGCAGGCCCTGGGCAAGGTGCCCATCGTGGTCAACGATTCGCGCGGCTTCTATACCAGCCGCACCTTCGGCACCTACGTGATGGAGGGCGCGGCCCTGCTCGGCGAGGGCGTGCCTGCGGCGCTGATCGAGAACGCGGCCATGCAGGCCGGCATGCCCGTGGGGCCGCTGGCCGTGCTCGACGAGACGGCGCTGACCCTGAGCGTGCACGTGCTCGACCAGACGCGTGCCGACTATGCGGCCGAGGGGCGCACCTACCTCGCCACGCCCGGCGAGCTGCTCGTGGAGCGCATGGTCAAGGAGTTGAAGCGCCCTGGCCGCGCGGGTGGCGGCGGGTTCTATGACTACCCCGCGGGCGGCAAGAAGCAGTTGTGGCCTCAGCTGCCGTCGCTGTTCGGGCGCCCCGCCGACACTTCAAGCCCCTTGAGCGTGCAGGAGATCCAGGATCGCTTGCTGTACCGGCAGGCGGTGGAGACGGCACGGTGTCTGGCAGAGGGGGTGCTCACGAGCGTGCACGATGCGAACATCGGGTCGATCTTCGGAATCGGGTTTCCGGCGTGGACCGGGGGGGCGATGCAGTTCATCTATGGAACGGGGGTGGAGGCGTTCCTTGCGCGGGCAGATGAATTGGCGCAGAGGTTTGGGACGGGGTTTGCGCTGGATGCTGCGGCGCGTGATGCGATTGCGCGGTTTCAGCCTCGGTACTGAGTGCTGCGTGCAGTGGCCCAATCGATCAATTTGCTTCATTGAAGGGCGGAGGCCGGGATGTGCGCCCGGCGGCGCACCTTCTTTCTTTTGCGTCGCCAAAAGAAAGAAGGCAAAGAAAAGGCGACCCCGCTGCCCGTGTCCCCCTCGCACTGCGTACGAGGGGGCAGCCTGCGATGCTCGAAGCTGGGGTGCGCCTCGCAACTCACTGCGTTCCCCCTTCGGGCGAACTCCGTTCAGACATCTGCGGCGAGTCAGATGACGAAGCGCGTGTGTCCTTCGGCACACGCGCCACCCCAGCTTCTGCGCTTCTCGGCACGGTCAGAAGGGGGTGGATACCAACACGGGCCATTGCTTCGCTCGGCCTGTGGTCCTTCGCTGCGCTCGGCTCGCCAGCGCGATCGCGCCAGTTTCGTCGGCAGCGCGCAGCGCGAACCGACCCCAGGCGCAGCTGCGCAGCAGCCGGGTGGTACCCGGTCCCCACCCCTTCTGGATGCGCCGAGAAGCGCAGGGCCTGGGGTGGGTGCGTGTGCCGAA
The DNA here is from genome assembly GCF_059418305.1 of Acidovorax sp. GW821-FHT09B03. Classification (NCBI taxonomy): domain Bacteria; kingdom Pseudomonadati; phylum Pseudomonadota; class Betaproteobacteria; order Burkholderiales; family Comamonadaceae; genus Acidovorax; species Acidovorax sp. GW821-FHT09B03. The sequence goes on from NZ_JBWKPP010000003.1 coordinate 202,615, forward strand.
GGACACACGCACTTCGTGATCTGACTCGTCGCAGCTGTTTGAGCGGAGTTCGAAGAACGCAGCGAGTTCTGCGACGCCACCCCAGGACCGAGCACCGCAGGCTGCCCCCGTTCGCCCGACAGGACGAACGGGGGACGCAGACTGGGGGTCGCCTTTTCTTGGCCCACCTTCTTTTGGCGACGCAAAAGAAGGTGGGTGCGCCGCCGGGCGCACATCCCGGCTCCCGCACTCAGCTAAGGCATGCGGTCATCATCGCGCCGACGACCGCACAGCAGGCTCAAGAAATCAAACCTTGCTGAAGTCAGGCTTGCGCTTCTCCATGAACGCCGAGAACGCTTCCCGAGCAGCCGGCTCCCGCAGCATGCGCCCAAAGCTCGCGCCCTCCTCGCCCATGCGCTCCAGCACCGGCTGCGTCTGCCCCTTCTTCATCAAGCGCTTGGTCTCGATCAGCGCAGACAAGGGCTTGGCCGCCAGCTTCTTCGCCTGTGCCTGCGCCACACCATTGCATTCCGTGGGAGGCACCACGCGATTCACCAGGCCCACTTCCAAGGCCGCTTCGGCCATGAAAGGCTCGCCCAGCAGCAGGGCCTCGGCCGCACGGTGGTAGCCCATCATCTGTGGAACCAGCAGGCTCGACGCCGCCTCGGGGCACAGGCCCAGGTTCACGAAGGGCATGGAAAACGCCGCGTTGTCACCGGCGTAGACCAGGTCGCAGTGGAACAGCAAGGTCGTGCCGATGCCCACGGCCGGGCCGCAGACGGACGCGATGAGGGGCTTGGGGAAGGCGGCGATGCCGTGCAGGAAGCGGAACACGGGCGAGTCCTGCGTGGCGGGCGGTTGCTGCAAGAAGTCACCGATGTCGTTGCCGGCGCTGAAGATCGCCACATCGCCCTGAAACACCACCACACGCACGGCAGCGTCCGCCTCGGCGGCAACCAGTGCATCGGCCATGGCGGCGTACATGGTGGTGGTAATGGAGTTCTTCTTGTCCACCCGGTTGAAGGTGATGGTGGTGACACCGGCTTCAGTGTGGACGAGGATGTCTTGGGTGGATGCAGTCATGGCTGGAATCTCGGGGGTTTGGGATGATGAATCGGGCATCGAAGGACGGATGATGCGGCAGGCGAAGGATGCTGGTCCCCTGCCGGCCTTCCATCCATCATTCCTTGTAGTAAACGATCTGGTGGCTCGTGGCCAGCATGGTGCCGGCCTCGTTCCACAACTGGGCGGTCTGGTCGAAGAAACCGTTGCGGAACTCCTGGCCGCGGGCCTGGCCCAGCAGGTGGCCGGTGCCAGTGGCCTCGAGCTGCTCGGCACCGGCATGGAAGTACACGGTGATGGACACCGTGCCGGCCGGCACGCGGCGCGCGCGGCGCAGCCAGACACGCGGGTAGAACACATCGGCCAGGGCGGCGAGCGACAAAAAGTCCAGCGGCCGCGGTGGCGCATCGCGCATCCACAACTGCGTGGTGCTGTGGTCGCCACTGCCATCCCAGGTATTGGGGATGGGGCCTTTCAAAGGGCGCATTTCGTAGCGGTTGATCCACTCCACCCCCTGCCGGGCAATGGGCGCCAGCTCGGCAGGCGGCGTCACCTCGGGCATGGGCAGGTCGCCCACACTCCAGGTCTCGCGGCGCACGGCCGTCACTGCCGTGCCGGTGGTGGTGACCACCAGCGCACCCTCGGCATCGGCCTGCAGGATGGACAGTGTCCAGTGCTGGGTGGAGCGGTTGGTGCGCACGGGCACGGCCTGGATGGTGAAGGCGCCCTCCACCAGTGCGCCCGCATAGTTGACCGTGAGCGACAGGGGGTCGCCGAGCCGGTCCGGGTGCTGCAGGATGGCCGTCAACAAGGTGGCTGCCGTGACACCGCCGAACGGGCCGACCATGTTCCAGTAGCCAGGATGGGTCTGCCCCTGGTACTGCCCCGGGACATCGGCGCTGGCGGACAGCTGCAGGGCCTCGTCGAGCGGGTGGGGGGCGGCGGCGGCAGCAGGAGGGTTGTCGCTGCCTTGCGGGGTCTGGGTGCTGCGGGTCATGCGCTGAGTGTGCCGCGAATTGCCGGACTACACCGTCGTGCCGGTGACTGTTGCCGCAGCGCTGAACCCGGACAGCAGGGCCGCCGCGCGCGGCCACAGATTGCCGCTGAACTGGTCGCGAAAGAAGCCGAAGTGCCCGATGCGGCGCACATGCAGGTCTGCCGGGGTGATGCTCTCCACGCGGCGCTCGGTGTTGGCATACAGGTTGACGAGGTTGTGCGTGCCGCGCAGCGTCATGAGCTCATCGTCGCTCATCGACAGGGCCAGCACCGGAAAGCGCACCGCCCCATAGCTTTGCGCCACGGCAGCCCCTTCGGCCCCCACGCTGTAGGCGGGGTTCAGGCACCAGCGCCGCCACTGCAGGATCACGCCGGCCGGCAGATCGCCGACCTTCTTGAGCGTGCGCCCGGGAAAGTACCCGCACAGCCGCGTGGCCAGCGGCACCAGTACCCACCAGAAATACGGCACGATGCGCTTGAGCTGCGGCGCATTGTCGCGCCAGTAGCCACTGCCTGCGGCAATGCTGAGCAGCCCGTCGACCTGCGCCGGGTTGCGCAAGAGCCCCGGCAGCTGCGCCCCCAGGCTGTGCCCCAGCAGGTACAGCGGGGACGCCGGTAGCGCAGCCTTGGCCGCTGAAATCACGGCCTCGTAGTCCTGCGCCCAATCGAACAGATCCGCCTTTACGGCCCGCATAGGGCCCTGCAGCGAATCCCCATGCCCGCGGTAATCGAACGTAGTGACCCGAAACCCCTGCTGCGCCAGCCAGCGCGCAAACGCCTCGTAGAACGCCTGCCGCACCCCCATGGCCCCGCCGATCACGACACTGGCGCGCGCGGCGCCAGCCCCACCTTCGGGTTCGTACACGCGCAGCGCCAAAGACACCGCGTCCGTCACCTGCAAAGTCTGCTTGTCCATGTTCGTCTCCTGTAAAGACCGATCTGCGCCGGCTCGATGGAAAACACTTCAAACAATCCCGCTCTTCACACCCCGCCCTCAAGGGCGTAGCGAGCGGGATGAGCTGCTAGGCGAACGGAGCACAGGAACCGCAACGTATTTCCTGTACGTGAGGATTCCGAGCACCGCCCAACGACGCCTGAAGGCCGCGCAGTAGCCTCAAACAGATTCAAATATGCCGGCGGCGCCTTGGCCCATGCCTACGCACATCGTGACCATGCCGTACTTGAGCTTGTTGCGCTTGAGCGCATGCACCACCGTGGCCGAGCGGATCGCGCCCGTCGCACCCAGTGGGTGCCCCAGCGCGATCGCGCCGCCCATGGGGTTGACCTTGGAAGGGTCCATGCCCAGCGTGTTCATCACCGCCAGCGACTGCGCCGCAAAGGCTTCGTTCAGCTCGAACCAGTCGATGTCCTGCTGGTTCAGGCCCGCATAGCGCAGGGCCGCCGGGATCGCCTCGATCGGGCCGATGCCCATGATGTGCGGCGGCACGCCCTTGGAGGCATAGCTCACGAAGCGCGCCAGCGGCGTCAGGCCGAAACGCTTGACGGCGGCCTCGCTGGCCAGGATCAGCGCACCGGCGCCGTCGCTGGTCTGCGAGCTGTTGCCGGCGGTGACGGAGCCGCGCGCGGCGAACACCGTCTTCAGCTTGGCCAGGCCTTCGAGCGTGGTGTCGGGGCGGGCGCCCTCGTCCAGGCTCACGGTGCGGCTCTTGGCGATCGACTCGCCGGTTTCCAGGTTGGCCGTGCGGTCGGTCACTTCGATGGAGGTGATCTCGTCGGCGAAGTAGCCGGCCTGCTGGGCGGCCAGGGCCTTCTGGTGCGACTGCAGCGCGAACTGGTCCTGCGCATCGCGGCTGACCTTCCACTGCTGGGCCACCTTCTCGGCCGTGAGGCCCATGCCGTAGGCAATGCCCACGTCGCCTTCGCGCTCGAAGATCGAGGGCGACAGCGAGGGCGAGTTGCCCATCATGGGCACCATGCTCATGCTTTCCACACCGGCAGCGATCATCACGTCGGCCTCGCCGACGCGGATGCGGTCGGCCGCCATCTGCACGGCCGACAGGCCCGATGCGCAGAAGCGGTTGACGGTGATGCCGCCCACGCTGGTGGGCAGGCCGGCCAGCACGGCGCCGATGCGCGCAACGTTCAGGCCCTGCTGGGCTTCGGGGATCGCGCAGCCGCAGATGATGTCCTCGATGGCCTTGGGGTCGAGACCGGGCGCCGCGGCCAGCGCTGCCTTGAGCGTGGTCGCCAGCAGGTCGTCGGGCCGGGTGTTGCGGAAGAAGCCGCGGTGCGAGCGCCCGATGGGCGTGCGCGTGGCAGCAACGATATAGGCTTCCTGGACTTGTTTGGCCATGGTGGTGAACTCCTTCAATTCTTGGCGGGGCGGCTGGAGGGAATCCAGGCCCACGTAAATGCACATTCGACCGGCTCGGCGCCAGCCTCATCGGTCACGGTGACGGTGACCTGGACCTCGCCCTTGTCGCTGGCCTGCATGGCCGCGCGCTGCTCGGCGCTGAGCACGGCCACGGCCTTGAGGCCGCCCGTGGCGCGCTTGCGAAAGGCCATGCTGAACTCCTTGGCCAGCGGCAGGCAGTCGTCGCGCACGTTCATGCCCACGACCATGCCGGTGGCCGTCTCGGCCAGCAGGTTCATGGCCGAGGCGTGCACGCCAGCGATGTGGTTCTGCACGCGGCGCTCGTTGGCCAGGTGCACCTCGACCCGCTCGGGCGTGAGCGACACGAACTGCACTCCGGCCGTGCCCGTGAAGGGCACGGCGCGGCGCAGGATGATGTTCTGCACGAAGCCGCGCATGAAGGCCGGGGCTTCGTCCAGCCGCATCAGCGAGCGCTGCAGCTTGTTCGGCGGGCGGGTGGTTTCGCTCATGGTGGACAAGGGCTCTGTCAGTTGCGCACCGGCTTGCCGGTGGACAGCATGCCCAGGATGCGCTCCTGCGTCTTGGGGTGCTCGATGAGGGCGCAGAACGCCTTGCGCTCCAGCGCCATCAGGTACTCCTCGCTCACCAGGGTGCCGGCATCCACGTCGCCGCCACAGACCACTTCGGCGATCAGGCCGGCGATGTGGAAGTCGTGCTGGCTGATGAAGCCGCCGTCGCGCATGTTGACCAGCGAGCCCTTGATGGTGGCGATGCCGCTGCGGCCGGCCACCGGGAACAGCCGCTTGGCAGGCGCGCGCCAGCCGCCCTTGGCCAGGGACCTGGCTTCGTTGATGGCCACATAGAGCAGTTCGTCCTTGTGCGGCACGATCACGTCGCTCTCGAGCAGATAGCCGAGCTTGCGCGATTCCAGCGCGCTGGTGCCCACCTTGGCCATCGCGGCAGCCGTGAAGCCTTCGGTCAGGAAGGGCAGGATGTCCTTGCCCGTGGAGGTAGCGGCGTTCTCCGCCGCGCGGCGCGCGATGTAGGTCAGGCCGCCGGCACCGGGCACCAGGCCCACGCCGACTTCCACCAGGCCGATGTAGCTTTCCATGTGCACCACGCGGCGCGCCGAGTGCACGGCCAGTTCGCAGCCACCGCCCAGCGCCAGGCCGCGCACGGCAGCGACGACCGGCACGTTGGCATAGCGGATGCGCAGCATGGTGTTCTGCAGTTCGGCCTCGGCCCCTTCGATGGCGCTCACGCCGGCCACCATGAAGGCGGGCAGCATGGCCTGCAGGTCGGCGCCGGCGCTGAAGGGCTCGTCGCCCGACCAGATCACCAGGCCTTCGTAGTCCTTCTCGGCCAGGTCCACAGCCAGCGTGAGGCCTTCGGCCACGTCGGGGCTGATGGCGTGCATCTTGGTCTTGATGCTGGCGATCACGACGCCGGTGCCGGGAGCGCGGTCTGCACCCTCCAGCGTCCACACGCGCAGGGAATCATCCTCATGCAGCGTGGTGCCGGCGGTGGTGAAGTCGGGCAGCGAGGTCTCGCCCAGCAGCTTTTCGGGGAAGTGCTGGCGCTCGTACACCGGCAGTGCGCGGCGTGCGATGAACTTCTGCGCCGATGCGCTCCACGAACCTTGGGCGGTGTGCACGCCACCGGCCTCGGCCACGGGGCCCTTGAACACCCACTCGGGCAGCGGCGCCTTGGACAGCGCCTTGCCGGCGTCGATGTCTTCCTGGATCATCTTGGCCACGTCGAGCCAGCCGGCTTCCTGCCACAACTCGAAGGGGCCCTGCTTCATGCCGAAGCCCCAGCGCATGGCCTGGTCCACGTCGCGCGCGTTGTCGGCAATGGTGGCCAGGTGCACGGCGGCGTAATGGAAACTGTTGCGCAGGATGGCCCAGAGGAAGCGGCCTTGCGCGCCTTCAGAATTGCGCAGCAGGCGCAGGCGCTCGGCGGCAGGCTTCTTGAGCATGCGGCCGTACACCTCGTCGGCCTTCTGGCCGCCAGGCACGTACTCTTCGCTCTCGAGGTCGAAGCGCAGCACGTCGCGGCCGAGCTTCTTGTAGAAACCGGCCTTGGCCTTCTGGCCCAGGTTGCCCAATTCCAGCAGCTTCTTGAGCACGGCGGGGGTGCCGAAGCTGGCGTAGAACGGGTCGCTGCTCTCGTCCAGGTTGTCCTGCAGCGTCTTGATGACGTGGGCCATGGTGTCGAGGCCCACCACGTCGGCAGTGCGGAAGGTACCGCTCGATGCACGGCCAAGCTTCTTGCCCGTGAGGTCGTCCACCACGTCGAAGGAGAGGCCGAAGTTCTCGACTTCCTTCATGGTCGCCAGCATGCCGGCAATGCCCACGCGGTTGGCCACGAAGTTGGGGGTGTCGTGCGCGCGCACCACGCCCTTGCCCAGGCCACTGGTGACGAAGGCTTCGAGCTGGTCGAGCACCTCGGGCGAGGTGGTGGGCGTGTTGATCAGTTCCACCAGCACCATGTAGCGCGGCGGGTTGAAGAAGTGGATGCCGCAAAAACGCGGCTTGATGCTCTCGGGCAGGGCCTCGGAGAGCTTGGTGATCGACAGGCCCGAGGTGTTCGATGCCACGATGGCATGCGGCGCGACGAAGGGCGCGATCTTCTTGTACAGGTCAAGCTTCCAGTCCATGCGCTCGGCGATGGCCTCGATGATGAGGTCGCAGTCGCGCAATTGCTCCAGGTGCTCTTCGTAGTTGGCCTGGCCGATCAGGGCGGCGTCGTCCGCCACGCCCAGGGGCGAAGGCTTGAGCTTCTTGAGGCCTTCCACGGCCTTGGTGACGATGCCGTTCTTCGGGCCTTCCTTGGCCGGCAGGTCGAACAGCACCACGGGCACCTTGACGTTGACCAGGTGCGCAGCGATCTGCGCGCCCATCACGCCCGCGCCGAGCACGGCGACTTTCTTCACTTGGAATCTTGACATCGGTGTTTCTCCATGAGGACGACGGCGACGCGGCGCCCAGCCCTCGTTGTTGCCTGCACCCGGCGTGGCCGGTGCATGCGGTTGTCTTGTTTACTGCACCCGCACCCAGGTCTGTGTGCGGCCGAAGGGGCCGAAGGAGCCGCGCACCTCGAGCTTCTTGCCGCCCTCGACAGGCGTCATGCGCAGCGTGTAGTTGCGGCCGTTCTCGGGGTCGAGGATCTTGCCGCCCTCCCACACGTCCTTGCCTTCAGCCTTCTTGGCACCGCGGATCAGCTCCAGGCCCACGAGCGGCTTGCCCTTGCGGTCATCGCTGCACTCGTCGCAGACCTCGTCGGGCTTGGCGTCCTTGGACAGGCGCTTTTCGAGCACGCCGTTCAGGGCGCCACCGCCCGCATCGCGGATGCGGATCTCGGCCTTGGCCTCGCCGGTCTTGTCGTCGATGTTGCGCCACAGGCCTTCGGGCGTCATCTGCGCCCAGGCCGGTGCCGCGGCGGCGGCGAACAAGAGAACGGCTGCGGTGGTTGCTGCATTGACCATGGTGGTGGCTGCTCCGTGGCTGAGGGGTCGGGATCCGCTGGCGGGGGCGCCGATCAGGCCAGGGCCAGGTCGGTGTCCATCAGCACCTTGCTGCCGGCGCGGGCCGTGCGCATCAGCGTCGCCGTCTCGGGGAAGAGCTTGGCGAAGTAGAAGCGCGCGGTCTGCAGCTTGGCGGCATAGAAGGGGTCGGTGTTGCCGGCGGCGATCTCGCGCAGGGCCACCTGGGCCATGCGGGCGAACAGGTAGCCGAATACCAGGTGGCCGGCCACGCGCAGGTAGTCCACGGCGGCAGCGCCCACTTCGTCGGGGTTCTGCAGGCCCTTGAAGCCGATCTCGGTGGTGAACTTGGTCATCTGGTCGGCCAGGTAGGCGACGGGGTTGATGAACTCCGCCATCTTCTCGTTCACGCCTTCTTCTTCCACCAGCTTGCCCACCAGCTTGCCGAACTTCTTGAGCGAGGCGCCGTTGTTGCCCAGGATCTTGCGGCCCAGCAGGTCGAGCGACTGGATGGTGTTGGTGCCTTCATAGATCATGTTGATGCGGTTGTCGCGCACGTATTGCTCCATGCCCCATTCCTTGATGAAGCCATGGCCGCCGAAGACCTGCATGCACGCATTGGTGGCGATGTGGCCGTTGTCGGTGATGAAGGCCTTGACGATGGGCGTGAGCAGGGCCACGAGTTCCTCGGAGTCCTTGCGCACCTTTTCGTCGGCGTGGCCGTGGGCCTTGTCCAGCAGCAGCGTGCAGAAGATCTGCAGTGCGCGGCCGCCTTCGGCGTAGGCCTTGGCCGTGAGCAGCATCTTGCGCACGTCGGGGTGCACGATGATGGGGTCGGCTTCCTTGTCCTTGGCCTTGGTGCCCGACAGGCTGCGCATCTGGATGCGGTCCTTGGCGTAGGCCAGGGCATTCTGGTAGGCCACTTCGGTCAGGCCCAGCGACTGGTTGCCCACGCCCAGGCGGGCGGCGTTCATCATCACGAACATGGCGGCCAGGCCCTTGTTGGGCTGACCCACCAGCGTGCCGATGGCGCCATCGATGGCGATCTGCGCCGTCGCATTGCCGTGGATGCCCATCTTGTGCTCCAGGCCGGTGCAGAAGATCGGGTTGCGCTCGCCCAGGGAGCCGTCGGCCTGGATGTTGAACTTGGGCACGACGAACAGGCTGATGCCCTTGCTGCCCTTGGGCGCATCGGGCAGGCGGGCCAGCACCAGGTGGACGATGTTGGCGGCCATGTCGTGCTCGCCAGCCGAGATGAAGATCTTGTTGCCGGTGATCTTGTAGGTACCGTCGGCCAGGGGTTCGGCCTTGGTGCGCAGCAGGCCCAGGTCGGTGCCGCAATGCGGTTCGGTCAGGCACATGGTGCCGGTCCACTCGCCGCTGGTGAGCTTGGGCAGGTACAGGGCCTTCTGTGCGTCGGTACCGTGCGCGTGCAGGGCTTCGTAGGCGCCGTGCGACAGGCCTGGGTACATGGTCCAGGCCTGGTTGGCCGAGTTCATCATCTCGTACAGGCACTGGTTGAGCACGAAGGGCAGGCCCTGGCCGCCGTAGGCGGGGTCGCAGGAGAGCGCAGCCCAGCCGCCTTCGACGTACTTGGCGTAGGCGGCCTTGAAGCCCGTGGGGGTCTTCACTTCGTGGGTGGCCTTGTCCAGCACGCAGCCTTCGGTGTCGCCGCTGATGTTCAGCGGGAAGGTGACCTCGGCAGCGAACTTGCCCGCCTCTTCGATCACGGCATTGATGGTGTCCACATCCACCTCGGCATGGGCCGGCAGGGCCTTGAGTTCGTCGCTGACCTTGAGCACTTCGTGCATGACGAATTGCATGTCGCGCAGGGGCGGCGTATAGCTGGGCATGGGGTTACTCCTTGGAGATGGTGGTTTGGTTGGAAACTTTGCGGCGTGCAGCAGCGGGTGCGGCTGCGGCCACCGGGGTGCGTGGTGCGCTGTAGCGCGCCAGGATGTTCTGAAAGCCCGTGACGGAGCGCGCCATGGAGCCGGGGGTGCGCAGGAAGCGCGCTTCGTAGTGCAGTGCGAGGATCAGGCCGTGGATCTCGAAGAGCATCTGCTCCTCGTTGGTGTCCGGGCGCAACTCGCCGCACTCCTTGCACTGCTCGATGGCGCGGCGCATGGCGGCCAGCCAGGTGAGGACCGAGCTGGCCAGCGCGTCGCGCACCGGGCCGTTGCGGTCATCGAATTCGACCGCACCGCTGATGTAGATGCAGCCCGAATCGATCTCGATCGAGGTGCGCTTCATCCAGTTGTCGAACAGCGCGCTCAGGCGCGCCACGCCGCGCGGCGCCGACATGGCGGGGTAGAACACCTCCTGCTCGAAGCGGGTGTGGTATTCGCGGATCACGGAGATCTGCAGTTCCTCGCGCGAGCCGAAGTGGGCGAACACACCCGATTTGCTCATGCCCGTGACATCGGCCAAGGCGCCGATGGACAGGCCCTCGAGCCCGATGTGCGTGGCCAGGCCCAGCGCCGCCTCGACGATGACCGCCTTGGTCTGCTGGCCTTTTTGCAGGGCACGACCCGTGCCGGTGCGGGGGCGCGGGATGCGGGTGACCGGAGTAGAGTCGGGGATGGCGGGCATGCGGGCAAATAAAAACGAACGTTCGTACTATTCTGCAGCAAATTTGCCCGCCCACCAAAGGCCTCTCCAAAAATAGGGAGACCGTACCAAAACTTTGTTGCATGGCAGCGACCCGCCGCGCGCGGGGGCTGGAGAGAAGCGCGCAGGCCCGGGCGGCCTGCGGCAAAAGGGAGCCGCTAGGGCCGGCTCCTAGCGCGCAAACACATTCACTCTTAGAGCATCAAGGCCAGGCTGGCGTCCAGGTGCTCGCTGGGCATGCGGCGAAAGCCCGAGCGCGCATAGCGCTGCAGCCGCCCCAGCGCGAAGGCTGTGAGCACGCTGGCAGCCACCTGGGCGTCCACGGTCGGCGTGGCCGAGTCCGCATTGGCAGGCCGCAGGCACTGGCGCAGCGTGGACTCGATGCGGTCGAAGAACTGGTTCATGCGCTGCTGCAGGCGCTCGTGCTCGAACACCAGGGCATCGCCGACCATCACGCGCACCATGCCGGGATTGCGCTCGCCGAACTGCAGCAGCACGGCGACGATGCGGGCCGCCTGGCGCCGACCCACGTCGGCGGGCTGGGCCGGGTCGGGAACCTCTCGGCCGGTGATCTGCTGCACCAGGGCGAAGACCGACTGCTCGATGAAATCGATCAGGCCCTCGAACATCTGCGCCTTGCTGGCGAAGTGGCGGTAGAGCGCGGCCTCGCTGACGGACAGGCGCGACGCCAGCGCCGCAGTGGTGATGCGCTCCGCTCCCGGCTGCTCCAGCATGGTGGCCAGCATCTGCAGGATCTGCACCCGGCGCTCTCCGGGCTTGGGCCGTTTGCGCGCCGCAGGGCTGTCTTCTGCGTCGGCAGTGCTGGCTGGCTCGGGAAGCGGCGAAAGATCGGACATGCGCAAGAAAGGAATGGAGGGCATGCAGGGCTGGCGGCCCGGCGCCCTGGGGGCCGTGGTCCCTGCCACCTGGACGCATGCCGGGTCTCGGCATGCCCCGGGCTTGCGGCAGGGCGTAAATCATGTGTGGAAATGATTCTCGCACAGGCCTCGGCGCCCGCCGCCGTACTGCGCAGGCTACAGCGGAAACACCACAGTCACCATCAGGCCGCGTCCCTGCGCCCCGGTGCCCAGGGTCAGCGACGCACGGTGCACACGGGCGATCTCATCGGCGATCGCCAGGCCCAGGCCCGTGCCCTCGCCCACCGTGCCCGGCACCCGGTAAAAGCGCTGCATCACCCGGGTGCGCTCGGCGTCGGGCACGCCCGGGCCATCGTCCTCCACCTGCAGGAAAACCCGCGGCGGCCCGCTCTTGCCCTGGCGCATGCCGCAGCGGATGGTGACGATGCCCGAGGGCGGTGTGTACTTGATGGCGTTGTCCACCAGGTTGGACAGCAGCTCGCGCAGCAGCCAGCCGTGACCGGTGACGTGCACGGGCTGCACCTCCAGGCCCAGGTCCAGGCCCTTGCCGGTGGCGGGGTCGAGAAAGGTTTCCAGCAGGGTCTCGCACAGATCCTTGAGGTCCACGCGCTGGGGCTGCTGGGCGTCGAGGCTGCGCGCATCGGCCCGCGACAGGGCAAGCAACTGGTGTGCGAGCTGCGAGGTACGGCGTGTGGCGTTGCGCAGCTTTTCGATCTGGTCGACACCCAGCACGATGGCGCCCTGCGTACGCCCGTCTGTGGACACCGGGCCCTTCTTGTCATGGCCGGACGGCGACTGCCGCTGGGGCGCCGCCGCCTTGGCCATCATGGCCCAGGCTTCGACCTGGGCCTGCAGCCCGGCGAGCGGGGTGCGCAACTGGTGGGCGGCATCGGCCACGAAGCGGCGCTGGCCCTCGGCCTGGGCATTGACCAGGGCGAACAGGCGGTTGAGCGAATGCACGAGCGGTCGCACCTCGGAGGGCGAGGCGGCTTCGTCGATGGGGCTCAGGTCGCGCGGCGAGCGGTGCTCCACCGCCTCGGCCAGGTCCACCAGCGGTTTGAAGGCCTGGCGCACCGCCCAGTGGATAGCCAGTGCGGCAGCCGCCACCAGCACCAGGTTGGGCAGCAGCACGCGCAGCAGCAGTTGCTGGGCCCATTGCTGGCGCGGGTCGGAACCATCGGCCAGGGCCACCACCATCTCGCCGGCCCCGGTCCGGCCGCGCTGCACGGCCACGCGGTAGGTCACGCCGCTGTATTCCATGCTGTGGAACTCGGGCGCCTGGGTGGTGGGCACCGCGCTGTGCACCCAGTCGTCGCCCAGCAGCAGCTTGCCCGACGGGTCGCGCACGCTGTAGCCCGAGAAGCCGGCGTTCTGCCGCAGGAAGTCCTCCAAGGGAGGGGCCAGCAGCAGCAGGGGCGGGTCGTTGTCGCGGATGGCCGGCGCCAGCACCGAGTCGGACAGGGCCGGCAGCAGGCGCAGCAGGCGCTGGTCGTGCTGGCCGGCGGCCTCGTCCGCCGACCGGTAGTCCAGCCAGACCCCGATGGTCGCCAGCACGCACAGGGGCAGCACCAGCAGCAGCAGCAAGCGGTTGCGCAGGTCCGAGGTCATGGCCCGCAGTCCGGGCCGTCGCACAGGAGGGATCCGGGTTTCCATGGTCAGGGCCGCGAGAAGAAGAAAGGGGGAGGTTTCAGCCGGCCTGGAGTTCCAGCCGGTAGCCAAACCCCCGGATCGAGCGCAGTGCCACGCCGTGCGGCTCGAGCTTGCCGCGCAGGCGGGACACATACACCTCGACCGCGTTGGGGGTGATTTCCTTGTCCCAGCCGGTGAGCGCCTGCAGCAGCTTGTCCTTGCTGGCGGGCTTGGGCGCATTGATGAGCAGGTACTCGAGCACCGTCCACTCGCGTGGGCCGAGTTCGATGACCTGCTCGCCGGCGTCGGAGCGCACGCTTGCGCGCCGGCCCGCGGTGTCGAGCTCCAGCGGGCCGAAGCTGAGCACGGCCGTGGTGGCGGCCTGCGAGCGGCGCAGCAGGGCCCGCAGGCGGGCCAGCAGCTCAGGCAGCTCGAAGGGCTTGACCATGTAGTCGTCGGCCCCAAGATCCAGGCCCTGCACCCGGTCATGCAGGGCGTCGCGCGCGGTCAGGATCAGCACCGGCATCGAAGGGCTGGCCATGTCCGGGCGGCGCAGGCGCCGCGTGAGCTCGAGCCCATCCATCGCGGGCAGGCCGATGTCGATGATGGCGGCGTCGAAGGATTCGACGCGCAGGACTTCTTCCGCGCGTTCGCCGCTGCCTACCCAATCGACTGCATAGCCGGCATCGGACAACCCCAGCTTGATGCCGCTGGCCACCATCACGTCGTCTTCGACCAGCAGCAGTCTCATTCCATCACCAGGTTCAGTGGCTGCGGATCATCGTGCCGTAGGCCTGGTCGGTCAGGATTTCGAGCAGCATGGCATGCGGCACCCGGCCGTCGATGATGTGCACCGCGTGCACGCCGGCCTTGGCGGCGTCCAGCGCACCTGCGATCTTGGGCAGCATGCCGCCGGAGATGGTGCCGTCGGCAAACAGCGCGTCGATCTCGCGCGCCGTGAGGTCGGTGAGCAGGTTGCCCTGCTTGTCCAGCACGCCAGGGGTGTTGGTCAGGAGCATCAGCTTCTCGGCCTGGAGCACGGTGGCCAGCTTGCTGGCAACCACGTCGGCGTTGATGTTGTAGCTTTCGTTGTTCTCGCCGAAGCCGATGGGGCTGATCACGGGGATGAAGGCATCGTCCTGCAGCGCCTTGACCACGCTCGGGTCGATGGAGAGGATGTCGCCCACCTGGCCCACATCGTGTTCGATGCTCGGGTCCTTGGAATCGAGCAGCTTGAGCTTTTGCGCCCGGATCATGCCGCCGTCGCGCCCGGTCAGGCCAACGGCCTTGCCGCCGGCCTGGTTGATCAGGCCCACGATGTCCTGCTGCACTTCGCCAGCGAGCACCCACTCCACCACTTCCATGGTCTCGGCATCGGTCACGCGCATGCCCTGGACGAACTCGCCCTTCTTGCCCAGACGGTTCAGGGCCGTCTCGATCTGCGGCCCGCCACCGTGCACCACCACAGGGTTCATGCCCACAAGCTTGAGCAGCACCACGTCTTCGGCGAAGTCGGCCTGCAGGGCCGGGTCGGTCATGGCGTTGCCGCCGTACTTGATGACCATGGTCTTGCCATGGAACTTGCGGATGTAGGGCAGCGCCTGGGCCAGAATTTCAGCCTTGTCGCGGGGCGCAATCGAGAGAAGATCAGTCATGGGGGCGTGCCATCAGGAGAAAACGAGGATGCGCAAATTGTGCCGCATTCGCGGGCCGGTCTTGCAAGCATTACCCGCGCGGAGCCCAAGAAACTGGCCCGGCCCTACCAGCGCTCCCGCGCAAGGGCCGCCCCGCCGCGCCGGGAGCGTCCCCCTCTGGGGGGGATGGCGCGAAGCGACTCAGGGGGGATCATCTCCTCAACCAATCCGGCACCTTGAACCGCACGATGGCCAGGTAGGCCACGACGTAGCTGATCACGAAAAGCCAGCAGAAGCCCATCAACACCAGGGTGTTGTTCCAGAACAGGATGGCAGGAACCACGGTGAGCAGGGTGAAACCCCACAGGTAGGGCGAGGTGCGGTTGTTGCGCATGAGCACGCGGCGCGACTCGTCGTCGTGGAACACGCCGCGCACGATGCGCCGGTAGATCAGCTGGTGGAAGTGCAGCGCATCGGCCACCCCAGGGGACACCCCCCGCACCGCCTTGCGGTAGATCGAGAAGACCGTTTCCCAGACCGGGTAGATCAGGAGCAGCATGGGAAACCAGGGAGAGACATCGGCATTGCGCTGTACCAGGGAGATACTGGCCAGGGCAATGACGACGCCCCACACATAGGCCCCACCATCCCCTGCAAACAGCATGCCCCGCGGGTAGTTCCAGACCAGAAACCCTCCCGTAGCGGCTGCCGTGGTCACCAGCAGGGCCGCCAGGGAACGGTCTCCCACCTGCAGGGCCACGTGGGCCAGCGCGAGGCAGACGATGATGGCGACCATGCCGGCCAGGCCGTTGTAGCCGTCGATGATGTTGAAAGCGTGGGGCAGGCCCGCCACCGCCAGCACCACGATGGCCAGGCCCAGCCAGGGGCAGGCCGACAGCAGCATGTCGACCCAGGGCAGGCCGATGCGCGGAACGGAAAGATCCAGGAGGAAGATGGCCAGCAACCCTGAAGCGCCCGTCAGGGCCAGGCGGTAGCGCACGGCCAGTCGCTGGGTCATGTCCTCGGCAATGCCGCCGAGCACCGCCGGCAGCAGCACCAGCAGCCAGCTGCCGACCCACCACCCCAGGCGCAGGGAACCGGGGTCTCCCAGGAAGGACTGCAGGATGCCCAGGCCCCAGGCGCTTGCCAGGCCCAGCAGCAGGGCAGCGCCTCCCAGGCGCGGCACATCCCCCATGTGGAAGCGCTGTGGCATACCGTTTCCATAGGCTGACGCATGTCCCCGCACCCAGCGTACGACGAACCCTGCAGCCATCGCCGCCACCAGAAAACCCACCACGGACAACCAAATCATGAGGCGCCAATCGTAACTGCAGGGCCTGTATCGGCAAGTAACCTCATGTACCCCTGCGTGCGGCTGGTCACACAAAAAGCGCCAAGGGGCAACAACACGAATGCATCTCGATTGCATTCATATACCCGAGCACCCTCCCCACCCCTGGCCGCCAACGACCTGGAGAAGCCGTTCGAGGCAGTGGCGCGCGCCCGAATCAAAGGGCCAGCCAGGCGTTGATCTCCGTCACGCTGGCAGCACGCTCGTCCCCAGCCAGGGACTGCAGGCGCAGGCGCGACGCCACATACAGGTAGCGCGCCTGGGCCAGGTCGCGCAGCGCCGTGGTCTTTTGCTGCTCGGCGTTGAGCACGTCCAGCGTGGTACGGGCACCGGCCTTGAAGGACATCTGGTTGGACAGCACGGCCTGCTCGGCCGAGCGCACAGCCTGCTCCAGGGCACTGATGCGCAGCACGCCCTCGGTCATGCCGCGGAATTCGCGGTGCACGCGCACACTGAGGTCCAGGCGCAGGGCCTCCAACAGCTCGCGGGCCCGCTCGGCACTGGCCACGGCCTGGCGCACGGTAGAGTTGACATAACCGCCGGCATAGATCGGAACCGTGAGCTGCAAGCCAATGGACTTGTTGTCATAGCGCGAATTCACGTTGGTCACGCTGTCGCTGCTGTTGCGCGACCACTGCGCGACGGCATCGAGTGTAGGCTTGTGCCCCGCCTTGGCCTTGTCGATCTCGAAGGTCGCGGCCTCCAGTCGCGCGCGCAAGGCCTTGACGTCGGGGCTCGCCTGCTCGGCACGGGCAATCCAGTCATCCACCAGGTTCGGCGTGGGCGCCCCAGGGGTGAAACGCGCCAGGTCCAGCCGCGCAAGGGTTCCCACCGGCTGCCCCGTGATGGTCTCCAGCTTGCGGCGGGTGAACTCCACGTTCTGCTGGACCTCCAGCTCCTGGGCATAGGTCAGGTCCAGCCGTGCCTGTGCTTCGTCGATGTCCGTGCGGGTGCCGCTGCCTGCCGCAAAACCTTTCTTGGCCGCATCGAGCTGGGTGGTGTAGGTACTCTTCTGCGAGCTGATGAGCGCCAGCTGCTCCTCGGCCAGCAGCGCCTCGAAGTAGGCTTCGCCCACGCGCACCACGAGGGTTTGCTCCGCGCTTTCCAGCGTGGCATCCGCATCCTGCACCACGGCCTCGGCTTGCTTGACCAGCGCGCCAAGGAAGGGGCGGTACAGCGGCTGGCGAATGGTGAGTGCCTGGTTGCCGCTGTAGTACTTGTTCTCCGTGGTGACGGGTTGACCCAGAGCGCTCTGGGTTTCGCTGGTGAGGTCGTTCTTGTTGCGACCCGCAGAGAAAGAGACGTTGGGTAGCCGCTGCGCCTTCGCCTGCGGCAGTTGCTCGCGGCTGGCATCGGCTGCCGCGCGCGAGGAGCGGATGGTCGCATCGTTGGCCAGGGCGGCCTCATAGGCCTGGCGCAGGTCGATGGACCAGGCCGGCGCCGCCGCCAGCAATCCGGCCACTGCAGCGGCCAGAAGGCCCAGACGGGCTACCGGCCCGCGTCGGGTGCTGCCCGCAGGCAGGATGGCATGTCGTTGCGGGGTCATGGCTTTACTCCTCGGTCATGGACGCAGCCAGCCGCTTGGTCAGCGGATGCAGCAGGTAGGTCAGCATCGAGCGCTCGCCCGTCTTGAAGATGACTTCCACGGGCATGCCCGGTTGCAACTGGCGCTTGCCCAACTTCTTCATGCCTTCCGGCGTCACCTGGATGCGCGCCAAGTAGTAGCTCACATTGGTCTGCGGCTCGACCAGCAAGTCGGCGGAGATGGACGCCACCTTGCCGTCCACCACCAATTGGGGCGAGTGGGCGAAGGAGGAGAACCGCACATCCACCGGCAGCTCAGAATGCACGCGGTCGATCAGGTGCGGGGCCACATGCGCCTCCAGCAGCAGCGAGGCATCTTTGGGCACAATGTCCATGAGCTTTTGCCCGGGTGCAATCACACCGCCCACGGTCTGGATGGCCAGACTCACCACCTGGCCAGAGGCTGGCGCCTTGATCTCGGTGCGCCCCAGGTCGTCGGTGACGGCATGCAGCTTTTCATTGTCCGAGAGCACTTCGCGGCTCACTTCAGCCAGACTGCTCTCGACTTCCTTGCGATATTCCTGCTGGCGCGACAGGGCGCGCTGGCGCAACTCACCAATGGTGCGGCGCGCGCGGATGGTATTGCCCTGAAGATCGGCAATCCCCGTCGTGGAGTCGGCGACCATGCGCTCCATCTCCAGTTGGCGGTTGCGTGGTGCATAGCCTTCCTTGACCAGACCACGCAGATTGCTCAACTCTTCATTGATCAGCGACAACTGGCTCTTGCGGCTGGCCAGCATGCCGTCATAGGCCTGCAGCAGGCCTTCCTGGCCCTGGATGCTTTCCTCAATGGATTGCAGGTCGGAACGCAACAGGCTGCGCCGCGTCATGAACAGCTGCTCTTGGTTCTGCATCTGCTGGCGGATGAGCGGGTCGGAGCCTGCGGCCTGCAGGTCGGCATGGAAACTGATACTGGCCAGGCCGCCCTGCTCTGCCAGCAGGCGCCCCTGCATGGCGCGCAGTCCCAGGTAGCGTTGGCGCACAGACTCGTAGTTGGCCCGTGCCACGGCCGAGTCCAGGCGGATCAGCAACTGACCTTCCTTCACCTCATCGCCTTCGCGCACCAGCACCTCCTTGACGATGCCGCCACTCAGGTGCTGTACCGCCTTGCGCTTGGTGTCGATGGCGACGATACCGGCAGCCGGCACCCCTTCATCCAGAGGAGCCAGAGACGCCCACAGCAGGAACCCGCCAAAACCGATGGCCAGCGCCCACAAGCCCATGCGCCCGGCACGGCCGGGGTCCCCGGCTGCGGGAAGCGCCACGGCTTCGTTGCCGTCCAGCGATGGATCCGGCTTCTTATTCAAAGGAAACAATGATTTGACCATGTCAGTACCCGACAGAAAGAGGCATCAATAAAACGGAGTGCGGCGTTGGCGCCGCGCTCATACGGGCGCGGGCTGCAGCCCGCCCGATGTCGCAGCCGGAGGCGAAGACTGCGCAGCTGCAGCGGCGGCATGGCCCGCGCGCAGGGCGTCGAGCACCGCGTCACGCGGCCCGTCGGCCACCACAGCGCCGTCCTGAAGGACCAGCAGCCGGTCTGCAACGGCCAGGATCCCGGGCCGGTGGGTGATCAGGAATACCGTGCACCCCTTGGACTTGAGTTCCTGCACCGCGCGAACCAGGGCGGCTTCGCCCACGTCGTCCAGGTTGGCGTTAGGCTCATCGAGCACCACCATCACCGGGTCGCCATACATGGCCCGCGCCAGGCCCACGCGTTGGCGCTGGCCGCCGGAGAGGAGGTTGCCCGCCTCGCCGATGGGCGTGTCATAGCCCTTGGGAAAGCGCAGGATCATTTCGTGCAGGCCCGCGCTACGCGCTGCGGCAATGACTTTTTCGGGGTCGACCTGCCCGAAGCGCGCAATGTTCTCGGCAATGGAGCCCTCGAAGAGCTCGATGTCCTGCGGTAGATAGCCCAGGTACGGCCCCAGTTCCATGCGGTCCCAGCCATCGAGGGGCAAACCATCGAGCAGCACCTCGCCCGACGCACCGGGCCAGATGCCCATCAGGCAGCGCGCCAGGGTGGACTTGCCCGACCCCGAAGGGCCCAGGACAACGGTCACCGTTCCCGCTGGGGCTGCCGTACTCACGCCCTTGAGAATGGGCAGCGGCCGACCGGGAGCCGTTGCCACCAGCCCGCGCACCAAAACATCCCCCTTGGGCGCGACACGAGACAGTGCGGCATCACGTTCGGGGTGTGTGCGCAGCAGATCCTCCAGGCGCTCGAAAGCGCTGCGCGCACCGATGAAGCTGCGCCAGGTGCCGACCAGCATGTCGATGGGCGCCAGTGCACGCCCCATGAGCACGTTGGCGGCAATCATGCCGCCCGGCGACAGCTGGCCGTCGATCACCAACAAGGCGCCAATACCAAGTGCAAGCGACTGCTGGCTGTAGCGAATGAGCTTGCTCCAGGCACTGATACGGTGCGTGAGCGCCTGGGCTTGGCCATGCAACTCCAGGGCCTTGGCATGGCGCTTGGCCCAGTGGGGGCGCAGGTTGTGCACCATGCCCATGGACTCCAGCGCCTCCGCATTGCGCAGCTTGCTTTGCAGATAGGCACCCGATTCCGATGTGGCCTTGGATGCGGCTTCCGATGGCGCTACGGTGTGGCGGTGGCCAAACCATGCCAACGCACCCTGGATCGCTGCGAAGACCAGCGCCGCATAGCCCAGCACGGGGTGCAGAAAGAACAGCACGGCCAGGTAGATAGGAGCCCAAGGAATGTCGAAGAACGCCAAAATGCCATTGCCCGTGAGGAACTGGCGGATCTGGATGAGGTCCATGAATGCGCGCACCACCGAGGCCCCGGTCTGGCTCAGGCGGGCCTCGAAACTGGCGTTGAAGACACGGGTGCTGAGCACCCCATCCAGGCGCAGGCCGGCATGCACGAGCACGCGCGATCGCATCCACTCGGCAAACGCCATCACGATGAAAAAGAACAGCGTGATGAGCGACATGACGATCAGGGTCAGTTCGCTGCGGCTGGACATGACGCGGTCAAAGACCTGCAGCATGTACATGGTGGGCGCCAGCATGAGCACATTGGCCACCATGCTGAAGATGCCAACCACGATGAACTCCCGCCGGAAGGTCCACAGCGCCTCGGTGAGCTCGCTGCGGTGGAAAAAACCAGTTTTCTTCATGAATGGACTCGCGTGGATATCAGGATGCAGCCAGCGCAGGCGCCGAACCTTGCGGCGTTGCCTGCCGTGCTTGTGCCGCCTGGGCCTGCTGTTGTGCAGCCTGGTTCAAGGCTGCAATGACCTCGTCGCGCGGTCCGAAGACCTGCTGCAGTCCGTCGCGCAGCACCAGCATCTTGTCGGCCACGGCCAGCACGCTGGTGCGGTGGGTCATGATGACGAAGGTGGTGCCGCGCGCCTTGGCCGCCTGGATGGCCTGCGCCAGCGCCGCATCGCCCTGTTCGTCGAGACTGGAATTGGGTTCGTCCAGCACCACGAACACCGGGTCGTCGTAGAGTGCGCGGGCCAGCCCCACCCGCTGGCGCTGGCCACCCGATAGCCGGGCACCATCGGAACCCACGGGATTGTCGTAGCCGTGCGGCAGGGAAAGGATGAACTCGTGCAGGCCGACCGCGCGGGCTGCAGCTTCCACCTTGACCATATCGACCTTGCCAAACCGGGCGATGTTCTCGGCCAACGTGCCTTCGAACAGTTCCACGCCTTGGGGCAGATAGCCCATGTACGGGCCCAGTTCCGCCTTGTTCCAGGTGTACACGTCAGCGCCGTCGAGCCGTACCTTCCCCCCGGCCGCAGGCCACAAGCCCACCAGCAAACGGGCCAGTGTGGTCTTGCCCGAGGCCGATGGCCCCACCACCACCAGAACTTCGCCGGGATTCAATGCGAAAGCCACTCCGCGCAGGATATGGGCAGGGTTGCCAGGCGCCGATGCAATCAGCTGCTCGACCTGGAGCGCGCCCCGTGGTGCAGGCAGGGCCATGTTCACCGAAGCAGCAGGCAGGGCTGTCAGCAACTGGTCCAACCGCATCCAGGCATCCCGCACGTTTACGACCGTCTGCCACTGCGTCACCACCTGGACCAAAGGAGCCAGCATGCGCCCGCCCAGGATGGATGCGACGATCATCATCCCCGCGCCGCCATTGAGTTCGTTGCGCAAAAGCAGCCAGGCACCCAGCCCCAGCAGCAGCGAACTCAAGGTGTTCTGCACGAACTTGGAGAGCGCCTGAAAGCCGCCTGCGCGCTCGGACGCCAGCGCCTGCAAGCGCAGGAAATCGCGCTGCTTGTTCTGCCAGCGCTTGTGCGTGTCGCGCAGCATGCCCATAGACTCGATCACCTCGGCATTGCGCAGGGCGCCGTCGGCATACTGCTGTGCAGCAATCGAACTGCCATTGGCCTGCATCAGCGGCGGCTTGGTGGCACGCTCGTTGAACCAGGCCACGATCACCTGCAATACCCCGAAGGCGAGCGCCGCCCATCCCAACACCGGGCTGATCATGAACAGGAGCACCATCATCACCAGTGCGATAGGGGCCTCCATGACGGCCAGCAGTGCTGGAGAGTACAGAAAGTCGCGCACCATCCGGAAGTCATTCAGCGGCTGCTGAGATCCCCCGGGCAGGCGCTTGAGGCTGGCTTCGAAGATGGCGCCGAAGACACGCCCGCTCATGCGGTGATCGAGCTCTACGCTGGCAGAGCGCATCACCTCGCTGCGCGCCCATTCCAGCACCTCCATCAGCACGTAGGCCCCCAGCACCAGCAGCGTGAGCATCACCAGCGTAGTGTGGTTGCGCGTGTTTACCACCCGGTCATAGACTTCCAGCATGTACACGGAAGGCGCCAGCACCAGCAGACTGGAGAAGACGCTGAACCAGCCGGAACGCACGAAAAATGGCCTCAGCGAGGAAATTGCCTGACGCAGTTCAGAGGGAGGGAGGTTGGGTTTCATACTGTCTCGTGGACCATGATGTATTCGGGGATCTCGCCGTCGGGCATGGCCTGGTCAGAGGCCAATACAGCGCCGTTGGATTCGCTGCCCAGTAAAAAAGACAATTCATAGACGCCATCAGCCCGCCGCGACAGGACGATTTCGCGCAACTTGCGCGCGTGAAAGCTCTCTTCGTCCGCTGGACGCAGCGCCAGCTGGAAGCGCATGCGTCCGTCCAGCGTGAACATGGACAGCTGACCACCCTTGACGCTCAGGGTGTGGCGGTCAAAGTACACCGGGCAACTGTCTGCAAACTGCAACAAGGGCAGCGGCTTGTCGCCCAGCCGCGAAAGATGGAAGGGGCTGGCCGGGTGCTGAAAGATCAGGCGCCCCGTGCGCGATACCGAATAAATGGCATTGCACACCATCTGCGAGCCCATTTCCGGGAACTGCTCGCGCAACGGGCGGTAGGTCAGGTGGTGCAGCGCCACACGATTCCATGTCCGGGTCTGTTGCACCACGGGCGAAATGGCATTGCACACCCTGGAAAAACCCACCTGCAATGCACGCAGCCGCTCCACCTGCTCGGGTGTGGCGTTGAGCGGAATGCGCAAGAGAGAATTCATATAGGAAGCGGAGTCTACCAGTTCCTATATGAATTTTTTCACCGACACCCCAGGCACCCGTCTTGTCGGAGTGATCCGAATCACAGGCAGCAGAAGATGCAGCCCGGATTGGGGCTGCCACAGGCGGAGAAAGCCGGCTTCAGGGCGCCCGGGGCCCGGCCGGGTCAGGTGTAGTCAAGACCCCGCGCGCTCAGCCCCACCAGATCGATGTGGGCGGCATTGATGTCCAGGTTGGCCACCGCCACCGTGAATGACGCATTGGTGTAGGCACCTGACCGGATCAGGCCGGCCAGCGACTGCACGGTGGCAGCGTCTGCGGAAGCCCCCACCACGTTGCCGAACAGCAGCGCCACCACCTGCTCCGGCGTGGCCGAGGCGCCCAGCAACGCATTCAGGCCCAGTTGCGCCAGTTGCAGCTGCGACGCACCCGAGTCCACCACGCCCAGCACCGCCCCCACGAGTTCCCGGCTGGAAAGCCCCGCCGGGCCGACCAGCGCGCCCAGCAGGCGCGCTGTCGTGCCCGCCGCGCCATCGAGGTCCAGCGCCACGGAGCGGTCGGCAAAGCGCACGCGCTCGATCTGCAGCAAGGTGTCGGTACCATCCCGCCCCGCCGTCCCATCGGCCAGTTGCCAGCCCCCGTCCTTGCGCGTCAGCGAATAGCCACCCCGGGCACCCTGGGCCACGAGGGTGTCCACGCCCCCGGCGCCATTGAAGGCCTCATTGGCCTGCGTGCTGGTGAATACATCGGGGCCCGCCGTGCCGCTGGGCTGGCTGGAGAAATTCAGCGTCGGGCCATTCGTGGAATTCATGCCCCAGGTGCCGCCCAGACCGTCCCGCCCGTAGATCCAGTCCAGGGCCAGCAGGTCGAAGGCCTGGAAGGTGGTCTTGTAGGGGCCGGCCCGCGTGTACGACATCACCGTGTTGTTGGTGTTGTCCTGCGAAACGGGCAGCGGCCTGGCGGAGTCAAAAGGGTGCGCCAGCCCCAGCGCATGCCCCACTTCGTGCAGCAGCACCTCATACCCGGCGCCGCCTGCCGTGGGCTGGTTGTTGATGCCGGCATGCTCCACGTTGTCCAGGTAGACCACCGATTCCGCGTTGAGCCGGGTCAGCGTCTGGCTGCCGTTGTAGCTGTAGTTGTAGAACGTGGACGCCAGCCCGGCCGTCGACGCCCCTGGGATATTCGTCGCGACGAAATGGAGGTCCGCCTGGGCGGAACTGCCCACCTCGGTGAAGGTAATGCCAGTGACCGCCGCGGCATGCTGCAGTATCTGCCGCGTGGCCTGCTGTTGCGCCGTATTGAATGCGGTGATCGCACGTCCCGCATCGGTGGCGGCAACGCTGCCGGGGCTGGCATCGAAGGTGTAGTACAGCACCTTGCGGCCATCGGGAAAGAAGTTCCACGGCGATGGGTTGTCCAACAGGGCGTCGGCCTGCGGGTTGCCGGAGTACACGACATTCTGGAGATCGGAAACGGTGGCCATGGTCGGGCTTTCTTCTTTCAGGCAGCCCCATCCGCCGAGACCCCATCCATCCCGCCCCTACGGACGGGCAGTGAATTGGGGTCGAAAAACGGATCTGGCCGCGGGACAGACAGGTGCCGCACCACTTTATCACCGGAGCCCGTTCGCAACCGATATGGAAAACCAATGGTCGCCACTTTGCAGTGGGCTGCCGTTATCAACCGCCCCGCATGGCAGGTCACCAAGAAAAACGCCGCCCACCCGCAATGCGGGCCGGCGGCGTCGCGCGGCTTTCGGTTCCTTACTTGCCAGCAGGCTTGTCAGCAGCGGACTTGTCCTGCGGCGGCGCGGCCTTGCGAAGCAGGTTTGCGAGGTCGCTGCGCATCTTTTCCGGGTCAAGACCGGATGGCGAGGGCGTGGGGGTTTGGTTCGGTGTGTTCATGCCTTTACCTTATCACCGGCACTCCTGCCCGCTGCCATTAACCCTGCAAATGTCTCTGTTAAGCAAGGATGCCAGTGCCTGCAGGCGGCCCATCTGCCGCATGCGCAGCAGCGCCAAAATGGCCTGAAGAGCGCATGCAACCGTGCTTTTCTGCTATCAAAGTCACACTCGCGTGAACCGACCTCGGAGGGCGGGGCCTTACATACGCTCACCTCTCATACCTCCGCGATGCAATGCCGCGCGCCAGGGGCACCCGCGCGCGGCAGCGGCTTCACCCGCCTACTTGGCCAGGTTCCGGAACGTCGAGGGGCTTTCCGCCTGGCCCAGCCCGGTGCCTTCGGCAATCGGCAGTTCGCGGGCCACGCTGCCCGACGATACATTCGCCATCACCGAGTTGACCGGCGCCACGCCCACCGAGCCATCGGCCAGCACCGTCAGCTCGTACACCGTCCAGACATTGTTGGAGCCGGTGTAGGGCGCCGCCGGCGGCGTGAACGTGTAGGCCTGGCCATTGGAGAGCTCCAGCCGCACGTTGGCATTCGATGTGCCCAGGTTGCCCGAGCCCGCATAGTGGTGCACCGAATAGCGGTAGACGCCCGGACGCAGTGCGCCAGCCCCCGCACTGCCCGTGCTGGCCGTAGGCGGGCAGGTCACCGTCTCTGGCCCGTAGGAGGAGATGTCATCCACGTCCAGCGCACACATGTCGCCCGCATTCTTGCCGGCAAAGTACACATGCCAGCGCGCAGCCCCGCTGGCCGAAGGCCCTGTCAGGTGCGAATCCAGGTCGCGCGGGTTCTCACCCCAGGTCAGGATGGTGCGGAACTGGCCGGCAACCAGACCTCCCGCACTGCCACTGGCTGGCGACAGGGCCACTGCCACCTGGTTGGGTGCGGCGCAGTTGAGCAGCACGGTCTGGTTGGCGGGCGAGTAGTTGGGCGCCGTCGTGGTCACCGTGAAGAAGCCCTGCGCCAGCCCCGCGAAAGAGGCTACGCCCTGCGCATTGGTGGTGGCCGAGCGCGTGCCCAGCGTGACCGACGCGTTGGCCAGGGGGAGGTTCGCGCCCCGCAGCGCATCGAACACCGTCACCTGGGCTGTGGCGCACTGCACCGCGCCCGACCCACCGGTCTGCTGAAGGCCCACAGGCACCAGGTGCAAGGTGGCCGGATCGAAGCGGAACAGGATGTTGTAGTTGGACTCCACCGTGGTCGTGGTGCCAGGCTGCTGCGGGTTGGCCACCGGCACCAGCAGGCGCAGGTTTTCCAGCAGCACATCCGTCTGGTTGACGCCCGCGCCCCGGGTGCCGGAAAAATCAATGACCTGTGCCTGCACCCCCAGCACCAGGGTGGCGGATGCGGCGGCGACGATGGCGCCACGCGCCCAGCGGGCGATACCGAATGTGTTCATGAAACCTGCCTCTCGTTGGATGGAACGCGAAGCGTAGGGCATGTGCACAAGCGTCCCCAAAACCACTCCCTCACCAAAGAACGCTTTTAAAGACAGTTGGCAGCCAAAGAAGCAAATAGGCCAACGAACCATTCATTTTCTGCTTCCGGCTGTTTCAACTTGATGGACGAATCAACGATTGGGAACAATTTCGGCCGCCGCGCAGGCCAAACCGCCCTGGCGACCCGGCTTTGGACCACTCCGACAGGGGTCAGTATTTTCACAAAGCACCCGCTTGCTAAAAATAAAACCCTTTGCTATCGTGCAGCCCATGGAATCCCCTGCAACCCGGCGCAAACGTCCCGCCGCCCCCAAGGCCCCTGTGCCCCTCACGGCGCCTGCTGCCCGCGCCCGCAAAGCCCCGGCAATTGCTGCCAATGAACCCCGGCGCCCACGCGGTCGCCCGCGCAAGACTGCGGAAGAAGTCGATGACGGCAACCGCCGCCGCAAGCTCATGGACGGGGCGGCCAGGCTGTTTCTGACCAAGGGCTTTGCGGCCACCACCACGCGCGACATCGCGGCGGCCGCAGGCATGCACAGCGGCTCGCCCTTCTACCACTTCGAAAGCAAAGGGGCCCTGCTCCACGCCGTCATGAACGAAGGCATGGTCATGGCTTTGCAAAGCCAGCAGCAGGCGCTCGCCGCGCTCCCCCCCACTGCCACGCCACGTGAACAACTGCGGGTGCTGATCCGCCACCATTTCGAGATCCTGCTGGGCCCACGCAGTGGCTTCATCCCGGTGATGCTGTACGAATGGCGCTCGCTGACGCCCGCACAGCGCAAGGGGATAGCCCGCGTCAAGGACGCCTACGAGGCCGCCTGGATGCCCACGCTCGAAGCGCTGTCCCGGCAGGGCACGCTGCAGGCCGCCCCCCGCCTGGCACGCCTGTTCCTTTTTGGCGCCCTCAACTGGGCCGTGCAGTGGTTTGCCCCCAAGGGCGGCAAGTCGCTGGACGAGCTGACCGGTGAGGCGCTGGCACTGTTCATACGGGAGGCGTGAGCCATGTACCAGAGCGTGTTTGCACCAGGTCTTTTCGCAGGATGGGTGGCCATCGTCACCGGCGGCGGCTCGGGCATCGGCCGCTGCACGGCGCACGAGCTGGCCCGGTTGGGTGCGCAGGTGGTGCTCGTCGGGCGCAAGGCCGAGAAGCTCCAGGCCGTGCAGGCCGAGATCACGGCCGACGGCGGGCAAGCCTCCTGGCATGCCTGCGACATCCGTTCCGAGGAGGCCGTGGGCATCGTCGTGCAGCAGGCCCTGGCCGAGCACGGCCGCATCGACGCCCTGGTGAACAACGCGGGCGGCCAGTTCATGGCGCCGCTGGCCAGCATCTCCGCCAAGGGCTGGGAGGCGGTGCTGAACACCAACCTGACCGGCGGCTTCCTGATGGCGCGCGAGTGCCACCGGCAGTGGATGCAGGCCCAGGGCGGCGCCATCGTCAACATCGTGGCCGACATGTGGGGCTCCATGCCGGGCATGGGCCACAGCGGCGCGGCGCGCGCCGGCATGGTCAGTTTCACCGAGACAGCCGCCCTTGAATGGGCGGGCAGCGGCGTGCGCGTAAATGCCGTGGCACCGGGCTACATCGCATCGAGCGGCATGGACAACTACCCGCCCGCCGCCGCCGACATGCTGCGCGCCATGCGCCACACCGTGCCGCAGGGGCGCTTCGGTACCGAGGCCGAGGTTTCGGCGGCCATCGTCTTTTTGCTCAGCCCTGCTGCCAGCTTCATCAGCGGAACCACCGTGCGTGTCGACGGCGCCCGCCCCCAGGCCCGCCTGGGCTGGCCCATGCAGGTGCCCGACGCCGCAGCGCAGCAACGGCCTGCCGTGCGGCCGTTCGAGGGCTTCCACCGCGCCCAGGTGCCGCGCGTGTTTGCAGCCCAGCCGCAGCAACCGCCGGAGGCAGCGCCATGACCGTCTTCGCCTCGCGGTTCAATGCCTTGGCGCCCGACGCGCAGCGGCGGCGCAGCGCCCAACTGGCGCGCCTGGACGCCCTGCGCGCCCTCGAGGACCGCGCCGCGGCCGCTTCGGCCCGCTCGCAACCGCAGTTCGACAAGCGCAACCAGTTGCTGCCGCGCCAGCGCGTTGCGCTGCTGCTCGATGCCGGCACGCCCTGGCTGCCCCTGGCCACGCTGGCGGGTTACCTGCAGGACACCAAGGACCCCGCGAAGTCCGTTCCCGGTGGTGGCATCCTCGCCGGCATCGGCACGGTGTCGGGTGTGCGCTGCATGGTGGTGGCCAGCGACTCGGGCATCGAGGCCGGCGCCATCCAGCCCATGGGCCTCGAGAAGATCCTGCGCGTGCAGGAGATCGCGCTGCACAATCGCCTGCCCTTCGTGCACCTGGTGGAGAGCGCGGGCGCCAACCTCATGCGCTACAAGGTGGAGGGCTTCGTGCACGGCGGCAGCCTGTTCCGCAACCTGGCGCGGCTGTCGGCGGCCGGCATTCCGGTGATCACGGTGCAGCACGGTTCGGGCACGGCAGGCGGTGCCTACATGCCGGGGCTGTCGGATGTGGTGATCATGGTGCAGGGGCGCTCGCGCGCCTTCCTGGCCGGGCCGCCGCTGCTCAAGGCCGCCACGGGCGAGATCGCCACCGAGGAGGAGTTGGGCGGTGCCGAAATGCACACCAGCATCTCGGGCCTGGGCGAGTACCTGGCACAGGACGACCGCGAGGCCATCGGCATGGCGCGCGCCGTGGTGGAGGCCTCCGGCTGGGCCAGCATGCGCCCGGCATCCGCAGCCCCGGCGCCGACCCTCAATGCCGAGGACCTGCTGGCCCTGATGCCCGACGACCTGCGCCAGCCCGTGGACATGCGCGAGGTGATCGCGCGCATCGCCGATGGCTCCGAGCTGCTCGAATTCAAGGCCCGCTACGGCATGGCCACCGTGTGCGCCCAGGCGCGCATCGATGGCCGCCCCGTGGGGTTCATCACCAACAACGGCCCCATCGACGTGGCGGGTGCCAACAAGGCAGCGCACTTCATCCAGTGGATGTGCCAGCTCGGCCACCCCATCGTCTACCTGCAGAACACCACCGGCTACATGGTGGGCAAGGACAGCGAGCAGGGCGGCATGATCAAGCACGGCAGCAAGATGATCCAGGCGGTATCGAACGCCACCGTGCCGCAGATCACCATCCAGTGCGGCGCCAGCTTCGGCGCCGGCAACTATGGCATGTGCGGGCGCGGCTATGCACCGCGCTTCCTGTTCAGCTGGCCCGGCGCCAAGACCGCCGTGATGGGCGGCGAGCAGGCCGCGCGCACCATGCAGATCGTGACCGAGGCAGCGCTGGCGCGCAAAGGCATCGCGCCCGACCCGGCCGAGTCGCAGGCCCAGTTCGACAAGATCGTGGCCATGTTCGAGGCGCAGGCCGACGCCTTCTACACCAGCGGCCTGCTGCTGGACGACGGCGTGATCGACCCGCGCGACACACGCGCCGTGCTGGCCCTGTGCCTAGCCACCTGCGCCGACGCCCAGACACGCCAGGTGCACCCCATGCAGTTCGGGGTGGCACGCATGTAGACCCCTTTCCCCTTTCTTGCACTGGTCCACACAAAAATCAACGGAGACACACCATGCAGTTCACGCACGAGCACCGCGAGATCCAGAAGACCCTCAAGCGCTTCATCGACGAGGAGATCAACCCCCATGTGGACGAGTGGGAGGCAGCCGAGATCTTCCCGGCGCACGAGGTCTTCAAGAAGATGGGCAAGCTTGGCCTGCTGGGCCTGTGCAAGCCCGAGGAATACGGCGGCTCGGGCCTGGACTATTCGTACTCCGTGGCCATGGCCGAGACACTGGGCCACGTGCACTGCGGCGGCGTGCCCATGGCCATCGGCGTGCAGACGGACATGTGCACCCCGGCGCTGGCGCGCCACGGCAGCGAGGAGCTCAAGCGCGACTTCCTGGCCCCAGCCATCGCAGGCGACACGGTGGGCTGCATCGGGGTGAGCGAGCCCGCAGCGGGCAGCGATGTGTCCGGCATCAAGACCACGGCGCGCAAGGATGGTGACGACTACGTGATCAGCGGCCAGAAGATGTGGATCACCAACAGCCTGCAGGCCGACTGGATGTGCATGCTGGTCAACACCGGCGAGGGCCCCGTGCATCGCAACAAGAGCCTGGTGATGGTGCCCCTGCGCGACGGCCCCGGCGGCCAGCTCACCAAGGGTGTGGAAGTGGCGCAGAAAATCCGCAAGATCGGCATGCACAGCAGCGACACCGGCCTGCTCTACTTCGACGAAGTGCGCGTACCCCAGCGCTACCGCATCGGTGCCGAGGGCCAGGGTTTCATCTACCAAATGCAGCAGTTTCAGGAGGAGCGGCTGTGGTGCGCCTCCAGCACGCTGGAATCGCTGACCAACTGCATCGGCTGGACCATCGAATGGGCGCAGGAGCGCAAGCTCTTCGGCGGTGCGCTGGCCGACCAGCAGTGGGTGCAGTTCAAGCTGGCCGAGCTCAAGACCGAAGTGGAGGCCCTGCGCGCACTGACCTACCGCGCCTGCGAACTCTACGTGGGCGGGCAGGACGTGCTGGAGCTGGCCTCCATGGCCAAGCTCAAGGCCGGGCGCCTGAACCGCGAGGTGCCCGACACCTGCCTGCAGTTCTGGGGCGGCATGGGCTTCACGCTGGAGAACAAGGTCTCGCGCATGTTCCGCGACGGGCGCCTGGCCTCCATCGGTGGCGGGGCCGACGAGGTGATGCTGGGCATCCTCGCCAAGACCATGGGCATCGCCAAGCGCCCCACCGCCCACTGAACCAGGACACAGCATGCCCGACGCCCTGCTGATCGACCGCGCGCCGCTGGGCAGCGGCCTTTTCCTGGAGACCTGGACCCTCAATGACCCGGCCAGCCGCAATGCGCTGACCGATACCATGGTGGACGCCCTGCTGAGCGCTTGCACGCGTGCGCGCAACGATGCCGCGCTGCGCGGCGTGGTGCTGCGCGGCGCGGGCGGGCACTTCTGTGCGGGTGGCAGCCTGGGCGGCTTTGCCAAGGCCATCGGCCAGCCGCTCGGTGCGGGCGTGCCCGATCCGCTGGTGCCGCTGAACCGCCGCTTCGGCACGCTGCTGCAGGCCTTGTGCGGCCTGCCCCAATGGCTGGTGATCGCGGTGCAGGGTGCAGCCATGGGCGGCGGCCTGGGCCTGGCCTGCTGCGGCGACCTGGTGCTCGCGGATGCGGATGCGCAGTTCGGTGCGCCCGAGGTCACGCTGGGGCTGGTGCCTGCGCAGATCGCACCCTTCGTGGTGCGGCGGCTCGGGCCGGCGGCGGCCCGGCGCTGGCTGCTGTCGGGCGCGCGCAGCGGTGCGGCTGCCGCGCAACAGTGTGGGCTGGTGGATGAAGTGGTCGACGGCGCGATGGACGAAGCCGTGCAGGCAACCATCCAGCGCCTGGCGGCCACTGCGCCCCAGGCGATTGCCGCCACCAAGCACCTGCTCCTGCAGGTGCAGGGCACGCTGCCCTTGCCGGCCCTGCTGGACGACGCCGCCCACCTGTTTGCCCATGCCTTGCGCGGGCCTGAGGCCCCAGAGGGGCTCGCCGCATTCACGGCCCGCAAGGCCGCCCCCTGGAGCGTGGTGGCATGAAAAAGATACTGATCGCCAATCGCGGCGAGATCGCCCGGCGCCTCGTGCACACGGCACAGGCCATGGGCATTGCCACCGTGGCCGTGTACTCCGACCCCGATGCCCAGGCCCTGCATGTGCGCGAGGCCACCCAGGCCGTGGCACTGGGCGGCAGCGCCAGTGCCGACAGCTACCTGCGCATCGACAAACTGCTCGCGGCAGCACACGCCACGGGCGCCGACGCCGTGCACCCTGGCTATGGCTTTCTCAGCGAGAACGCCGAGTTCGCGCAGGCGGTGGTGGATGCCGGCCTTGCCTGGATCGGCCCGCCGCCCGCCGCCATACGCGCGCTGGGCAGCAAGGCCGGCGCCAAGGCACTCGCGCAGGCCCAGGGCGTGCCCTGCCTGCCCGGCTATGCGGGCAGCGACCAGGGCGATGAACGCTTTGCGGCCGAAGCAGACCGCGTCGGCTTTCCGCTGATGGTGAAGGCCGTGGCCGGCGGCGGCGGGCGCGGCATGCGGCTGGTGACCGAGGCCGCGCAGTTGCCCGCAGCATTGGCCAGCGCGAGGTCGGAAGCGCTGGCAGGCTTTGGCTGTGGCGACCTGTTGATCGAGCGCGCATTGCTCAGTCCACGCCATGTGGAGGTGCAGGTGTTTGCCGATGCGCACGGCCACTGCATCCACCTGGGCGAACGCGATTGCTCGGTGCAGCGGCGCCACCAGAAGCTGGTCGAGGAATCACCCAGCCCCGCCGTGGATGCCGCGCTGCGCGAACGCATGGCCGCCTGCGCGGTG
Source organism: Acidovorax sp. GW821-FHT09B03 (assembly GCF_059418305.1). NCBI lineage: Bacteria > Pseudomonadati > Pseudomonadota > Betaproteobacteria > Burkholderiales > Comamonadaceae > Acidovorax > Acidovorax sp. GW821-FHT09B03. The sequence goes on from NZ_JBWKPP010000003.1 coordinate 235,392, forward strand.
GCGCTGGCCCAGGCGGCAGGCTATGTGGGTGCGGGCACCGTGGAGTTTTTGCTCGATGAAGACCAGCCCGGCGCCTTCTTCCTCATGGAGATGAACACCCGCCTGCAGGTGGAGCACCCGGTGACCGAAGCGCTCACCGGTCTGGACCTGGTGGAGTGGCAGATCCGCGTGGCACGCGGCGAGCCCCTGCCCCTCAAGCAGGACCAGGTGGCCTTGCAGGGCCATGCCATCGAGGTGCGGCTGTGCGCGGAAGACGCTCACTTCACGCCGCACACAGGACGGGTGCTGCACTTGGGCACACCGCAGGCCACGGCCTTCCAGCGTGCTCCGCTGGGCGGTCTGCGCTTTGACCATGCGCTGGAAGAAGGCACTGAGGTCACGCCCCACTACGATGCCATGCTGGGCAAGCTCATCGTGCATGCCGCCACACGCGGCGATGCCATCGATGCGCTGGTGCGCGCACTGCACGGCACCTCGCTGCTCGGGCTGCCCAGCAACCGCGACTTTCTGGCCGCCTGCCTCGACCACCCGCAGTTCCGCGCCGGGCAGGCGCGCGTGCCCTTCCTCACGGAGAAAGGCGATGCCCTGCGCGCGTCCCTGCGCCAGCAGCAGCAGGCCGCCCTGCTGCCCGGCGCCATGGCGGCCCTGTTCCCGCCCCGCGCCACCACCCTGCCCTGCAGCTTTGCGCGCCCCATGCGGCTGCGCCACCAGGGTGAGGTGCAGCCGATGGCCGTGCGTGAGATGGGCCAGGGGTGCCTGCACATCGAACAGATGGCTGGAGAAGAATCCATCGCCATCCAGCTGGTCCCGCAGCCCGATGGCCGCGTGCAATGCACCCTGGGTGGGGTGACGCATGCCGTGCGCACGGTGGCAGTGGGGCCGCACCGCTGGCACTGGCAGACCGGTGGTGCAGACGGCTGGGTGGAAGACGCGTCATGGGAGCCTGCCGCACGCGCAGGCGCAGCCCACGGCGCGAACGAACTGCGAGCCCCCTTCAACGGCCGCGTGGTGGCAGCGCCCGTGGCCGTCGGCGAGGCCTTGCCGACAGGCGCCACGGTGGTGGTGCTCGAATCCATGAAGCTGGAACACAGCCTCACCTGCCCTGCCGCCGTAACGGTGGTCGAGCTGCTGGTGGCGCCCGGCCAGCAGGTTGCACCGGGCCAGGTGCTGGCGCGCTTTGCGGCGCAGGAGGCGTAAGGCCATGCCGCTCCCAACGAAAGACGATGGCCTGCGCGCCGACCGCGCAGCCCTGACCGACACGGTCACGCGCTTTGCCCGCACCGAGATCGCCCCGCATGTGGATGCCTGGGACGCGGCGGGGGAGTTTCCCCGCACGTTGTACCGGCGCGCGGGAGACCTGGGCCTGCTGGGTCTGGGCTACCCCGAGCAGTACGGCGGCACGCCCGCCAGCTATGCGCTGCGCCTGCCGCTGTGGCAGGCCTTGTGCCGCTACGGCACCAGTGGCGGCGTGCTGGCCAGCCTGCTCTCGCACAACATCGGCCTGCCACCGGTGCTGGCACATGGCAGCGATGCGGTGCGCGATGAGGTGATACCGCCCGTGCTGGCGGGCGAGCGCATCGCGGCCCTGGCCATCACCGAACCTGGCGGCGGCTCCGACGTGGCGCAGCTGGCCACCACCGCGCGGCGCGAGGGCGACGAGTATGTGGTCAACGGCGAGAAGGTGTTCATCACCTCGGGCATGCGCGCCGACTGGATCACCGTGGCCGTGCGCACGGGCGAGGCCGGCAGCCGGGGCAGCGGCGGCATATCGATGCTGCTGGTGCCGGGCGACAGTGCCGGCCTGTCGCGCAGCCCACTTTCCAAGATGGGCTGGCTGTGCTCCGACACCGCGCACCTGCGCTTCGACAACGTGCGCGTGCCCGCGCGCTACCTGCTGGGGGCCGAGGGCGATGGGTTTCGCACCATCATGGGCAACTTCAATGGCGAGCGCTTTGGCCTGGCGGCATCGGCCCTGGGGTTTGCGCAGGCCTGCTACGACGAGGCCCTGGCCTGGGCGCGCCAGCGCAAGACCTTTGGAGCGCCGCTGGTGGCACACCAAGTGATACGCCACAAGCTGGTGGACATGCAGATGCGCATCCACTCCACCACCGCCTGGCTCGAATCGGTGGCCGCGCAGGCCGATGCAGGCCACACCGGCGCCGAATGGGTGGCCCAGGTCTGCCTGCTCAAGAACCACGCCACGCAGACCATGCAGTTCTGCGCCGACCAGGCCGTGCAGATCCTGGGCGGCATGGGCTACATGCGCGGCACTGTGAGCGAACGCATCTACCGCGAGGTCAAGGTCATGATGATCGGCGGCGGTGCCGAAGAGATCATGAAGGACCTGGCGGCCCGCCAGCTCGGAATCTGAGGACACCCACCATGACGACGACCCACTCCGACAAAGCCATCATCACCTGCGCCATCACCGGCGTGCTGACCGATCCCACGCAGCACCATGTGCCCGTGACGCCCGAGCAACTGGCGCGCGAGGCACGCCGCGCGGTGGATGCCGGCGCCGCCGTGGTGCACGTGCACTTTCGCCAGCAGGAGGCGGGCAAAGGCCACCTGCCCTCGTGGGACCCGCAGGTGGCGCGCGACTGCGTGCAGGCCATGCGCGAGGAATGCCCCGGCCTCATCATCAACCAGACCACCGGCGTAGTGGGCCCGCACTACCAGGGCCCGCTCGACTGCCTGCGCGCCACCCGGCCCGAGATGGCGGCCTGCAACGCCGGCTCGCTCAACTACCTCAAGGTGCGCAGCAACGGCACCTGGGCCTGGCCACCCATGCTGTTCGACAACCAGCCCGCCAAGGTGAAGGACTTCATCGACGTGATGCTGGAGACCAACACCCTGCCCGAATTCGAATGCTTTGACGTGGGCATCGTGCGCTGCGTGGAGATGTACGTGCAGACCGGCATGTACACCGAGCGCCTGCCCGAATACAACTTTGTCATGGGGGTCGAGTCGGGCATGCCGGCCGACCCGGACCTGCTGCCCATCTTGCTCAGGCTCAAGATCAAGGACGCCCCCTGGCAGGCCACCGTGATCGGCCGGCAGGAGATCTGGCCCGTGCACCAGCGTGTGGCCGAACTGGGTGGCCACCTGCGCACCGGGCTGGAAGACACGTTCTACCTGCCCGATGGCAGCAAGGCCACCTCGAATGGCCCGCTGATTGACCAACTGGCCCAGGTCGCGCGCGATGCAGGCCGCAGTGTGGCCTCACCGCAGGAAGCGCGGGAGCTGCTGGGCCTGCACACCGCCACCGCTTGATGGGGCTGGCCGGCCGCCAGCGGCCCGGCAGCGACACACACCTCCCTCAGGCCAGCAACGCTCCGGTGTCGACACCGACCAGTTGCACGGCTGCAGCAGCGTCGGCCGGCTGGTGCTCCACGGCGGAACTCCAGCCTGCACTGGCTGCGAAGGCACCCTTGGGCGAAGGGCTGCCGTTGGCCGAGTTGGTGGAGTACATGTACGACTCGGCAACCTCCTTGGCCCAGGCCGCGGCGGGGGCGTTGAAGACCTCCATGTCGCCGGTGGCATGCTCCAGTCCCAGCAGGATGTGGCCCAGTTGCACGGCAACGATGCCCACATTTTCCTTGCCCACGGCGTCCAGGTACGAGAGCAGCGCGCCCTGCACGCCCAGGTTGGACCCCAGGCCCATGTTGGTCGCGATCTTCAACGCCAACTCCCCCGACGTCAGGTTCTGGTAGTTCGAACCGAACTGAAAGGCATAGTCCAGCCAGCTCTGGGGGGTGGAGCCGGCAGCCATCTTCTGCTGGTAGAAAGTCGTGCTCGAAGGGGATTGGTCGTTGAACGCACGGTTCAGGATGGTGACTTCAAGTTCTGCAGAGAGGGCGACGGCCACAAACAGCTCCAACAATAGGGAAATGTGCAGAGCATAGAGCCTATGTGCCAATGGATTCAAGAAAACATTGCTCGCCAATTTGGGGCATGGACATTTCCTCGCTTGGTCACCCCAACCCTCGGAGGTGGGCTTTTGTAAATGCTCCGTCCTGCCCCCCGCTCTGACCTAACCCACCAACCCTCCCAGGATGGCCGAATTGCCAATCGCTACCCCGCGCGTTCCCGGCGGAGTGGCAGCTCGCCGGTCGAAGGCCGGGCCGCTGAACGACTGTGTCGATACGAACTTTCCGGCCGTCGCTACACGCACCAGGGCACCGGGCACCGCAGGCTCTTGCGCGATACCCAGGATGGAATACGCCTGGGGCGTAGAGACGAAAAGACGCGCTGCTCCAAACGAAGAGTTGCCCATATTGACCCCAACCACCAGCCCGTTGGAAAGAACCTCAAACCACGCATAGGACAAGGCATAGCCGAGCGAGTCAACAGTGATGCCCTCTGCCACCGTCAACTCCGTGTTCCAGGCAATCAAATGGGTAGTGAATGCGCCCGCCAGGTACACTGCCATCAGCGGCCCGGTGCCCGCTCTGTCAAAGAACATGAAGGGTGTGTTACCGGGCACTGAAGACTGTCGCAGGCAGTTGCCTGCATTGTCGTATTCATATAGCTGCCCTGCCACCGTCAGCCAGAAACCGCCAAGCTGGCGCGGACAGATACACACGGTATTTGGCATTCCCGCAGCGCCTGTGGCAGCCAACACCGCAGAGAGAAAGTTGCCTGCAGCGTCGTACAGACGTACGGCAGCGCTGGTATTGCTGGCGGGATCAACAAAGACCAGATTGCCATTGCTCAGTTCCATGGCATTGCGCTCGGCGGGACTCACGGAGCGATTGGGGGCACCCGTTGCCAGCGTGTTCAATACCCCTTGCTGCGTGCCATTGGCCGCAAAGCGTGCAAACTTGTAGGCAGTCGCGGCCGTGTACCGGTAATAGTGCAGTACAAAACCGCCCGACGCCAGTGCCAGCACACCTATGTGCGTGGGCGATGACCCCGCCTCCGCCACGACCTCAGCGCCCTGCAGCGCACCTGCCGCGTTGAAGCGTTTGAAAGCGAAATCATTGGACCCGTTTTTGCCATAGGCCACCACCACGTCACCCCCGGTCAAGGTGACGACGTTCCAATTGGATATGTCGCTGCTCGCCAGAAGGGCCACAGTCACCTCGGGTGCCACGACTGCCCCGGTGGCCGCCGAATGGATTGCCAGCTTGAGCGTTGCACCCTCGACCCACACCACGGCCATACTGTCGGCGCCTGCCCGCGCGAGGCGAGCTCCCACAACCCCAGTCGCCGCCGCCACCCCCACCCGAGATGACAAAGGCACTCGGAGGGGGCCGTAGATACGCAGGTTGACCCCAGTGTCCGACTGAGAGCCGTTTCCGCTATACACCACCGCAAAATTGCCATTGTCCAGGGCGACTATCGAGCGGAATATCTGCGCGTTGAAACCGCTGCGCCCCCATGCAGTGCCACTGGCCTCCACGGCCGCCGGTGGTACCAGCGCAGTCACCCCGCTGGCAGAGTTTTGCAAGGCCAGCGGCACACCGTCGGCGGCGCGCCGCACAAACCCACCCGATCCCAGCTTGGCATAGTCGCCAGCGGCCAATGCTGTTTCGGCCATGACCGTTACCACCTGGTTTTGCGCATCCACACCCGATACGAGATGACGTCCCATGCTGCACATTTCCTTTCCAGGGCATTGCCCGCAACCCGGGCACACCGCCCGTAAGGCAATGTCCGCGAGGGCGCGTTGCGTTGAAAGGAGGGGCATATATGCGGCACCGGGCCCAAGGCCCGATTTTGCTGCCCGCCATGCCTGGCAGGCGCGCAGGCGGGTCGGCTACGCCCTGACACAGCGTCTCGGTCAGATCACCTGCAGAGCCTTCAGCATGGGCACCTGCTTCTGTGCGAAGGCATTGGCCATTTCCGCCAGCTCGACCAGGTTTTCTTCCGGGGTTTCCAGCGCCTTGCCGGACTTGACCAACTTCTGCCCTTGCAAGCTCAGAATCTGCCACGCCAGTTGGGCCCACTCGGCCGGTTGCTTCTTGCCCTGGGCCAGCGCCAGCAAAAAGAACTGGTGCGTACGGCTGACTGCAATGCCACCGCCCGTCACCGGGCTGGCCAGAAAGCCCACATCGTTGCTGCCCCGCGATTGGTTGGCCAGCCAGGTGTTGAGCTTGTCGGTGGCCTTGCGCAGCTTGGGCGCCACCGCGTCGTCCTGCGCGGGGGCCAGGTGCCCGGCGCCAGCCAGCACCATCACGCTCTGCTGAATTTGCGCAAAACTGATGCCCTTGCCCTGCAACGCCTGCTCAATTTGCCCCAGAGTGCGCGGCTTGTGGTCGGCCAGCAGGTCGAGCAGGGGGGCATAGATCGCTTCAGTCAGCGTGACCTCGCCCACCCCGCCGGTCATCTTGAGGGACACGTCCGGGCGATAGGCTACCAGCACCACCTTGATCAGGCGCAGCGCTTCGGCCTGGTCAATGGCATTGAGCTTGCGCGCGCCCTTAACCCAGTAGTCACGCCGAAACTGCTGGTTGACGATGAAATCCCGCGTGCTCTCGCGCAGGTTGGCATCGGGAATGTTCTTCAAAAACTGCTGCTGCTCGGCATTGAGGTTGAGCGCGTCGACCTGCTCCGAGGGGTGGGCCGTGCAGGCAAATTGCAGCTTGGCGGGCTCCAGCCACTCGGCCATGGTGGCAAAGTGCATGGGTACCCAGTCGCGGTTGAAATACTCGTGCGCGAGGTACTGCTTGGGCATGGTCTTGAGGCGGGTCATGCGGTCCGCGATACTGGTGTTCACCCGGCTGTAAAGCGGGTTGGTGGCCAGCAGCTTCTCGGCAAAATCCACTGCTCCGTCGATGCGGTTCAGGGTGCCATTGCCCTCGGCCCCCATCACGGCCGCATGCTGCGACAGCAGGTGGCGCATGGGCGCAAAGGCCGCCCAGCCGGGCAAGGTGTTGTAGCTGATGTACAGCACACCGCCCACCTTTAGGCGAGTGCGGATGAACTCCACAATCACGGCCCGGTTTTCGTCACTGATCCAGCTCCAGATGCCATGCAGCCCGATGTAGTCGAACTGCGGCAGGTCGGTGCGGCGGGCAAATTCATCAAAGGCCTGGTCGTACAGCCGTGCGCCGGAGCCCGACACCGCGGTCAGTTGCTGTGCGTAACCGGCTTGCGCCGGATTGAAGTCGGTACCATGCCACTCGACCACGCTGGCCGCCGCGTGCATGCCCACGCTCAGGCCCTGGCCAAAGCCGAGCTCGCAGGCCGTGCCCACTTCGGGGAACACCAGGCCCTGGTTCAAGAAAGCCAGTTTGACCCGCAGCGGGTTGAGTTCGGGATAGTAGCCGTAGGTATAGCCAATGTCGGCCACATAGCCGGCGGTCCAATCTGACATGCGGTGCCTCTCCTTGTTGAAGCTCGCATTTTTACATGTCCCCTCATCGCTCCACTGCAGCGTGTAGCAGCGAGGCTCGCGCGGTCACCATTGCGTGCATGGGTTCGTCAGGCAAGCGAAGGGAATGCAGCTTGGAGCCCCTGACGGTGGCGTTCGAACATGCGTGTGAAAGCCCCCTCCACCGCACGGGTGAAGCCGGCCTCGTCCATCAGGGCGCTGGCCTCCAGCTGTTCACGCAAGGTGGCACGCACCTGGACCAGCCGTGGCAGGTCGCTGGCCAGTGCCACCACCTTCTCTACATACTCTGGCACAGTATGGGCCACCCATTCGGGTCGGCCTGCGCCGTGCAGGATGGCCGAGCCCAATCGCCCCACCCCTGGTCGGCCGCTCAGCGTGACATAGGGCACACCCATGTACAGCGACTCAAGCAGTGTGGTGCCGCTGTTGTGGGGAAAGCAGTCCAGCGAGATATCCACACCGCGCAGCACATCCCAGGGCGGGCTGTGAAAGCCGCAGACAACACGTTCGGGCGCAACCCCCAGCGCTGCAACCCGCGCCTGGGTCTGGCGCGCCAGTTCGGCATCGCGCATGTTCTTGCTGTCGATACGCAGCACCGACCCGGGTACGCGCAGAAGAACCTGGGCCCAGGCAGCGAACAGATCGTCGTTGAAGCGAATCGAGCGGCTCAGCGTGGCAAAGGTCACATGGCCGGTCGCTAGCGCCGGCAGAGGCCCCGGGTCCCCCATGCATGGCGCCGGCCGGTAGGTCAGAAAAGAGCGCCCCAGCCGCCAGGGCCGCTCGGCAAAGTACACATCGTCCGGCACGGGCACGGCATGCGCGTCGGTCAGAAAGTAGTCGATCGCGGCAAAGCCCGTGGAGGATCCGAACCCCAGCCAGCTCACCGACACCGGTGCCGGCTTGAGTGCGAACACATCGAGCCGGTTGCCTCCCGTGTGGCCCGAGAGGTCCACCAGCACGTCGACCCCGCTGGCGCGCACCAGGTCAGCCACCTCATGCTCGGTCAGGCCCTTGATGAAGTGCCAGTGGTCCACCATGGTTTGGTAAGCCGGCAATACCTCCGCAGGGCCTGAAAGATTGGCAAAGGCCGATACCTCGAAGCGCGTGTGGTCGTGGTGGGCCAGCAGGGGCTGCAGGAAAAGCCGCACCGGGTGCTGCGTGAAGTCGGCCGACACGTAACCGATATGGATGCGCCGGTCTGGGCGCTCCGACAGGGGGGGCACTGCAGCGGCAGGTGATGGCGGCGCAGCACCAAAGCAATGGGCCGCGAACGCCTGATACTGCTCCAGGATCTGCTGCGGGGTTTTGTGCGGGTGGTTGTTCAGCGCAAACAGCCATTTGCCCCAGTATTTGCGCTCGTACGGTCTGGCGGCCAACACCTGTTGGAACAGCGCCTCGCTCGCCGCATGCTCGGCCAGGGTGGCATGCAGGGATGCCAGCTCGACCATGGCGTCCAATCGCTGATGCTCCGTTGCTCCCGGAGATGCCACGGCTTCGGAGAGGTAGCGCCGCGCCTCTGCCAGGGCCTGGGTTTCATGGCACAGCTGCCCCATGGCCATGAGCCCCGTGGCATTGCCTGCTTCGATCGACATCGCGTGCCGGAAGGCCGCCACTGCCTCGTCAAGCCGGCCCTGTGCGCGCAGCACGTTGCCCAGATTGATCCAGCCGCTGACGTCGTGCGCCAGGAGCGCCAGCTTGCGGCGTATCAGCGCCTCGGCCTCGGCCAGCAAGCCCAGGTTCTGGCTGGCAATGCTGAGGTTGTTGAGCACCATGGTGTCCTCGGGTTGCAGCGCGAGTGCCTGCGACAACGCGGCGTGGGCCTGACGGTGCGCCCCGAGCTCCATGAAGACGGCTCCCAATGCCGACTGCACCTGTGCGGGCGGGTGGCCATGGGCCAAGGCCTGCGCCAGCGGTGGCTGTGCCTCGGCATACTGGCCCAACGCCATGTGGGCAATGCCCAGATGGAACCACGCTTGGCCAAAACGCGGAGCGAGGTGGACCGCCTGCCCAAAGGCTTTGTGTGCCGGCTCGAATCGCCCCTGTGTGTAGAGCACATCGCCCACCTTGTTGGCAAGCACGGCAAGCACCGCCTGCGACTGGCCTGTGGGCGGCGCTACGGCTGACACCAGTTGCAGCGCGTGCTGAAAGGCCACCAAGGCCTCGTCCAACTGCCCCAAGTGGCGGCGCACATCACCCAGTGTGGTCCAGGCCTGTGCATCGCCGGGCGCCAACTCGCATACCCGCTGGGCTGCCTGCAGGGCCTGGGTGCCATGGCCCAGCGCGAAGGCAGCGCGCACCACCCAGCCCCAGGCCATGGCGTCCTGTGCGTGCTGCGCCACATGCGCCTGCGCCTGGCCCAGGCACTGTGCAAACGCGCGCTCCTGAAATAGCTGCGCAAGGCGGGCGTGGATCGGATGGGCGGCGGTGGACGACATGGGCTGGAATCAAACGGCGAGGGAGCACAGCGTACCAGCCTCAACAACAAACACCGGGCTACGGCTTCAGAGCCACCCATGAAAAAAGTCCCCCAGGCTTTCGCCTGGGGGACTTTGCAGAAAGCGGCTTGCAGTGGTTCAGCGAAACGCCAAGCCTTGCATGCTGCCTTCTTGACCTATTAGGCCACGGTCCACGAAGCGCCCGACAGGGTCGCCACACCGGTCAGCTTGATCAGGCTGTCGTCTACGGTCAGAGCAGCGGCAGCATCGTTCACCAGAATGTAGGTGTCAGCGCCGTATTGGAACGCGATAGCCTTGGAGGCACCAGCGGTGGTAGCAGCCAGTTGGGCGGCGGTCAGCAGCGTCGACGATGCGGCGATGTTGGCCAGTTGCGTGCCGGTAGGAGCAGCCTTGGTCGTGGCAGCAGCCGCGGTCAGGTTGACCACGTCAGTACCGCTCACGAAGTCGGTCACTTCCACAGCGGACGAGCCCAGCTTGGCAGCCGTGCTGATGTCCAGATCCTTGGCGCCAGCGCCAGCCAAAGCGGTGATGTTCAGCGTGTCGGCGCCAGCACCCAGGGTGATCTTGTTGGCAGCTTGTGCGTTGATGTTGACCGTGTCAGCGCCATCGCCAGCAACCAGGGTCACCTTGGCGTCCAGCGTGCCGGTGATGTTGAACGTGTCAGCGCCCACGCCGCCGGTGATGGCCACAGCCGTCGTGCCGGTGGTGGTGAACGTCAGGCCCAGGGCCTTGGTCAGTGCCGATGCGTCGATCACGGTGGCGTTGGCAGCCGTCACGGTGGTGGTCAGGCCTTGGTCGCCAGTGATGACAATCTTTTCAGCCAGAGCAGCCGTGATGTTGGCAGCGTTAACGGTCGTGGCAGCCACGGTACCGGCCGTGCTCTTCACGTTCAGGGTTTCGATGTTGGTGACGATGACGTCATCAGCGCCGGTCGCATCAGCGAACACGATGCTGGCGGAGTCAGCAGCGCCAGTAGCACCTGCGAAGTTGACGGTCAGAGCACCACCAGCAGCGGAGTTCTGGATACCAACGGTGGTTGCCAGGTTCACGCCAGCGAACGTAGCGGCACCAGCAGCGACGTCAACCCACAGCTCGGTCAGGCCGGTAGCGCCGGTAGCCGTGAACTGGGAAGCAGCACCTGCAGTGACGAACACCTTTTCGATGTTTTGCAGCGTAGGAGCAACCGTAGCGGCAGCTGCCAGCGTGGCCTTCAGCGTGTCGACGCCAGCGCCGCCGTCAACCACGTCGGTAGCCGACAGGAAACCAGCGGTGGTTGCCAGGATGGTGTCGTTGTTGCCGGTGGTCTTGAACTTGGCTTCCGAAGCGGCTGGCGAGATGAAGTCGTCGCCGGCAGTCAGGGCCAGGGTCACGCCGGTCACAGCGGTGTCGGTTGGGCCGACAGGCGATGCGGTGGTGTTGGCTGGGTTGGCCGAGTAGGTGTACGAAGCGGTCACTTCGTTGTTCCATGCCACAGCAGCTGCAGCGAAGCCAGCTTGGTCGCCAGTGGCGTTTTCCAGGTTGGCAAGGATTTCGCCCAGTTGCATTGCAACGATACCGACGTTGGCCTTGCCCACTTGAACCAGGTAGTCCTTCAGTGCGGTCTGCAGAGCAGCGTTAGGCAGCACGCCCAGGTTCGTCAGCAGCTTGGTCGACAGTTGGTCTTCGGTCAGGCTGGTGAAGCCAGAGCCGAACGACAGAGCGAACTGGGTGGCGCCGACCGAGGTGGCTTGGGCCACTTGGTTGTTGTACACAGAGTTGGCAGGAGACTGGTCGTTGAACGCGCGGTTCAGCATAGTCACAGTCGCGTCGACACCAAAAATTTGCTTAGGCATTTGAAACTTCCTATTAACAGTTAAAAAATGAAAACAAGTTGCTAAAGCAAGGCCAGCCCGTCTAGTGCACCACGCTTACCTGCCGTGCGTGCCCGTTCAGCCCCATCTTTACAAGTTTGCTCTGGCATTATCACACGCACTTTTAAAAAAATGCCAGTGGTCAAGAGCAATGCCTAGCCAACTTGGGATGAAGTGTAGCAAGCATCCCACCGGACGGGGCGTGACGCGGATCACAAGTACCGTGCGCTTGTGAGCGACGCCGGTCTGAGCCTCCCGATGTTGCAGCAGGCCAACATTCAGGGGGATCTTCTACAAAAATCATTGGCTGACGACCAATAAGCCTGTTTCGCCCGACACCTTCTGGCGCGCAGGCTTTGGCCCGTGGCGCTACCACTGCCCGCGAATGGCGATGTAGGGCCCGCTGCTGCGGATGGCGAACAGGGACAGGTTGGCGGTCTGCTTGAAGCCTTCGAAGCCGAACACCGCCACGGCGCCCGGCGCAAGGCTGGGCAGGGGGTGCTGGTACTCGGCGCGCAGGGACAGGCGGGTGGTGTTGCGCACGCGCCCGTTGTCCAGGATGGCGCTGTAGGCGGTGGTGTCGCGGTTGTGGCCCAGTTCTGCGTCCAGGTACCAGCGGGGCCCCAGGTGGGTGGCGGCGCGCAGGCTGTACTGCTGCTGGCGGCCACCGGGGCGGGTGGCATCGGTGGGCGAGTCGACGCCAGCGCGCACGCCGATCTGCCACTGGCTGAATGCCAGGCCCGCGCCATCGGCCAGCACCTGCTGGGGCTGTGCATTGCAGCTCCACAGCACGGCCAGGCCCACATAGCGGCCCGACAGCACAGGGTTGCTATATAGATTGCGCAACTGCGCCTCGGCACCCACCCGGGTGTTGCATATTGCCGACAACCCTTGCGGGCCCAGTGGGCCCGAGCCATTGGTCGGCATGTATTTGTCTTGCAGTTGCAGGCCCGTGCCCAGATGAAAGCTGGCGTAACGTGTGCCACCGCGTGTGTGCAGGCTGGCCACCGCAGCGCCGGTGTAGTGCTGCAGCAAGGTCGTATCACCGGCAGAGCCGATTTCACCCGCCAGGCGGGAGTACTCGCCGGCGAGTTCGGCTTGCGTGGTTCCGGTCTGCGAGGCCCGGGGGGCAGAGCGGGCCAGCACGGCGGCAGCCACCTCAACGCGCTGGCCGTCGGCCCATTGGCGCGCCAGGTCCATGCGCAGGTCAGCACGGGTGTAGGCGCCGGGGCGGGGCAGGCTGCTCTCTTCCACTGGCAGGGTGATGTTGCCGGTGGGCAGTGTCAGCGTGAGGCTGGTGATGCTGGGGGCGCCGAGCAGGTTGCTGTCGCGCCCCAGCCGCAGCCCGGCGTGGCGGCGCCATTGCCAGCCGGTGCTGGCACGGCCCGCGGCCGCATAGCGCTGCTGGGCCTGGGCCAGGCTGGCGCGCAGGGTGTCGGGCAGGTCGGGGCGGGCCAGCCACTGGCCCAGCAGCTGGGTGGCGCTGAGCAGGTCGCCCACGCCAGCCAGTGCCACGGCGTAGTCGAGCCCGGCCTGGATCTGGTCGGGAGCGAGCATGAGCGAGCGCTCCAGGTGCTCGGCAGCTTCGTCGTAGCGGCCTTCCTTGTTGAGCAGGGCACCCAGCTGGGCCAGCCATTCGGGCACGCGCTGGCAGGTGATCACATAGGGGGTCAGGCGGTCGGCGGGCGTGCCGTCGGGCACCGGGATGCACACGGCAGCCACGGCCGCCTCTGCAGCGCTGGGTTGTGCACCGGCTGGTGGAACCTGGGGGACATTGAACGCGGGCGCTATCTCCTGGGCCGGGGCTGCCAGGGGAGGCAGGGCCTTGCCCGGCCTTGCGGCGGGTGACGCCGGGGACTGTGCCTGCGCGGCTGTTGCCGCGCACATGGCCATTGCAAGCAGCCACACCGTGCGGGGCATTGAACCCGAAGGGGCGGATGCTGCGCAGGCTTCGGCAGGGAAATGGTAGTGCCGCCTACGCTGTGCCATGGGCTGTGAGTTGGGCCGCCTGGCTGTCTCCCGGTTCAGGCGGGTGCTCGGCCGCCAGGGTGTCCAGGGGCACAGCATATATATGGTGGGGTACGCGCAGGCCTTCCAGCAGGAAGGTGCCCATGGACTGCAGGTGCTGCGTTTCCGGCGCGCCGCGGCCATCGGTCCGCGCCCCCAGGGAGAACTGTCCACCCAACTGCGCCGCCATGCCCTCACCCACCAGGATGGGGTGGGCGAGGTCCACCGTCAGGTCGACCAGGCGGCTGGCAATGGTGATGGTGCGGCCCATGACCGTGTGGGTGCGGCGGCTGGCCAGGCCGAAAGACCCCACCATGGCGGGGCCGGTTTCCAGGCCCAGACCCAGGCTCAGCGGCTCCAGGCCGGCGGGGGCGGGGTCGGGCAGCAGCTTGAAGGATTCCGTGAGCAGGTCGAGCGCGGCGGCGACCGCCTGCCGTGAATGGACCTGCGCGTGCTGGTCATCGGCCGTTGAAGGCGGGGGCACATCGTCCGCACCATTCCACACGGCGACGACGGCATCGCCCTGGAAGGACTCGATGACGCCACCGTGCGCCTGCACGATGCGGCTCGCGGCAGAAAAGAAGGCGTGCAGCACGGCTGCGGCCTCTTCCGGCGGACGGGCTTCGCAGTAGGCCGAGAAATTGCGGATGTCTGCCAGCAGCACGCTGACCTGCCGCGTGCTGGCGCGGATGGCGCTCGATGGCGGCTGCAGCGCCAGTGCGGCCGCCACGGGCGCCGGCAGGTAGCTGGCCAGGTGCTGGTAGAGGCGGTCCCGCTCGCTGCGGCTGCGGGCATGCTCGATGGTGCCGGCAAACACCCCGGCCAGCAGTACGAAGACGGCTGGCAGCAGCCAACCCACCCACACATCGGCCAGCCACAGTGCCAGGGCATGTGCCACCACCAGCGCCAGCGCATAGGCCAGGGCGGCCACGGGCAGCAGGTATACCGGCATGCGCAGCATGGGCGAAGGCGTGGGCGCCTGGGCGTCGCGCGCAGCCGCCCCCCCCTGCCCGGCCAGCCGCACCAGCAGCCACAACAGCAGCGCGCCCAGTGCGGCGGCGATCGCCTGCAGGGGCAAGGCGGCGCGCGGGGTATAGGGTGTATGCCCGTCCACCAGGGCGCTCAGGATCTGGGCGTGCGCAAGCAGCCCGGCACTGGCACCACTGTAAGGAGTGGCGATGGTGTCGTTCATGCCGAAGGCGCTGGCACCCACCAGCACCCAGGCGCCGGTCATGATGTCGGTCGGCACACGGCCCGCCAGCACGTCGGCGGCAGGAATGCTCACGAAACTGTCGGGGTGCAGGCGCCAGGCCACCCGCATGTTGCCCCGCTCATCCAGAGGCAGTGCGGGCAATGCCTGGCCGGCGCTGCCCAGGGTCCAGGGTGCGTCCCACCAGCCGCCGCGCTGCAGCAGCAGGCTGGTTTCGGAGGTGGCGCGCAGCAGCGAGGCGATGGCCAGCGAGGGGTAGGACTTGCCTTGCCAGCAGATGATGGCCGGCTGGTGGCGCACCACGCCATCGTCTGCGATGCGGGGACTGATGTGGCCGGTGCGCCCTTGGGGCATGTCACCGAGGGCCGCCAGCGCGGGAAAATTGGACAGGTGCCCCAGGGCTTCCGAGAAGGGTGCCGGGCAGCTGGCCCAGTCCAGTGCACCCGCGGGCTGACCCACGCGCGGCGCCGCCTGCTCGCTGAGCTGCGGCAACCCCGTGCCGGGGCCGGATGCGCCCAACGCAAAGACCTGGGCAAGGACCGGGCGGTGCTCTGCCACTGCGGCGAGCAACGACGCGTCATCGTCACGTGGGTCGGTGAAGACCACGTCCAGGACTTGCTCGCGCGCGCCCATCTGGGCGATCTGCTCGATCAGGCGCGCCTGCGTGCTGCGCGGCCAGGGCCAGGGGCCGACTTCGGCAAGCGATTTTTCGTCAATGTCGACGACGAGGACACGGCGCTCCTCGGTCTTCTGGGAGCCCAAGCGCCAGACCCAGTCCCCCACCCGCTCTTCAACCGCCTGCAGTGCAGGGCCGAAGAGCAGCGATAGCAACAGGCTGACAATGGCAGCGGCCGCCAGTCCTGCCAGCAGCGCCCGGTGTCGTCCTACCGGACGTCTGTCCGCTGGCGGCTGGCGTGGCGTCAATCAGCGCCCCCAAAGGGTTACGCCGCTGAGCGAGCCCTGGGACAGGGGTTTCTCGAAGGCATAGGCAGCCTCGGTGCCGTTGGCATTCAGGTGGCCCGTGAGGTTGGCATTGGATGCGGTGGGGACGAACTGCCCTGTGGCATTGACATTGCCCGATGCCTGGATGTTCTGCGAGCCCACGCTCTTGCTGGCCATGTACAGCGAGGTATTGAACAGCGAGCGGCCGAAGTCCACCTGCAGGGCCCCGCTCTGCACTGCCACCGCCTCGATGGCGGTTTGCGCATCCTTGTAGAACTGGGCGCTGGCATTGGCCAGGCGGAAGTTGACCACCCCTTCCTGGGGCAGCTTGCCCTGGGCGTCCGGATTCTGGAAGAGCGCGTAGGACGGGTTGCCGATCACCCGGTTCCAGCCCGATTTCAATGCGGTTTCGTAGTCCACCACGAAGCTGTCGCCCTCGGCGCGCGAGGTCCAGGGGTTGCGTGCCCATGCCAGCTGGGTTACCTGGGGTGGCAGCACCGGCACCGAGGGTTCGACCACGGAAGGGGGCGGCGCAGGGGTGGGAGCCGGTGCGGGCGCAGGGGGTGGTGGCGGCGCGACCGTCACCGGGGGTTCCGGTGCCGGCGGGGGCGCCACAGGCGCCACTGGTGGGGTATAGACGGCCACTTCCACCGCCTTTTGCTCGCTCGTGAGCGACTTGACGGGTGTAGGCTCGGCGCGCAGGTCGTCCAGCGTCTGGGGTTGCGCCTTGTCGGTGCGCGCGGTGATTTCCACGGCACGGGCATTGCGTGTCACGGCGTCGGTGGCCACCAGCAGGGGCGTGGCATCACGGCGGCTGTACTCGAGGATCTGGCCCTTCATGTCGTCCGACAGCAGCTTTTCGTGGCCGCTGATGCAGGGGCCGACACTCGCGCCGCAGCCATTGTTGGCCAGCGGGGTGAGCGTGATGGCGCCGGTGTAGACCGAGGCAGCCGTGCGTTCCATGTCCGATCGCACGACGAAGTCCGTGCCTTTGACGCCAATGGCGGCCACGGGCGTGTTCAGGCGGAAACGCTCGCGCGCGGCCTCGCCCCAGCTGCCGGTGATGGAGCGCACCACGCCTTCATCGAGGCGGAACTTGATGGCCCCCAGCTGCGGCTGCTGCGCAGAATGGCTGTAGCTTTCGATGTGCAGGCGGCTGGCCGGCCGCACGCTGAGGCGACCACCGTCCACAAAGCGCAGGTGCACATGGCCACCGGCCTTGGTTTCGATGCGGTCGCCGACACGCACGGCGGCGCCACGGTCCAGCACGCGGCTGCTGCCGTCTTCCTGGAGAATGGCGGCCGCCCCGATGACAAAGGTGGCTTCACCCACGACAGCACCCAAGGGTTGCCCGGGTGTAGAGGCAAGCGCGAGGCCACCCATCCCCATCAAGGGGAAGGCTAGGCAGGCGGCAATGGGGTGCAATCGGTGGTTCATGGTGTGCCTTTCGGACAGCAGAGAATGCCTGGCGGCGCCAAAACAGGCGCAGGCCAGGAAATAGCTCTGGTCCCTATTTTCGCTCATGTCTGTTTCACAGTGTGTGAGCACGGTCACACACCACTTGCCGCAGCACTGGCAATATGCTGGGAGCGTTGCCAGTGGTGTAATGCCGCAATGCGCTGCTCGGCGCAGCCCGGCAAACATCCCATGGGTGCATGGCACGATCCAACCCTGGATCTGCATCTCCTGGCGCCCGTTGGGCGCCGTTTCAGCGGCTTCGTATTATCGGCTCAAGCCGCGTTTTTCCCTATCTATGCCCGTTTCCGTTCAGTTGTTGAGCCAGTTCCCTTTGCTGCAGCCGTTGGCGCGCGAAGCCCTGGAACCACTGTCGGCACGCATGGCGCTGCGTTCTTTTGCCCGCCGGGCCATGGTGATGGGCAAGGAAAACCCGACCCAGGAGCTGGGTTTTCTGGTGGAAGGACGGCTGCAGGGGGTCGATTTCACGGTGGACGGCCGCAGCGTAGGCATGTATTTCGTGGATCCGGGGGACTATTTCGGCGAGCTGGCCCTGGTGGATGGCAAGCCGCCCTCGGAATTCGTCATTGCCGCGGTGAAATCCACGGTGGCATTTCTCGACGGTGCCGCAGCACGCGAGCTGATCCTGGGGCACCCGGCGCTGGCACAGGCCGTGATGACCCGGCTGGCGCAGCGGGTGCGCACGGTGATGGCGCAGCGCACGCTGCTGAGCCTTCCCAACCCCTTTCAGCGGCTTTGCGTATTGCTTTTACAATTGCCGCAGCGCCCGGTCGACGGGGTGGCCGAGGTCGCACAGGCCCCCACCCACCAGGAGTTGGCCATCATGATCAACGCCAGCCGGGAGACGGTTACACGGGCGTTCCAGGTGCTGTTCCTGCACAAGGTGCTGGTACGGGAAGGCAACATCCTCAAGCTGATGCAGCCTGAGCTCATGCGCGATATTGCAGAAGGACGCGCGGACCCTCCCAAAGCCTGACACCTCCTGCCATGGGCGCCCCCACCGGATCGCCGCTGGCGCTCTCCCTCGTTTTACGGTTATTGCCTTGAGATTCCTTCTGTCTTATCTGTGGCCCTGGCGCCATCTGTCCCTGGTGCTGCAACTGGCGCGCCGCGAAGTGCATGCTCGCTACCGGCAGTCGTGGCTGGGCATGGTGTGGGTGGTGCTCACGCCGTTGCTGATGCTGGGGGTCTACACGCTGGTGTTCCGCCACGTCATGCGTGTGCGCTGGCATGGTGGCGTGGACGAAGGCAATCTGGCCTTTGCGCTGCGCATCTATGCGGGCCTGGCCGTGTTCGGCTTCTTCGCGGAGTGCGTGAACCGCTCGCCCAACCTGGTGCTGGAGCAGCCCCACCTGGTCAAGAAGGTCGTCTTTCCGCTGGAGATCATGCCCTGGGTGAACGCGGCCAGCGCCTGCGTGGGTTTGGCGGTGTCAGCGCTGCTGCTGGTGGGCATGGCGGTGTTGAGCGGCCATGGACTGACCATCACCGCCCTGGCATTGCCCCTGGTCTGGCTGCCGCTGCTGCCGCTGGTGCTCGGCCTGGGTTGGTTCCTGGCCGGAGTGGGCACTTATGTACGTGACGTGGCGCAGCTGCTGGGCATGGTGGTCGCTGCATTGATGTTCCTGAGTCCGATCTTCTTTCCGGTGGAGGCCCTGCCCGAGGCGGTGCGCCCCTGGCTGCTGCTCAACCCGCTGGCCTGGGTGATGACGGGCACGCGCGAGGTGCTGCTCAATGGCCGTTGGCCCGACTGGCAGGCCCTGGCCGTGTTGTTGGCCGCCTGCACTGCCGTGGCAGCGGCAGGCGCAGCCTTCTTCCACAAGGTTCGCACGGGGTTTTCCGATGTCGTTTGATAGCCCTGCAGACACCCTCCAGACCCTGGCCATCGAAGCCCGCGGCGTGGGCAAGCGGTTTTCACTGTTCTCACAGCCCAGCGACCGCCTCAAGCAGCTCCTGTGGGGCCGTTACAAGCAGTACAGCCGGGATTTCTGGGCACTGCAGGATGTGAGCTTCGATATCCGCCGCGGCGAAGTGGTGGGTCTGGTGGGCCGCAACGGCGCCGGCAAGTCCACGCTGCTGCAGATGGTGTGCGGCACGCTCACCCCCACGCACGGCACGTTGGCAGTGCGCGGGCGGGTGGCCGCGCTGCTGGAACTGGGCGCCGGTTTCAGCCCCGATTTCAGCGGGCTCGAGAATGTGTACATGAACGCCGCCATCCTGGGCATGGGCCGGGCCCAGGTGGACGAGCGACTGGACAGCATCCTGGCGTTTGCCGACATCGGCCAGTTCATCCACCAGCCGGTCAAGACCTATTCCAGCGGCATGTTCGTGCGCCTGGCATTTGCCGTGGCCACCAGCGTGGACCCGGACATCCTGGTGATCGACGAGGCGCTCTCGGTCGGCGATGGCGCCTTTGCACGCAAGTCCTTCGACCGCATCATGGACATGAAGGACCGGGGTGCGACCATTCTGTTCTGCTCCCACTCCATGTACCACGTGCAGGCCCTATGCTCGCGCGCGCTCTGGCTCGAGGGCGGGCGCATGCGCATGTGGGACGAAGCACCCAAGGTGACTGCAGCCTACGAGACCTCGCTGGTGATGGAGGACGCACCCCTCAGAGAGGGCGACGCCAGACCAGCCCATGCGGATGCCGCCACGAATGCGATGGCAGACAGCTTCGAGGCCGACTCCCTGGCCCACGGCGCCAAGGTGCGCAAGGCGCCCGACGGCACGGCCGTGATCACCGATATCCAGGCACTGGCCGACGGCGTGGCCGGGCGCGAGCTGGCCATCCACTCCGGCCGCACGACGCTGGAGTTGCGCGTGCAGTTCGACAGCGACCCGGCCCTGCCCTGCCCGTCGGTGGCCATCGGCATTGCCCATGCCAATGGCACGGTGGTGGCCAGCGCCGGCAGCGCCAACGACGGCGTGGAGCTGTCCCGGGACGCCGTTGGCTCTGGCATCGGCACCCTGACACTGCCAAAGCTGCCATTGCTGCAGGGCGACTACACCATCTCGGTGATCCTGGCGTGCGAGCGTGGCCTGCACCCGTATGAGATCGTGGAGCGCGCCATCACGCTGCGCGTGGTGCAGACCGGGCTGGAGCAAGGCCTGGTGAGCCTGCCCCGCCAGTGGACAGCCAAGGTGGCGGCATGAACGCAAGATCCTGGTACGCAGTCAACCTGGGCCCCGCCGAATCACCCGAGGTGCGTGCCCTGTTTGCCCAGGTGTTCGGCTCCAGCATGAGCGATGCCCTGTGGCAATGGAAGTACGCGGACGGCCGGGGCCAGGCCACCGGCACGCGCGACCACGAAGGCAAGCTGATCGCACACTACGGCGGCACGGCCCGCACACTGCTGTGGGACGGCAGGGAACGCGCCGCGGTGCAACTGGGCGACGTGATGGTGATGGAGCAGGCGCGGGGTGTGCTGTCGCGCAACGGCGCCTTTGCCACGGCGGCCCAATCGTTCTTGCAGCAGCACATCGGCGCGCAGACCCGCTTTGCCATCGGCTTCGGCTTCCCGAACGAGCGCGCCGCCCGGCTCGGCAAGGCACTGGGTCTTTATGAAACGCTGGGTGAGGTCCTTGCCCTCGCGTGGCCCAGCCCGCCAGCCGGCCACAACGGCGGCAAGCTTCGCCTGTGGGCAACAGCGCCGCTGGACTGGACAGACCCGCACACGCAAGGCCGGCTGGACACGCTCTGGCAGGCATTGCGCAGCGACGCGCAAGGCTTTGTCTTGCCCCGGCGCGACGCCGACTGGTGGCGCCACCGTTTCGCCCGCCACCCCGACGGGCCTTACCAGGCCTGGTGGGTGCGCCACCGGCTCACTCGGCGCATCCTGGGCGCGGTGGTCCTGCGACCGGGCCCTGGCACCTGGGAAATCGTGGACTGGCTGGCACCCTTGCGCCACACCGCAACCGTGCTGGTGGCTGCCCGCGCCCTGGCGGCCTCTGCCGGCGCAACGGCGCTCACCGGGTGGTTCAGTGCACCGCTGGCGGCGCGACTGGGCGCCATGCCGGCACTGGCGGACGCCAGTTCGCAACTGGCATGCACCAACTGCGTGACGGTAGCCCGCGACCCTGCGATCACCGGCGATCTGCTCCAACGCCCCTGGTGGCTTACCGGAGGGGATACGGATTTTCGCTAAGCTTGGCCCTTGAGGCCTGCGCGCAGCCATCGGCCCTCTGTTGGCCCCTGCGCTGATTTCCACGATGATGGACAAGAGCCCCCTGCACTGGGCCCGTGCCAATCCTTTTTACCGAATTTTATGAACAGCGCACACGAAGTTTCAGATTTTTACGCACAGAACCGCGATTACTGGATCGCTCTGGGCAGCAAGGCCGCCGCAGCGCCCACCGTGATGCTCAACTTCGGCTATTGGTCGGATGGCGTGAACCACCTGTACGAGGCACAGCAGTCGCTGGTGCACCGCATCATCGCCTCCATTCCCAAGGACGGTGCCCAGGGGGTGGAAGTGGGCTGCGGCATCGGCGGCATCAGCATCAACGTGCTCAAACAGTTGCCGAACGCGCGCATGACGGGTGTGGACATCGCCGAAGGCCAACTGGCCCTTGCGCAGGCCAATGCCAAGGCCCATGGGGTGCTGGACCGCTTCCAGGCGCAGCAGGGCAATTCCATGGCCTTGCCGCTGCAGGACAACGCGTTCGACTTTGGGCTGTGCATCGAGTCCTCGTTCCACTACGACGACAAGCCCTCGTTCTTCGGCGAGATCTTCCGCACCTTGCGGCCGGGGGGCTACGCCGTGGTGGCCGACATCACCTGCTCGCGCGTGGAAGGTGTGCGCTTTCGCCAGGGCAACTACTACGAGAGCGCGAAGACCTACCACGCGCTCATCCGCGATGCCGGCTTCGAACTGGTGTCGACCGAAGACATCGGACCGCAGGTGTATGGCCCGCTGTACCACCACGTGCATGAATTCAATGCCGGCCAGCCCGGCAACCGCAGCCGCATCTCCAAGTACTGGTCCCTGGTGCTGAACAACTACCGTGAACTCGCCCAGGACGGTGACATGGGGTACCACATCTTCGTGTTGAAGAAGCCGGAAGCCCCGGCACCAAGCCGTTGAAGCAGTTTCCGCGCTGGCTGTCGCGGGGCGTGGCGCGGCTGGACTACGGCCTGGTGCTGCCCCTGCTGGCGCGGCTGCCGCGGTGGCTTGCCCGCCCGCTGTGGATACTGCGCGGCTGCATCAACTATGCGATGGACTGGGACTGGCGCACCTTGTCGCTGGGCCACGGCTATGTGCGCGAGGCCACGCAGCACGCCATGGCGCAATTGCGCCTGCAGGCCCAAGAAGGCACGCTGCCGCGCCGGCTGACGCTGCGGCGCTTCGTATGCATGTCGCGCGAGGAGGTCGAGGCCGCCAGGCTGAGCCATCTGGACCGCAAGAACATCCAGGCCAGGATCATCGGGCTGGAAGCGCTGGTCAAGGCGCGCGACAGCCAGCAAGGCGTGGTGCTCATGACGGCGCATTTCGACAGCCTCTACGTGGGCCTGGCGGCACTTGCCGAAGCCGGCCTCACGGTCAACCTCATGTCCACCAAGCTCACGGACGATGCCATGGTGCCGCCCGCCATCAGCCAGCACTTTGCCACCAAGGCGGTGGCACTGAACCGGCTGCTGGCCCCCGGGCGGGTGACGCACTTCGAGGACAGCATGCGCTTTTTCGTGAGCGCGCTGCGCCGCGGAGAGATCGTGGTCATCGCCTGCGATGGCCCCTCCACCTCGCAGGACCGGTCGCAGCCCGTGGACTTTCTGGGCGCACAGCGCCGGATGGCGTCGGGCCCGCAATTTCTGGCCCGGGCGGGCCATGCGCCGCTGGCGCTCTACACCTGCCAGGAGGGGCCGGGAGGGCACTTCACAGTGGAGGTCACCGAACCCGTCACCCTCGAAAATGGCGGCTTGCAGCAGGCCTACTCGGCACTCGAACGCCATCTGCTGGCCCATCCCTGGCAATGGTGGGCGGCCGACCTGTACCGCACCTACGTGGCCGCCGAGGCCACGGGCGCATGATGGCGGCTGGTGCCGCTCCAAGGATTGTTGACCGTGTCTGATTTTCTGTTTGTCAGTGCCGTGAGCAGCTTCGACATCGTGCGCGAGCGCTTGTTGGCGTCCCCCTGCATGGCGGCCGGCCGGCAGCCGCTGGTGCTGCGCTGGAACGCCCCGTCCGCAGCCCAGGCGTTCAACGCCGTGATGGACTCCCGGCCCACACAGGAGTGGGTGGTGTGGGTGCACCAGGATGTGGTGCTGCCCGGGGGCTGGGACAGCTTGTTCGCCCAGGCCATCGCACAGGCAGAGCAGCAGCTGGGGCGCCTGTCCGTCGTCGGAACCTACGGCGTGGTGGGTGCAGGAGCAGCCGCCGTTCACGCAGGCCACGTGCTGGACCGCGGCCAGGTGCTGCGCGGCGCGGCACCCCTGCCCTGCCTGGTGGACAGCCTGGACGAACTGCTGGTGGCCGTGCGCAGCGACAGCGGCCTGCGCATGGACCCGGCGCTGGGTTGGGATTTCTACGCCACCGACCTGGTGCTGCAGGCCCAGGCGGCGGGCTTGCAGGCCGCCGCCGTGGATGCGTTTTGCGAACACTGGTCCAACACCCCGCAGCACCCGCCCCTGTCCCGCCCCACGGCGCAGCGCATCGCGCGCAGCGGAGCGGCGTTCGAGGCCAAATGGGAACAGCAATTCCCCCTCACAACCACCTGCGTGGCCATCCACCAACGTGGTGACGTGCGCGCCCTGGCGCAGTCGATGCTCGCAGCAGATGCGCAGCCCCTGGACCAGGACGCGCCATGACACCCATCGCACTGGTCATCGTCTCCACCGCATCGAGCCCGCTGTCGTCGGAAGAATTCCGCTACGGCTGGGACCAGTTGCACCGCATGTTGCCCGCGCCCACGGTGTGGCAGGAGATGCCCGAGCCGGCCAGTCCGCAGGCGTGGAGCCAGGCGCTGGAGCGGGCATCGGCCGCCGCACCGCTGGAAGAAAATGCCCGCGTGCTGCTGCTGCGCCATGGCCATGTCATGGTGGGCCCCGACGTGCTGGACCGGCTGGGCCGGGCGCTCGACGGTGTGCAGGGTACGCCCACGGCCGTACACGCATTCGACCCGGGCTTTCCGCCTGCCCTGGCCCCCGACTACTGCACCGTGCGCGGCATGGAGCGCTACCTGGAGCAACTGGGGACCAGCGAGCTCCCGCTGCTTGCAGACAGTGGCCAGCATGTACCACTGGTGACGCTGACCACCGTGGCCGCCGTGCATGCCGGCACCGTGCGCAGCCACGCCCGGTGGGTGCCCGGTGCCTTCGTGCACGACTTCGCCAGCTACCACCAGGCACGGCGCGAAGACATGCTGCCCCTGCTGCCTGCCGGCGTGGCCCGCATGCTGGACGTGGGTGGCGGAGAGGGGGGCTTCCTGCAGGCGGTCAAGGAATTGCGCGGCAGCGAAACGCATCTGGCCGAGTACTCCGAGGAGGCCTGCCGCACCGCGCGCAC
Source organism: Acidovorax sp. GW821-FHT09B03 (assembly GCF_059418305.1). Taxonomy (NCBI): domain Bacteria; kingdom Pseudomonadati; phylum Pseudomonadota; class Betaproteobacteria; order Burkholderiales; family Comamonadaceae; genus Acidovorax; species Acidovorax sp. GW821-FHT09B03. The sequence goes on from NZ_JBWKPP010000003.1 coordinate 260,174, forward strand.
CCAGGTGGACCATGTGTGGCAGGGCGACTTTCTAACCCAGCCGTTTGCCGGCTTGCCGAACCAGGGCGACGGCGCATTCGACTGCATCAGCTTTCTGGATGTGCTGGAGCATGCCAATGACCCACAGGCCTGGCTGGCCCGTGCCCGCAGCCTGCTGGCGCCAGGTGGATCGGTCCTCATCTCCATTCCCAACGTGGGCCACTGGGGGGTGGTGGCCGATCTGATCGAAGGGCGCTGGGACTACTGCCCGCTGGGCATCCACTGCGTGACCCATGTGCGCTTCTTCACCTGGAAGACCCTGCAGGATTTGCTGGCGACTGCAGGCTTCCAGGTAGAGCACCTGGAGCGCGTGCAGGTGCCAGCCCCCGAGGACTGGGCCCGACACTGGGCCCAGAGCCCGCGTTTGAAGGCGGATCCAGAAAGCTGGAATACCTATGCCTTCCTGGTGCGCGCCACGCCCCTCCAGGAGGGTCCATGGGCCTGAGCTGCTGCGCCATTCTGGTGAACTACCGGGATGCCGCCGAAATTGTGGCGGCCGTGGAATCCGTGCTGGCCGATGCGCCCGGCATAGAGGTGCGCGTGGTCGACAACAGCGATGACGACAGGGAATGGGCCTTGCTGCAGTCGCTGCTGCCGCCGTCCGTGCACTCCCACCGCGCTGACGGCAACATCGGGTTTGGCCGCGGCTGCAACCTGGCCGTGCAGGCCTCGTCCGCCGACTGCTTTTTCCTGGTGAACCCCGATGTGCGCCTGGTCAAGGGATGTACCGCGGCATTGGTGGATGTGCTGGCCCGTGACGCCAGCCTGGGAGCGGTCGCACCGCGGCAGTTCCTGGATGCAGCCCTGCAATGGCGCCTGCCGCCCAGTTGGTTGCCTACCGCCGTGCGTGCATGGGCCACGGAGCGTGCCCGCAGGGAGCCCGCCATCCGGGACCGGGTCCGCCACGCCACGGGGGCCGAGGCCTTGCGCGCCTGGCAGGCCCGGCACACACCATTGCGCCAGCGGGCGCTGTCGGGCGGCGCGGTCATGGTGCACCGCCGTGTTCTGGACGCGGGGGGCAACCTGTTCGACCCGCGTTTCTTCATGTACTTCGAGGACTCCGACCTGTGCCTGCGCTTGCGCCGCCAGGGCTGGGGCATTGCCATGGCGCCCGAAGCGCAGGCGGTGCACGCCTGGCGCAATGCACCCCACAAGCAGGGCATGATGGAAGCTGGGGCCGCCATCTATTTCGGCAAGCACTATGCAGGGGATCGCTGGCTTCACAAAGCACACCAACTGCAGCACGTGCCGCCCGGTCCGTTGGGAGACCTGGAGCAACCGGGCCTGCGAACGGCCGAAGGCATCGAGCTGGAAGTACCCACAGCACTCCAGCAGGGCTGGGTGCTGGAGCTGAGCCCCGATCCCTTGCGGCAGATCGGCGTCGGGCACCTGGGAACTGGAGCACGGGCATTCGCCTCCTACCAGACGCTGGCGCATTTCGGAGAAAGCGCGGTGTTTGCGCGCTTGCGCAGCAGCTGCCAGGAGCGCAACGCAGGGAGGAGCGAAGTGCTGGCCAGGTTCCATCCGCCCTATGGTCCACCCCAGGAGGCAGGAGCGCACCCATTGGCCTGAGTGACACAGGCTCGCGGCAGGACGACACATCCTGTAGCGCAGAGGCCACCCGCCACTCTGCGAAAATCCAGCCCACGGACGAGGACATGCAGCAATACTGTCCTGCGCCTTGTCGTCGCGCAACACTTCCCTGCGCCATCCGCCCTGCCGGGCAGGTCGCTGCAGCATCACTTGTTTTCCGCTGGGCCCGCCTGGCATTTCGATTTCTTGGGAGTGAGTACATGCCTACTCTTGGTTTCCTTTCTGCCCCTGCGGGCCAGCCATCGCCATGCACCTTGGCGCTGGCGATGGCCGCAGCAGGCATCGCCCTCAGCGGGCAGGCATGGGCGCAGGCTCCACAGGGCACAGCCCCCGGGGTGCCGGTGCGCCCGGCGCGTGCGGCAGCGGTCCCAGCTGCCCCTGCGCCTGCCGTTGCGGCTCCGCTAGCTGCAAGTCCCGCCCCCACCTACATGGGCGCGGCCAACCCTTTCGATGCCCAGCGCAAGGCATGGCCGGACCGCGTGCCGCCCGTGCCGCCACCACCACCGCCACCGCCACCTGCCGTGGTCACCGACCAGGATCTGCAGTTGTACGGCGTGGTGATTGCAGGCAGCGTCAAGATGGCCAATGTGCGCCTGGGGCCACGCTTCGCCAGCGCCGCCACGGAGGGACGCCCTTTCTCGACCTTCCGTGAAGGGCAGGCGCTGGGCGAGTTCACCCTGAGCCAGGTCCACCCCACCCACGTGGTGCTGTCCGCGCCCGGGGGACAGCAGAGCATCTATTTCACCAAGAAGATGGACAGGGCGACCGGCCCTGGGGCACCCGCCCCTGTGGCCCAGAGCCCATCGCCCGTTCAAGGCGCCACGCCCGTGGTGCAGGCACCCGCCGGAGATCCGGCAGCCGCCCAGGCGGCTGCCGCTGCACCCACCTCCCCTCCGGGTGCGGGCACCGCCCAGGTGGCCCAGCAGCAGGCAGCAGCAGCCCCGGCCCCCGCGCCGGCTGCGAACTCACCGAACGCGGCCAACACGGTGTTCAACAGCCTCTCCGAGGCACTGAATGCAGCGCGCAACAATGCCAACATGCAGCAAAACCAGGGCGCCAACCCCTTCCAGGTTCCCACCGTAAGGCCATGAACCCATGCCGCGCGCTGCTCCCAAGGGGCTGTGCGGGGCCTGCAGCACTTCAGCGCCTTAGTCGGCCTGGGCGACCTGCCCCGTCCGTCATTTGCGCGCCCCCAAAGAAAAAGGCCCCGAAGGGCCTTTTTTTGTCTTCGAAAGGCTGCGCCTTTACCAGATCTTTCCTTTGCTGATGAAGGAACCATTGCTGTTCTTGTAGCCGAAATAGATTTCGACGTTGAATGCACGCAAGTCATCAGTCGTCAAGTCGAACGACGGCGAGAACTTGAGGCTGGTTGCTGAGGGGATCTGGCTGGAGTACGCAACCGTCTCGGGATTCGGCAAGACCAGTTGGGCCCACGAGTCGGCCTTGCGGAAGAACCAGACGTCCGTCGTGAAGAAGAGGCCATTGGCAGGAATGCGCGCGGCAATCCAGACACTGGTCTTTTCACTGGCGGCCACCGCGGTACTGGTCTGCTCCAAGGTGATGTCGAGCTTGAGGGGCTGACCGGCCGCTGACACCATGGTGGTTGTAACCGCCCCAGCCGTAGGGGCGGGAGTCGTCGGCGTCGTCGGAGTCGTAGGGGTGGTCGGCGTCGTCGGAGTCGTGGGGGTGGTCGGCGTCGTCGGAGTGGTCGGCGATGCAGCATCCACGGGATCCGGGAACGGGCTGGTGGTCCAGGAAATCTTGGCGTAACCGGCCGCATACTTGGGCATGTCCACGTCAATGGCGCCCTGGTAGTCGTAGAGCGCGGCGCCGCTCAGCTGGCGCACATAGAGCCACTTACCTTGGTCAGTGCTGCTGCGGTTGGCATCGAGCTGGCCGCCCACGAAACGCAGGGTGCCGCCACCATCGTGCACGACGAAGTGGTCGACATCTTCATTGACCAGGCGCCCAAACGAGGTGTCGATGCGCTCATTGACCTGGGCAATCGAGTACTCGGAAGCGCTCAGGGGTGCGACGCGGGTTGGCTCCTTGCCGTAGCGCAGCACGAAGGCCGACTGGGTGCCTTGGGCAGCATAGCCCGAGAACAGGAATGAACGGGAGCCTGCGGGGATATAGACCTTGAACTCCTGGCTTTGCATCTGGAAGCCAGTGAACTCGGGAAGGGAAAGGGAACCACCACCAGGGAAGGCGCAGCCGCCGGTGCCAAAGCCGATTGCGCAACCTGTCACACCCGCAGGATCGTACTGCGCCTTGAAGCCCACCTTGGTATCAAAGGGGTAGACGAAGGTGCCGGGTGCCGGAGGAAGGGCGATTTTGTGCGCAGACTGGTGCATCGACACAAAATTCGCGGCCTGGGCGAATGTGCCCATTGCAGCCAAAAAAATAACAATTAGATACCGCATTGCATCCACCCAAAAAAAAAAGGCCGCGAGCTCTCGCCGGCGGCCTTTTTACTAAAGTCGCAACTTCTTAGTTAGAAGGAGCGTAGTGCCACGTGACTTCTGGGCCAATCGTGTTGATGTAGGTAACGATGCCAGGACCGCCGGACTTGCCCAGGTTCACAGAAGGAGCCGAGGTTTGGCCAACGGAAACCGTTGGGTTGGCGTAGCGGACGTTAGCCCAGCCAGCGGTGAACGAACCCACGCTGATCTGGCTGCCGAAAGCCAGCCAGTCGTGTTCGAACACGCTGGTGACCGATGCGGCAGGCAGAGGCGAGATGTTGAACGCTGGGCCGGTGATGCGGTTTTCGCTGTAGTCGAACACGTCGGCGGAGATAGCGACCTTCGTGGCGAAGGGGTACTGGCCGCTGATGACGTTACGGTACGTCAGCTTCGTGGGGAACGTGAAGGAGACCAGCGAAGACTGGCTGCCACCAACAACGTAAGGCACGACGAACGAGGTCTTCCACAGTGCGTCTTCGATGTCAGCAACCGTAGCTTGCGAACGTGGAGCGCCCAAGCTGGAGTCAACACCGATGTTTTGCTTGATGCGGTTGTTGTAGTCAGCCAGTGCCAGGGTAGGCAGCGAAGCGTTTTGGCCGTTCAGCGGGTTGGAGATGGTCAGGAAACCAGCCAGCACGTTAGGCGTGTTGGTGTCGGCAACCACAGCTGGAGCGGCGTCAAATGCAGCCTTGATGGCAGCCTTGGACACGCCAGGAGCGTTAGGAGCGATGTCGAATGCTTGCGATTCGATGATCGTGATGTAACCAATGTTGGTCAGAGGCGAACGGCCTTCGCCAGCACCGCTCACGATCACTGCTGGGGTAGCAGCGGACGCGAAGTTGTTGGAGTTAGGCAGCAGGATCGAATCGTCGCTGGACGTCACGACCGAGCGGGTCGTTTGGCCATTGGCACCGGCAGCTTGGCTGGCCAGGGTACCGACCCACACGTCGCCAGGCGACAGGTAGATCAAGAAGTCAAGACGTTCTTCGGAGCGCTCGTTGTCGTGAATCACGACCTTGGCAACCACGGATTGCGTCAGGCTCGTGTTGATAACCTTCAACTCACTTTGCCATCCCCCACCGATGAAATACGAGGGAGCGACCAGCAAATCACCCAAACCAGCGTGATTCACGGTCACAGCGTTTGCAGCACCAGCAGCGAGCATGGCGCCCATTGCTACAGCAAGAAGTTTCTTCTTCATCACAGATTTCTCCATAAAAATTAAAAAAAGCACCTGAGCAAGCCCACACTCATAGCTTTACAAGTTTACACCAGATACTTCAACAATCCGCCCCGCGTACACAATCTAGACAAGCGGACTCTATGGACTGTTGATTCGCATCCTACACAATCGCCCCCCGGTTTGAGCAGGGGGGCGTAGATAAAATGTGTTTGGTGTCACAACTAGGGCGATGGATGTTGCAGCTCTGCAACAAGCGCCCGTTGTCCTTTTCCTGCGCCCGACACGGCAAGCCTGCGGCCTGCCCCCTCGCCACACAGTGGGCCAGCGGCACGACCATCCTGACAGCCCGGGAGGCGTTCTGCCCGACCTTGCAGGCGATCCATGCCACGGCCCTATCATCAACGCGACTTCAGGACGGAGTCGAGGTTGACGTGCTTCCACTGCCCGTCCACCTCCAGCCAGATATCGGAGTCGCGGACCGTGACATCGGCCTTCTTGCCGGTCGGATCGGCCAAGGCCCTCTCCACGTCGAGGATGACATGCTTGCCATCCAGGGTCACATCATGCACCTTGAAGGATTTCAGGGTCCAGGCCTTTGCGTGGTAGTCCGCATAGAACTTTGCATCCGTCCGGCCGGGGTCGATCCCATGCTCCAGCTCGTAGCGCAGGCCCCAGTTGCGGTCCAAATGGGCTTGCCAATAGCGCTTGAAATTGGTAAGCACGCCCATCTGCGCCAGCTTCGACTCCAGAGCCGCAGACTCGAAAACGACGTTCAGCGGCTTGGACTGGGTCAAGGCCGTACTCGGCGCGGCTGTCGCGCTGCCTGCCGGCTGCGAGGTAGCGCAACCGGCCAGCCATGGCAACACCGCAAGCATGGCAGCGGCAAGCGTGATGTTTTGTGCAAAATTCTTCATGCGTGTCTCAAGATAGTGTGGAAGTTCAATGAGTTGCCGGTGGGCGACTCGTGGGGGATACAGGCTCCTGCAGCGCGTGAAAGAGCACCAATGGGATATGGGCGACCTGCTGATAGTTCACATTGACGATGCGGCCCGCACCATTTCCGCGCAACGCCTCGGCCGCCAGCAAAACGAACGGCGCCGAGACCGCGAACGAACTGTCGGTCTGCGGAACCGGCGCGCTCTGACAACGCACGGGAGGCATCACATCGTCGCGCCCCAGGACGGCATCGTAGTCTGCCATGATGGCCTCTGTGCCAGGACGCATCTTGGCGAGCGTGAACATCTCCTGCAGGGCATTGAAGGAGAGCGTGGTTCCTTCGTGCAGCACCAGTCGGTACTGGCCGCGCCAGGGGTACAAGCCCTCAGGATCGGTCCGGGTAACGATGGTCAGCCGTGAATCCAGCCGGGCAAAGTCCTCCATGGCCCTGCGCACCGCAGGTGACTGATCGGGGTGGCCCAGCAACAGCAACTCCCAGCCCGAGTAAGTTTGGCGCACCAGCGAGAAGAAGGTGGCGGTGAGCGCCGCCACATCGAATGGCCGCACCACGGCCGAGACGAAGGGTGCAGCCACCGCCTGGGCGGGGGCTGCCTGAGCGCTCTGCACCGCGCCTGCACCAGACAATGAGCGCCAGCCATCGCGCATGAACCGCCACATGCCTGGCGGCACCACGGCGCGCACCATGTTCTTGGCATGGAACAGGGCATGCGCCCGCCGCCCGGCACTCAGGGGCGCCTCTTCGCCGGCATCGGCGATCAGGCGGTAGTACTGCGCCATATAGCGCGACTGGTCGTTGGCGAGCAGATGGTGCTCGCGCACCGTGGTCAGCTCCGAGCGCAGGCGCTCCAGGTCCGTGCGCGCGGCGGCCAGCTTGCGGTCCAGATCCGTGGCCACGACCGGGGACACGCCCTCCATCGCAGGGGATGCGGACGACGGCAAGGTCTTGGGCGGGTTGATCGCACGAATCGAAACCCCTGCCGCCAATGTCCGCAGGTGGTGTTCAGGCAGCGCGCCGAGCGCATCCATGATGGCGGCGTCCTGCGGCTGGGCAGCACCCGTGCCGGAGCGCTGCAACGCATCGACCACCTCGCCCAGGGGCGTGGTGCGCAGCAGCGCCGCCGCATCGGCGGGCAGGCGGTCCAGGTAGACGCCCAGGAACCAGCTCAGCGACCACCGCGGGTGCTGGTGGGGCTCCACCCCGCTCCAGCGCAAGTCGAACTCGCGGAACCACTCGCGCAAGCCCGTCTCGGTCGCGTTGTAGAAGTGGTGGGGATAGCCATGCTCCGGCTGAAGGAAGGCGGTGTCGATCTTGACCACCCCACCCGGCTTGAGTACGCGGCGGATCTCCTCGACCGCAGCCTGGGGGTACTGCAGGTGCTCAAACACCGCTTGGCTGATCACCGCCCCAAAAGTATTGTCCCGGAACGGCAGCCGGTCGGCGGAGCCGACCACGTCGGTCATCGGGTAGCGGAAGATGTCGATCTGCACCACGTTGTCCCAGCGCTGCAGCTTGCCGCCTGCGCCCAGGTCCAGCACCCATTCGTCCCGGTGCTCTTCGATGATCCTGAGCGATTCCAGGCTGTAGGGGTGGCGCGAGACCGGATCGTCCACCGATGCCTCGCCCGTCCCCGCCTCCTCGATGGTTTCCGGCAACAGCACGGGCACCCCATTGCGCAGCGGGTAGGCCGTGCTGCACCCACCACACACCATCCGGCTCTCATGCTGGTTCAGTCGTGAGCCGCAACGCGGGCAGGCAAGCAGCGGCAACAGGGAATCAAGTCGGCTCATACGATGGATTCAAGGAAGGAAACGGTCACGTGGCAAAGGGTGGCGACGAGCGCCGCGTCAGACAACCCGGGGAGGCCAGGCCAGCGAGAAGTCTTCGGCGTCGATGGTCAGGTTGGGGTTGTAACAGGGGTCGTTGGCCAGCAGGGCGGGCCAGCGGGTCTGCAGGATCTTCACTTCCGAGTTGAACCGCTTTTGCTTCTCCGGCGTGTCCTCGTAGCCGCGCGAGACCGACTCGTGGTGGATCAACTCGGCATACGGCGTCCAGTGGTTGCGGTAACCTGCTTCACGCACACGCAGGCAGAAGTCCACGTCGTTGAAGGCCACGGCCAGGGTTTCATCCAGGCCGCTCACCTCTTCATAGATCGACTTGCGCAGCAGCAGGCAGGCCGCCGTCACGGCCACGAAGTCCTGCGCCAGCACGGCGCGACCCATGTAGCCGTGCTGGCCGCGCGCCAGCAGCTTGTGCGCATGCCCCGCCACGCCGCAGACCAGCACCACGCCCGCGTGCTGGATGCGGCCATCGGGGTACCACAGCCGGGCGCCCACGCAGCCCACGCCGGGCTCCAGGGCCGGGCCGACCATCTCGTCGAGCCACTCGGGGTGGGTGGCCTCGATGTCGTTGTTCATGAGCAGCACGAACTCGCCGCGCGTGGCCTCGTGTACCGCCCGGTTGTTGATGGCCGAGAAGTTGAACGGGCCGTCGTCGCGCAGCACCCGGATCTGTCCCGAGGCCGTGCGCTCGGCCAGCAGTTGCAACGAAGCGGCTTCGTCGCTGCCGTTGTCCATCACGATGATTTCGTAATTGGGATAGCGGGTCTGCACCAGGCTGTCCAGGCACTGGCGCAGGATCTTCTCGCCATTGCGGGTCGGGATGACGATGCTCACCAGCGGCGGGTTGGCCGGAATGCCCCAGCGCACGCGGTACATGCCCGAGGCCTCGGGCGCCTCCAGCACCTCGCCCTGCAGGCCGCGGCGCTGCAGGTGCTCCTGCAGCGCCCGCCGGCCGGCCTCGAAGGCATAGCTCTTGTTGCCGTGGCCCGAGGCCGTGCTGCCGGTTGCCGTGCGCCAGTGGTAGAGGATCTGCGGCACATGGAGCACGGCGGTCGCGTCCACGCTGTCGATGGCGCGCAGTGCGAGGTCGTAGTCCTGCGCCCCTTCGAAGCCCACGCGTGGGCCGCCGAGTTCGCGCATGAAATGCGCGTCGTAGACCGCGAAGTGGCACATGTAGTTGTGCGAGCGCAGCAGGCCCAGGTTGAAATCGGGCTTGAAGTAGGGATCGAAGCGCCGACCTGTCTGGTCGATCTTGTCCTCGTCGGAGTACAGCACCTTGCCCTGCGGGTTGCGCGCAAAGGCCTGCATGGCGCGCAGCAGCGCATGCGGCGTGAGCTCGTCGTCGTGGTCGAGCAGGGCGATGTACTGGCCCTTGGCCAGGGCTATGGCCGTGTTCGTCGCCGCCGAGATATGCTGGTTCTTTTCGTGGAAGGCCAAGCGGATGCGGGGCTCCTCGGCGGCTGCCGCCTCCAGCAGCGCGCGCGTGCCAGCCTTGGTCGATGCATCGTCGCAGATGCACAGCTCCCAGTGCGGGTAGACCTGGTTCTTCACCGAGGCAATGGCGCGGCCCACGTCCTGCGGATCGGGGTTGTAAACCGGCATGATGATGGAGACCAGCGCCTTGCGCGGCAGGTCGGCCGCCTCGGCCACCAGGCGCGAGAGCTTGACCGGGTCCATGGTGTCGTATTTCGCCACCCAGTCGGCATAGCTGCGTGGTGCGGCACCGGGCACGGCGTCCGGCATGGGCGCCCCGGTATCCAGGGCTTCCGACCCATGGCCAGAGCCATGCAGCATGCGCCGCAGGCGCTGGCGCACGCCCTGCACACCCTGGGTGCGCAGGACCGACACCGTGCGCTTGACCAGGTGCGGCAGGCCCACACCCCGGCTGCGGGCCACCGAATAGGCCGCCACGACGCTCCGGGCGTAGCGCGGCAGCCGGACCACCAGGCGCAGCGGGCGGGTGATCTTCCAGGAGCGCGAGCCCGTCACCAGGCGCAACTGGTGCTGCGTGCCGTCCAGCATGGTCTGCAGGTTGTGCGCATGGTTGCGTGCCAGGGCGATCTCCGCCCCCAGGGCGGCGGCAGAAGCCTCCAGGGAGCCGATGTGCGCCTGGGCATCGGTGTACAGGCTCAGCACGTTCGCGCCATGCTGGTGGGCCAGGTCCCGCTCGCGCACCACGGCATGGAGTTCCACGATGGTGGCATCGCGCTCCTGCTGCACCACGTCGCGCGCGGCGCAGGCCAAGTCATGCGCCTCGCCCAGGTGGTGCGCATCCTGGCGCGCCTTGTCCGCTGCCTGCATGGCGTCCATGGCGCGCTGCTGCTGGTCCATCAGGTCCTGCGTCAGCCGTTTCACGTCCTTGCCGCGTTCGGCCAGTTGCGACAGCACGCTGCGCCGCGACAGTGAGCGCGTGACCAGCTCCTCGAAGGTCTGCTTCGACTGCAGCACCTGCCACTTGGCATAGAGCTGCGCCGTGGCATCGGCTGCGCGCTGGCGATCGGCCTGCACGCCCTCGCCTGCCCCGGCATGGATGCGGTAGGCCGCCGAGACGCCGGGTACAAATTCGAACGGCGTGCGGCTTTCCACCTGCAGCCAGAAGTCCCAGTCCTCGTACAGATCGAAGCGCTCGTCGAAGGCCGCGCCGCCGGCCTGCACCAGGCTGCGATGGAACAGCACCGAGTGAATGGGCATGAAGTTGCCGTAGCGCAACTCGCCCGAGGCGTAGGGGAACTGGAAAATCTCGCCCACCGGCTCGCTCTTCGCATCGACGCACTCCACCGCCGTGTGCACCGCCTTGACCGTGGTGCTCTGGCGTACGGCCAGCACCAGCTTGGCGATGTGGTCCGGGTAGAACCAGTCGTCGTCGTCCAGGAAGATGAGGTATTCGCCCGTGGCCGCCGCCATGCCGGCATTGGCCGCCAGCGCGCGGTTGAGCTTCTTGCCCTGCGACACCAGGCTCACGGGCACCGGTCCCCCGGCCCACTGCGTGCCGGGCAGGCCATCGCCGGCAGCATCCACCAGCACGATGTCCAGGTGCGGGTAGGTCTGCAGCGCCACGGAACCAAGCGCCTTGGCCAGCGTGGGCCGGCCCATGGTGCGCACGATGACCGATACCAGCGGCATGTCCTGCGGGAGCACGGCCACGCCGCGGCCCAGCAGGCGCTGCTTCTCGCCCTCGATCAGCAGCGGGCCGCCGGCGCGCAATTCAGCCGAGGTGTAGCTTTCGAAGGCCTCGGCATACTCCGCGGCCGGGAACAGCGTGAGCGCGCGGAAGCGGTTGAGCGCGGAGATGAAGCTCGCATAGGGCAGCTTCTTCTCCTGGCTGGCAAAGACCTGCATGGCCTGCTGCTTGAGCGCCCACACAGGGGTGATATCCAGCAGCCGATTGGGCCGCAGGGGGGCACTTACTTCATACAGGTGCAGGCTCACGCCTTCCAGGCGGCGCACCGCCTCCAGGGCGCTCAGGGCCGTTGCGCGGTGGTCGGGGTGCAGCTCCCAGGGCGAAGGGGCGTACACCGCATCGGCACCGGTTTCGGCGATCACCTGGGTGATGCGGCCCACCAGGGCTTCGCCGTAGCTGATCTCGCGGTCCGGCAGGCCCCAGCACTGGGGCGGCGGCAGGCCCAGCACGCGGGCCGCCTCAGCGCTTTCAGACAGGCGGGTTTCGGCATAGCCTTGCCCGGCCTCGCCCTGCTCTCCGTGGCCGCCCGCCGTCAGCAGGATCACCTGGACGGAGTGCCCGGCCTGCAAGTGCCCGGCGATCGCACCGCCGCATCCGAACACCTCGTCGTCTGGGTGGGGCGCCAGTACGAGCACGCCACCTGGGGCAGGAGGCACAGGGGAGGCGTGGTAAGGAATGATCTCAGCCTCGCTAGGGTGCATGTTGTGCATTCAGATCAGGAAAAGGAACGTGGGGACAGTCTGGAGCGCGTGGAAACCGGGTGCATCCGCAAAAAAGGCGCACACACGACAATGCGCAGCCTTCGTTGCCGAAGGGCCGCGGCGGTTGCCAGGGCTGAGACCAGGTCTGTGGGATTTTTTGCCAGCCGACCGCCTGGGCGGGCTGCTGGGCAGGTCTGCAATTCTATATTCTGTCGTATGCAGCTCTGATCGTGCGCAAATCCGTTCCGATGCAACGGATTGTTGCCCTGCCAATCGATTACAACGGCTGTTTTTTGCGCAGCAGCGTGATCGCGGAGACACCCCGCCTGCCTTCAGGGCGTCACACGCGCGAGCGATCCTGGGCATCGGGCCGGCCCACCAGGCCCTGCCAGCCGCCGCGCCCCACCGCCGCCCAGCGCGCCAGCCGCTGGTCGGGCAGCAGCGCCTGGAGTGCCACCTTGCGCAGCAGCGGCGCGACCAGGTGCCTGCGCCAACCTGCCGGAACCTCGCGCGAACGCAGCAGCCACAAGGCATTGCGCACCTGGAAGTACACACGCGCCGGCGCATGCGCGAGCACCCTGCGCCCCAGCACCCGAACGCCCGCCCGCCCAATGGTGTGCACCATCGCCACATCGCCGGTCTGCACCACCACCAGGCCGCGGTGCCGCGCGCGCCAACACCACTCGGTGTCAACCAGGTCGATGAACCAGTCGGCGCGAAACGGCCCCACAGCAGCCAGGGCCGGCGCCGCGACCAGGCAGCCGGAAGTGATCACATGGTCCACCGCTGCGGCCGGGCCAGGCACCAGGGCACTGGACGCCACCAGCCCCCCCCGCCCATCCACCCGGGTCACCGGCAGGGGCGCGCCCGTGGCTTCATCCACCACGGCCGCGCCCAGCGCCGCCCAGGTCGCATCGGCCTCGCGCGCCCAGATGCCCAGCAGCTGCGGCACATAGCCAGGAGGTGGCAGGGAGTCCTGGTCGAAGCTCAGCAGAAAATCGTAGCCCTCCGCCAGCACACGTCCTCGTGCGATCTCCAGCGCAGCGCCCATGCCCAGGTTGCGGGGCGCGCGGTACCACTGCACGCCCTGCATCTGATTCCAGGGGGCGGCCTGCGGGTCGATGGTCTGGCCGTTGTCGATGACGAGCAGGCCCGCCACGTCCGGCAGCAGGCGCTCGATCAGGGCCGCCAGCCGGTCCGCCTGCGGCAGGTAGGCGACCACGCAAGCCAGCACACGCGGGCTCATGGCGTGCCGCCCCCGCTGCGGACGGTGTCTGCGCAGCACAGCGCCTCGTAGGCGTCGGCGATCGCCTCCCAGCGGTAGCGCGCCGACTGCACCAGTTGCGGCCCCGGCACCCAGGCCGGCAGCGCCGGGTGCTGCAGCTGCGCCATGAGCGACGGCACGTCGGCAAAGTAACCGCACCCACCCGCCAGCGTATGGCGGTTGAAGCTGCAGTCGAAGGCGAGCAGCGGCCGACCATAGGGCAGCATTTCCACCAGGGAAGGGTTGGTGCCCCCCACGCTGTGGCCGTGCAGGTAGATGTGGCAGCAGGCGCGCAGGGCGGCCAGCGCCCGGGGGTCGAACAGCGAGTCGATGAACCGGATGCGCGGCTCGCCCTGGTAGCGGGCCTGCAGCTCGCGTCCGAGCGGCGTGCCGCCGAAGTTGCCCACCACCACATACTGGGGCTGGGGCGAGGCCAGAAAGGCCTGCAGCATCTCGGCAATCTGGTTCTCGGGCTCGATGCGGGCCACGGTCAGCAGGTAGCCGCCCGGTGCCAGGCCGAAGCGCTCGCGCACCAGGGCCTGGGCCTCGGCTGCGGGCAACTGCTGCACATGGTCGCAGCCATAGGCAATCACGGTGCTGGCGCGGCCGTACCGGGCCTGCACCATCTCGGCGATGGCCTGGTTGTCGCTCACCACCACGTGGGCATGGCGCACGGCCAGGGCTTCACTGCGCGCCAGGAACCAGCGCTTGAAACCGGTCCACTTGTCGCGCCGGGTCTCCAGCCCGTCCACATTCACGATGATGCGGCGCCGGCCAGCCAGGCGCCGCAGCCAGGGCATGAAAATGCCGCCCGAGACACCCATCACCAGCATGGCATCCGACTGGCGCCAGCAGAGCAGGAAGTTGAGCAGGTCGTACGGCACGGACCACAGGCCGTTGGCACGCAGCGGCAGGTAGCGGTGCACCAGACCCGCCTGGGGAACCGCCCGCTCTGTGCGCCCGACCGAGGAGCCGAACACCTGCACGGCATGGCCACGCCGGGCCAGCCGTGGCGCCAGTTGCTCCACGCAGGTCTCGAACCCGCCGTAGCGGGCCGGCATGCCATCGGTGCCGATGACGGCGATGCGCAGTGCCTTGGCGGCCGCACCCTTCACGGCCTGGCACTCCCATGGGCAGGGCGCAGCAATTGCAGCAACAGGAAGATGCCCAGGGCCCGCCGCCGCAGCGTGGGTGCCGACACCAGGGCATGGAAGGCCAGGTGCAGGGCCGTACGCAGGCGGCTGTGGCCGGCCCAGGGCCGAGACAGCCACACCGGCCCCGCTGCTGCGCTGGCAGCGGGCACCAGCCCTGACGAGGGGGCCCGCGCCCAGGCCATGGCCTGCACCAGCACGCGTTCGGCCAGCTGCATGCCGCGCTGCAGCTGCTCACCCAGCCGGCGCTCGCGCGATGCCCCCAGCAGGTTGGCACCGTGCTGCCGGTACAGCGACAGGGCTTGCGGCACATAGACCAGGCACTGCATGCGCTGGGCCACCAGGGCCACGGCCCAGTCGTGCATCACATAGGCATCCTGCCCGGGCAACCGGGCCATCAGCGCCAGAAAGTCCCCGGAGAGCAGCAGCGTGTGCCCGACCACCGGGTTGGTCAGCAGCAACCGTCGGGGATCGAGGTCGCGCGGCACGGCGTACGGGTTGCCGGTGTAGAAGCTGGGCTGCAGAGGGGCGAGCGCCTCGTCCACCACCTGCACGTCATGGAACAGCGCCCAGGGCCGGGGCCTGTGGGCCGCTGCCTCCAGCATGGCAGCCACCTTGCCGGGCAGCCAGACGTCGTCCTGGTCGGCCAGGAAGATACTGTCTGCCGCATCGACGCGGGATGCCAGATAGCCGATGGCACGCAAGAAGGACATCGCCGGCCCGGGAGCGTCGCCGAGCCAGTGCAGCTCAAGGGGGGCGCCCGGCTGGGACGCCAGCTGGCTCAGCACGGCCCGCGTGCCGTCGTCGGACGCATGGTCGAAGACGTGGATCACGTCCACGGCGCGGGACTGGGCGCGGACCGAGGCAATCTGCTGCGCAATGAAGCGGGCCCCGTTGTGGCTGCACAGGAGCACATGCAGGGTCATGCCGGACTTTTCAGGTGCGCCAGGGGCCGCCGTCAGCGGGTGGCGGCAACAGCAGCGAAGACTTCCGCGTTCTCCAGGGTCAGGCCCTGCTGGTCCTTGGCCGACAGCAGCGGGTTGGCGCCGATGTCGGGCCATTCGATGCCGATGGAAGGGTCGTTCCAGATGATGCAGCGCTCGTGCGCCGGCGCGTAGTAGTCGGTGGTCTTGTACAGAAACTCCGCCGTCTCGCTGAGCACCAGGAAGCCGTGCGCAAAGCCCGGCGGCACCCACAGCTGGCGGTGGTTGTCTTCGCTCAGCTCCTCACCGACCCACTGGCCGAAGGTGGGCGAGCCCTTGCGGATGTCCACCGCCACGTCGAACACGGCACCACGCACCACGCGCACCAGCTTGCCCTGGGGCTGCTGGACCTGGTAGTGCAGGCCGCGCAGCACGCCGCGAGCGCTGCGGCTGTGGTTGTCCTGCACGAAATCGTGGTCGGTACCGGTCGCCTCGTTGAAGGCGCGCTGGTTGAAGCTTTCGAAGAAGAAGCCGCGCGCATCGCCGAACTTCTTGGGTTCGATCAGCACGACGTCGGGAATGGCCAGTCGGGTTGCTTGCATGGAATGAATTTCAGGGAATCAGTAGATCTTTTCTTTGAGCACGCGCATCAGGTACTGGCCGTACCCGTTCTTGGTCAGCGGCTGCGCCAGGCGCTCCAGTTGCGCGCTGTCGATCCACTGGCAGCGCCAGGCGATCTCTTCGGGGCACGCGATCTTCAGGCCCTGGCGGTGCTCCAGCGTGGCGATGAACTGGCCGGCTTCGAGCAAGCTCTCGTGCGTGCCGGTATCGAGCCAGGCGTAGCCCCGGCCCATGATCTCCACGTTCAGCTGGCCGCGCTCCAGGTACAGCCGGTTGAGGTCGGTGATCTCGTACTCGCCGCGGGCCGAAGGCTTGAGGCCCTTGGCCAGCTCCACCACCTGGTTGTCGTAGAAATACAGGCCCGTCACCGCATAGCTCGACTTGGGGACCTTGGGCTTTTCCTCCAGCGACAGCACCTTGCCGTTGGCGTCGAACTCGGCCACGCCGTAGCGCTCGGGGTCGTGCACATGGTAGGCGAACACGGTGGCGCCATCGGTGCGCTCGGCCGCGCTGCCCAGCAGTTCGTGGAAGTCGTGCCCGTGGAAGATGTTGTCACCCAGCACCAGCGCGCTGGGCGCTCCCGCCAGGAAAGACTCGCCGATCACGAAGGCCTGCGCCAGACCGTCGGGGCTGGCCTGCACCGCATACTGCAGGTTGATGCCCCACTGGCTGCCATCGCCGAGCAATTGCTCGAAACGCGGCGTGTCCTGCGGGGTGCTGATCACCAGGATGTCGCGGATGCCCGCGAGCATCAGCGTGCTCAGCGGGTAATAGATCATGGGTTTGTCGTACACCGGCAGCAATTGCTTGCTGATGGCCAGGGTGGCCGGGTGCAGCCGGGTTCCGGAGCCTCCGGCGAGGATGATGCCTTTGCGTGCCGTCATGGGGTATTTTTCAGAGAATCTCGGTGAGCATGCGCGCCACGCCGGCCTGCCAATGCGGCAGGGTCAGGCCGAAGGTGCTGCGCAGCTTGGTGGTGTCCAGGCGCGAGTTGTGCGGGCGCACGGCTGGCGTGGGGAAGGCGCTGGTCGGCACGGGAGCGACTTCCTTGGCGACGATCTTTTCACCCACCGGGTGCTTCGCGGCCAGGGCCAGCACGAACTTCGCGTACTCGTTCCAGTTCGTCTCGCCGGCTGCGACCAGGTGGTACAGGCCCGCGTCCTCGGGGTGCCGCTGCAGGTGGCGAATGGCGTGGGCCGTCACATCGGCCAGCAGGTCGGCACCGGTCGGTGCGCCCCACTGGTCATCGATCACCGTCAGGCGCTCGCGCTCCTGGGCCAGGCGCAGCATGGTCTTGGCGAAATTGCCGCCGCGTGCGGCGTAGACCCAGCTGGTGCGCAGGATCAGGTGCTTCGCGCCGGACTGGGCGATCAGCTGCTCGCCTTCGAGCTTGGTACGGCCGTAGACGCTCAAGGGGGCGGGTGCATCGGACTCCACCCAGGGGCGGCTGCCGCTGCCATCGAACACGTAATCGGTGCTGTAGTGCACCAGCCAGGCGCCAAGCTTCGCGGCCTCCTGCGCGATGGCGCCAGGGGTCGTGGCGTTCAGCGTACGGGCGAAGTCGACCTCACTCTCGGCCTTGTCCACGGCGGTGTGGGCCGCGGCGTTGACGATGACGTCGGGGCGCAGGGCGCGCACCGTTTCGGCCACGCCAGCAGGGTTCGCGAAGTCACCGCAGTGCTCGGTGCTGTCGAAGTCCAGCGCCGTGACCGTACCCAGCACGGACAGGCTGCGCTGCAGTTCCCAGCCGACCTGGCCGCCCTTTCCGAAGAGCAGGATGTTCATGCGCTGGCGTCCGCAACGGCTGCGGGCTCCTGCGCATACTGGGTCTGCACCCAGTCACGGTAGGAACCGGTCTGCACGCTGGCCACCCAGTCGGCATGCTCCAGGTACCACTGCACGGTCTTGCGGATGCCGGTGTCGAAGGTCTCGGCGGGCTTCCAGCCCAGCTCGCGCTCGATCTTGCGCGCATCGATGGCGTAGCGGCGGTCGTGGCCCGGGCGGTCCTTCACATAGGTGATCTGGGTGCGGTAGCTCTGGCCATCGGCGCGGGGGCGCAGCTCATCGAGCAGGCCGCAGACCATGTTCACGATCTCGATGTTGGGCTTCTCGTTCCAGCCGCCCACGTTGTAGGTCTCGCCAGGGGCGCCGGCTTCCAGCACGCGGCGGATGGCGCTGCAGTGGTCCTTCACGTAGAGCCAGTCGCGCACCTGCATGCCATCGCCGTACACCGGCAGGTTCTTGCCGGCCAGGGCGTTGACGATCATCAGCGGGATCAGCTTCTCGGGGAAGTGGTAGGGCCCGTAGTTGTTGCTGCAGTTGGTGGTGAGCACCGGCAGGCCGTAGGTGTGGTGCCAGGCGCGCACCAGGTGGTCGCTGGCGGCCTTGCTGGCGCTGTAGGGGCTGTTCGGCTCGAAACCGCGCGTCTCGGCGAATGCCGGGTCCGTGGGTGCCAGCGATCCGTACACCTCGTCGGTGGAGACATGCAGGAAGCGGAACGCCGCGCGCTCGCCCTCGGGCAGTGCGCTCCAGTGGGCGCGCACCGCCTCCAGCAGGCGGAACGAACCGACGATGTTGGTCTGGATGAAGTCCTCGGGCCCGTGGATGGAGCGGTCCACATGCGATTCGGCCGCAAAGTTGACCACCGCACGCGGCTTGTGCTCGGCCAGCAGGCGGGCGACCAGGGCGGTGTCGCCGATATCGCCCTGCACGAAGACATGGCGGGCATCGCCCTGAACGCTGTCCAGGTTGTGCAGATTGCCCGCGTAGGTGAGCTTGTCGAGGTTGACGACGGGCTCGCTGGAGGCAGCGAGCCAGTCAAGAACGAAGTTGGCGCCGATGAAACCCGCGCCGCCGGTAACCAGAATCATAGGGTGGGCTGTGTGAAATGCCTGCTCGGCAGAACCCGCGATTATCCCACCCCGCCCGGTTACCCGGTAACAGAGTTCAACACGGGCCGGCCGGGGCGGGTGGAAAGGCCATCAGAAATGGATGCCGCGCATCATCTGTTGCAGCGCCACCGCTTCGGCCGACAGCTGCGGCTTGGCGTCCTTGGCGCCCTTGGCAGCGGTGGAATCCGGGAACATGCGAAAGCTGGTGTTCATGGTGATCTGGGCCACGCGCGGCACCAGTGCATGCAGGATCTGCCCGGTGATGCCCAGGCGGGTGGCAATGCGCACCGGCTTGAAGATGCAGGCCTGGGCGATCATGTCGGCCGCCTCCTCGGGGCTCAGCGTGGGCACGTTGTTGTAGATCTTGGTCGGTGCGATCATGGGCGTGCGCACCAGCGGCATGTTGATGGTGGTGAAGGTGATGCCCTGGTCGGCGAACTCGCTCGATGCGCAGCGCGTCCAGGCGTCCAGCGCCGCCTTGCTGGCCACATAGGCCGAAAAGCGCGGCGCGTTGGTCAGCACGCCGATGGAGCTGATGTTCACCACGTGGCCCTTGCGCTTGGCCACCATGCCGGGCAGGAACCCCATGGTCACGCGCAGGCAGCCGAAGTAGTTGAGCTGCATGGTGCGCTCGTAGTCGTGGAAGCGGTCGTAGCTCGACTCGATGGCGCGGCGGATGGAGCGGCCCGCGTTGTTGATCAGGAAGTCCACGCCGCCGTGCTTGTCGATCAGGAGCTGCACGAAGCGGTCGCAATCGGCCATGTCGGCGATGTCGGCGGCATAGGCGATGAACTCGTAGCCCTTGGCCCGGGCTTCGGCGCAGGCCTCGTCGAGCTTGTCCTGGTCGCGGCCGCAGATGATGGTGGTGGCGCCCGCCTCGGCAAACTTGTGCGCGGCCGCCAGGCCGATGCCCGAGGAGCCCCCCGTGACCAGCACCACCTTGCCACCCGCCGTGCCCTTGAGGCTGCGGTCGATGAACAGCTCGGGGTCGAGGTTGCGCTCCCAGTAGTCCCACAGGCGCCAGGCATAGTCCTTGAGGTTGGGGCAACTCACGCCCGAGCCCTTGAGCGCCGCCAGGGTGTCGCGGCAGTCGAAGCGCGTGGGGTAATTCACGAAGGTCAGCATGTCCTCGGGCAGGCCCAGGTCCTTCAGGACCGCATTGCGCACGCGGCGCACGGGCGCCATGGCCATCAGGCTCTTCTTCACGCTCTTGGGGATGAAGCCCAGCAACGCGGCGTTGATGAACAGGTTCATGCGCGGCGCACGGGCAGCACGGCTGAAGATGTCGAGCACGTCGCCAACACGGTAGCCGACCGGGTCCACCAGGTGGAAGCACTTCTTGCCGATGTCCTTCTGGTGGCTGATGACATTGAGCGCGTTGACCACGAAGTCCACGGGCACGA
Source organism: Acidovorax sp. GW821-FHT09B03 (assembly GCF_059418305.1). Taxonomy (NCBI): domain Bacteria; kingdom Pseudomonadati; phylum Pseudomonadota; class Betaproteobacteria; order Burkholderiales; family Comamonadaceae; genus Acidovorax; species Acidovorax sp. GW821-FHT09B03. The sequence goes on from NZ_JBWKPP010000003.1 coordinate 280,382, forward strand.
TGTTCACGCGCCCACCCTCCAGGCCCACGGTGGGCATCCAGGGCGGGAGCAGCTGGCGCAGGCGCTGGATGAGCTTGAAGAAGTAGTAGGGGCCGTCGATCTTGTCCATCTCGCCGGTCGTGCTGTCGCCCACCACCATGGCCGGACGGTACACGGTCCATGGCACCTTGCAATCCTGGCGCACGATCTTCTCGCTCTCGTGCTTGGTCTGGAAGTACGGGTGGTCCAGGCCCTCGGCCTCCTCGAACATGTCCTCGCGGAACACGCCCTCGTACAGGCCCGCAGCGGCGATGGACGAGACGTGGTGGAAGTGCCCGGCGTCGATGGCCTTGGCCAGGTCGACCGTATTGCGCGTGCCCTCGATGTTCACGGCCACCTGGGTTTCCTCATCCGCCCCGAGGTCGTAGACCGCGGCCAGGTGGTAGAAGTGGTCGATCTGGCCCTTGAGCTTCTTCACATCCTCGGAGGCCACGCCGAGCTTCTTGGCCGTGAGGTCGCCGAACACCGGCACCGCCCGCGCGGCCGACACGCCCCAGTAGCTGCGCAAGTCGGCCACCTTATCGGCGCTTTCCTTGCGGATCAGGAAGTGCACCACGGCCCCCTTGCGCTCCAGCAGCTTCTTCACGAGCCGCTTGCCAATGAACCCCGTCGCTCCCGTCACGAAATACTGCATGAAAAAACTCCTGTGAGATCTGTTCATTCTTGCCCAAGCGCATGGCCGGTGGATTCAGCACAAACCCGCGCAGCCCGGTGGCCGACCAGCATGGCCTGCTAGAGGCCACGCTCTACGTTTTTAGGAGCGCGCGCCTACACCTGGCCTGCCACGCGGCGTACAGTTCGGCCATGCGCCAAAGCCGCCCGGCACTGGCAACCCCAACCACCCACCCGCATACCGGAGGCCCCATGGTCAAGAAACTGCAGAAACTCAGCGCCGACAAGAAGAATGGCAATGCCCAGCTGTCGAGCACCGTCAAGGACTCGGCCCAGCAGATCTGGCTGGCGGGCCTGGGTGCCTTCTCCAAGGCCCAGGAAGAAGGCGGCAAGGTGTTCGAGTCCCTGGTCAAGGAAGGCCTGTCCATCCAGCGCAAGACCCAGGCCGTGGCCGAAGAGAAGATCTCCGAAGCCACCAGCCGCGTGACCACCATGGCCAGCGACATCGGCACCAAGGCCCAGGGCCAGTGGGACAAGCTCGAGAACATCTTCGAAGACCGCGTGGCCAAGGCCTTGTCCAAGCTCGGCGTGCCCTCGGCGCGTGACCTGGAAGCCCTGACGGCGCGCGTGGACGCACTGACCAAGGGCACCGGCAAGGCAGCCCCGGCCAAGGCACCTGCCAAGGCCGCAGTGAAGGCAGCCGCCCCCGCGAAGAAGGCAGCCGCCAAGAAGGCAGCCGCCCCCCGCAAGGCTGCAGCCAAGCCTGCCGCCAAGGCCGCTCCTGCCAAGAAGGCAGCAGCCCCCGCGAAGAAGGCCAGCGCCAAGGCCGCTGCGCCCGCCTCGGCAGCTGCCGCTTCCAACTGATCGCCCCCAGCCAATGGGCCGCCCCGACCGGCCCGTTGCTGCGAACGGCTGACACGCCCTGTGCGTGCCAGCCGTTTTTTCGTTGGCCTCCCTTGCCGCAGGGCATGGAAACCGGTTCTAAGGACATGCCAATATTGATGCAGTGCAGCATCAGCGCCTCGGTTAGAGTAGCCACCAGAGACATCCCAACACCGATCCAAAACGACGCGAAGAGGGCCCGCACACATGGTGAAAAAAGCGCCGCGACGCACCGCAGAACGCATCTTGGAAGTCACGCTGGACCTGTTCAACCGGTTCGGCGAACCCAACGTCTCCACCACCCTGATCTCGGCCGAGCTGCGCATCAGCCCCGGCAACCTGTACTACCACTACCCGGCCAAGGACGAGCTGATCAATGCGCTGTTCGACCGCTATGAGCAGTCGCTGACCGAGCTGCTCGCCGCCGCCGACGGGGTGCGCAACGTGGAGGACGCCTGGTTCTTCATGCACACGCTGTTCGAGCTCATCTGGCAGTACCGTTTTCTGTACCGCGACCTCAACGACCTGCTGTCCAAGAACCGGCGCCTGGAGACCCATTTCCAGGCCATCCTCAAGAACAAGACCCGCGCCGTGCGCGCCATGCTGGATGGCATGGGCCGCTCGGACGCGCTGCACATCGACACGCGCGAGCTCGAGGCCACGGCGACCAGCATGGTGGTGGTGCTGACCTACTGGCTGAGCTTCGAGTACGTGCGCGACCCGCGCCGCGCCCTGGAGCCCGAAAGCGCCCAGGCGGCCCTGCTGCGCGGCGCCCACCATGTGCTCAACCTGCTCATGCCCTACCTGGAAAGCGGGCAGCGCGCACACCTGCTGGAACTCGTTGGCGCCTACGCCGCCACCCCACCGGGCTGAGCGCCCAGGCGCCATCCCCCCAACACCCGACCCCAAGAACCACAGGAGACACACCATGGCCAAATGGACCCCTTTTCCCCATGCGGGTGACTACAGCTTCGATGCCACGAGCGTGAAGAAGCACTGGGCCCGGCTGCACAGCGGCGACGCCGAGCCCTGCCCCAAGGACGCGGCTGTGCTGCAGGCCTGGGCGCTGTTCCACAGCGGTGACTTCGAGAAAGCCACCGCCGCCGGCCTGGCCGCTGGCGGCCCCGGCATCACCGTGGCCAACAAGGCCACGGCCATCTACGCCAACTACCTCGAGCAGAAGGAAAAGACCCGCCTGGACCTGTTCACCCAGGTGGCCGAGCGCGCCGAAGCCCAGGCCGGTGACGACCCGAACAACGCCAATGCCTGGTACTGGCATGCCTACGCCCTGGGCCGCTACAGCCAGGGCATCAGCGTGGCCAAGGCCCTGGCCCAGGGCCTGGGCGGCAAGGTCAAGGAGTCGCTCGAGAAATCCATCGCCCTGGCCCCCAAGCACGCCGACGCCCGCATTGCGCTGGGCGCCTTCCACGCCGAGGTGATCGACAAGGTGGGCTCGCTGATCGGTGGCATGACCTATGGCGCCAAGAAGGACACCGGGCTCAAGCTGTTCCAGGAAGCCCTCAAGCTCAACCCCGGATCGGCCATCGCCATGGTGGAGTACGCCAATGCGCTGGTGATGCTCGAAGGCGACAAGAAGATGAAGGAAGCGACCCAGCTCTACGAGAAGGCCGCTGCCTGCGAGTCCGCCGACGCCATGGAGCGCCTGGACGTGGAAATGGCGCGCGCCGAGCTGGAAGACTGACGCCGCTGGGCGCCGCCCCGGCGCTCAGCCAGCAAAGCGCCGGGAGGCGATCTCCAACAGTCCGTCGAAGATCAGGTTGTCCACCAGCTCAAAGGGGCGCGTCATGCTCGGCGCCATCTTCCAGCCGGCGCCGCCGGTCATGATGCAGGCCGGCTCCTCGCCGCAGTGCTGGATAACATGCTGCACCATGCGCTCCACGGCGCCCGCGATGGCATAGGTGCCGCCGCTGGTCAGCGCATCGCTGGTGTTGGTGGGGAACATGCGCACGTCGCCCGTGGGCACATGAAGGCCGGCAGTGCCTGTTTCGAGCGCGCGCAGCATGATGCCGTGGCCCGGCAGGATCAACCCGCCCATGAAGCGCCCATGCGCGTCAATGCACTCCACGGTGACCGCCGTACCCACCATCACCACCACCAGCGGCCGCGCAGCCCCCTGGGCCAGCACATGGTGGCGCGCACCGATCATGGCCACCCAGCGGTCCGAGCCCAGGCGCGAGGGATGGTCGTAGCCGTTGACCAGCCCCGCCTCCTCGCCCGAGGACACCACCCACTGTGCGCCCACGTCCCACAGCTCCATCTGCTCCTGAACGCGGCGCTTGGCGGCGTCACCCGCCACCACGCAGCCGAGCATGCGCTGCGGCACCGGCAGGTCGGCCCAGCTGCCTTCGGCGAGCTTCTCGATGTGGTCCAGGAATTCGGCGCCGTGGGCCAGTAGCGTGGCCCCGGGGCGGTGGGCGTCGTACAGTGCCCATTTGAGGCGGGTGTTGCCGACGTCGATGGCCAGAAAAGTCATGCGGCGGATTATCCCGAGTTTTGGCCGGGCGCACCTGCCGCCCCCCATAACCCGTGCCATGCACGCCGTCGCACCGGGGACAGCCCGCGTGCGTCAATGTGAAAAATCGTGTCGCGCGCCCGTCTTACATTGCGGCGTCGCACTTTGCCGCTACAGTGGCCCTTCCTGTTTTGTGCAACCTTAGGAGATACGACATGGGTCTTTTCAGTTTCATCAAGGAAGCCGGTGAAAAGCTGTTCGGCGGCAAGGATGCGCACGCCGCCACGGCCGCCGCTCCATCGCAGGACGACCTCAACGCCACGGCGGCCAAGGCCATCGAGACCTACATCGGCACCCAGAACCTGGGCGCGACCAACCTGCAGGTCGCCTTCGATGGCAGCCAGGGCAAGGTCACCGTCAAGGGCGATGCCCCCACGCAGGCGGCCAAGGAAAAAGTCACCCTGTGCTGCGGCAACGTGGCCAGCGTCACCAGCGTCGAGAACCTGATGAACGTGACCAACCCCGAGCCCGAAGCCCAGTACCACGACGTGGTGCGCGGTGACACGCTCTCGGCCATCGCCAAGAAGTTCTACGGCGATGCCAACAAGTACCCCAAGATCTTCGAGGCCAACAAGCCCATGCTCACGCATCCCGACAAGATCTACCCAGGCCAGAAGCTGCGCATCCCGCCGCTCTGAGCGCACAGCGCTTCCCAACGAAAAAAGCGGGCCGCAAGGCCCGCTTTTTTCATGGTGCATGGTGCTCAGCCCTGTCGCCATGGCAGGCCTCTGAAGCGCCAGCCGCCTTTGCGGCCCCGATGCGCCTGGCCATCGGCATCCCCCTCGAACCCTTCGAGGATGTTGTAGGCCGTGATGCCCAGCTCGGTCGCACGCTTGGCGGCCGCCACCGAGCGCACGCCGCTGCGGCACAGCAACACCACGCGCCCACCCTCGGGCACAGCCAGGCGGATCTGTGCATCGAAATCGGGGTTCATGGCCATGCCGGGCCATTGCTTCCAGGCCACAGGCACGGCACCAGGCACCTGGCCCACCCATTCGCGCTCGGCATCGCTGCGCACGTCCACCAGCACGGCCTGGCCCTCCTGCACCCACTGCCAGGCCAGCGCGGGCGATACATCGCCGGCATAGCCTTCGGCCCCGCGCGGCGCCTGCAGCGACGCGCCATCGGCGTCCTGGCGCTGGCCCGAGTGCTGGTTGGCGGGCACGGCCTCGTCCATGCGGCGCGGGCGCGGCAGGTTGAGCGACTCCATCAACGCAACGAACTCGGCCTGGCTGCGGCCCGCCACGCGGGCGTTGCCGGCCTTCTCGGCACCGATGCTGCTGTGGCTGCGGCCCTGGTAGTCGTGGCCGGGCCAGACCGTGGTGTCATCGGGCAGCGCGAACAACACGCCCGTGATGCTGCGGTACAGCGCCGCGGCGTCACCCGACTGGAAATCCGTGCGGCCACAGCCGTTGATGAGCAGCGCATCGCCCGTGAACACATGGTTGCGCCAGCGGTAGGACATGCTGCCCGCCGTGTGGCCGGGCGTGTGCAGGGCCTCCAGCGCTTCACCGCCGAAATCCAGGGTGTGGCCGTGCTCAAGCTGCACGACCGCCGTGCCGATGTCGCAACCCGCCGGCACGGCCATCTGCGCCCCCGTGTGCTCGGCCAGGCGTGCGGCACTGGTGATGTGGTCGGCATGGGTGTGGGTTTCCACCGTCCAGCGCAGCGTGAGCCCCAAAGACTGCAGCACGGCCAGGTCGCGGTCGAGGTGCTCGTCCACGGGGTCGATGATGACCGCCTGGCGCGTGGCGGGGTCGTGCAGCACGTAGGTGTAGGTGCTGGAGGCGGGGTCGAAGAGCTGCAGGGGGATCATGGTGGGCGCGGGAATGGCGTTGTTGCTGCCATTGTGCCGCGCCCGGTGTCACCCTGCCCTGCGCGCGCTCAATCCCAAAGGGGGGCGGGCTCGTCGCGCAGGTGGTTGCGCAGGGCTGCATAGTCCGGGACGACGGTGGCCACGGTGTCCCAGAAGCGTGGGCTGTGGTCCATCACGCGCAGGTGGGCCAGCTCGTGCGCCACCACGTAATCGATCACCGCAGGCCGGTAGTGCAGCAGGCGCCAGTTCAGGCGGATGGAGCCATCGGCCTTGGCGCTGCCCCAGCGTGTCTGCGCGCTCGACAGGCGCAGGCTGGTCCAGCGCACGTCCAGCAGCGGCGCAAAGTGCTCCAGGCGCTCGGTGAAATGGCGCTTGGCATCGCGCATCAGCCAGGCCTGCACGGCATCGCGGATCTGCGCGGGCCCGGCGCTGTGCGGCAGTCCGATGTGCAGGCGCGAGGCCAGCGGCGCATCCGGATCCTCGGCCGAGGCGATGGCTTTGAGCTGCCCGCCGCGACCGCTGAAGCCGTGCGCAGGGTCGAGCACCACGGTGATCGGCCGGCCCAGGTAGGGCAGCACGGCGCCGTCGGCCCAGACGATGCGCCCCCCCTCCATGCGCTGCTGGCGCTCGCGCGCCTCACCGAGCTTGCGCAGGATCCAGTCGGACTTTTCGCGCAGCGCCGCATCGATGGCGCCCAGGGTCACCCAACTGGGGGCGCGCACCGACAGGCCATCGGGCCCCACGCTGAAACCGATGGTGCGCCGGCGTGCACGCTGCAGCGCATAGGCCACCACGGCATCGCCCAGCAGCAGTTCGCGTTTGGCCTCGGGATGGCGGAATTCGGCAGGCGACAGCAGCGAAGGCAGAGGGACCGCTGGCGGTCCCACGGGCCGGGGCGGTGGCGTGGCGGGCACCTTGGCAACCGGTGGCGGCGCGGCGCCAGGGGGCGGCGCGTCGAAGAAGTCCAGTGCCATCTGCACGAGCCGCTGCATCATGGGGGGCGTCCGATCAATGCGCGGTCAACAGGCAGTCAATGGACTGCGGGATAGGCCTCGGGGTCGAGGCGACGCATCTCGGCCTCGATCCACGCCTCGACCTCGTGCATCAGCTCTTCCGCTTCGCGCCCGACGCTGGAGATCGGCTTGCCGATGGACACATCCACCACGCCCGGGCGCTTGACGAAGGCCCGGCGGCCCCACACCTTGGCCGAGGTCACGGCAATGGGCACCACCGGCGCGCCGGTTTCGATGGCCAGGCGCGTGCCACCGGTCTTGTAGGTGCCCTTCTGTCCGCGCTCGATGCGCGTGCCTTCGGGGAACATGATGATCCAGATGCCCTTGGCCAGCAGGTCCTTGCCCTGCTGCACCACCTTGTTGAAGGCCTGGGCGCGCTGGCTGCGGTCGATGTGGATCATGTCCAGCCGGCCGATGGCCCAGCCGAAGAAGGGCACGTAGAGCAGTTCCTTCTTGAACACGTAGGCCAGCGGGTGCGGCATGATCGTGGGCATCAGAAAGGTCTCGTAGGTCGACTGGTGCTTGACCAGCAGGATGGCCCCGTCGTGCTCGCCCTGCGGCAGGTTCTCCATGCCCGACACCCGGGCGCGGATGCCCAGCAGCACACGCGCGCCGCTGATGCACAGCGACAGCCACGCGGCCGCGATGCGGTACAACGGCAGGCCGCGCACGCCGAACAGGGTGCCCAGCATGATGAGCAACGCATAGGGCATGACGGTGGTCGCCATCCAGAGCAGGTGAATGATGGAACGGATCAGGGCCATGGTATGAAGGTCTTGCGCTGCCCGCCGCGGCGCAGGCGCGGGGTAGCCATGAGGGTGTTGCGAAAGGTCAGACCGCCATCAGGGGAGCCGTCGGCAACAGTTGCTCGACAAACGCCGCCAGGCTGTCGTGCACCTGGGTGCCCGGGGGATAGCCCGGCGGCAGTGCCTGTCCCGGCACCAGGCCGGCCGCGCTGCCAGTGCACACCAGGTGCAGCTGCGCGCCCAGCGCAGCACCCGCCTGCAGGTGCGCCAGGCAGCTGCCCACCACCTGCACGTCGTGGCGCTCCACCCCGTAGCGGTCGCTGATCTGCTCCAGCAGACCCGGACCGGGCTTGCGGCAGGTGCATTCCTCCTCGGGCGCATGGGGGCAATAGAACACGGCATCGATGCGCCCGCCCACGGCGGACAGCTGCTTGTGCATCTTGGCGTGGATGGCATTGAGCGCCACCACGTCGAACAGCCCGCGCCCCAGGCCCGGCTGGTTGGTGGCCAGCGCCACATGCCAGCCGGCGTGGTTCAGGCGCGCGACGGCCTCGAGCGCGCCGGGAACGGCCGTCCACTCCTCGGGCGAGGTGATGAAATCCTCACCCAGCGGGTTCAGGGTGCCGTCGCGGTCCAGGATGGCGAGTTTCATGGGAATCCCCTTGTGACAGCCGCCAGCCTAGCAGGTCAGGCCGCCAGACGGGAGAGGTCGGCTACCCGGTTCATCGCGTCGTGCAGGCTCTTGAGCAGGCCCTGGCGGTTCAGGCGCAGGTCCATCTGCTCGGCGTTCACCATCACATCGTCGAAGAAGGCGTCGACCGGCGCGCGCAGCACGGCCAGCGTCTGCAGCGATGCGGTGTAGTCACCCGCGTCGAACTGGGCATTGGCCTCGGGCACGAAGCGCTGCAGCGCGGCATACAGGTCCTGCTCGGCCTTTTCCTGCAGCAGCTCGGGATTGACATGCGCATCCACCTCGCCGGCCTTCTTGAGGATGTTGGCCACGCGCTTGTTGGCTGCGGCCAGGGCCGGGCTTTCGGGCAGCGCGGCAAAGGCGCGCACGGCGGCCAGCTGCTTTTCGACCAGGGCCAGGCGCTGCGGGCGCAGGGCCAGCACGGCATCGACTTCCTGGGCGCTGTAGCCCTGCTCGCGCAGGCTGCCGGCCAGGCGGTCGTAGATGAAATCGGCCAGCGCGGCCGAGGCATCGGTGATCTTGTCGCCGAAGGCGGGCACGGCACCGGCCAGCAGCGCGCCCATGTCCAGCGGCAGGTCCTTCTCGACCAGCATGCGGATCACGCCCAGTGCATGGCGGCGCAGCGCGAACGGGTCGCGGTCGCCCGTGGGCAGATTGCCGATGCCGAACATGCCCACCAGCGTCTCGAGCTTGTCGGCCAGCGCCACCACCACGCCGGCGCTGTTGCGCGGCAGCGTGTCGCCGGCAAAGCGGGGCTTGTAGTGGTCCTCGATGGCGTCCGCCACCACTTCGCCCAGGCCGTCGTTGAGCGCGTAGTAGCGGCCCATGGTGCCCTGCAGCTCGGGGAACTCGCCCACCATGTCGGTCACGAGGTCGGTCTTGGCCAGTTGCGCGGCCTGGTCGGCCTGCGCCACCAGCGTGGCGTCGCCCAGCTGTTCGGCAATGGATTGGGCGATGGCGCGCACGCGCTCCACGCGCTCACCCTGCGTGCCCAGCTTGTTGTGGTAGACCACCTTGGACAGGCCTTCGACGCGCGAGGCCAGCGTCTTCTTGCGGTCCTGGTCGAAGAAGAACTTGGCATCGGCCAGGCGCGGGCGCACCACGCGCTCGTTGCCGCCGATCACAAAGCTCGCATCCGTGGGGCTGATGTTGCTCACCACCAGGAACTGGTGGGTGAGCTTGCCGGCCGCGTCGAGCAGCGGGAAGTACTTCTGGTTGGCCTTCATCGTGAGGATCAGGCACTCCTGCGGCACGCCGAGGAATTCCTGCTCGAACGCGCAGGTCAGCACGTTGGGGCGCTCGACCAGGGCCGTCACTTCGTCGAGCAGGGCGTCGTCTTCGATCGGGCGGGCGCCATTGCCCACCTTGGCGGCTGCGGCGGCCAGTTGGCGCGCGATCTCGGCCTTGCGGCCTTCGAACGAGGCGATCACGGCGCCATCGCCCTGCAGCGTGGCAGCATAGCTGTCGGCGTCCTTGAACACCACGGGCGACACGGCCGCCTCGAAGCGGTGGCCCTGCGTGCTGTTGCCGGCCGACAGGCCCAGTGCCTTCACGGGCACCACGGTGCTGCCGTGCAGCGCCACCAGACCGTGCGCGGGGCGCACGAAGTTCACGCTGGTCCAGCCGGGCAGTTCGCAGTCGGACTCGAGCTGGTAGCTCATGACCTTGGGGATGGGCAGCTTGGCGAGGGATTCCAGAAGCGCCTTCTGCAGGCCCTCCTGCAGCGTGGCACCGGGCAGCACGCTGTCATAGAACAGGGCCTCGGCCTTGCCATCGGGGGCGCGCTTGAGCGCGGCCACGGCGGCTGCAGGGTCGGACACGTCGGCGCCCAGGGCCTGCAGCTTCTTGAGCAGGGCCGGCGTGGCATTGCCGCTGGCATCGAGGCCCACGGTCACGGGCATGAGCTTTTGCTGCACGGCCTTGTCGGCGGCCTTGTCGGCCACGGCCGTCACATGCGCGGCCAGGCGGCGGGGCGAGGCGAAGGCGGTCACGGTGGAGGCCGGCGTGGCCAGGCCCAGGGCCTTGAGTTGCTCGGCCAGCACGCCGGCAAAGGCGTCGCCCAGCTTCTTGAGCGCCTTGGGAGGCAGCTCTTCCACGAACAGTTCGACCAGGAGGTTTTGCGTTGTCGTCATTTGTCAGGGGCTCCGGCGGGTTCAGGCGGTCTTCTTGGCCATTTGCTCCACCCATTCGCGGGGGGCCATGGGGAAGCCCAGGCGCTCGCGGCTCTCGTAGTAGCTCTGCGCCACGGCGCGCGCCAGGTTGCGGATGCGGCCGATGTAGGCGGCACGTTCGGTCACGCTGATGGCGCCGCGCGCATCGAGCAGGTTGAAGCTGTGGGCGGCCTTGAGCACCTGCTCGTAGGCCGGCAGGGCCAGTTGCTGCTCCATCAGGTGCTTGGCCTGCTTTTCATGCGCGTTAAAGGCGGTGAACAGGAAGTCGGCGTCGCTGTGCTCGAAGTTGTAGGTGGATTGCTCCACCTCGTTTTGCTTGTAGACATCGCCATAGCTCAGCTTGGAGCCATCAGCTCCCTCGGTCCAGGTCAGGTTGTAGACGTTGTCCACGCCCTGCAGGTACATGGCCAGGCGCTCCAGGCCGTAGGTGATCTCGCCCGTGGCGGGTTTGCAGTCGATGCCGCCCACCTGCTGGAAGTAGGTGAACTGCGTCACCTCCATGCCGTTGAGCCAGACCTCCCAGCCCAGGCCCCAGGCGCCCAGGGTGGGGTTCTCCCAGTCGTCTTCGACGAAGCGGATGTCGTTCTTCTTCAGGTCGAAGCCCAGGGCCTCCAGCGAGCCCAGGTACAGCTCCAGGATGTTGGACGGTGCGGGCTTCAGGACCACCTGGAACTGGTAGTAGTGCTGCAGGCGGTTGGGGTTCTCGCCGTAGCGGCCGTCCTTGGGGCGGCGGCTGGGCTGCACGTAGGCCGCCTTCCAGGGCTCGGGGCCGATGGCGCGCAGGAAGGTGGCGGTGTGCGAGGTGCCGGCACCCACTTCCATGTCGTAGGGCTGCAGGAGGGCGCAACCCTGCGCGTCCCAGTAGGACTGCAGCTTCAGGATGATTTGCTGGAATGTCAACATGGCGTCTGTGGCGCTGGCGGACCAGGGCCGGGCATTAAGGGGGAATGGAAAAAGGCCGCTGCGCAGAGGCGACCCTTTGCGCACGCAAACCGGTGATTTTACGGCGCTGCAGCACGCCTTCGCTCGCAGGCCCTCGGCAGGCCGCTCCCGGACACGAAAACACCGCCCCAAGTACAAAGGCCGGGGCCCTTTTGGAGCCCCGGCCTTTCCAACCGATTGCGCAAGCTGTCTGTCTGCCGGTGCGCACCGGTGACTGCCCGCAAGGGCAGCCGGTCGGCGCACGCGTGGTGCGCCAATTCAAGAAATCAGTACTCCCAGAAGATGCGCTGAAGTTCCTTGCTGTCGTTGGTCTTGGTCAGGGCCACCATGGCCAGGATGCGGGCCTTCTGCGGGCGCAGGTCGTGGGCCACGACCCAGTCGTACTTGTCGTCGGGTTGTTCGGCATTGCGCAGCACGAAACCGTCGGGCACGCGGGCCGCGCGCACCACCTGCACACCCTGGGCGCGCAGCGCCTGCAGGGCAGGCACGGCCTGTGCGGCGACCGAGCCGTTGCCGGTGCCGGCGTGGACCAGCGCCTTCACGCCGGCCTTGCCGTAGGCCTCGATGCCGGTGGTGTTCATGTTGCCGTAGCCGTAGACGATGTCGACCGCGGGCAGGGACTGGATCTCGTCGATGTTGAACTCGGACGCGGCCGTGTGGCGCTTGACCGGGGCACGGAACCAGTAGTTCTTGCCTTCCACCACCATGCCCAGCGGGCCCCACTGGCTCTTGAAGGCCTCGGTCTTGATGTTGATGGTCTTGCTCACGTCGCGACCGCTCTGGATCTCGTCGTTCATGGTGACCAGCACGCCCTTGCCGGCCGCATCCTTGCTGGCGGCCACGCCCACGGCGTCGTACAGGTTGAGGGCGCCGTCGGCCGACAGGGCCGTGCCGGGGCGCATGGAACCCACGACCACGATGGGCTTGGAGGTCCGCACCACCAGGTTCAGGAAGTAGGCGGTTTCTTCGAGCGTGTCGGTGCCGTGCGTGATGACGATGCCGTCCACGTCGGCCTGCTTGGCCAGGGCCGAGACGCGCTTGCCCAGCTGCAGCAGGTGCTCGTTGGTGAAGCTTTCCGAGGCGATCTGGAACACCTGCTCACCCGAGACACGGGCCACGCTCGCCAGCTCGGGCAGGCCGGCCAGCAGCTTGTCCACCGGCACCTTGGCCGCGGCATAGGTCGCACTGTTGGCGGCCGAGGCGCCAGCGCCGGCAATGGTGCCGCCGGTGGCCAGCACCACGACATGGGGACGGGCCGCCTGGGCCATGGCCATGGCCGATGCGGCCGAGAGCAGCAGGCCGGCAAGCCAGCGGTGCACGGGATGGGAAATGCGCATGACGGGAATCTCCAGACAGTTGTTTTGAAGAGGGTTGCCGCGCTTGGTGCCGCTGGCGCCCTCACCCGCTCGTTGGCGGTGCCGGATGGTATGAGAGACTTGCGCACACCGACAGGGAATAATCAGCCACCCCCTGTGAATTTCAGTTATACCCATGAACCTGCGCCAACTCGAGGTCTTCCAGGCCGTGCTGCAAACCGGCAACATGAGCGCAGCGGCGCGCCTGCTGTGCATCACCCCCTCGGCCGTGAGCAAGGCCGTGGCGCACACCGAGCTGCAGCTGGGCTACCGCTTGTTCGTGCGCACGCCGGCCGGCCTCACGCCCACGCCCGAGGCCCAGGTGCTGGCAGCCGAGTCCACCGGCATCCACCGCCAGCTCGACGCACTGCGGCGCACGGCGCGCAACCTGGGCACCAGCGACACGGGGGACGTGCGCTTGGCGGCCATTCCATCCATCACGCACGAGTTTTTGCCCCGGGTGCTGCAGGAGCACGCGCTGCGCTACCCGCAGGTGGGCGTGGAGGTGCGCACCATCCACCAGGACCAGATGACACAGGCCCTGCTCACGCGCAGCGTGGACTTCTGCCTGGGCTTCTACAAGCACCCGCACCCGCAGGTGCGCAGCGAGCTGCTGGTCAGCGGCCGCATGTACCTGGCGGTGGCGCAGTCGGTGTGGACGCGCGCGCCGCGCGCCGTGACACCGGCCGCCCGGCTGGCCCAGGTGCCGGTGATCCGGCTCGTGGGCGACGATCCCATGCGCCAGTCCATCGACGAGATCGCCCAGCGCCTGGGCACGCCCGCCGGACCCGGGTTGCAGGTGCAGACCTCGCGCCTGGCACTCGACCTGGTGCGCCGGGGCATGGGCTGGACCGTGGTGGACTTCCTCACCGCCACCCAGCTCGATCCGCAGGCCATGGTGGCCGTGGAACTGCACGAGTTGCCGCCCATGTCGCTGTACAGCTACCACGCCCGCGCCCTGCCCCCGGGCCTGCCGGCCACGCGCATGCTGGCCATGCTGCCGGGGCTGTTGCACCAGGCCCTTTCGGCAAAGGCGGCATGAAAAAACCCGCCCATCCCTCGCAGGATGGCGGGCTGCGCTGAAAACCGCGCGGGTCAGTTATCCCAGCGGCGCAGGACCAGGCTGGCGTTGGTGCCGCCGAAGCCAAAACTGTTGGACAGCGCCGTGCGGATCGGCGCGTCGCGCGTTTCGCGTACCAGGGGCATGCCCTCGGCAGCGGGCTCCAGGTTCTCGATGTTGGCCGAGCCGGCGATGAAGCCCTGGCGCAGCATCAGCAGGCAGTAGATGGCCTCCTGCACGCCGGTGGCACCCAGCGAGTGGCCGGTGAGCGACTTGGTGGACGAGAACGGGGGGATGGCATCTCCGAAGACTTCGCGGATCGCGCGCAGCTCGGGAACGTCGCCCACGGGCGTGGAGGTGCCGTGGGTGTTGATGTAGTCGATGGGGCCGTCCACGGTGGCAATCGCCTGGCGCATGCAGGCAATGGCGCCGTCGCCCGAGGGGGCGACCATGTCGGCACCGTCCGAGGTGGCGCCGAAACCGACGACTTCGCCCAGGATGGTGGCGCCGCGCGCCTGCGCGTGCTCCAGGCTTTCGAGCACCACGGCACCGCCGCCGCCCGACAGCACGAAGCCGTCGCGATTCGCGTCATAGGCACGCGAGGCCTTCTCGGGCGTGGCGTTGTAAGCGCTGGACATGGCGCCCATGGCGTCGAACAGCAGGCCCATGCCCCAGCTGACTTCTTCGCCTCCGCCGGCGAACATCACGTCCTGCATGCCCCAGGCGATCTGCTGGGCGGCCGCGCCGATGCAGTGGGCCGAGGTGCTGCAGGCCGAGGTGATGGAGTAATTGATGCCCTTGATGCCGAAGTTGGTCGACAGGCAGGCGGACACGGTGGAACTCATGCAGCGCGTGACCTGGTAGGGCCCCACGCGGCGGATGCCCTTGCTGCGCAGAATGTCGGCCGCCTCGATCTGGTTGGCGGGCGAGCCGCCGCCCGAGCCCATGATGAGGCCGGTGCGCGGGTGCGAGACCTGCTCGGGCGTGAGGCCCGATTCGGCGATGGCATTGGCCAGCGAGATGTGCGCATAGGCCGCTGCATCGCCCATGAAGCGCAGCTGCTTGCGGTCGATCAGCTCTTCGAGGTTGATCTGCGGCACACCCGCCACCTGGCTGCGCATGCCCAGCTCGGTGAACTGGGGCATGGCGCGGATGCCGGGCCGGCTTTCGCGCAGCGATTCGGTGACGCTGGCACTGTCATTGCCAATGCACGAGACGATGCCCGTGCCCGTGATGACCACGCGTTTCATGCTGCCTCCCCTGGGGCTGCACCGGCTTCCTCGCGCTTGAACAGTCCCACGCGCAGGTCGCTGGCGACGTAGATTTCCTTGCCGTCGGCATACAGGCGCGCATCGCCGATGGCCATGACCAGTTTGCGCTTGATCACGCGCTTGATGTCGATCTCATAGGTGACCAGCTTCACGTCCGGGCCCACTTCGCCCGTGAACTTGACTTCGCCGGCGCCCAGGGCGCGGCCCTTGCCGGGCAGGCGCAGCCAGGTCAGGTAAAAGCCGATCAGTTGCCACATGGCGTCCAGGCCCAGGCAGCCGGGCATGACCGGGTCGCCCTGGAAGTGGCAAGCAAAGAACCAGAGGTCGGGACGCACATCCAGCTCGGCGCGGATCCTTCCCAGCCCGTGCTCGCCACCATCGCTGTCGATGTGCGTGATGCGGTCGAACATCAGCATGGGCGGCAGCGGCAAACGCCCGCTGTCGGCGTCGAACAGCCGTCCCTCGCCCGAGGCGATCAGTTGTTCGTAGGAAAAGGAATCAGCCATTTTCAGTCGTGCTCCAGAACAGCGGCCACACCGCTTCAAATCATCGTTGTATGCAAAACAAGCCCCCGCTTGCGGGCTCTATTATCAAGGCACGGGGCAACCCTGCCAGCGATTGGCCTGCCAGGGCGCTCGGGCACCCGGCCAGGGCTGAGCTGGATCAAGCCCCGGGCCCCTGGAAATCACCGGTTTTCCCGGTTGCGCGCCACTGCGGCGAAGGCAATGATGGCAAGCGCCAGCACCGCCAGCGGGACCAGGCCCCAGCGCGACACCCAGAAAGCATAGGGCGTGATCGCCCAGCCCTGCTGCGCGTCCACCCCCCGGCCCTGCACCGAGCCGAGCAGCACGCCGCGCGTGTGGCGTGGGAGCTGGTGCGTGACCACACCCCGGTGGTCGATGATGGCCGTGGCGCCGGTGTTGGTGGCGCGCACCATGGGCCGCTCGAACTCCAGCGCGCGCATGCGGCTGATGTGCAGGTGCTGGTCGATGGCCACGGTGTTGCCGAACCAGCCGATGTTGCTGAAATTGACGAACACCGTGGGGGCGCCGGCCGGATCGGCAAAGCGCACCCCCAGTTCCTCGCCAAACAAATCCTCGTAGCAGATGTTGGGGGCGATGCGCTGCCCTGCCCAGGCGAATGGCGCCTGGCCCAGGCCGCCCCGGTTGAAATCACCCAGGGGGATGTTCATCATCTGCGTGAACCACTTGAAGAAGGGCGGGATGAACTCGCCGAACGGCACCAGGTGGTGCTTGTCGTAGCGGTAGGGGGCGGTCAGGCCAGGACGGGCACCCAGCACCGAATTGGTGTAGCCCTCGCTCTCGTCCCCCAGCGGAATGCCCAGCAGCACGGCCTGCGAGCCGCTGCCATAGCGCCGGGCGATGCCTTCGAGGTAGCCCGGTATCAGCTGCTGCGGCAAGAGGGGAATGGCGGTCTCCGGCGCCACGACCAGCGACGCGCTGGCGCCGTCGAGTTGCTCCCGGTACCACTGCAGGGCCAATGGCACGCCCGAGCCGGGCTGGAATTTCTCGTCCTGCGGGATATTGCCCTGCAGCAGCGCCAGTTGCAACGGCGCGGGCGCGCGCGCCGCCGGCGTGTGGCACAGCTCCACGGCACAGTGGCGGTCCACGGCGGCCAGGCCCAGCAGGGCCAGCCCTCCCGCCACCAGGGCCCAGGCACGCAGGCTGCGCAGGTCGCTGGCGCGCAACTGCACCAGCAGCATGGCGATCACGGCGGTGACGAAGCACAGGCCGTAGACCCCGACATAGCGCGCCAGCGCCGCCAGCGGACCGTCCACATGGGCATAGCCGCCGGCCCCCCAGGGAAAGCCGGTCCAGAGCCAGCCGCGAGCCATCTCGGCCAGCGTCCAGAGGGCCGCGAACAACAGTGCCGCCCCGGCCCGGTGCACCACCGCCAGCCGGCAAAAGGCGCCGATCGCGATCGCGTAATAGCTGGCCAGAAAGGCGGCCAGCCCGAGGATGGCGGCCACCGTGAGCGGCGCAGCCAGCCCGCCATAGGTGTGCATGGAGATATAGAGCCACCAGAACGTGCCGCACAGCCAGGCCGTGGCGAACGCGAAGCCCAGCAGCGCCCCGTGGAGCCATGTGGTGGCTCCTGCGCGCACCTGCCAGGCCAGCACGGCCAGCGATGCGATCTGCAGCCACCACTGGGGCTGACCGTTCCAGGGCAACGCCAGCGAAGCCGCCTGCGAAAGCCCCGCCACCACGGCGATCAACAGCGGCAAGGTGATTCTGGATCCCTGCGTCCCGCGCTCAAGCCCCATCAGTCGCCAGCCTGGCTCTCTTCGATCCGCGACACCTTGAACCAGCGCACGGCGCCGCCCTTGGTGTGCAGCACCACGAAATGCAGGCCGCCGAGCTGCACATGCTCGCCGCGCCTGGGCACATGGCCCATCTCATGGGCAATGAGGCCGCCGATGGTGTCGAAGGCCTCCTCGCGGTCGCTGCCCTGCAGCGTGACCCCGAAGGACTCGGCCACGCGTTCGATGGGCGTGTCGCCGCTCACGCGGTAGGTGCGGTCGGCCAGGGCAAAGATGTCGCCCGCATCCTCGGGGATGTCGAACTCGTCCTCGATCTCGCCGACGATCTGTTCGAGCACGTCTTCGATGGTGATGAGCCCTGCCACGCGGCCGAACTCGTCGATCACGATGGCCAAATGGTTGCGGTTGCCGCGGAACTCGCGCAGCAGGTCGTTCAGGCCCTTGCTCTCGGGCACGAACACGGCCGGGCGCAGCAGCGCGCGGATATTGAGCTCGGGCGCCCGCTGCAGCTTGAGCAGGTCCTTGGCCATGAGGATGCCGATGATGTTCTCGCGCTCGCCCTGGTACACCGGAAAGCGCGAGTGGGCCGTGGTGATCACCAGGTACAGCAACTCGTCGAAGGGCGCGTCGATGTTGACGAGGTCCATGCGCGGCGCGGCCACCATCACATCGCCCGCCGTCATGTCGGCCATGCGGATCACACGTTCGAGCATCACGCGGGATTCCGCGCCAATGACGTCGTTGTCCTCGGCTTCGGCCAGCGTCTCGATCAGTTCTTCGGTCGAGTCCGGTCCGGGGTGGATGAACTCGGCGACTTTCTGCAGGAAGGTGCGCTTGTCTTCCTTTTCGGGCAATCGCCCGGGGTGCGGGTCAGACACTGTCTTGGAGTGCAGGACGTGCGGTAGTGGATCAGGGGCTCTAGGATAGCGGATTGTTGTGACAGCGCCTGTCGTCCGGGCGGCCATCGCCCGGTACGGGCCCGCCTAAGCGCCGCCGTCCGGCCTATTCGGCGGACTGGTGGCGTGCATGTTGCACGCCGCTGCGCACTTCCTGCACACCGGCGAGGAAGTCCCAGAACTGCTTGGCCTGGCGCTTGAGCTGGTAGTCCACCTCGGCGAACTGCTGCTCGACCAGTTCGGCCATGCGGGTGTCGAGACTGGCGGGGGCGATCTGCAGGTAGGCCTCGGACTCTGAGCCATCGCGGCGCACCTGCGCACCCGCATTGCGGGCGATCTTGAGCATGGCGGTGTTTTCGGACAGCGCGTGGATGAACACCATGTTCACCCCCTCGTTGCGGGCATGCATCACGGCGCGCTCGAACAGGCGTGCGCCGAAACCCCGGCCCCGGGCCTGCTTGAGCACGGACACGCCGAATTCGGCGCAGTGCTTGTATTCAGGGTGCTCGGAGAATGCCAGGTGCGCCATGGCAATCAGTTCGAGGCGGCGGTTGTAGATGCCGAAGATCTCGTCGCGGTTGAAGTCGAGCTGGTCCGCATAGCGGCGGATCTGCTCGTCGTTGGCCGCGTAGCCAAAGCGCAGGTAGCGGTCGGCGGGCTCCAGCCGCAGCAGGTGGGCCGTGATGCGCTCGCGGTACGAAGGGCCGAGCGAACGGATGGGAACCATCAACGGTGCAGACATGGTGTCCTCGCTCTCATGCGGGCGCCCCGTGACCGGGCGCAGCATTCCCCGGCCTGCGTCCCAGGATGCCTTGAGCCAGTCTTTGGTAGCGATCATGCCTCCGAATATAAGGGTTTTCCCTAGGAATTTCCAGTGATTTTTGCTGCACCGCAGCAAAATAGGGAGGCACGTCGAATTCCTTCAAAAATGGCGAAACTTGTTTACCAGCGCCCGCCAATAGCTCTCAGTTCCATAGCAGTTGATGGGAAGTACAGGGCATGACACCACGCCACCGAGGCACCTGCTGGCCCTGAAGCGCCACGTTAAGCCTCCCGCGCGCGGGATGCAATAGCAACAGCCCTGGCCATGCGGGATTGGTGGCCGCGAACAGGTTCTAAGGGCCGGAAGCCCCCTCCGCCTGCGGTGGACTGGCCGGCAGCAGTTGTACCGGCGCGGGGTCCGTCGCGGGCCCGCCACAGGCGGGCGGCATGCCCAAGGGCTCGCCCCGGTCATTGCCGCGCGCCTTTTCGAGCACGCTGGCACGGTCCACGGACAGGGCCACGGAATCCCCCAGCTGCAGCAGCGCCCGATCCAGGCCCTGGGTCTCGGACAGATCCAGTTGCCCGGCACGGGTATCGACCCGCAGCGAGCGCATGCGGGCGGCGTTCACCTCCAGCGCTGCCGTGCCCCGGCGCGTGCGTTCCGCGCACTGGGCCACGTCCTCGGCCAGCGCGGGCGTGGTTCCGGACGCGCAGGGCCGGCACTGCGTGGACCACAGGTCCAGGCGCCCGATGGCACCGCGCACGGCGATGGCCTGCCCGACCACCTCCAGGCGCTCCACGGGAGTCCGCGCTTCGATACGGGCGCGTGCAAGCGCCAGGTGCCGGAACTGGGCGGGCAGCACGATCTCATCCATCCACACCGTCGATTTCCCGTGTCGCCTGGGCGGCACACCGGCAACCGCCGGAACTTCGGTCCAGCGCAGGACCAGCATGTCGGCTTCCCGGCGGGCGGTCAGCTCCGGGAATTGCGCAGGCAGCGTGTCCGGGTCCTCGCCCTCCCCCCGCCGTGCCCGCAGGGTGATGCGCACCTCGGGTGCCTCGTCCAGCACCACGCGCACCGCCAGCCGCTGGGCATTGCCGCCCCCCTCCTCCAGCCGGAGCCCGGTCACGCCCTCCAGCGCCGGGGCCGGGATCGCGTAGGCGATGACGGTGGGTTCGGGTCGTTTGAAACGCTCCATCCCGCTCAAGGCCAGCAGGGCCCAGAACAGCAGCAGGGTGGCCAGGAAGAGCCAGCGCCCGCGCCGGGGCAGGGCGTGCCGTCGCGTCGCAGTGGCACTCACAGCAGCTCCTTTTCCTGGAGGTGCACATAGGCCTGCAACCACAGCAGTGCCGGCAGGCCGATCCACAGGAGTGCGTTGACGGCATGGACCGCCGCATCCAGGGGCACCGAGCGGCGCGCCGACCACCATGCAAAAAGCACCTCCCCACGCACGCCGGCCATGGAGCACAGCAGCGCCGTGAGAACGAACAGGGCAAAGCCCAGCGCGAGGGTCTTGAGCAGCGAGGCCCGTGCGTAGTACAGCGAGCCGGCCACGGCAAACGCCTGCAGGGCCCAGACCGCAACCAGCCAACCGGTTTGCTGGGGTACCGGCATGGCCTGCCTGGCGGCCATCTTCAGCAGGGGCACGAAGAGCGCATAGTCCTCGGGCTTGAAGGACTGCGGCTCCAGGGCGGAGCGCGCCGCGATGGCGATCTGCTGCGCCGGCCAGGAGATCGCCAGAAACAGCAGGCTGTAGGCCAGCGGGTAGGCAATGGCCACCACCACGATGCACAGCAACCATTTCTCGAACGCCGAGGCGGGCCGCATCAATGCCAGCAGGGCCGACTCGCGTTGCGCCATGGCGCCGAAAAAGCGCCCGGCAAACACGAAACCGGTAAGGAACAAGCCGCCAAAGTACAGCGCCGCCTGCACGGTGGTCTGGAAAGCCGCAAAGCCCGACACCCCCAGCAGGAACAACAGCAGTGCGACGTAGAGCATGCCGCTCACCAGCATATGCGCCAAGTACTGGGGCCGCTGCTCGGCCCAGTGGGCACGCGCCAGACGCCGCCAGCGCGGCCAGGACAAGGTGGGCGACTCGGGTCCACGCACAGGGATGAATTCCATGGTCATGCCTGCTCCAGGTCCGGGCTGGCATGCTGCGATGGCGCCAGCGCCGCCAGCATGCCGTCGCGGTTGAGGCTCAGCGCCTTGTACAGCAACTCCAGCTGCACGGCGCCCTCTGCCGACGGCGCCTGCGCATCGGATCGGGAATGGCGTGCCACATAGGCGATCTGCTGGCCGATGCTTTCCTGGTAGAGCAGGTCCTGCGCGGCGGGCAGGTCCTGCGCACCGCTGGCCACGCCGGTGCGCAGCACCCCGGCGAGGTCGGCCATGCGCGCCGACAGGGCCAGCTGGCCCTCGTCGATGAACCAGATGTGGCTCAGGATGCTTTCGAGGTCATGGGCCTGGTGGGTGCTGATGAGCACGGCGCGCTCGGCGTGCTCGGGCCGCTGCACCAGGCGGCGGAACTGGCCGCGGCCCACGATGTCCAGCCCGTTCGTCGGCTCGTCCATGAGCAGCAGCGGCGTGCCCGTGGCCAGCGCGAAGGCGATCGCGGCCTTTTTCTTCTGCCCCAGGCTCATGGCCTCGAAACGGCTGGCGGTGGGTACCTCGAGCTCGGCCAGGTATTCCCCGAACAGGGCCTTCGAGAAGCGCGGATAGAACACGCCCTGGGTGTCCGCCAGCTGACCCGTGGTCAGGTTGGGCAGGTGGAATTCCTCGGGCACGATGTAGATGCCGGCGAGGAAATCCGCCGCCCGCTGGCGCGGCACCTGGCCCAGCACCTGCATGCGGCCGCCCCAGGGGGTAAGCAGCCCGCACAGGAGCTTGAGCAAGGTGGACTTGCCACTGCCGTTGCGCCCGAAGACGCCGTAGATGCCGGGCTGGTGCACCTGGGCGGAAAAGCCCTGGTAGAGCGCGTTGCGGCCATAGCCGAAGTGCAGGTCGTCGATGGCGATCATGGGTGGCAGTCCGGCCTTTCATGCACGCAGGCGCAGGGCCACGGCGCGCGCATTGTCACACGGGCACTGCGGTGGTCGCCTTCACGCGGTCCAGCACGAAGCTGGTCTTGCAGTCCTGCACGCTGGGGTGCTTGAGCAGCGTGTCCATGATGAAGCGGCTGTAGTGCGCCATGTCAGCCACCACCACGCGCAAGAGGTAGTCCATTTCGCCGGTGAGCGAGGCGCACTCGACCACCTCGGGCCAGGTCTGCACGCTGGCGCGGAACACGTCCATGGGGTTGCGCTTGTGGCTTTCGGTGTGCTTTTCCAGGCGCACGTTGAGGTAGGCGGTGAGCCCCAGGCCCACGGTCTCGGGCGGCACCAGGGCCACGTAGCGCGCGATCACGCCCGCGTCCTCGAGCCGCTTGACCCGGCGCAGCACGGCGCTGGGCGAGAGCCCCACCTGCTCGCCGATCACGTCGTAGGTCTCGCGGCCATTTTCCTGCAACCGGCGCAGTATGGCCCGATCCAGCTTGTCAAGTGCGTTGAAAGCAGTCATTGCGCAGGATTTTACGAAATTGCCGGGCACCGCGATGGCCCTTCACCAAACTCGGGTATGTCCCGATAGTGACACAGGGGGCTGCCAACGAACAATGAATACCGCAAAAACGAACGGTCGTTCTTTTTTGCGAAAACCAAAAATATCCATCAACGGAGACAAGCACATGACCGGTTTCTTTGGCCGCCTTCTGCGGCGACTCGCGCTCGCCGCTACCGCTTCGACACTGCTCCTGGGGGCCAGTGCCCATGCACAGGCCGGGTACACGCAGACGCGCTACCCCATCGTGCTGGTGCACGGCCTCTTCGGTTTCGATTCGGCGCTGGGCGTGGACTATTTCTACGGCATCCCCGACGCGCTGCGCCAGGGGGGCGCCAAGGTCTATGTGGCCCAGGTCTCGGCGGCCAACAGCACCGAGGTGCGTGGCGAGCAGTTGCTGGCCCAGGTGAAGAACATCCTGGCCATCACGGGTGCGGCCAAGGTCAACCTGGTGGGCCACTCGCATGGCGGGCCCACGGCGCGCTACGTGGCCGGCGTGGCCCCGGGCAAGATCGCCTCGGTGACCTCGGTGGGCGGCGTCAACCGCGGTTCGCGCGTGGCCGACATCATGCGCGGCGTGGCGCCCGCGGGTTCGGTGTCCGAGACCATCGCCAACGGCGCGGCCTCGGCGCTGGTGGCGCTGATCAACCTGACCTCGGGGGGCTCGGGCCTGCCGCAGATGCCCACGGCAGCGCTCGACTCGCTGACCACGGCCGGCTCGGCCGCCTTCAACCGCCGCTTCCCGCAGGGCGTGCCCACCGCAGGCTGCGGCAACGGGGCCGAGTTGGTCAATGGCGTGCGCTACTACTCCTGGACGGGCACCAAGACCCTGACCAATGTGCTCGACGCCAGCGACGCCCTGCTCGGCGTGCTGGGCCTGGTCTTCGGCGAAGCCAACGACGGCCTGGTCTCGGCCTGCTCCTCGCGGCTGGGCACCCACCTGGGCGACTACCGCCAGAACCACCTCGACGAGGTGAACCAGCTTGTGGGCCTGCGCGACTGGTTCTCGACCGATCCGGTCACCCTGTACCGCCAGCAGGCCAACCGCCTCAAGGCTGCCGGCCTGTAATTTGCGATGATGGCCGCCATGGACCGCCTGCCCCGCCCCGCCGTGACCGCCATTGCCCTGGCGCTGCTGGTCGCGGCCGTGCTCGGGTGGCGGGCCTGGCGGGCCGAGGCGAGCCAGGACACCGGGCCCGGCTCAGGCACGGCAGCACCTGTGGCAGGCGCTGCTCTGCCCGCCCGCAGCACGGCATCGGCAGCGCCCGCAGCGCTGGCCGCCGCTTCGGCCGCCTCACTGGCGGCAGGGGGCAGCGACCCCTTGCTGGTGCCCGGCCTGCGCCACACGCTGGAAGCCCTGATCGCCGATGCCGGCGAAGCCAGCGACCCAGAGGCCCTCAAGAAACGCCTGGCGCAGCTGGTAGGCGAGCGTTTCCCTGCCGCGCTGGCCACCCGAGCCCTCGCCCTGGCCGAGCGCTACGTGGACTACCGCGTGGCGCTGGGCGCCTTGTCGGCCCCCCGCGATCCCAGCGATCCGCGCGCACTGCGCGAGGCCATCGAGGCGCGCCAGAAGGTCCGGCAGCAGCACTTCCAGGAAGAAGAGCACGACGCCCTGTTCGCGCAGGAGGCCGAACTCGACCGCTACACCCTGGCGCGCCTGGAGATCGCGCGCAACACCCAGCTCTCGCCGCAGGAGCGCGCCAGCGCACTGCGCGCCGCCGAGTCCGAACTCGCGCCCGAGCGCCGCGCCGAACGCGCCGCCGCCACGGCCCACCTCGATGCGGCGGCCCAGACCGCGGCCTTCAACGCCCAGGGCGTGGGCGATGTCCAGCGCCACCTGGCGCGCAGCGCACAGTACGGCGAGCAAGCAGCCCACGCCCTGGCCCAGCTGGACCGCGACGAGCAGCACTGGCAGAACCGGCTCGACGAGCTCGGCCAGGCCCGCGCCCGGCAGGGCGAGGCCGCCGCGCAGGCCCTGCGCCAGCAGCTGTTCTCGGCCGAAGAGCTGCAGCGGGTGGACGCCGCACTGGCCCTGCGCGCCCTGCAGGCCCCGGGTTCGCGCCCCTGACGCGGCATCCCCAGGGGCTTTGCCTGCCATCGGGCCAGCGCGCGCCCAGCACTGGGGAACACCCACGCGGTAACAAAGGGTAAACCCTGTACAGATGCCTATACTGCGCATTCCCGGAAATCAAGAGGATCCCGATGTCGCTCCGTAGCACCTTGTTCAGCGTTGCCTTGGCCGCGGCGGCCACCGCCGCCCTGGCGCAGACCCCGTCCGCCCCGATGACCATCGTGGTGCCCTACCCTGCAGGCGGCCCGCTGGACACCTCGGCCCGCATCATCGCGGAAGGCGCTGCCGCACAGCTGGGCGCCGTCAAGGTGGAAAACAAGCCCGGTGCCGGTGGCGGAACCGGTGCCGATCTGGTGGCCAAGTCGCCAGCCGGCAGCAACCAGCTGCTGATGGGCGCCGTGGCCACCCATGCCGTGAACCCCTGGCTGTACAAGAACTTCCCGTACAACCCGATCAAGGACTTCAAGCCCATCGCGCTCGTGGCCCGCACACCGAATGTGCTGGTCGTGAACGCCGAACAGGCCGCCAAGCTGGGCATCAAGACCACGCCCGACCTGGTGCAGTACCTCAAGAAGAACCCCGACCAGGCCAAGTACGGCTCGGGCGGCAACGGCAGCATCGGCCATATCTCGGCCGAGATGTTCAAGTCGCTCACCAACACCAGGATGGGCCACACCCCCTTCCAGGGATCGAACCCGGCGCTGGCCGCGCTGCAATCGGGCCAGGTGCTGCTGGTGTTCGACAACCTCGCGTCGGCGCTGCCGCACATCCGCTCGGGCAAGCTGCTCGCGCTGGGCGTGACCACCCTGAGCCGCAACGATGCGCTGCCCCAGGTGCCCAGCATCAACGATTCGGTCCAGGGCTTCAATGTGTCGACCTGGTTCGGTCTGTTCGCCCCGGCGTCCCTGCCGCAGGCCGATGCGCAGCGCTATGCGGCGGCGTTCACCGCGGTCATGCAATCGCCCGCCGGCAAGGAAAAATTCAAGCAGATGGGCATCACGCCCGAAGAACTCACGCTCGATGGCTTCGCGCAGTTCGTGCGCTCTGAAAACAGCAAGTACGAATTCCTGATCCGCGCCGCCAAAATCAAGATCGAGTAAGCACCGGGCAAGCTCAGCCCCTGCCGATCTCGGCCAGGCAGGCGCTGATGACCTCGGGGTGCAGCGCCATCTCCACGTGCGCCGGGCCATCGAGGAAACGGTTGTCCGCACCCACCAGGGTCGCGGTGCTGGCCGGGAAGACGATGTTGTCGCAGTTGGAGTACCAGCACACGAAGCGCTGGGCACGCCCCTGCGGCTCCACGCTCAGCAGCCCCTTCACCCAATCGCCCGCCAGGCTCATCTGGCGGCCGTTGACGGCACGGCTGAAGCGCCCGAGCCAGGTGCCACCATGCGGCGTACCCAGGGTCAGGATGCGGTGCACACGCGCATCGGCCGCATGCGCGCGCAGCCAGGCACGTGCCGCCAGGCCGCCCATGCTGTGGCACAGCAGCACCGGCGCCATTCCGGTGGCGGCCGTCACGCGCAGCACGGCGTCCTCGATGATCGCGGCATAGTCGTCGATGGAGCCCATCACCGGCTCCAGGTTCACCGCCACATGGGCATGGCCCTGTGCGCGCAGCGGCCCATGCCAGGGCAGCCACAGCCCCCGGTTGCACATGAAGCCATGCACCAGCACCACGCCGCGGCGCCCCGTGGCCTGCGCCGGCAGCCAGTCCCCCACGGCCTGGTGGCGAAACGGCTGGCGCCAGCAGAACACCACCAGGGCCACCCAGACCTCGGCCCACCAGGCGCGCACCACCTGTGCAGCGCGCGCTCGGGGCGCGCCATCGCCCCGGTTGAGGTGGTGCATGAGCACGAACTCGATGGCCATCACCAGCCAGAACAGGGCCAGTGGCAGCAGCGCGCCGGCCAGCGCCCGCACGGGGGATTGCGGCCACTGCCAGGCCAGCCAGGCGGTCTCGGCCAGTGCCAGGATCAGGAGGAGGATTTTTTGCCAGCGCGCAATCATGGTTTGCAATGGAGTTGTTTCCGGTCAACGCCGGCTGTTCAAGACCATTTTGAACAGGGTCTAATGGCATGCCTGCATTGTGCGGCCACACGAGAGGGACCTATGGACGCGGCCCAGACCATCCGCGACAGCATTGCCGATGTCAACGCCCTGCGCCTGCACCGCACGGGGGACGCCCCCCTGGGGGTCGCCGTAGCGACCATCAAGACCCTGCAGGCGCGCCGCTTTGCGGGCACCTATGCGGACCTGATGGCTTCGCCCGCGTTCGGCCCCGCGGCGCGCTTTTTTCTGGAAGAACTCTACAGCGACCGCGACTACACGGCGCGTGACCAGCAGTTCGGCCGCATCGCAGGCACGCTGCAGACCATGTTCCCGCGCCCCGTGGTGGACACGGCCGTGGCCCTGGCCGTGCTTCATGCCCAGACCGAGAACCTGGACCAGGACATGGGCCGCGCCTGGCTGCAGACCGGCACGGCCGAACCCGAGGCCATGCGCTACACCACCGCCTGGCGCGCCGTGGGCCAGCGCGCCGGGCGCCAGCAGCAACTGGCGCGCGTGCTGGCCATGGGCCGCGACCTGGCGCGCCTGACCCGGGCGCCCGGCCTGCGCACCATGCTGCGCATGATGCGCGGGCCCGCCACCGCGGCCGGCATGGGCGCGCTGCAGCAGTTCCTCGAAGCCGGGTTCGACACCTTCGGCCAGCTCGCGCGCCAGCGCGGCGCGGTGGAGCAGTTCCTGGCCACCATCGAGCAGCGCGAGGAAGCCTTGATGCGCCTGCTGTTCGAGGGCGACGCTGTCACCTCGGGGACCGAACTGGCCCGCACCCTAGGACAAGCCCGGTAGCCGGTTTCCTGCCTGCACTTCCACAATCTGTGCCCATCTATCTACTGGTGTGCACAAGGAAAACGCATGGAAAAGATCTGGCTCAAGAGCTACCCACCGGGCGTCCCGCATGACGTGAAGCCCGAGCAATACCGCTCTGTGGCCCATATGCTGGAGGAATCCTTCCGCAAGAATGCATCGAACCCGTTCTCGGTCTGCATGGACCAGTGGATGTCGTACGGCGAGCTCGACCGCCTATCCGGCGCGCTGGGCGCCTACCTGCAGGGCCTGGGGCTCGAGCCCGGGGCGCGCGTGGCCATCATGCTGCCCAACGTGCCCCAGTTCGGCGTGACCATGGCCGCCGTGCTGCGCGCCGGCTACACCTGCGTGAACGTGAACCCGCTGTACACCGCACGCGAGCTGCAGCACCAGCTCAAGGACTCGGGCGCCACGGCCATCGTGATCCTGGAGAATTTCGCCCACACCCTGGCCGAGGTGATCGACAACACGGCCGTGCAGCATGTGGTCATGGCCTCCATGGGCGACCTGCTGGGCTTCTGGTTCGGCCACTGGATCACCTTTGCCGTGCGCCACCTGGCCAAGATGGTGCCGGCCTACGACCTGCCGCTGACCAACGGCCGCAAGGTCGTGCCGTTCAAGAAGGCGCTGGCCCTGGGCGAGCGCCGCACCCTGGCCCCGAGCCAGGCCACGCTCGACTCCATCGCCTTCCTGCAGTACACAGGCGGCACCACCGGCCTGTCCAAGGGCGCGGTGCTCACGCACCGCTGCATCGTGGCCGCCACGCTGCAGGCCGAGGCCTGGTTCACCCCGGCACTGTCCAAGGTGGGCGACCTCAGCCGCGCCAACAGCGTTGCCGCCCTGCCGCTGTACCACATCTTCGCGCTCACGCTGTGCCTGCTGGCCATCCGCCAGGGCTCCAGCCTGACGCTGATTCCGAACCCGCGCGACATCCCCAAGTTCGTGGCCGAGCTCAAGAAGCGCCCCTTCCACATGCTGCCCGCCGTGAACACCCTGTTCAATGCACTGCTGCAGAACCCGCAGTTCCGCGCGCTCGACTTCTCGCACCTGTGCGTGTCGCAGGCCGGGGGCATGGCCGCCTCCGAGGGCACGGCCAAGCAGTGGCAGAAGGTCACGGGCAACACCATGATCGAGGGCTGGGGCATGAGCGAGACCTGCGCCATCGGCACCAACAACCCGGTGACCAACACCGAGTTCAGCGGCAGCATCGGCCTGCCGCTGCCGGGCATCGACATCGCCATCAAGGACGATGCAGGCAACAGCCTGCCCCAGGGCGAATCGGGCGAGATCTGCATCCGCGGCCCCAACGTGATGACCGGCTACTACAACCAGCCCGAGGAAAACGCCAAGGCCTTCACGGCCGACGGCTTCATGCGCACGGGCGACATCGGCATCATGGACGAGCGCGGCTACACGCGCATCATCGACCGCAAGAAGGACATGATCCTGGTCAGCGGCTTCAACGTCTTCCCCAACGAGCTCGAACAGGTCGTCTCGCTGTGCCCCGGCGTGGTGGAGTGCGCGGCCATCGGCATCCCGGACGAAAAGCAGGGCGAGGCGATCAAGATCTTCGTGATCAAGAGCGACCCGGCCCTGAGCGAGGAGGACGTGGCCCGCTTCTGCCAGGAAAACCTCACCGGCTACAAGCGCCCCAAGTACATCGAGTTCCGCGACGAGCTGCCCAAGAGCAATGTGGGCAAGATCCTGCGGCGCGAGCTGCGCGTGCCCACGGCCTAGACGCCCCGGCCGGCGCCGGCCGCACCACCTTTTCCACGGCGCCCAGGCGCCCTTTTTTTTGGGGGCGCCAGGGCCCGATCGGCTACGCCACGGCAGGTTCCAAGCTGCCCCCAGACTCCGAGAATACAGGGTTAACACCGATTAGCAAACGTTTGCGCAAACGATTGCGGACGATATGATCGCCGGGCGACACCGCACTGGCCCGGCATGCCGCCGGCGCTTTCGCGCAATTTCGCGCGGCTTTTCGGTGGCCGTGCCTTGCCCACCATTCCAACAGGAGACACCATGCAGTTCACCCGCCGTTCCGTTCAGACCGCCGCCGCCATTGCCGTGCTCGGCGGCATGCTTGCCAGCCCCGTCTGGGCGCAGGACAAGCCCAAGATCGCCCTGGTCATGAAGTCGCTGGCCAACGAATTCTTCCGCACCATGGAAGACGGCGCCAAGGCGCACCAGAAGGCCCACGCCAGCGAATACACGCTGGTGGCCAACGGCATCAAGAACGAGACCGACACGGCCGCCCAGATCAAGATGATCGAGCAGGCCGTGGCCCAGAAGGTCAGCGCCATCGTGCTGGCCCCGGCCGATTCCAAGGCCCTGGTGCCTGTGGTCAAGGCCGCCGTGGACAAGGGCATCATCGTGGTCAATATCGACAACCGCCTGGATGGCGATGCCCTGAAGGAAAAGAACCTCACCGTGCCCTTCGTCGGCCCGGACAACCGCGCCGGCGCCAAGCTGGTGGGCGAGCACCTGGCCAAGTCGCTCAAGTCGGGCGACAAGGTGGGCATCATCGAGGGCGTGTCCACCACCTTCAATGCGCAGCAGCGCACCCTGGGCTACAAGGACGCCATGCAGGCCGCCGGCATCACCGTGGTGGGCGTGCAGTCGGGCCAGTGGGAGATCGAGAAGGGCAACACCGTGGCCGCCGGCATGCTGCGTGAGCACCCCGACCTCACGGCCCTGCTGGCCGGCAACGACAGCATGGCGCTGGGCGTGGTGGCCGCCGTCAAGGCCGCGGGCAAGACCGGCAAGGTGCAGGTGGTGGGCTATGACAACATCGGCGCCATCAAGCCCATGCTGGCCGATGGCCGCGTGCTGGCCACCGCCGACCAGTACGCCGCCAAGCAGGCCGTGTTCGGCATCGAGCTGGCGCAAAAGGCCATCGCCGCCAAGACGCCCCAGGCCCAGTTGCCCGCCGAGGTGAAGACCGAGGTGGTGCTGGTCACCAAGGGCAGCAAGTAAAAACCCAACCGCCGGACGACATGGACCGACCGCTCCCACCGCCGCCCGCCGCACCGCTGCTGTCCATAGCCGCGGTGGGCAAAGATTACAACGCCACCGTGCTCGACGGCATCACGCTTGCGCTCAACGCGGGCGAGGTGCTGGCGCTCACGGGGGAGAACGGCGCGGGCAAGAGCACGCTGTCCAAGATCGTCTGCGGGCTGGAGCCGGCCACGCGCGGTGGCATGCGCCTCGCCGGCGAGACCTACGCGCCCGCCTCGCGCCGCGAGGCCGAGCGCCTGGGCGTGCGCATGGTGATGCAGGAGCTGGGCCTGGTGCCCACGCTCACCGTGGCCGAGAACCTGCTCATGGGCCGCCTGCCGCACCGCGCGGGCTGGCTGCAGCGCGATGCGCTGCACACCGCTGCACGCGCGCAGCTGGCCAAGATCGGCCTGGACAGCATCGACCCCGCCACCCCCGTCTCGCAGCTGGGCATAGGCCAGCAGCAGATGGTGGAAATCGCGCGCAATCTGCAGGACGACACGCGCATCCTGGTGCTCGACGAGCCCACGGCCATGCTCACCCCGCGCGAGACCGCCTACCTGTTCGACCAGATCGCGCGCCTGACGGCGCGCGGCGTGGCCATCGTCTATGTGTCGCACCGCCTGGAAGAGCTGCGCCGCATCGCCGACCGCGTGGCCGTGCTGCGTGACGGCCGCCTGGTGGATGCACGCCCCATGGCCGGCCTGAGCGAGGACGACCTCGTGCAGCGCATGGTGGGCCGCTCCGTGAGCGACCTCGAGCACCGCCCGCGCCGCAAGGCCGGCCCGGTGGTGATGAGCGCCCAGGGCATGGGCCGCGGCACGGCGGTGCAGGACGTGAGCCTGGAGCTGCGCGCGGGCGAAGTTTTCGGCGTGGCGGGACTGGTGGGTTCGGGCCGCACCGAACTCGTGCGCCTGCTGTTCGGCGCGGACCGCGCCGACCGGGGCAGCGTAACGCTGCACCCCGATGCATCCACTGCGGGTGGCGCCCCGCACGTGCTGCCGCGCGGCTTTGCCTCGCCGCTGCAGGCCATTGCCGCTGGCGTCGGCCTGGTCACGGAAGACCGCAAGTCCCAGGGCCTGCTGCTGGCCCAGCCCATCCGCGTCAACGCCACGCTGTCCGACCTGTCCGCGATCTCGCGCGCGGGCTGGCTGCAGCGCGCCAAGGAAAACCGCCTGGTGCAGGGCTTCGTCCAGACCTTGGGCATCCGCTGCCGCAGCCCCGAGCAGGCGGTGGGCACGCTGTCGGGCGGCAACCAGCAGAAGGTGGTGTTCGCGCGCTGGCTGCACCGCGAAGGCCTGGTGCTGCTGCTCGACGAACCCACACGTGGCGTGGACGTGGGCGCGCGTGCCGAACTCTATGGCGAACTCGATCGCATGGCCGCCAGCGGGCGCGCCCTGCTCATGGTCTCGTCGGACCTGCGCGAGCTGATGGCCATGGCCGACCGCATCGGCGTGATGAGCGCCGGGCGCCTGGTGGCCGTGTTCGAGCGCGGCCAGTGGTCCGAGCAGTCGCTGCTGGCCGCTGCATTCTCCGAGCCGGGTGGCCGCGAAGCCCCTGGCCATTCTTCCCCTTCCACTCCCGCCACCGCATGAACGCCCCCGCATCCCCCGCCGCCATGGCACCCCGCCCCACGCCCGCCTGGCGCAGCCAGCTCGGCACCTACCTCGGGCTGCTGGCCGTGCTGGCGGGCATGGTGGCGCTGTTCTCCACCCTCTCCGAATACTTCTGGAGCGTGGAAACCTTCGTCACCATCGCCAACGAGATCCCGGCGCTGGCCGTGATGGCGGTGGGCATGACCTTCGTGCTCATCATCGCCGGCATCGACCTGTCGGTGGGATCGGTGATGGCGCTGTCCGCCGCCACCTCGGCCGCGGCCATCGTGCAATGGAAATGGAGCGTGCCGGCTGCCGCGCTGCTGGCGCTGGCCACGGGGCTTATCTGCGGCACGGTGACCGGGGCTGTCTCGGTGGCCTGGCGCCTGCCCTCCTTCATCGTCTCGCTGGGCATGCTCGAAGCCGTGCGCGGCGGGGCCTATGTGGTCACGGACTCGCGCACGCAGTACGTGGGCGACGCGATCTCGTGGCTGGCCGCCCCCATGTTCGGCGGCATCTCGGTGGCCTTTCTGATCGCGCTGGTGCTGGTGGTGGTGGCGCAGCTGGTGCTCACGCGCACGGTGTTCGGCCGCTGCGTGGTGGGCATCGGCACGAACGAGGAGGCCATGCGCCTGGCCGGGGTCGACCCGCGGCCCCTGCGCGTCATCGTGTTCGCCGTGACTGGCCTGCTCGCCGGCCTGGCCGGTCTGATGCAGTCCGCACGGCTGGAGGCGGCCGATCCCAACGCCGGCACCGGCATGGAGCTGCAGGTGATCGCCGCGGTGGTGATCGGTGGCACCAGCCTCATGGGCGGGCGCGGCTCGGTGGTGAACACCGCCTTCGGCGTGCTGATCATCGCGGTGCTGGAAGCGGGCCTGGCCCAGGTGGGTGCCAGCGAGCCCAGCAAGCGCATCATCACGGGGGTGGTGATCGTCGCGGCGGTCATCGTGGACACCTTGCGCCAGCGGCGCGCGGCGGCCTGACCCCCCATATCCCCACGAATTCCCTGTTTCCAGATTTTCTCCATGGCTACTATCAAGGACGTTGCGCGGCATGCCGACGTATCGGTCACCACGGTGTCCCACGTGGTCAACGGCACACGCCACGTGAGCCCCGAGGGGCGCGCGCGCGTGGAAAAAGCCATCCGAGAACTGGGCTACGTGCCCAGCGCCATTGCCCGCAGCCTCAAGAGCAACAACACGCGCACGCTGGGCATGCTGATCCCCAACAGCTCCAACCCCTACTTCGCCGAGATCGTGCACGCGGTCGAAGACCGCTGCTTCGGCGCAGGCTACAACCTCATCCTGTGCAACACCAATGACGAGGCGCACCGCCAGGGCAGCTACCTGCAGGTGCTGGCCGAGCGCCGCATCGACGGGCTGATCGTCGTCTCCACCGGGCACGACGCCACACTGCCCACGCAGCTCGCGGGCCTGTCCATCCCCACCGTGCTGGTGGACCGCGAGATCGAACTGGCCGAACAGCAGCCCTGCGACCTGGTGGAGACCGCCCATATGCAGGGCGGCCTGCTGGCCACGCGCCACCTGCTGTCGCTGGGCCACCGGCGCATCGCCTGCATCGGCGGGCCCGAGGGCATTGCGCCCAGCGAGCAGCGCATCGCCGGCTGGCGTGCCGCGCTGGCCGACGCCGGATGCGGCACCGGTGACGGCCTGCTGTGGCACGGCAACTTCACCAGCCAGGGCGGCTACGAGGCCATGCACGCCGTGCTGCGCGCGCAGCAGCCGCCCACCGCCGTCTTCGTCTGCAACGACCTGATGGCCATGGGCGCACTGTGCGCAGCCCACGAGCGCGACCTGCGCGTACCCGAGGCCCTGTCCATCGTGGGTTTCGACGACATCGAACTCACCGCCTTCACCAGCCCGCCGCTGACCACCGTGGCCCAGCCCAAGCAGCGCATCGGCGCACTGGCGGTGGACATGCTGCTCGAGCGCATCGACGGCAAGCGCCAGGACGCGCGCAAGGTCATGCTGCAACCCGAGCTGCGCGTGCGCGCCTCCACCGCACAGGCACAGCCATGACGGGAGCGACGGAGCACAACGACACCCCCACCATCGCCGTGGTGGGCAGCCTCAACATGGACCTGGTGCTGCAGGTGGCCCAGGCCCCCGGGCCCGGCGAGACCGTGCTGGCCCAGGCGCTGCACCTGGTGCCCGGTGGCAAGGGCGGCAACCAGGCCGTGGCCTGCGCGCGCCAGGGCGCCCGGGTGCACCTGTTCGGCCGCGTGGGCGACGACGCCCATGGCCGCGCGCTGCGCGCGGGTCTGGACCAGGACGGCATCGCCCATGCCGGGGTTCAGACCGACCCGACCGAGACCACGGGCGTGGCAGCCATCACCGTGGAGGCCACGGGGCAGAACCGCATCGTCGTGGTGCCGGGCGCCAATGGCCGCTTCGCACTCGACACGCAGGCGCTTGCCGCCGTGCTGGACCAGGCCCACAGCCTGGTGCTGCAGTTCGAGACCCCCTTGCCCCAGGTGCTGGCCGCCGCGCAGCAAGCGTTCGCCGCCGACTGCCGGGTGCTGCTCAACCCCTCGCCCATCCAGCCCCTGCCCACCGGCCTGTGGCCCCTGGTGCACACGCTGGTGGTCAACGAGGTCGAGGCCGCCGCCCTGGCCGGCACGGCCGTGGAGACCGTGGCCGATGCCGCCGTGGCCGCGCAGACGCTGCGCGGCCTGGGGCCGGCCCAGGTGGTGGTGACGCTGGGCGCCGCGGGCGCCGTGGCCGCCGACACCCTGGGCAGCACACACCACCCCGGCATGGCCGTGCAAGCCGTGGACACCACCGCCGCGGGCGACACCTTCCTCGGTGCGCTGGCCGTGGCGCTGGCGCAGGGCGGGCCGCTCAACGCCGCCGTGCGCGAGGGCATCCGCGCCGCCGCCCTGTGCGTGACGCAGGCGGGGGCACAGCCCTCCATCCCCACCCGGGCCGCCGTGGCGGCAAGCCCGCAACCACCCGACTGGATTCCGCTGTGAAACGTACCACCCTGCTGCATGCCGAGCTCTCCCACGCCATTGCCTGCCTGGGCCACGGCGACATGCTGGTGGTCGGCGACGTGGGCCTGCCCATTCCGCCGGGCCCGCGGCGCATCGACCTGGCGCTGACGCCGGGCATTCCAGCCGTGGCCGACGTGCTGGCCGCCGTGCTGGCGGAGATGCAGGTCGAGCGCGCCGTGATCGCCACCGAGGCCGTGGAACGCGCAGGTGGTGCCCTGCCCGGCTGGTGCACCCTGCCCGTGGCACCCGAGGCGCTGCCGCACGAGGAATTCAAACGCCTGTGCCGCGAGGCCCGCGTAATGGTGCGCACGGGGGAATGCACGCCCTACGCCAACGTGATCCTGTGCGCCGGTGTGACGTTCTGAAGCAATCTGCGCGGCAACGCACGGGTTTTGGATAACCCGGCAGGCGCTTGCGCTGGGTTAGGCTGGCAGATCGCAGCAGCGGGCCACCCGCTGCGCCATGCCATCTGCCAGTCCCTTCCCGATGTCCACGCCAGCCTCTGCCACGCCCTTTCTGCCCCCTGAAATCGCCGTGCTGGAACGCGGCTGGCTGTCGGCCAACAACATTCTGTTCATCGGCCACCATGACACGGCCGTGGTGGACACCGGTTACTGCAGCCATGCCGAGCAGACAGTGGCGCTGGTGCAGGCAGCCCTGGGCGGCAGGCCGCTGGACCGGGTGCTCAACACCCACCTGCACAGCGACCACTGCGGCGGCAACGCCGCACTGCAAAAGGCCTGGCCGCGCGTGCTCACGTCCATACCGCCCGGCCAGGCCCGGCACGTGCGCCAGTGGGACGCCTATGCCCTGAGCTACACGCCCACCGGCCAGCAGTGCCCGCCGTTCCGTGCCGACACCCTGCTGGACCCGGGCTCCTGCGTGCTGCTGGGCGACCGCACCTGGCAGGTGCATGCCGCGCCAGGGCACGACACGCATTCCATCGTGCTGTTCGAACCGCGCGATGCCATCCTGATCTCGGCCGACGCGCTGTGGGAGAACGGCTTCGGCGTGGTCTTCCCCGAACTCGAAGGCGAGGACGCCTTTGCCCAGGTGGGTGCCACGCTCGACCTGATCGAGCGCCTGGCCCCGCGCACCGTGATACCGGGCCACGGCCCGGTGTTCGCCGATGCGCCGCGCGCCATCGAGGGCGCACGCCGCCGGCTCGACGGCTTCGTGCGCAACCCGCCCAAGCATGCGCTCTATGCTGCCAAGGTACTGCTCAAGTACAAGCTGCTCGAATGGCAGCAGATCAGCCTGGCCGACCTCCGGTCCTGGACACAGGCCACGCCCTACTTCGGCATGCTGCACAACCGGCATTTCGCTGACCAGGCGGAGGGCGAATGGCTCGCCGGCCTGATGGACGAACTGGTCCGCTCGGGAGCCGCCATGCGCCGGGGCGACATGCTGCACAACGCCTGAAGACTCGCAGGCCGCGCCTGCGCGCCCTGCCGCACCTCGGCATGTTGCCACGGTGCCACATCGGGCCACTTTTTGGCCAGCCCACGGGCTCCGTTGCAGCCAGATGCAACCATTGTCAAATGATAATTGTTATCATTTGACATTCCTGCAAGCCTTCTGCATGTTCGGCTGCGCGGGTTCTCAGCCAGCCAACACCGACCGACACCCGCGGCAGCAGCAGCTTTTGCCGCGCGCTCCTGTATGTAGTCCCTGTAGCCAGCCAAGTTCCGGTTTCTCACTCCTACGGACCTTTCATGGCGCACAACACTACATACATCAAGAGCCGCAAACACCCCGCCGCGGGCGCGCGCGTCACCCCCGTCGGCATGGCTGCAGCAGCGGCCCTCGTGGCACTGGGCATGCCCGTCCAGGCACAGACCGCCTCCAGCGCCACCCTGCCGGAGGTCAAGGTCGAATCGGCAGGCGATGCGGGTTACAAGGCCGGCACGGTCTCCTCGCCCAAGTTCACCCAGCCGCTGCTGGACACACCCCAGACCATCTCCGTCGTCAAGGAGCAGGTGCTGCGCGAGCAGGCCGCCTCGACCCTGACCGAAGCCCTGCGCAACACCCCCGGCGCCAGCACCTTCTTCCTGGGCGAGAACGGCAACACCAGCACCGGCGACGCGATCTACATGCGCGGCTTCGACAGCTCCAGCAGCATCTTCGTCGATGGTGTGCGCGACTTGGGCGCGGTCTCGCGCGACGTGTTCAACATCCAGCAGGTGGAAGTGGTCAAGGGCCCGGCCGGCACCGACAACGGCCGCACGGCCCCCACGGGCGCCATCAACCTGGTGAGCAAGCAGCCCACGCTGGAAAACAGTTTCGCAGCCTCGCTGGGCGCGGGCAGCGCCTCCTACAAGCGCGGCACGGTGGACTGGAACAAGGCCCTGGAAGCCTACCCCGGCGCCGCTTTCCGCCTGAACGTGATGACCGAGGACTCCGGCGTGGCCGGCCGCGACCTGGTCAAGAACAAGCGCT
Source organism: Acidovorax sp. GW821-FHT09B03 (assembly GCF_059418305.1). Classification (NCBI taxonomy): domain Bacteria; kingdom Pseudomonadati; phylum Pseudomonadota; class Betaproteobacteria; order Burkholderiales; family Comamonadaceae; genus Acidovorax; species Acidovorax sp. GW821-FHT09B03. The sequence goes on from NZ_JBWKPP010000003.1 coordinate 318,036, forward strand.
GGGGCGTGGCGCCCTCGCTGGCCCTGGGCCTGAACTCGCCCACCCGCGTGTTCCTGAACTACCTGCACGTCAAGCAGGACAACATGCCCGATGGCGGCGTGCCCACCATCGGCCTGCCCGGCTACACCTCGCCGGATGCACTGGCCCTTGCCAACCGCCGCCCCTTCCTGAACACCGCGGCGCGCGTGGATTCGAGCAACTTCTATGGCACGACCTCGGACTATGCGGACGTGGACATGGACATGGTCACGGCGCGCATCGAGCACGACTTCGCCTCGGGCACGAAGCTGCGCAACACCACGCGCTTCGGCCGTACGCACAACGACTACCGGCTGACGGCCTTCATGGGCGGCGGCTTCCCGGCCACCGGTGCGCTCACGGCCGCCTCGGCCCTGCTGGCCACGCCGAACCCGAACGATCCGTCCACCTGGACCGTGACGCGCAACCTGCCGACCAACGTCAACCAGGTCAACAAGATCGCCGTCAACCAGACCAGCCTGACCACCACCGTGAACACCGGTTCGGTGCAGCATGACCTGGCGGCCGGGCTCGAGCTGTCGCGCGAAGAGCAGACCAACCTGGGCTACTACGGCCAGGGCTTTGCCAGCGTGAACACCACGTATGCGCCGGCCGGTTCGCTGCCTGCGGCCAACCTGTACAACCCCAACCCGAACGTGGCGGGCTTCAACCGCATCGCCAACGGCGCCTGGTCCAAGGGCGTGACCAACACCGTGGCCGCCTACCTGTTCGACACCGCCAAGCTGTCGCCCGAGTGGCAGGTCACGGGCGGCCTGCGCGTGGACCGTTTCAAGACCGACTTCGACGCCGTGACGCAGGGCGCGCTGCCAGCCGGCGTGCTCACACCCTCGTCGGTCAGCCTGTCGGACACGCTCATCGGCGCCAAGCTCGGTGTGGTCTACAAGCCTGCCAGCAACGGCAGCGTGTATGCGCTGTATGCCACCTCGGCCCAGCCCCCGGGCGGTGCCAACAACCAGCTGAGCGCAGCCGCCAACAACGCGGCCAACCCCAAGTTCGAGCCGCAGAAGGCCAAGACCATCGAGGTCGGCACCAAGTGGGACGTGCTGGGCGGCCGCCTGGCCCTGGCCGGCGCGGTGTACCGCACCGATGTGTCCAACGACATCGAGACCGACCCGACCAACGCCGCCAACTTCGTGCAGACCGGCAAGAAGCGCGTGCAAGGACTGGAGCTGACCGCCATCGGCGCCATCACCAACGACTGGTCGCTGAGCGCGGGCTACACCACCATGGACACCAAGGTGCTCAGCGGCGCGCCCAAGACGGCCGATGGCAGCACCGCGCTGGCCTACACGCCCAAGAGCGCCTTCTCGCTGTGGACCACCTACCGCCTGCCCTTCGGCGTGACGATCGGCGGCGGCGCACGCTATGCCGGCAAGCTGCTGCGCGGCACCGACGGCGCCGTGGGCACGCCTGCCTACACCGAGGCCTACTGGGTCTTCGATGCCATGGCCTCCTACCGCATCAACAAGAACCTGGACATCCAGCTCAACGTGTACAACCTGGCCGACAAGGACTATGTGGCCGCCATCAACAAGAGCGGCTATCGCTATACGCCAGGCATCCCCCGTTCGGCACGCCTGACGGCCAACTTCACGTTCTGATCGAACGCAAGATGACCGCCTGAAAGCTGCCTACCATCCAAGGGCCCCGGCAACCCCGGGGCCTTCCCGTTTCTGGAGACATTTGCCATGATGCTGCACATCCCCAACGTCCTCACGCCCGAGCAGGTGCGCGCCATGCGCGCGGCCATCGATGCTGCCGACTGGGTGGACGGCCGGGCCACCGTGGGCGCACAGGGGGCGCGGGTCAAGCACAACCGCCAACTGCCCGAGAACTCGCCCGTGGCGCTGGAGCAGGGGCGCCTCATTCAGCAGGCGCTGGCCGCGCATCCCCTGTACTTCGCCGCTGCGCTGCCGCTGCGCACCGTGCCGCCCCTGTTCAACCGCTACGCGGGCGGCGAGACCTATGGCCTGCACGTCGATGGCGCCATGCGCCCCCTGCCCCACGGGGCGGCGCTGCGCACCGACCTGTCGTGCACGCTGTTCCTGTGCGAACCCGAGGACTACGAAGGGGGCGAGCTGGTGGTGGTGGATACCTATGGCGCGCACGAGGTCAAGCTGCCCGCGGGCGACCTGATCCTCTACCCCTCGACCAGCCTGCACCGCGTGGAGCCGGTCACGCGCGGCGAGCGCGTGTGCTCGTTCTTCTGGGTGCAGAGCATGGTGCGCGACGATGCGCGCCGCGCCATGCTGTTCGAGCTGGACCAGACCATCCAGAAGCTGCGGGGGCGCCTGGGCGAAACCGAGGAAACCGTGGCCCTCACGGGCCAGTACCACAACCTGCTGCGAATGTGGTCGGAAGTCTGAAAAGGAACGGCCCCCGAGGGGGCCGTTCTGCTGCTTACGGCAGATCCTTGTTCACCTCGGGCGCGGCGGCGTCGCGCGGGCCGATCGTTCCCAGGCGGCCCTTGAGCGACTGGGGCTGGCCGGTGAGCATGGCGGCATAGTTGGTGGTGTTGGCGAGCACCTTCTTCACGTAGTCGCGGGTTTCGCCGAAGGGCACGTTCTCGGCCCAGATGGCGGCGTCGAGCACCGGGCCGTTGCGCCAGTTGCGCGGCCGGCCGGGGCCGGCGTTGTAGGCGGCTGCAGCCATGGGCATGGAGCCCGCGAAATCATCGAGCGCGAGCTTGAGGTAGGCCGTGCCGATGGCGATGTTGGTGTCGCGGTCGTTGATCTGGTCGGCCGTGAAGTTGTTCATGCCGATCTTCTTGGCCGTCCAGCGCGCCGTGGCGGGCATCACCTGCATCAGGCCCGAGGCGCCCACGTGCGAACGCGCATCCATGATGAAGCGGCTTTCCTGGCGGATCAGGCCGTAGACATAGGCCGGGTCCAGCCCGATGCCGGTGGCGCGCTCGACCACGGCGGCGCGGAACGGCGTGGGAAAGCGCTGGCTGGTCTCGATCACGCTGCGCGTGCGCTCGCTGGTGTTGATGCAGCGGTCCCAGACCTCGCGCGCGCAGGCGAAGTCGGCGGCGGCCAGCAATTCGCGGTCCGGCATGCCCCCTGGCACATGCAGGTTGGTGGCGTAGTTCCACTCGCGCACGCCCTCGGCGCGCAGGCCCAGGAAGATCGCGTACAGCCCGCGGTTCAGGCCCGGGTTGGCGCGCGCAGCCGCTTTTTCCTCGGGCGTGAGCGGGGTGGGTGCCGGCGGCATGGTGATGCGCTGGCCCAGTTCCTCCGTGGCCAGTTGCTCGTAGAAGCCGCGCGTGCTGGCAATGCCTTCGAGCAGCTGGCGGGCTTCGGCGCGCTCGGCCTCGCTCGGTTTGCCGGCCAGCAGGGAGCGGGCCTTCCAGTACACCCAGGTGCTGTCCTGGCGGCCTTCCTCGCTCATGGCATCGATGGCCTTGCGCACCACCTTCCACTGGCCGGCGCGCAGGGCGGCGCGCACCTTCCAGCCCAGCAGGTCATCGTTGAGGTCGGCATCCCGGGTGATCTTGGCGAAATGGGCGTTGGCTTCAGTCGACAGCTTCTGGGCCAGTTGCTTGCCGATCACGCCCCAGACCCAGTTGCGCTCCTCGGGCGAGAGGTGCACGCCCCACTTGCCGTCGAGCTGGGCCGCGGCGTTGTCCGGATCGCCGGCGGCGAGCTTGATCAGGGCCAGCGTCACCAGCTCCTGTCGCACCTGGCCCCGGGCCGTGGCACGGGCCGTGAGGTACTTGGTGGGTGCGTCCATGAGCTCCTTGACCTGGGCCACGGCATCGGGGGCGACGATCTCCACCGCATTGCGGGCCACGCGGGGCCGGTTGGCGTCCACCGCGAAGCGCGCCTTGCGCCAGACGTCCAGGGCGCTGATCTTCTTGGTCGCGTAGAACTGGCTGGCCGCATGGGTGCAGCCATCGTCGGCATCGCGCAGCGCGTACCAGCTGCGCTTGATGTCCTCGGCGGCCCCGGGCTGGGGGCTGCCCTTGATGTCGTCGATCAACAGCGCATAGCAGCGCACCTCGCGGTCGTCGGACATGCGGTAGCTCGGGTGCTGCTCGGCGAACTGCGCCCAGTCGCGCCGCTGGCCCAGCAGCAGCAGCCAGTCATTGCGCATGCGGTCTTCCTGGTAGCTGCCGGCATAGCGCTGCATGAAGGACTGGATCTCCGAGGGCGGTGCCTCGCCCAGGCGCAGCTTGAGCTCCCAGTAGCCGGCCCAGGGCTCGAGCACGTGGCCGCGCGCGGCGGGCAACAATTGCTCGAGTTTCTTGCGGTCGCCACGCTTGAACGCCTGCTGCATCTCCAGCAGGGTATCGTCGGCCTTGGTTTGCGCCTGGACAAGGGGCGCGGCAGTGGCCAGCAAGGCGCTGACCAGCAGCGGTGTCAGAATCTGAGTCAATTGCATGGGGGAATTATCTGATGGACAAAGCAGCCCTGCGGCGCGCCTTGATAGAAGAACGCCTGAATTTGCCAGATCGGTTACATCGGGCCGATTTGTTACAGCAAGTGATGCGCATCTGGCTGGTGAACCGGCCCGACACGGTAATCGGCGCCTACTGGCCCATCAAGGGGGAGTTCGACCCGCTGCCCGCCCTGCACCGCTGGAAGGAAGACGGCGAGTTGCTGGACGAGCCACAGCTGCGCCGCATCGGCCTGCCGGTGGTCAACAAGCAGCACAAGACCCTGACCTTCCACGCCTGGTACCCCGGCTGCCCGATGGAAGAGGATGCCTACGGCATCCCCAAACCCAAGGACACCGAGGTCATCGTGCCCACCCTGCTGTTCGTGCCCTGCGTGGGCTATGCGCCCGGCGGCTACCGGCTGGGCTATGGCGGCGGCTTCTACGACCGTACCCTGGCCACGCTGCAGCCCAAGCCCTTCACCGTGGGCCTGGGCTTCACCAATGGCTACCTGGACGAGTTCGAGCCGGAATCCTGGGATGCGCCGCTGGACGCGATCCTGAACGACAACGGGGTGGTCTGGCCTGTCTAGGCGGCCCCCCTGAGGCGCTTCGCGCCTTCCCCCCAGGGGGACGCGCCACCCCTGGCCTGGCAAAGCCAGTTCAACGGTGGCCCTGGCATGGGTGTGCGCCCTTTTTCATGGCCGGTGACGAATTGGCCCCCAAAAAGGCTCAGCCTGCCTGCAGTTCCGAGGCGAATGCGTAGCAGTCTCCGCCTTCGGGGCGGCGCTTGCAGGTGTACATGGCGCTGTCGGCGGCGCGCAACAGTTCGGCCAGGGTACTGCCATCCGCGGGGTGGCAGGCGATGCCCAGGCTCATGCCCACCACCAGGGAGCGGCCTTCGAAAGCCAGGGGCTCGGCGGCGCAGGCGGCCATGCGCCGGGCCATGGCGGCGATCACCTCGCGCGGCGGGCTGCCGGCGATCAACACCGCGAATTCGTCACCGCCCAGGCGCGCCACCAGATCGCCCGCGCGCAGCTGGGTGCGCAGGCGGCGCACCATGGCCACCAGCACGGCGTCGCCCGCGGCGTGGCCGTAGGTGTCGTTGACGCCCTTGAAACCATCGAGGTCCAGCAACAGCAGGGCAAAGGGCTGGCCGGCGCGCACGGCGGCCTCGCCATGGCTGGTCAGGCCCGCGCGGTTGGCGGCGCCGGTGAGCGCATCGGTGCCCAGGGCCTCGACCAATTCCTGGGTGCGCACGGTCAGCGCTTCCTCGGACCGGCGCAGCAGGCGCACCCGGGAGGCCATGGCCGCCGCGAAAACGATGGATTCGGCCACCAGCACGGTCTGCGTCATGTCCATCTGCTGGGGTGTCCAGGCCACCCAGCCCCAGCTGGCGACGATGATGGCGCAGATGCCCAGGAGCAGGATGGTGACCCCCAGGCTGTACAACACGGCCGGCCAGTAGCGCCGCCGCATGGCCAGCACGGCGCCCACCGTGAGCACCACGGTGGAGGCCACCACCGAGGCCTGCACCAGGCGGAAGAGCCACAGCGGATGGGCCCCAAGAAGGCCATAGACCGCCGCCAGCGCCAGCGCGGCCACCATGGCCAGCACCACCTTGTCCACGCGCGGTGCATAGTCCGCCAGGCGCAACAGGCTGCGGCCGAACATCAGCTTGGAAATGGCCCACAGGGGCGGCGCCATGCTGTAGAAGAAGCCAGCGGCCGCGGGCCAGTGGGCGAACGGGTAGCGCAGCGTGTGCCCGTTGAAGCCCGCGAGCGCGAGCAGCGCGCCGATGCACGACACCAGATACCAGGCATAGATGCTCTCGCGGAACACCAGCAGCATCACCGTACTGAAGACCGCCAGGCCCATCAGCAGGCCATAGCAGACGCCATCGAACATGCGCTTGTCCTGGGTGTCCTGCAGGTAGTCCGCGAGGTCCCAGACACGGGCTGCGTAGAAGCGGGCAAAGGTCGATTCGACCCGGAAGTACACGGTGTACACCTGGTCGTCGGGCAGCCTGAAGCGCCAGGCCATCTGTTCCGAATCCGCCGGGCGCGTGGCCCAGGGGTGGCGCATGCCGGTCACCACGGGCTCGGCCAGCGCACGTCCCTGGGCGTTGTAAGGGCCGTAAAAGCGCAGTTCGTGCGTGGACACGGTGGGCACCAGCAGCAGAAACTCGCGCAGGGCATCGGCCGGGTCGGCCAGTTGCAGGCGCACACGGAACCAGAGCACGCGGTCCGATTCGGCGCCCTTCAGGGGATTGTCCGGGTAGGCGAAGCGGGCCTCGTGCTCCGGGGTGCGCACCTGTTCGATGTCCAGCGTGCGGCCCTTGTCCTCGAACATGCCCATGAACGGCACGATGGGCATGCCGCCAGCCTTCACGGAGAGGGAGGCCGGCACATCGCGCTCCGCCGCCGCCTGGGCACCAGCGGGCAGCACGGCCACCAGCGTCAGCAGGCACAGGGCCCTGAAGAAAAAATACAAAAAAGACGACGACCGCATCAACGACACCGACCCAGAGGGGTCGAAAGAGAGCACTGCCCGCAAAACCATCGATTGTGCCGCACCACCCCGTTTTCAAGCGTTGCAAAAAAGGGGACAAGTTCGGCTTTGATGCATGAATTGCATCAAAAGCCCTTTGATCGGTCATTGATGCAGGCTCCTGGGGAGCGTTAGCATGGAAGTCTTGCCTCCCTTTGCAATCACCATCCGAGTGCCACCATGCCCAAGCTCTACATCGGTAACAAGAATTACTCCTCGTGGTCCATGCGCCCCTGGGTGCTGCTGCGCCAGGCCGGCATCGACTTTGAAGAAATCCGCGTGCGCTTCGACAGTTTCGAAGCCGATTCGGAGTTCAAGCGGGCCATCGGCCCCGTGAGCCCCACAGGCAAGGTGCCAGTGCTGGTGGACGCGGACCTGGTCGTCTGGGACACCCTGGCCATCGCCGAGTACGTGGCCGAAACCCATCCCGACAAGAAGCTTTGGCCTGCGGACGCCAAGGCGCGCGCCCGCGCCCGCAGCGTGTGTGCCGAAATGCACAGCGGCTTCACCGCCCTGCGCGGCAACTGCCCCATGAACGTCGAGGCCGATCTGGCCGAGACCGGCGCGCTGATCTGGCGCGACAAGGCCGCCGTGCGCGCCGACGTGGAGCGCCTGGTGGCCATGTGGAGCGCCCTGCTCGAAGAGCATGGCGGCCCGTTGCTGTTCGGCGAGTTCACCATTGCCGACGCCTACTTTGCCCCGGTGTGCATGCGCCTGCACAGCTACGCCCTGCCCCTGCCACCGCAGATCGCCGCCTACGTGCAGCGCGTGCGCGCCCTGCCCGGCGTCAAGGCCTGGATCGACGATGCCCTGGCCGAGAAGGATTTCCTCGACTTCGAGGAGCCCTACCGGCTGCGCCACGTTTGAGGAGCAGCGCATGGCCGTCACCATCTACCTGCGCTACGTGCTGAACACGTCCAAGCTCAAGGAATTCGAGCACTACGGCAAGCTGTGGATCCCTCTGGTCGAGAAATTCGGCGGCCAGCACCACGGCTACTTCATGCCCAGCGAGGGCGCCAACAACATCGCGCTGGCGCTGTTCACCTTCGAGAGCCTGGCGAGCTACGAGGTCTACCGCCAGCGGTCCATGGAAGATGCTGACTGCCAGGCGGCCTTTCGCTATGCGCAAGAGACCGATTGCATCATCAGCTACGAGCGCAGCTTCTTCCGGCCGGTGTTTTCCTAGAAGCGGCCTACCGGAACTGCTTGCGCAGCAGCGCCCGGTGGCGCGCGATGTGCGCCAGTTGGACCTGGGCGACGATGCCGCCGAGGTCCTCGCCATCGCCATTGAGCACTGCATTGGCATGGCGCATGGCGCGGGCCACCACCTCGTCCTCGTCCACGCCCTGCTGGGCCGCCAGGTCCAGCGCGACGCGCTTCATGGCGCGCTGCGACAGCATCCACATGGCACCAAAGGAATCCCAGGCCGCGGCGGTCTCCTTGAATTTGTCGCGGTCGGCCAGGATCTCGTTGAGCGGCTTGGCCAGGATCTCCTGCAGGGTCTCCAGCTGGGCCTGCATCGCCTCGAACTGCGCTTCGCGCTGCAGGGCCTCGGCCGCGGCATTGGCGGCAGCATCGGGCGGCGTGGGCACGGGAATGCTGCCGTCGGGATTGGGTTGCGCGATGGTGAGGGACGAGGAGATGGACATGGCGCCGACCGTGGGCTGGTGAGGGACGCACTATACGGCCTGACAACGTATTGGCGCTCTTGCCGGCCGCTCCCCTACACTGCCGCCATGCAAATCTACATGGTAGGGGGCGCCGTGCGCGACGCGCTGCTCGGGCGCCCCGTGAATGACCACGACTGGGTGGTGGTGGGCGCCACGCCCGAGCAGATGCTGGCCGAGGGCTACCTGCCCGTGGGCCGCGATTTCCCGGTCTTCCTGCACCCGGAGACGCGCGAGGAGTATGCGCTGGCGCGCACCGAACGCAAGAGCGGGCGCGGCTACCGCGGCTTCGTGGTGGAAAGCTCGCCCGAGGTGACGCTGGAGGAAGACCTCTCGCGGCGCGACTTGACCATCAATGCCATCGCCCAAAGCCCCGAAGATCCGAAAACCCTGATCGATCCGTACCACGGCCAGAAGGACCTGCAGGCGCGCCTGCTGCGCCATGTGACCGATGCCTTCTGCGAAGACCCGGTGCGCATCTTGCGGCTGGCGCGCTTCGCCGCGCGCTTCACCGACTTCAGCGTGGCGCCGGAAACCCTGGAGCTGATGCGACAGATGGTGGCCGAGGGCGAAGTGGACCACCTGGTGCCCGAGCGCGTGTGGCAGGAACTCGCACGCGGGCTGATGGAAGCGAAACCCTCGCGCATGTTCGAGGTGCTGCGCGAGTGTGGCGCCTTGCAGGTGCTGCTGCCCGAAGTGGCACGCCTGTGGGGCGTGCCCCAGCGCGCCGAGCACCACCCCGAGGTGGATACCGGCATCCACCTGATGATGGTGCTGGACATGGCGGCGCGGCTCGATGCGCCCCTCACCGTGCGCTTTGCCTGCCTGGCGCACGACCTGGGCAAGGGCACGACACCCGTTGACGTGCTGCCACGCCACATCGACCACGAGCGGCGCAGCGCCGAGCTGCTGCAGGACCTGGCCGAGCGCCTGCGCGTGCCCGTGGACTGCCGCGAGATCGCCGACGTGGTGGCGCGCGAGCACGGCAACATCCACCGCAGCGGCGATCTGGCTGCCGCCCCACTGGTGCGCCTGCTGGAGCGCTGCGACGCGCTGCGCAAGCCAGGCCGGCTGCCCGACATCCTGTTGGCCTGCGAATGCGATGCGCGTGGCCGCCTGGGCATGGAAGACAACCCCTACCCGCAGCGCCCGCGCCTGCTGGCCGTGCTGGCCGCCGCGCAGTCGGTGGTCACGCGGGAGATTGCAGCCAAGGCCGCCGCCAAGGGCCTGAGCGGTCCGCAGGTCGGCGACCTGATCCACCAGGCACGCGTACAGGCCGTGGCGCAGTGGCTGGCCGCCAACCCTGCCTGAGGGCCTGGGCTACCAGCGCAGCAGGCGGGGCCCGAGCACGGCGCCCAGCGCCGTGGGCAAGGCCATGCCAGCCAGGTACCACACGGCGATGAAGGGAGAGGCCATTTCGGGGCAATGCAGCGCATAGACCAGCGCCCCCAGTGCACCCGACAGCAGGCCGGCACCCGCTCCAGCCCAGCCCAGGCGCGTGGGGGCCGCACCCTTCAAGGCCCAGAAGCTGGCGATGAAGGCCGGAACCGACAGCAGCGCGATGTTGAACGGGCAACTGCGCCAGGTGCTGCCCAGGATGAGCGCCATGCGCTCGGCCGGATCGGCCTGCGACAGGGCGCCCGCCGCCATGCCCCACAGCAGCAGCGGGGGCACGGCCAGCAAGGCCGCTGCACGGCCCACCGCCATGCCCGGGCGCGCCATGCGGCGCAGCAGGGCGATACCGGCGGCAGCCAGCGCGGCGGCAAACACCAGCTTGCCCCAGAACATGGGCAGGCCCATGGTCTGCACCAGATCGTACCGCACGCCGAACACCGCGGCCATGAGCACGGCCGCCCCGGCGATGCCTGCGACCGAGGCCACGGCAAAGCGGCGCTCGATGGCCCGGGCCGGCACCGGCCCGGCATCGGTGGCCAGCAACTGGATCAATTCTTCGGTTCTCATGCCATTCCCCTGATCTTGGCGGCCAGGGCCTTGAGTCCCCGGTGCACGCCGATTTTGACTGCCGATTCCGACAGCCCCGTGAGTTGCGCCGTCTCCACCACCGACAGGCCTTCGAGCTTCACATGCACGATGGGCAAGCGCTGGCGGTCCGGCAGCGTCTGCAGCAACTGGCCCAGGTCACGCCGGGCCTGGGCCGCATCGCTGTCGCTGGTCGAGAACATCTCGTTAGCATCGTCCAGCGGGTCGTTGAGCCCTTCCTTGACCCGGTGCGAGCGCAGCCAGTCGATGAGCTTGTAGCGCGCGATCGCATGCGCCCAGGCCGTCACCGGCATCTCGGGCCGGTAGGTGTGGCGCTGGTTGTGCACCGCCAGCAGCGTCTCCTGCACCAGGTCCTCCACCTCGTCGGGCCGCTGCGCCAGCCGGCGGCGCAAAAAGGCGCGCAGGTGGGCACTCAGCTCCTTGAGGAAGCGCTGGTAGGCCGCTGCATCGGCGTCCAGCCCCAACAACAGCAAACCGCGCAGCCTTTCTTCGATGTCCATGCTCTCTCCCTGACAGGTATTCGCAACCACGGGCCGCCCGGTTACAGCGGGGCAGAAAAATTTGTTGTGCTCTTTTTTTGTGGCCGGTGTAACCCGCCCGCCTGCCACTGCGAATTACAACGCAGATCGGCCGCCACGGTGCGCACCGCACAAGCACTCCGGTCTGCATGTTCGTACCAACACTTTTCTATTTTTCGGAGAACCCGCCATGACTTCACGCACCCTCAGCCTCGGCGCCCTGGCGCTTGCAGCCCTTGCATCCGGCGCAGCCATCGCACAGACCAAGCCCGCCACGGATGCCGCAGCCAAGCCTGCCATGGAGAAATGCTATGGCGTGTCCATGGCCGGCAAGAACGATTGCGCCGCAGGCGCCGGCACCACCTGTGCCGGCACCTCGAAGGTGGACTACCAGGCCAATGCCTGGAAGTTCGTGCCCGCCGGCACCTGCGCGTCGATCAAGACGCCCAAGGGCATGGGCTCGCTCACGCCCATGAAGAGCTGATCCAGCGCACTTGCCCAGCACTATGCCAACGCATCCCACCGCGGGCCTGGGGCTCAAGCCCCAGCACTACACCGAGGCTGTGCAATGCACCGACCCCGGCCTGTGGTGGGAGGTTCACCCCGAGAATTACCTGGCCGACGGCGGCCCGCGCCTGGCCTGGCTCGAAGCCATCCGTGCGCGGCATCCGGTGGCCCTGCACGGGGTGTCGCTGTCGCTGGCGGCCGATGCGCCGCCCGATGAAGGCCACCTCGCACGGCTGGCGGCACTGGCCCGGCGCATCGAGCCGGTCATCGTCTCCGAGCACCTGGCCTGGTCCACCTGGCGCGGCCACTACCTGCCCGACCTGCTGCCATTTCCGCGCACCCATGCGGCGCTGGCACGCATAGCTGCCAACATCGCGCGCACGCAGGACGTGCTGCAGCGCCCCATCGCCATCGAAAACCCCACGCACTACCTGCACATCGAGGGCCATGACTGGTCCGAGACCGATTTCCTGACCGAGCTGGTGCAGCGCACCGGCTGCCGCCTGCTGCTGGACGTGAACAATGTGCATGTGAGCGCCCACAACCTGGGCAACCACGCCGAGGACTACCTCGATGCCTTTCCCCTGCATGCCGTGGCCGAGATCCACCTGGCCGGCCACCAGGCCGACCCGTCGCTGGGCAACGCCCTGCTGATCGACAGCCACGATGCACCGGTGGCCGATGCCGTCTGGCGGCTGTACCAGCGCGTGATCGCAGCCACCGGCCCGCTGCCGACCCTGATCGAGCGCGACGACCAGTTGCCGGCGTTCGAGGTACTGCTGGCCGAGCGCAACCGCGCCCATCGGGCTCTGACCGAGGCCCTGCCATGCAATTGAGCACATTCCAGGACGGCTTGGCCGATGCGCTTTTGCCCGGCACCGGCGGCCCCATGCAGGCTGCAGCATGGCTTTCGGCCCTGCAGTCGCAACCCGGCTTCGCCGTGTACCGCAACACCGTGCGCAAGGCCTGCATCGATGCGTTGCAGGCCAACTACCCCACCGTCTGCGCGCTGGTCGGCGAAGACTGGTTCCGTGCGGCGGCAGACCGGTTTGTTCAGGAGAACCCGCCGGAAGACTCCCGGCTCATGGCCTATGGCCAGGGCCTGGCGGAGTTCTTGCGCAGCTTCGGGCCGGCGGCCGGCCTGCCCTACCTGCCCGCGGTGGCCCACCTGGACCGCTGCTGGACCGAAAGCCACCTCGCGGCCGATGCACCCGTGCTCGACGCAGCTTGGCTGGCCTCGCAGCCGCCCGAAGCCCTGGCCGGCCTGTGCCTGGCGCCGCACCCCGCCGCGCGCTGGGCCTGGAGCGAGGACCATCCGGCCAGCGAACTCTGGCAACGCCAGCGCGAAGGCACGCCCATGGAGGCTGAGCTGCCCTGGACCGGCGATGGCGCCCTGCTCACCCGCCCCGAGGCGGCCGTGCAATGGACCCTGCTGTCGCGCGCGGGCGTGGCCTTTCTGGACGCCTGCACCGCGGGCCTGCCGCTGGAGCTTGCCGCAACCCAGGCGCTGCAGGCAGAGCCCGAAGCCGACCTCACCGCACTGATGGCGCAGTTGCTGCAGGCCGGCGCCCTGTGCGCCCCATCCCACCTTCCCGAGAACACACCATGAACACCACGCCCTATCCCCAGGCCACACCCACGGCACCCTCCACCGGACCCCGGCATTGGTTGGGCCGGCTGGCCGATGGCATGGCATGGCTCACGCCGCACAGCCTGCTGGCCCTGGTCAATCGCCTGGGCATTGCCGCCATCTTCTTCCTGTCGGCGCGCACCAAGGTCGAGGGCTGGTTCACCATCTCGGACAGCGCCTACCTGCTGTTCCGCGAGGAGTACAAGCTGCCCTTGCTGCCGCCCGAGCTGGCCGCGCAGATGGCCACCGTGGCCGAGCATGTGTTCCCGGTGCTGCTGGTGCTGGGCCTGTGCACGCGCCTGTCGGCACTGGCGCTGCTGGGCATGACGCTGGTGATCCAGGTTTTCGTCTACCCGGATGCCTGGCCCACGCACCTGTCATGGGCCGGGCTGCTGCTGTACCTGGCGGGGCGCGGTGCCGGCAGCATCTCGCTGGACCACGCCCTGGGCGTCCGCTGAGGAGCCGGTTGTTGATTCAATGCGCTCGCGCCACCCGGGACGCATGGAAACTGGCGCGGCCCAAGCCAGCGCCCCCGCGCAAGGGCCGCCCCGCCGCGCTGGGGGCGTCCCCCTCCCGCATTGCGCAGCAATGCGAGAGAGGGGTGAAGGCGCGAAGCGACTCAGGGGGTGCTCACTTCAGGCCACGCTGCGCACCCAGCGCGCGATGTCGCTGGCGTTCATAGAACCGGAGACGCGAGCGGCCTCGCGCCCTTCCTTGAAGACGATCATGGTCGGGATGCTGCGGATTCCGAAGCGGCCCGCGATCGCCTGGTGGGCCTCGGTGTCGAGCTTGGCCAGTTGCACCTGGGGTTCCAGGTCGCGCGCGGCCTGGGCGAAGGCCGGTGCCATCTGCAGGCAGGGGCCGCACCAGGGTGCCCAGAAATCCACCACCACCGGCAGGTGGCTGCGGCCGATGTGCTTGTCGAACGAGGTGCCGTCGAGTGCCACGGGCGCACCGGCAAACAGGGGCTGGTGGCAACTGCCGCAATCGGGGGCTTGCTCCAAGTCGGCGCGCTTGACGCGGTTGGTGGTGTGGCAGTGGGGGCAGACGATGTGGGGTGATGCTTCTTCGGTCACGCGAAAATCTCCGTGGAGCACGCCGCAGCGTGCGCTGGGCGGGTGGTGCTGCTTGTAAGACAAATGGCCATTTTCATCTTGTGACAATGGGGATGCAGCGCGCGGTTTGCAAGCCCCCATTGCGCGCAGGCCCAAGCCTGGCGCGGCTTCGCGGCGCGAACGGGGCGCTGTCGAGGTGCCCGCACAGCATCTGTGGCACGCTGGCAAGGCACCGACCCGTCTGCTAAGGTGCCGCCACATGCAGCTGCTCCCATCCCTGACACCAGCCCATGCGCTTTTCCTTGATTTCGACGGCACCCTCACCGAGATGGCGCCCCGGCCCGAGGCCGTGCGCATCTCCTCGGGCCTCGTACCCACCCTCGCGGCACTGAGCACGCACCTCGATGGCGCACTGGCCATCGTCACAGGCCGGCGCGAAAGCGATATCGACCATTTCCTGGACCCCTTGTGCCTGCCCGTGGCCAGCGAGCACGGATCGCAGTACCGCCTGGCCGACGGCTCGCGCCCGGCCATCGCCCCGCCCAACCTGGAGCCCGTGCTGCAGGCCGCCACGCAACTGGCCGTGCAGTACGCCGGCCTGCTGGTCGAGCCCAAGCGCGCCAGCGTGGCCCTGCACTACCGGCTGGCACCGCACCTGGAGGACCTCTGCCGCGAAACCATGCTCACCGCACTGCGCAAGGTGCACGGCCTGGAACTCATGGAGGGCAAGTTCGTGTTCGAAGCCAAGCCCCGCGGCGTGGACAAGGGCCAGGCCATCACCGACTTCATGACCCAGCCGCCGTTCGCCGGCCGCGTACCCGTCTTCGCGGGTGACGACGTGACCGACGAAGCCGGCTTTGCCGCCGTGCATGCCCTGGGTGGCTGGGGCATCAAGGTGGGCGAAGGCCCGACGCAGGCACACCACCGCTGCATGACGCCGGCCGCATTGCGCGGCTGGCTGTCGGCGGCACGAACCTCCTGGGAGCGCGCACGATGACGACCACGAACGACCACAACACCGCAGCCGTGGACCCGCAGCAGGGCTCGCTCAACCTGGGCATGATCGGCAATTGCGCCATCAGCGCCCTGATCGACAACCATGCGCGCATGGTCTGGTGCTGCCTGCCACGCTTCGATGGCGACCCGGTCTTCAACGCCCTGCTGCAGCCGGGCGACGAGGGCAGCCACTTCGCCATCGAGATCGAGGACATGGCGTCGGCGCACCAGTGGTACGAACCGAATACCGCCATCCTGCGCACGCAGCTGTTCGACAAGGCCGGGCATGGCGTGGAGATCACCGACTTCGCGCCGCGCTTCTTCAGCCGCTCGCGCTTCTTCCGGCCCATGACGCTGGTGCGCCGCGTGCGGCCCATCCAGGGCTCGCCGCGCATCCGCGTGGCCATCAAGGTGCGCTACGACTGGGGCCAGAGCGAGCCCCAGATCACGCGCGGCAGCAACCACATCCGCTACGTGGGCGGCAGCATGGCGCTGCGCCTGTCCACCGACGCACCGGTCTCGCACGTGCTCTCGGGCCAGCCCTTCGTGCTCACGCGCGAGCACAACTTCATCCTGGGCGCCGACGAGAGCCTGCTCGACGGCATCGCCGACACGGCGCGCCTGTTCGAGCAGGAGACCACCACCTACTGGCGCGGCTGGAGCCGGGCCCTGGCCGTGCCGCTGGAGTGGCAGGATGCGGTGATCCGTGCGGCCATCACGCTCAAGCTCTCGCTGTACGAGGACACGGGCGCCATCGTGGCGGCCATGACCACCAGCATCCCCGAGTCCGCCCACAGCGGGCGCAACTGGGACTACCGCTACTGCTGGCTGCGCGACGCCTTCTTCGTGGTGCGCGCGCTCAACAGCATCTCCGAGGTGGGCACGATGGAGGACTACCTGCGCTGGCTGAGCAACGTGGTGGTGGATGCCGGCAGCGGCCACATCCAGCCGCTGTACGGCATCGGCCTGGAGCGCGAGCTGCCCGAATCCATGATGCCGCAGCTGGCCGGCTACCGCGGCATGGGCCCGGTGCGCGTGGGCAACCAGGCGGCCGAGCATTTCCAGCACGACGTGTACGGCAACATCGTGCTCGGTGCCGCCCAGGCTTTCCACGACCACCGGCTTCTGCACCGCGCGGGCCTGGGCGAGTTCACGCGGCTCGAGCAGGTGGGCGAGAACGCGGTGCGCGTCTACGGCCAGCCCGATGCGGGCATGTGGGAGCTGCGCACGCGGGCGCGGGTGCACACCTCCTCGGCCCTCATGAGCTGGGCGGCCTGCGACCGCCTGGCCAAGATCGCCACCGCCCTGAGCCTGCCCGACCGCGCCGCATACTGGCACGGCCATGCCCAGCGCATGCAGGAGGAGATCATCACCAAGTCGTGGAGCGAATCGCGCCAGGCCTTCGCCGAAAGCTTCGGCGGCAACGAGCTCGACGCCAGCGTGCTGCTGATGGCCGAGGTCGGCCTGATCGACCCCAAGGACCCGCGCTTCGTGAGCACGGTCGAGGCTATGGAAAAAAGCCTGTGCGACGGCCCCTACATGCGCCGCTACGAGGCCGCCGACGACTTCGGCAAGCCCGAGACCGCCTTCAACATCTGCACCTTCTGGCGCATCGACGCGCTGGCGCGTATCGGCCGCAAGGACGAGGCACGGGCCATCTTCGAGACCATGCTCGCCGCACGCAACCCGTTGGGCCTGCTGTCGGAAGACACACACCCCGAGACCCAGGAGATGTGGGGCAACTTCCCGCAGACCTACTCGATGGTGGGAGTGATCAACGCAGCAGTGCGCCTGTCGGCCAAGTGGGACAGCGTGATTTGAACACCGGTCGCGGCCCTGTCCCACAGGCCGCGCCGCCATCCGCAGGGATGATGGCGGGATGAGTCGACTTGTTGTGATATCGAACCGCCTTGCCGATCCACGCAAGGCGGCTGCAGGCGGCCTGGCCGTTGCGCTGGGCGAAGCCCTCAACCAGACCGGAGGGCTCTGGTTCGGCTGGAGTGGCACCGTCGTCGAAGGCGGCACGCCAGGAGAAGGCGAACTGCACACCCGCCAGGCGGGGCCCGTGACCCTGGCCACCGTGGACCTGTGCCGCGAAGACCATGACGCCTACTACCAGGGCTACAGCAACAGCGTGCTCTGGCCAGTGTTCCATTACCGGCTGGACCTGGCCGATTTCAACGCCAGCTACATCGCGGGCTACCGCCGCGTCAACCAGATGTTCGCGCGCAAGCTGCTGCCGCTCTTGCGCGACGACGATGTCATCTGGGTGCACGACTACCACCTGATCCCGTTGGCTGCCGAGCTGCGCGCCATGGGATGTCGCCAGCGCATCGGCTTCTTCCTGCACATCCCCATGCCGCCGCCGCTCATCATGGCGGCCATTCCGCAGCACGAGTGGCTGATGCGCTCCTTGTTCGCCTACGACCTGGTGGGCCTGCAGAGCGAGGCCGATGTCTCGCACTTCACGCGCTATGTGCGCAACGAGGGCAGTGCCGAGGAAGTGGGCGCCCAGCGGCTGCGTGCGTTCGGCGGCACGGTGCAGGTCCAGGCCTTTCCCATCGGCATCGACGTGGACGAGTTCACGCGCCTGGCGCAGGCGCCCGACGCGGTGGAAACCTACGAGAACATGCGCGACGAGTACTCGCGCCGGCGCCTGCTGCTGGGCATCGACCGGCTCGACTACTCCAAGGGCATACCGCACCGCGTGCGCGCCTACCGCGAGTTGCTCGACCGCTACCCCGAAAACCGCAACAGCGCCACGATGATCATGATCGCCTCGCCCTCGCGCGACGACGTGCATGCCTATTCGGACCTGCGCCAGGAGCTCGAAGGCCTGTGCGGATCGGTCAACGGCGACTATGGTGAACTCGACTGGATGCCGGTGCGCTACATCCACCGCACCGTGGCGCGCAAGCGCGTGCCCGGCCTGTGCCGCGCAGCGGCCGTGGGCCTGGTGACGCCGCTGCGCGACGGCATGAACCTGGTGGCCAAGGAATACGTGGTCGCACAGGACCCCGAAGACCCCGGCGTGCTGGTGCTCTCGCGCTTTGCCGGCGCGGCCGAACAGCTCAAGGAAGCCCTGCTCGTGAACCCCTACGACACCCAGGGCACGGCAGACAGCATCCAGCACGCGCTGCAGATGCCGCTGACCGAGCGCCAGGCGCGGCACGGCAAGCTCATGGCGCGCATCCGCGAGCACGACGTGCACTGGTGGCGCAAGGCCTTCCTGGCCGCGCTGCAGACCGCGGGCGACTGATCAACCGTCCTTCAGATGAATTTGGCGATCAGGCTGGCCACGAAACTCAGCAGCAACGTGGAGGCAAGGGGGATATCCCACTCGCGCCCCCGCCACCGGAAGCGCAGGTCGCCCGGCAGCCTGCCAAAGCCGATGCGCCGCAGCATGGGCGAGAGCCAGCTGATGAACATCAGCGCAAGAAAGACGACGAGGAACCAGCGGAACATGCCCTGAGTGTAGGGCGTGCGGCTTGTCCTGACCTCAGCGCTGGACGCCCCAGCGGCGCACGGTCAGCCGCTCCAGCGTGTGAAAGCCCAGGCTCTCCACCGCCAGGCCGATCAGGATCACCAGCACCAGGCCCGCGAACACCTTGTCGGTGTAGAGCTCGTTGCGGTTCTGGAAGATGTACCAGCCCAGCCCCCCCTTGCCCGATGAGGCGCCGAACACCAGCTCGGCTGCGATCAGTGTGCGCCAGGCAAAGGCCCAGCCGATCTTCAGGCCCGACAGGATGGAGGGCAGCGCGGCCGGCACCAGGATCTGCAGCACGTAGCGGATGCCGGTGAGGCCGTAGTTGCGCCCGGCCATGCGCAGCGTCTCGGGCACGGACTGGAAGCCTGCGTAAGTGTTGAGCGCCAGCGGCCACAGCACCGAGTGGATCAGCACGAACACCAGGCTGCCCTGCCCCAGGCCGAACCACAGCAGCGCCAGCGGCAGCAGCGCGATGGCGGGCAGGGGGTTGAACATGGAGGTCAGCGTGGACAGCAGGTCGCGCCCGAACTGGGTGGACACGGCCAGCGTGGTGAGCACAAAGGCCCCGAAGATGCCCGCGAGATAGCCCTTGAGCAGCACCGACAGCGAGATCGCCGTCTTGGCGATCAGCTCGCCCGAGGCCAGGCCCTCCACCAGCGCCCTGGCGGTCTGCAGGAAGGTGGGCAGCAGCAGGTCGTTGTCCTGCCAGCGCGCCACCACCTCCCACAGCACGGCCAACACCGCCAGGATCACGAGCTTGCGCACCCAGGCCTGCTGCCAGATGCGCGCGGCCAGCGGCAGCGGCTGCACGGGCGCAATGCCGCCCAGCGGCTCCAGGCTGCGCTCGAACTCGGGGCGCACGGGAGGGGTCAGCAGGGAGGCGCTCATACGGAAATCTGGAAGGGCAGCGAACCCGCAGGCCGCTGTGGGGGGATGAGCGGCACACCATCACGGCGGCCGGGCGCCAGGGCTTCGGCATCGGCCTGCACCGATCCTGGCACGGCACCGGCGGCGGGCTCGTCGAACAGCAGCCGGTGGATGCGCTGGGCCGTGGCCTGGAACTCGGTACCGCCCAGGCTGTGCAGCCCGAACTGGTGGCTGTTGACCTCGGCGCGCAGCCGCCCCGGATGCGGCGAAAGGATGGCGATGCGGTTGCCCACCACCAGCGCCTCTTCGATGGAGTGCGTGACGAAGATCAGCGTGAAGCGGAACTCGTCCCACAGCGAGAGCAGTTCCTCCTGCATGCGCCGGCGCGTGAGGGCGTCGAGCGCGGCAAAGGGCTCGTCCATCAGCAGCACCTGGGGCTGCATGGCCAGCGCGCGCGCAATGGCCACGCGCTGCTTCATGCCGCCCGACAGCTGGTGCGGGTGCACGTCGGCGAATTTCGACAGGCCCACCTTGTCGATGTACAGCGCCGCGCGCTCGGCCGCCTCCTTGCGGCTCACGCTGCGCGAGGCCAGCAGCGGGAACATCACGTTGTCGCGCACCGTCTTCCACGGCGGCAACTGGTCGAACTCCTGGAACACCACCACCCGGTCGGGCCCGGGCCGCGTGACGGCGCGGCCGTCCAGCAGGATCTGGCCCTCGCTGGGCGCGATGAAGCCAGCAATCGACTTGAGCAAGGTGGACTTGCCGCAGCCCGAGGCACCGAGCAGCACGAAGCGGTCGCCCGCATGCACGTCGAAACCCACGCGGTGCGTGGCACGCACCACGCGCTCGCGCGTGCGGTAGTCGATGCTCACACCCTGCACCTGCAGCAACGCGGCGCCTGGCTGGGTGGACACGGGGGCGGCACGGCCCTCGCCCGCAGCCTGGCCCAGCGCCTGCGCCTCGGCCTCCAGCGCCGTGCGTTCGCTCTGCAGCGGCGGCGAGAAAGGGCCCAGGCGGATGGTGTGCTCGCTCATGCCAGGAGGCCCACTCAGTTGCCCGACGCCGTGTGCGCGTCTTCGAAGAAATAGTCCTTGAGCGCGGTCGGCTGGTTCTTGATGGCACCCACGCGGTGCAGGAACTGGCCCATGCCCAGCGTGTTTTCGGGGCGCACCTTGAACTGCACCTCGGGGTTCTGGATGATCTTGAGCAGCAGGCCCCGGTCGGTGTTGCCGCCCGATACCTTGAGGTAGATGTCGGCCGCCTTCTCGGGGTTGGCGGCGACGAACTTGGCGGCCTCGTCGAGCGCATCGACGAAGGCCTTGTAGGTCTTGGGGCTCTCGGCGCGGAACTTCTCGGTGGCGTAGAGCACGGTGGCCGATGCCGGGCCGCCCAGCACGTCGTACGAATTGAGGACGATCTTCGCCTTGGGGTTGCCGGCCAACTCCTGCTCCTGGAAGGGCGGGTTGCCGAAGTGGCCCGTGATCTCGGTGCCGCCCTTGATGATGGCCGCCGCCGCATCGGGGTGCGGCAATGCCACCTGGTTCTTGTCCAGGCGGTTGAACTCCTTGTCGCCCCAGAGCTTGGCCGAGGCCATCTGCAGCACGCGCGACTGCACCGAGACACCGACGGCCGGCAGCGCGATGCGGTCCTTGTCGGTGAAGTCGGCAATGGTCTTCACGGCCGGGTTGTTGCTCACCAGGTAGTAGGGAAAGTTGCCCAGCGAGGCCACGCCCTTGACGTTCTGGCGACCCTTGGTGCGGTCCCACAGCGTGAACAGCGGGCCCACGCCGGCACCGGCGATGTCGATGTTGCCCGACAGCAGCGCATCGTTGACGGCCGAACCGCCCGACAGCTGCAGGAACTCGACCTTGATGTCCACGCCCGCGGCCTTGCCATGCTTCTCGATCAGCTTGTTCTCCTGCGCCACGTTGAGCAGCAGGTAGACGATGCCGAACTGCTGGGCGATGCGCAATTGCCCTTCGGCCGCATGGGCCGTGGCGCTCAGCCCGCCGGCCAGCAGCCCGGCGGTGGCCAGGGCGGCGATGGTCTTGCGCACGAGGCGGCGGCGGGTGGTCTGGAACATGGTCATGGGATCCTGTGTGGTCAGAAATAGAGACGCTGCAAGCGCTTAGGGAAGCCCCGCCTCAGAACGGCAGGTCGCCTTCGATCGTGGTGCGGTACAGCTTGCGGCGCTCGCTGTCGGGCGTGCCCGCCGCCAGGTGGGTCACCGAGCGGTTGTCCCAGAACACCAGGTCGTGCGGCTGCCACTGGTGGCGGTAGGTGAATTCGGGGCGCACGCTGGCGGCGAACAGCTCGGCCAGCAGGGCCTGGCTTTCGTCCTCGGGCAGGCCGACGATGCGCGTGGTGAAGTGCTCGCTCACGAACAGGGCCTTGCGGCCCGTTTCGGGGTGGGTGCGCACCACGGGGTGGATGGAAGGCGCCACCTCGTCGATCTGCGCCTGGGTGAGCTTGGGGCGCCAGGGGCTGCGCGCGCGCAATTCCTCGTACTTGGCCAGGTAGCTGTGCTCGGCCTTGAGCGGTGCAATGCGCGCCTTGAGTGCCTCGGGCAAGGCGTCGTAGGCGGCATGCTGGTCAGCGAACAGGGTGTCCCCGCCCTCGCCCGGCAGCTCCTGCGCGTGCAGCAGCGAGCCCAGGCTGGGCTTGTCCTTGTACGACAGGTCCGAGTGCCAGTAGTGGCCCGCATCGCCCAGGCCGATGGGCTGGCCGGCGGCATCCTTGATGTTGGAGACGATCAGGATCTCGGGGTGGCCCGCGAGCTGGAAGTTCTTGAGCACATGGATCTGCAGCGGCCCGAAGCGGCGACTGAAGTCGACATGCTGCTGCGGCGTGATGCGCTGATCGCGGAACACGAGCACATGGTGGTCCAGGTGCGCGCGGTGGATGCGTGCGAAATCCTCGCGGCCCAGCGGGCGCGACAGGTCCAGGCCCAGCACCTCGGCCCCCAGCGGACCGGCGGAGCCGGCCACTGGGCGGATCACCAGGCCTTGCGGCGCCGCATCGGCATCGACCGTGGCGGATGGGGAAACGGAAGCGGGGGACAGAACAGCCGACATGGAAAACCTCGTGGGAATGGGGCGTGCATGCCCTGAGGTCTGGACTTTAGGTGGCGCGGCTTATTCTGGGAACGAATGTTTTCTCAGTTGTTAACAACAAAAACAGCTAAGGCTGCATTTGCAGGCATGTGGCACATCGCTTGCAAGCGCATGCCATGATTGCCAACGGCCCATCCATCCACTGACCGATGTCGGCGACCTACCACCACACCATCAACAGCCACCGCTGGCTGTTCGACGACCTGCGCGAGCTCATGGCCAAGGCCACGCCCGCGCGCTCGGGCGACACGCTGGCAGGCATTGCGGCCGGCTCGGCGGTGGAGCGCATGGCCGCGCGCATGTGCCTGGCAGACCTGCCGCTGTCCCGCTTTCTGAGCGAAGCGCTGGTGCCCTACGAGACCGACGAGGTCACGCGCCTGATCATCGACACGCACGACGCTGCGGCCTTTGCGCCCATCGCCCACCTCACCGTGGGCGGGCTGCGCGACTGGCTGCTGGCGGCCGACACGGCGGCGCTCACCGCCGTGGCACCCGGCCTCACGCCCGAGATGGCCGCCGCCGTGAGCAAGCTCATGCGCAACCAGGACCTGGTGGCCGTGGCGCGCAACTGCCGGGTGGTCACGCGCTTTCGCAACACCATCGGCCTGCCGGGCCACCTGGCCGTGCGCCTGCAGCCCAACCACCCCACCGACGACCTGCGCGGCATCGCGGCCTCCATGGTCGATGGCCTGCTCTATGGCGCAGGCGACGCGGTGATCGGCATCAACCCGGCCACGGACAGCATCGCCGCCCTGACCGGCCTGGTGCACATGCTCGACGGGGTGATCTCCACGCTGCAGATCCCCACGCAATCGTGCGTGCTCACGCACGTGACCAACACCGTGCAGATGATCGAGCAGGGCGCGCCGGTGGACCTGGTGTTCCAGTCCATCGCCGGCACCGAGAAGGCCAACGCGGGCTTTGGTATCCACCTGGCCCTGCTGCGCGAGGCGCGCGAGGCCGCACTGTCCCTGAAGCGCGGCACGCTGGGCGACAACGTGATGTATTTCGAGACCGGCCAGGGCAGCGCCCTGTCTGCCGACGCCCACCACGGCGTGGACCAGCAGACCTGCGAGGCGCGGGCCTACGGCGTGGCGCGCGCCTTCTCGCCGCTGCTCACCAACACGGTGGTCGGCTTCATCGGGCCAGAGTACCTGTACGACGGCAAGCAGATCATCCGCGCGGGCCTGGAAGACCATTTCTGCGGCAAGCTGCTGGGCGTGCCGCTGGGCTGCGACGTCTGCTACACCAACCATGCCGAGGCCGACTCGGACGACATGGACACGCTGATGACGCTGCTGGGCGTGGCGGGACTGACCTTCATCATGGGCGTGCCGGGGGCCGACGACATCATGCTCAACTACCAGAGCACCTCGTTCCACGACGCGCTGTACCTGCGCGAAGTGCTGGGCCTGAAACGCGCGCCCGAGTTCGATGCCTGGCTGCAGCGCATGCAGCTGGCCGACGATGCGGGCCGGCTGCTGCCCGCAGCACAGCAACAGGCCGCCATCGCGCAGCTGCGGCAGATCGGCATGCGGGCATGACCCACCCCGCCCCCACCACCGGCCCGCTGCCCGACCCCTGGGACGACCTGCGCGCCCATACCGCTGCCCGGCTGGCCCTGGGCCGTGCCGGCACGGCCATCCCCACGCGCGAACTGCTCGACTTCGGCCTGGCCCATGCGCAGGCACGCGATGCCGTGCACCTGCCGCTCGACGCCGATGCGCTGGCAGCCCAGCTCGCCGGGCTGGGCTGCACCACGCTGCGGGTGGCCAGCGCCGCACCCGACCGCCCCACCTACCTGCTGCGCCCCGACCTGGGCCGGCGCCTGGACGCAGCCGATGCACGGCGGCTCGGCGATGCACCACAGGCAGACTGCGACCTGCTGCTGGTGGTAGCCGACGGCCTCTCGGCCCTGGCCGTCGAGCGCAATGCCCTGCCGCTGGTACAGGCCATCGTGCAGGATGCCCCGCAGGGCTGGCGCATCGGGCCGGTGGCCATTGCCACCCAGGCGCGCGTGGCGCTGGGCGACGAGGTGGGGGCGCTGCTGGGTGCGCGCCTGGTGGCCGTGCTGATCGGCGAACGCCCGGGCCTGAGCTCGCCCGACAGCCTGGGCATCTACCTCACTTGGCACCCCCAGGTGGGCCGCAGCGATGCAGAGCGCAACTGCATCTCCAACGTACGCCCCGAAGGCCTGGCGCCCGCGGCTGCGGCCGCGCGCCTGTGGTGGCTGTGCGTGGAGGCGCGGCGCCTGGGGCTCACGGGCATTGGCCTCAAGGACCGCAGCGATGCAGTCACCCTGCAGGCCGAGCCCTCCGGCAGCCACCTGACCGGCGGCTGAAACGCGGCGAAGGACCCGCACCCTCCTCCCAACTTTTGCTGCTTTCGATATTGCCGAATGTTTCGGCAGCTTGGATATCGGTTTTCCTTGCTTCGCAGGCCTGGCGTGCATGCGCAGAATCCAGCGCTCCCCCCCACCGCTGGAGCCTGCCCGTGAGCGAAACCTCGTCCCCATCCAACATCGACACCTCTTTTGGCCAACTCCGCATCCGCCGCGTGGCGGGCAGCCTGGGCGGTGAAGTCCTGGGCCTGAAGCTGTCGGGCGAACTGGACGACGCTACCGTCGCCGATCTCACGGCCGCGCTGGTCCAGCACAAGGTGCTGTTCTTCCGCGGCCAGACGCACCTGGACGACGCCAGCCACCAGGCCTTCGGCGCCCGCCTGGGCAAGACGGTGGCCCACCCCACGGTGCCCTCGCCCACCGGCACGCGCATCTTCGAGCTCGACGCCTCCAAGGGCGGTGGCCGCGCCGACTCGTGGCACACCGACGTGACCTTTCTCGACGCCTTCCCCAAGTACGGCATCCTGCGCGGCGTGAAGATCCCGGCCTATGGCGGCGACACGGTGTGGGCCAACACGGCGGCCGCCTATGCGCGCCTGCCCGAGGACCTCAAGCGCCTGGCCGACGGCCTGTGGGCCGTGCACAGCAACGACTACGACTACGGCGCCGAGCGCGTGGTGGTCGAGGAAGAGCGCCTGAACCACCACCGCAAGGTCTTCGTCTCCGCCGTGTACGAGGCCGAGCACCCCGTGGTGCATGTGCACCCGGTGTCGGGCGAGCGCGCGCTGCTGCTCGGCCACTTCGTCAAGAAGATCGCTGGGTTTTCGAGCACCGAATCGGCGCGCATCTTCGAAATTTTGCAGAACCGCGTGGTCCGCCTGGAGAACACGGTGCGCTGGCAATGGCAGCAGGACGATGTGGCGATCTGGGACAACCGCGCCACGCAGCATTTCGCCATCAACGACTACGGCAACCAGGCCCGCCTGGTGCGCCGCGTCACCGTGCATGGCGACCCGGCCGTGGCCGTGGACGGCCGCAAGAGCCGCACGCGCACGCGCCCCGAAGCCACCAACGACGCGCAGATCGACACCTTGATCACGGCCACGGCCTGACCCCACGGAACCATCCCCATGACGCAACGACGCCAACTGCTCCAGGCCGCATCGGCCCTGGGCGCCACCGCCCTGCTGCCCGGCTTTGCCCACGCCCAGAGCGGCGCCAAGAAGTTCCAGGGCGTGACCCTGAACGTTTCGACCTTCAGCGCGGCCTATCCCAAGCTGCTGCAGCAGTTCCTGCCCGAGTTCGAGGCGCTCACGGGCGCCAAGGTGAACTTCGACGCGCCCTCGTTCCCGGTCTACAACCAGCGCGCCGATCTGGAGCTGTCCACCAAGGGCTCGGCCTACGACGTGGTCAACGTGACCTTCATCTACTCGAGCCGCTGGATCAACTCGGGTTGGCTCACGCCGCTCGACGACTTCATCAAGAACCCCAACCTCACGCCCGCCGACTGGGACGTGAACGACTTCCTGCCCGGCGCCCGCGCGCCCGAGACCGGCAAGGACGGCAAGCTCTACGGCATTCCATGGACGGCCGAGGCGCTGTTGTCCGCATCGTCGCGCTTCGACCTGGTGCAGCAGGCCGGCCTGGCCTATCCCGACACCACGGACGACCTGGTGAAGGTGCTGCGCGCCGTGAACAAGAAGGAGCGCGTGGCGGGCTTCGTCTCCGACAGCCACTACGGCTGGACCTTCGTGCCCTACCTGCACGCCTTTGGCGACGACGTGTTCCGCAAGGCGCCCGACGACCTGTACCCCACGCTCGACACGCCCGAGGCGATTGCCGCGGCCGAGTACTACGCCAGCCTGCTGCGCGAGTTCGGACCCGATGGCGCCATCACCTACACGCCCGACCAGGTGACCCAGGCCCTCAAGCTCGGCCGCGTGAACTTCACCGATGCCGGTCAGTTGCACCTGGCGCAACTCGGTGACGCAGCCACCAGCAAGACCATCAAGACGCTGAAGTTCGGCCAGGTGCCCAAGGGGCCTGCCGGGCGCTTCCCGGGGACGGCCGTGCACGGTCTGGGCATTCCGACCGGTTCGAAGAACAAGGAAGCCGCCTGGGCCTTCATCCAGTGGGCACTGTCCAAGCAGACCACGCGCAAGGCGGTGGCCGCAGGCTACGGCTCGCCGGCACGCCGCTCGGACATCGACTCCAAGGAGTTTCGCTCCAAGCAGATCATCAACGGCAACGACCTGGCACAGTTGGCACTCGACTCGATCGAGCTGGCCTCCAAGACCGGCCACATGAAGTACCGCACGGTGTCGGTCTACCCGCAGGTGGACCAGCAACTCAACAAGGCGATCGCGCTGATCGCCTCGGGCCAGGCCAGCGCCAAGCAGGCGCTGCAGCAGGCCCAGGCGCAGTCGATCACCGAGCTCAAGCGCGCCGGGCAGAACCTGTGACGGGCCGGCCGTGAGCACCCTGACCGCCCCACCCGGCGTGGGCTGGGAGGCCGCGCGCCGGCGCGCCTTCCTCTGGGGCCTGTTGCCTTCGCTGGCGGTGCTGCTGATCATCACGCTGGCGCCGGCCACGGCACTGCTGGTGGCCAGCTTCACGCCGCTGAGCCTGACCGACGCGGCTGCCACCTTCCACTTCAAGGACCCGCTGGTCAACTACCGCCACCTGCTGGAGGACGAGCGCTTCCTGCGCTCCATCGCCACGCAGCTCAAGCTGTCGGTGTCCAGCGTGGCGCTGCAGCTGGCGGTGGGCCTGGGCCTGGCGCTGCTGCTCAACGGGCGCTCGAAGCTGCTGGGCGCCACGCGCACGGTGTTCCTGATCCCCATGGTGCTGCCGCCCATCGTGGTGGCGCTGATCTGGAAGATCATGTACACGCCCGACGTGAGCCCGCTGCACCGCGCACTCGAAGCCGTGGGCCTGCCCGTGCGCTCGCTCATCGCCAACCCCGACACGGCCCTGTGGGCCATCTCCATCGCCGATACCTGGCAGTGGTTCCCGTTCACCATGCTGATGGTGCTGGCCACCTTGCAGATGGTGCCCGACGAGCCGCTGGAGGCGGCGAGCCTGGACGGTGCCAACCGCTGGCAGCTGTTCATCTACATCGTGTTTCCCTACATCCGGCCGGTGCTGGTGGTGTGCGGGCTGTTCCGGCTGATCGACAGCTTCAAGGCCTTTCCGCTGATCTATGTGCTGACCGACGGCGGCCCGGGCACGGTGACCGAAGTGACCAACTACTACGGCTTCATCCAGGCCTTCAACTTCTCCTACTGGGGCTATGCCAGCGCCATCGCGATGGTGATCCTCGCGGGGGTGTTCGCGCTCAGCTGGCTGGTGGGCCGACTCGGATGGAACGACCATGACAAGCGCTGACGCCACCCTGCCCCTGCCGACACCACCCGCTGCGGCAAACTCTGCCGCCTTGCCGCTGCCCGCCACGCGGCGCGCGGGCTGGCTGCGCCGCCATGCGCGCGGCCTGGTGGCCATCGCCCTGCTGCTGGTGGTGATGTCCCCCTTCCTGTGGCTGGTGCAGTTGGCTTTCAAGCCGAGTGCGGAGATCTTCGAGGACAGCCTGCTTTTCATGCCCACGCTGGAGGGCTTTCGCAGCCTGCTGCAGGGCAACTTCCTCAAGTCCTTCTGGAACAGCCTGGCGGTGAGCACCCTGTCCACCGCGCTGTCGCTGCTGATCGGCGTGCCGGCCGCCTATGCGCTCACGCGCTGGCAGTTCAAGTGGCGGCGCCATGTGGCGCTGTGGATTTTGGTGACGCGCATGGCGCCGCCCATCGCCTTCACCATCCCGTTCTTCCTGGCCTACCGCTGGCTGGGCCTGCAGGACACCATCGCCGGCCTGGCCATCGTCTACCTCACGTTCAACCTGGCCATCGTGATCTGGCTCATGCAGACCTTCTTCGAGGCCGTGCCCACGGCCCTCGAAGAGGCGGCCTACATCGATGGCTGCGGCGTCTGGCAGGCCTTCTGGCACATCACGCTGCCGCTGGCATCGCCCGGGCTGGCGGCCACGGCCGTGCTGTGCTTCATCTTCTCGTGGAACGACTTCTTCTACGCCCTCATCCTCACGCGCACCAACGCCGTCACCGCGCCCGTGGCCATCGTCAACTTCCTGCAGTACGAGGGCTGGGAGTGGACCAAGATCGCCGCCAGCGGCACGCTGGTGATGTTCCCCGTGGTGATCTTCACGGTGCTGGTGCGCACCTACCTCGTCCGCGGCCTGACGGCTGGCGGCGTCAAGGACTGACTGACATGGCAGCGCTTTCCCTTCACCAGATCGTCAAGCACTACGGCAGCACGCCGGTGATCCACGGCGTGGACATCGCCATCCAGGACGGCGAATTCGTCGCCCTGGTCGGCCCATCGGGCTGCGGCAAGTCCACCCTGCTGCGCGCCATCGCTGGGCTCGAAGCCATCAGCAGCGGCGAGATCCGCCTGGGCGGGCGCGTGATCAACGACGTGGCCCCCAAGGACCGCAACATCGCCATGGTGTTCCAGAACTACGCGCTGTACCCGCACATGACGGTGGCGCAGAACCTGGGCTTCTCGCTCAAGCTGCAGGGCGAGGACAAGGCACAGATCCAGCGCCGGGTGGACGAGGTGGCCGCCATCCTGGGCCTCGAAAATCTGCTCGCCCGTACGCCGCGCCAGCTTTCGGGCGGGCAGCGCCAGCGTGTGGCCATGGGCCGCGCCATCGTGCGCCAGCCCGATGCCTTTCTGTTCGACGAGCCGCTGTCCAACCTGGACGCCAAGCTGCGCGTGCAGGTGCGCACCGAGATCAAGGCCCTGCACCAGCGCCTGCGCACCACCACCGTCTACGTCACGCACGACCAGGTGGAGGCGATGACGCTGGCCGACCGCATCGTGGTGCTCAAGGACGGCGTGGTGGAGCAGGTGGGCGCGCCTTTGGCCCTTTACGACCGGCCAGCCAATGCCTTCGTGGCAGGCTTCATCGGCTCGCCGGCCATGAACTTCATTCCCGGCCGGCTGCACCTGGACGGCGCGGCACGCGTGGTGACCGACGATGGCCTGCACCTGCCGCTGGCCCAGGCACCCCAGGGACGCCACGGCGACAGCGTGCTCTACGGGGCACGCCCCGAGCATTTCGCGCTGGAGGCCAGCGGCGACGGCCTGCCTGCCCAGGTCAGGGTGGTGGAGCCCACGGGATCCGAGACGCAGGTCGCCGTGCGGCTGGAAGGCGGGCAGGACATCCTCGCCGCCTTCCGTGACCGCATCGACGTGCGGCCCGGCGATGCGCTGTGGCTGCGGCCCGTGGCGGCGCAGGCGCACCTGTTCGACGAGGCCAGCGGCGCACGCCTGAATTGAAATTCACCCCCTGAGTCGCTTCGCCTTCACCCTTCTCTCGACCCGCTGCGCGGATCGGGAGGGGGACGCTCCCAGCGCGGCGGGGCGGCCCTTGCGCGGGAGCTCTGGCCTTGGCCGTGCCAGTTTCGTAGCCTGCGGGTTGCGTTCAGCGCTTGGGGATAACCGACATGGGCGTCAGAGGCGGTGCGAGCGGTCGCCCTGGGCAAAGCCCACGGGCTCCCAGGCCTCGCCCGCGCCCAGGGCGATGACCTTGAACAGTTCGCCCATCTCGTGCTCCATGATGAGCTTGGCAGCGGTGGCGCGTTCCAGCGGCGGCAGCTCCACCATGCGCTGCGCCAGCCCGCAGTTGATGAGGAAATGCGCCTGCGTGGTGTAGCCCAGCACCTGCAGGCCGGCGTCCTGCGCGGCCAGTGCGATGGCGGTGAAGTTGACGTGGGCGGTGATGTCCTTGCGCCCCACCTCCACCAGCGGGTCGCTGTCGGCCAGGTGGCCCTGGTGGCACATCACGGTGCCCATGTGGCGCTGGGGGTGGTAGTACTCACTCTCGCCAAAGCCGTAGTCCAGAAGGAAGGCCGCGCCGCGCTGCAGGCGGTCGGCCAGCATGCCCACGAACCCCTCACCCTGGGGATGGACCTCGGTCAGGTAGTCCTGCGGGCCTTCCACCTCCACCGGCGGGCGCAGGTCGGTGGCCTGGTCGGCCCAGGTGAACGCGCCTTCGTGCAGCGCCACACCGCGCTCATGCCACACGCCGCCGTGCTGGCCTCCGTGGCGGGCCAGCAGCTTGACGGGCATGGCGTCCAGCACCTCGTTGCCCACCACCACGCCTTCAAAGCGCTCGGGCAGTGCATCGAACCAGCGCACTTTGTGCGCGTGCGCTGCCAGCAGCGTCTGCTGGCGCGCGCGCAGGCTGCCCGAGAGGTCGACGATGGTGTAGCGCTGCACCCGGTCGCCCAGGGCGTCGAGCAGCTGCAGCGCCAGCGCGCCCGAGCCGGCGCCGAACTCCCAGACCTCGCTGGTGCCGGTCTTCTCGAAGGCCTCGGCCACCTGCACGGCCAGGGCCTGGCCGAACAGCGGCGTGAGCTCGGGCGCGGTCACGAAGTCGCTGCCGGATTCGGGCAGCAGGCCGAACTTGGTGGAATCGTTGGCGTAGTAGCCCAGGCCGGGCGTGTACAGGGCCAGGGCCATGAACTGGTCGAAGCCGATCCAGCCACCGGCGGCGGCAATGGCATCGGCAATGTGCGCCGTGAGGGCGGTCGTTAAACTGTCGGGTGTTTTCGTCGTCACGGCCCGCATTGTCCCTCATGCCCTCTTCTCCCCGCCCCCGTACGGTGCTCGTCACCGGTGCCGCCAAGCGCCTGGGCCGCAGCATTGCGCTGGCGCTGGCAGCCGGCGGCTGGCAGGTGGCCGTGCACTACCGCAGCTCCGAGCAGGATGCCATCGACACGGCGGCAGAGTGCGCACGCCTGTCCTCGGCCCAGAGCGCACATTTCGACGGCGACTTCGACGACGAGGCCGCCGTGCGCGCCCTGGTACCGCGCGTGGTGGAGCGCTTCGGCACGCTCGACGCCGTGGTCAACAACGCCTCGCTGTTCGAGCACGACAACGCTGCCACGCTGGGCTTTGCCAGCCTGGAGAAGCACCTGCGCAGCAATGCCGGGGCCCCGGTGCTGCTGGCGCAGGCCCTGCACGAGCACCTGCAGGCGCGCGCGGCGGCCGGCGAGGCCGATGCCCAGGGCGCCGTGGTCAACCTGCTCGACCAGAAGCTGTGGAACCAGAACCCCGACTTCATGAGCTACACGCTGTCCAAGGCGGCGCTGGAAGCGGCCGGCACCATGCTGGCCCTGGCCCTGGCGCCGCGCGTGCGGGTGGTCGGCGTGGCCCCGGGCCTCACGCTCACGAGCCACATGCTCAGCGACGAAAAATTCGCCCAGCTGCACGCCCTGAGCCCGCTGGGCCGCTCCTCCACCCCCGAAGACGTGGCCGCCACCGTGCGCTTTGCGCTGGAGAACCGATCTCTCACCGGCACCACGCTGATGGTGGACGGCGGGCAGCACCTGATGAAATTCGAGCGCGATTTTTCGTTGATGTGAGCACCCACCCGCTCACGCAGGAAACCCCATGACGACCACCCACGCCACAGGCACCCAGATCCTCACGCTCACCGGTTTGCGTTTCGACGCCAACCTGGGCATCCTCTCGCACGAGAAGACCGCCCCCCAGCCCATCCAGGTGGACGCCGAGCTGAGCCTGGGCGCCCAGCCGCTGACGCCGCGCGACGACGACATCCTGCACGTGCTGGACTACCGCAAGGTGCGCCAGATCATCATCGACGAGTGCCGCGCCGAGCATGTGAACCTGCTCGAAAGCCTGATCGGCAAGCTCGCCAACCGCCTGATGCAGCTGCCCGGCGTGCTGGGCGTGCGCGTGAAGATCGCCAAGCTGGAGATCTTCGACGACTGCGAAGTGGCGATCCGGATCGAGACCGGGCAGTGGTGAGCTGAAGCCCGCCGGCCCCGGCGCAAAAAGAAAGGGCCGTGGTCGATGACCACGGCCCTGTCAGGGTTCAGAGAAGCGGCCTTTGCGCCTCGGCCAGCGCCTTCTGGGCCTCATCGAGCTTGGCCTTGCGCGCAGCGATCTTCTTGGCATCGCCCTTCTTCTCCGCTGCGGCCAGGCTTTTCTCGCGCTCGGTCACCTTCTTCGTGGCCTGGCGGATCTGTGCATCGCGCTCCTTGGCCAGCCAGGCATCGGTGCAATGCGCCTTGTTGCCGCGCAAGGCCTGCTTGAGCCCCGCGACCTCGCGGTTGCGCCCTTGCGCGGTGGCCTCCGCCAGCTGGGATTCGATGCGCGCCTGCTTGGCGGCGCAGGCGGGCGAGGCATCTGCCGCCAGCGCGGGCACGGCATGCAGGGCCAGGACACAGGCACAGAGCACGAGTGGTTTCATGGCAGCTCCCTCATCGGTAGTTGGAAGTTGCCATCCTAACCCCAGGTTTCCTCAATGGAGCCTGGAGTTGCGGGGCAGCCTCTTCGCCAGCCATTCGTGCACGTCCGCGCGCACGTTGCGCCCGTCGAGCAGGAAGGACTCGTAGCGGCTGGGCACGTAGGGCAGGTACAGGAGGCGCATGCCGGCCTCCTCGGGCAGGCGGTCGGCCTTGTAGCCATTGCAGCCGGCACAGGCCGCCACGAGGTTGGTCCACGAGGTGGGGCCGCCGCGCGACTGCGGCACGATGTGCTCGCACTGCAGCACCTCTTCGCCGAAGACACCGCCGCAGTAGGCGCAGGTATGGCGGTCACGGCATAGCAGGCGGCGCTTGGTGAGCCCCGGCACCACGTCAAAGAGGTTGATCCGGGACACGCCACGCAGGGCGATGATGGGCGCGATCTGAAGCACCGACTGCCGGCCCGTCGCCGCGTTGTGCCCGCCACGCAATGTGGCCAGGGCTTCGAGGCCGGCATCCCAGGCGATGGCACCGCTGGCGTAGTGCACGGCGGCCTGCTCGAGCGGCATCCACGACTGGGGCGTGCCCTGCAGGTCCAGCTGCAGCACGCGGGGCGCGGGCGCCTGGGGCTTTCGGTAAAGGGTTTCGGGTTCGGTGCGGGGCATGGGTGCTTCCTTTCTTGCTTGGCAATGGAGGGCGCAGCCGCCCAGCCAAGCGCACGCCCCGTTTCAACAACAGTCAGTCAATGGCAGATGGGGCCGTCCATCGGCAATCGATGGAGGCCCTGGTGGATGCGGTGGGACAGGCAGCGGGCGCACGAGCGCGCACGCCGCTACCACTCGCCGACCTCGCGCACGCGCTGGTCGAGGTCCATGTGCTCCAGCCTGCGGGCGGCAGGAGCAGCGCGGACGGCCGCAACGGGCAGCCGGGCACGCATGGATGCCAGGCGGGCCAGCCAGCCGGCGAGGCCGGAACGGCGCCGCTGGACGCCAGGGGAAAAGGAATGCTGGATGGCCATGGTGGTCTCCTGAAGGGTGATTGGATGGATGGAATGGGGTAGGTGGGTTGAGGAAAGGGGGGCAGACCGGGGAGGGATCGAACCTCCGAATGGCGGAATCAAAATCCGCTGCCTTACCACTTGGCGACCGGTCAACAAAAGGGAAAAGGGAGGGAGCCGCAGACAGGAGTCGAACCTGCAATCCCCGGCACGAAGACCAGGCGCCCCAATCCGACAGGGCTGCTACGGCATGCCTGGCCATGGCCAGGAAAAAGATTGGCACGCGCGGAAGGAGTCGAACCCTCAACCGTCGGATTTGGAGGCCGGTGCTCTGCCAGTTGAGCTACACGCGTAGAAAGCGAAATATCGGGCACTCCTGCCGGAGCGCATCTCCATTTCGGTTGTGTCTTCACGCGACCGCGGCTCCGATGAAACCGCGCATGCACGTCGCTGCACTGGGTGATCAATCCCAGCACATCCCGCCGGGCCGCGCATGCGGCCGGGTCCGGCGGTGAAAGCAAAGGCACACCCGAAATGGAGAGAGGCTTGGGGGTGCGTCGCACGCCGGCCTCTCTGCTTTCGATGGGCAGGCCGGCCACGGCTCCGGTGGAGCGTGGCCGCCTGCAGCAAACTGTTAAGGAACGGAGGTCCCCGGTGGGTCGATGCCCTGGGGGCAGCGCAAGCGCTGCGAAAAAGGTGGAAAGGAAAGCGGCAATGAAAAAGGCCCGGAACCACCTGGTTGCCGGGCCTCTGCTGGAGAGATCGGGAGGGAGAACGCTCTGGGGCTACTGCCTTGCGTTGCAACCTCCGCCCGGTGGTGGAGCGGTATCCTCGAAACCATTGCCCAGCCACTGCGGCTGGTTGCCATTGCCCTGCAAATACGCACTGGACGCCATGCGCTGCTGCGATGCCAGTCGTTTGGCCAGGGATGGCATGGACGCCGAATGCGCATGGAACAGCGACGACCCGCGCACGGCCACAGCGCCCTGGCAGGGGCGGCGGAAGATGGCGGTGCGGGCGGCGTTCACGGTGGGCTTTCGGCGAAAAGGTGGTTGGGTGCTTGGTAGTGAAAAGGACAAGCTGTCCTGATGGATGGAGAATGTAAATAGTCTTTACGCTGCGGTCAACACCCGGCACAATCTTTTTTCGCGTTTGTTGTTTTTTTCCTTGTGACCCTTCCCCCCCTCACCGTCCTGCGCCGCACCAACGTGCTGGCGCTGCACCGCCTTTTCCTCGAAAAAGAGATCGCTGCCGGCAAGCCGGCCAAGGGGCTGGACCAGGCCTTTGCCGCATCGCTCGAGATTTCCCCGAGCATGTGGAGCCAGATCAAGAGCTCCCGCCCCATCGGCAACACGCTGGCGCGCCAGATCGAGCGCCACGCGCAGATGGAGCTCGGCTGGCTCGACGCCGAACATGCCACCGAGCACCCCGACCCTGCCGAGGAGCGCTTCCTGGCACTGGCACGCGAGGCATGGCGCCAGGCCAATGCCCAGGGCAAGCGCGACCTGCGGCTGTGGCTGGCCGAGCGGGCCGGGCCTGAAGCGGGTACGGCCCCTGGCGGCGGGGCCCCGGAAGCGGGAAAATAGCGCTCCAGGCGGGGCCCCGTTCGCACTGGAGAGCCCGCCCCAGCCCATGGGCGGGCGGTTTCACCGACAATTGGGGGCTATTTCCGTCTTTTTTTGGCCCCAGTGCGTGCGCCCCCCATCCGGGCGCCGGTGGCCACCGCTTTAACCAGACCCCAGAGTCCTTTCCATGAGCGCAGTGATGAACGAACCCCAACGGGCCGGCTGGACCGCCGAGCCCCCCGAACTGGCAGACGCCGGCGCCGATGCGGCCGCGGCTGCATCGGGCCCTGCGCGCCTGAAGATCGAACGCGAGGCCCACAAGCTCGAAAAGCGCCTCTGCCGCGAGGTGGGCAAGGCCATCGTCGACTTCAACATGATCGAAGAAGGCGACAAGGTCATGGTCTGCATGTCCGGCGGCAAGGACAGCTATGCCCTCCTGGACATCCTGCAGAAGCTCAAGGCGCGCGCGCCCATCCACTTCGACATGGTGGCCGTGAACCTGGACCAGAAGCAGCCCGGCTTTCCCGAGCATGTGCTGCCCGAGTACCTGGCGAGCACGGGCGTGCCCTTCCATATCGAGAACGAGGACACCTACAGCATCGTCAAGCGCCTGATCCCCGAGGGCAAGACCACCTGCAGCCTGTGCAGCCGTCTGCGCCGGGGCATCCTGTACCGCGTGGCCGACGAGCTGGGCTGCACCAAGATCGCGTTGGGCCACCACCGCGACGACATTTTGCAGACCCTGCTGCTCAACATGTTCTTCGGCGGCAAGATGAAGAGCATGCCGCCGAAGCTGGTCAGCGACGATGGCCGCCACGTGGTGATCCGCCCCCTGGCCTACGTGACCGAGAAGGACACCACGCGCTGGGCCGCGCAGCGCAATTTCCCTATCATCCCCTGCAACCTGTGCGGCAGCCAGGAGAACCTGCAGCGCAAGCAGGTGGGCGAGATGCTGCGCGAGTGGGAGAAGAAATTCCCCGGCCGCGTGGAGAACATGTTCAACGCGCTGCAGAACGTGGTGCCCTCGCACCTGCTGGACGGCAGCCAGTACGACTTCAAGAACGCGCGCGCCACCGGCGTCGCCAGCGAGCACGGCGACAAGGCCTTCGACAAGGAAGAGTTTTCGGCGCCAGCCACCTCGTTACCAGGTGTGCAGGTGGTGCAGCTGTCGTGAACTGCGGCGGCAGGAGCACACTCCAAGGTGGATTGACCCATCCTGGGAGACACCTATGACCCGTCGCTGGATTCCCGCATTGCTGCTCTGCGCCGCTGCAGCCACCCTGGCCGGCTGCAGCACCACCCGCGTGGTGGAAGGCCAGGTGCAGAGCTTCTCCACCCTGGCGGCCGTGCCCAGCCCGGCCACCTACCGCATCGAGCGCCTGCCCTCGCAGCAGACCCCGGCGTTCGACGCCATCGCCGCCCTGGCCGAACAATCGCTGTCCCGCGCCGGCCTGCAGCGCGACGATGCCGCGCCGCGGCTGCTGGTGCAGATCGGCGTGCAGGCCGGCACCGTGCCGCGCTACGACCCGTACTGGCCCTATGGGCCTTATGGGTTCTACGGCCCCTACCGAGCCTATGGCGGCTGGGGCTATGCCGGATGGCATGGCCGCGGCTGGGGCGTTGGCGGACTGTGGCGCATGGGTGAGCCCACGCCGTTGCACCGCCGTGCGGTGAGCCTGGTGATGCGCGATGCGACCACGCAGGCCAGCGTCTACGAAACCTCGGCCGTGCACGAGGACATCTGGGTGGCCGACCCCGCCGTGTTCAGCATCCTCTTCGACGCGGCGCTCACCGGCTTTCCCAAACCCTCCGGCGGACCCCGCCAGGTGCGCATTCCCTTGCCGCCCCCACCCTGATCCCACCTGAATGCAAGCCACCCGCATCATTGCCGTACGCCATGGCGAAACTGCCTGGAACGTCGACACCCGCATCCAGGGCCACCTGGACATTCCCCTGAACGAGACCGGCCAGTGGCAGGCCCGGCAACTGGCCCAGGCGCTGGCCGGCGAGGCCATCGACGCCATCTACGCCAGCGACCTGCAGCGCGCCTTTGCCACGGCCCAGGCCGTGGCCGACGCCACAGGCGCGCCCATCACGCCCGAGACCGGGCTGCGCGAGCGCAGCTTCGGCCACTTCCAGGGCCGCACCTTCGCCGAGATCGAGGCCGAGCTGCCCGAGGACGCACGGCGCTGGCGCAAGCGCGACCCGCACTACACGCCCGAGGGCGGGGAGTCGCTGGTGATGCTGCGTGAGCGCATCGAGCGCACGGTGTTCGCGCTGGCGGAAAGGCACCCTGGCGAGCAGGTGCTGATGGTGGCGCACGGTGGCGTGCTCGACGTGCTCTACCGCCTGGCCACGCGCCAGGAGATCCAGGCGCCGCGCACCTGGCAGCTGTCCAACGCGGCCATCAACCGCCTGCTGTGGACCCCCGACGGCCTGACGCTGGTCGGTTGGGCCGATACCCAACACCTGGACAACGCGGCCCGCGATGAAACCTTTACCTGAAGCCCTGCGGGCCAGCATCGGCATGCGGGTGGACCTGATCGACACCCCGGCGCTGGTGGTGGACCTCGACGCGATGGAGCGCAACATCCAGCGCATGGCCGAGTTCGCGCGCAAGCACCGGGTGCGCTGGCGCCCGCACGCCAAGATGCACAAGAGCGCCGAGCTCGCCCTGCTCATGCAACAGGCCGGCGCCCAGGGCGTGTGCGTGCAGAAGGTGGCCGAGGCCGAAGCCCTGGCCGCTGGCGGCGTGAACGACATCTACATCAGTAACCAGGTCGTGGCCGCCCCCAAGCTGCTGCGCGTGGCACGGCTGGCCGCTCAGTTGGCGGCACGCGGCGGGCGCCTGGCGCTGGCGGTGGACCACCCCGAGGGCATCGAACGCCTGGCCGAAGCCATGGCGCTGGCGGGCAGCGACGCCGGCATCGACGTGTTCGTGGAAATCGACGTGGGCCAGGGCCGCTGCGGCGTGCCGCCGGGTGACGAGGCCGTGCCGCTGGCCCAGGCCATCGTGCGCCACGTCCCCCGCCTGCGCTTTGCCGGGCTGCAGGCCTACCACGGCCGCGCCCAGCACCTGCCGGGCATGGCCGAGCGGCGCGAGACCATTGCCGGCGTGGTGCGCGCAGCCGCCTACACCCGCCACCGCATCGAGGCAGCGGGCATTCCCGTGCCCCTCGTCACCGGATCGGGCACGGGCACCCTGGTGCACGAGGCGGCCAGCGGGGTCTATGGCGAACTGCAGGCCGGCTCCTTCCTGTTC
Source organism: Acidovorax sp. GW821-FHT09B03 (assembly GCF_059418305.1). Classification (NCBI taxonomy): domain Bacteria; kingdom Pseudomonadati; phylum Pseudomonadota; class Betaproteobacteria; order Burkholderiales; family Comamonadaceae; genus Acidovorax; species Acidovorax sp. GW821-FHT09B03. Next base: position 357,296 of record NZ_JBWKPP010000003.1, read on the forward strand.
ATGGATGCCGACTACGCGCGCAACGAGCGTGAGCCGGCGCAGCCGAGCTTCGAGCACGCGCTGTTCATCAAGACCCAGGTGATCTCCGTGCGCGACACGCATGCGGTGTGCGATGCCGGGCACAAGAGCCACGCCATCGACTCGGGCCTGCCCGTGGTGGCCATGCTGCCGCCCGAACGCGCGCTGCGCTACGGCAACGGCGGCGACGAGCATGGACTGCTCTTCACCGAATCGCCCAAGGCGCGGCTGCCGGCCCTGGGCCGCATGCTGTGGCTCATCCCCGGCCACTGCGACCCCACGGTGAACCTGCACGACTACCTGATCGGTGTGCGCGGCGGGCTGGCCCTGGGCACGGTGGAACGCATCATCAGGGTTGATGCCAGAGGCGCGCTGACCTGATTGGGGCAAGAATCGGCGAAACCCTGCATTCGCCCCATGAGCCCCAGCCAGATCATCGTCCTTGCCACACCCGTCTTCTTCGTTCTGATCGCCATAGAACTGGCGGTGGGCTACAAGCGCCAGCGCGTGACCTACCGCATGGCCGATGCCATCAGCAGCATCAGCCTCGGGATGCTGAGCCAGACCAGCGCGGTGTTCACCCGGCTGTTGCGCATCGGCATCTACACCGCCGTGTTCGAGCATGTGGCGTTGTGGCGCAATGATGCCTTCTGGCTGAGTGTGCCGGGCTGGCTGCTGGCCCTGGTGTTCTACGACTTCTGCTACTACTGGCTGCACCGCATGGGCCACGAATCGGCCGTGCTCTGGGCCGCGCACGCGGTGCACCACCAGAGCCAGGACTACAACCTCTCGACCGCGCTGCGCCAAACCAGCTCCGGTGCGCTGCTGGGCTGGGTGTTCTATGTACCCATGGCATTGGCGGGCGTGCCGCCGCTGGTGTTTGCCATCGTGGCGCTGGTGGACCTGCTCTACCAGTTCTGGGTGCACACCGAGCAGGTGGGGCGCCTGGGATGGTTCGACCGCTGGTTCTGCAGCCCCAGCAACCACCGCGTGCACCATGCGGTGAACGACGTCTACCTGGACAAGAACTACGGCGGCATCCTGGTCCTGTGGGACCGGATGTTCGGCACCTTCAAGGACGAGGATGACCGGGAGAAGTGCGTCTACGGCACGCGTGGCCTGCTCAACAGCTGGGACCCGCTGTGGGCCAATGCCCAGGTGTACGCGGGCCTGGCGCACGACAGCTGGCATGCGCGCAGCTGGCTCGACAAGCTCCGGGTCTGGATCAAGCCCCCGGGCTGGCGCCCGGCCGACGTGGCCGAGCGTTTCCCCAAGCCGGCCTTCGACATCGCCCAGGTGCCGCTGTACCACCCGCCCATGTCGCGCGCGCTGCAATGGTTTGCGGGCGTGCAGTTCGCACTCATGCTGGCAGGCGTGGCCGCCTTTCTGTGGCAGGCCGATACAGCGCCGCTGGTGGACAACGCGGTCTGGTTCACCACGCTGCTGGCCACGCAGTGGGCACTGGGTGCAGCGGTACAGGGGCGCATCGGCATGGGGATGGCGCTCGTGATCGAATCGGCGGCGCTGGCCACGGCCACCAGCGTGCTCGGGCTGCAGGAATGGCACTGGCTCTTCAAGCCGCTGACCATGGTGATCGCCATCGCCGTGGTCGCCGGGCATCTGCGCGCAGCCGTCCCGGGTGGCGGACTCGACCGGGCCGAGGGCCGCTGGCTCATCGCTGCGCTGGCCGGCTCGCTCGCGGGCGATGTGTTCCTGATGTTCGGCGGCTTCTTCATCCCCGGGCTGGTGAGCTTTCTGCTCGCCCACCTGTGCTACATCGTGCTGTTCCGCAAGGGCGTGCCGTGGTTCGAGCGGCGCGGCGCGCTGCTGGCCACGCTGGCCATCGGCGTGGGCATGTATGCCTTCCTGTGGCTCGGCGGCCTGCCGGTGGCCCTGCGCGGGCCCGTGGCGGCCTATGTGCTGGTGATCGCGCTCATGGCCGCCCAGGCCATCGGCCGTGCCTCCGTGCTCGGCGGGCGCGGGGCCTGGCTGGTCGCCATCGGCGCGGGCTTCTTCATGCTCAGCGATGCCACGCTGGCCACCAACCGCTTTGTGCAGCCCCTGCCGCTGGCCCAGCTGTGGGTGCTGGCCACCTACTACATCGCGCAGGTGCTGATCGTGGCCGGCATGCTGGACGGGGCCGGCGGCCCCCGCCGCAACCCGGTCAGCGAGGAAGGTCCTGCTGCAAGCGCTGCAGTGCCGCCGACGGGATATGCGACGCCCAGGCCATGAGCAAGGCCCCCAGCGCCAGCAGGAACCAGGCCATCAGCAACCACAGGAAGGTATCGGCATTGCGCTGGCCCGGGTGGGACTGCAGGTTCAGCGCCGCCACCTCTTCGAGCACCCCGGCGAGCCCCCGGCCCGCCACGTAGTGGTAGACCGCGCCGCCCAGCGCCCACAGGCCGACGAACATCAGCGCCAGGCCCATGCAGGCCAGCCCGGCGCGCGGTCGGCGCCCCACGAAGACGAACCATGCCGACAGACCGCCCACCACCACGGCCGTGCCCGTCCACCAGGGCTGCAGGTCATCGCGCGCGAGCGGCAGCACCCATTCCCACGCCCAGGGCAGCGGGGCCAGCAGCCACTCGGATTGCGGCGCCAACCCGGGCCAGGCCCCCAGGGCGCCCCACATGCCCGGCGCGCTCAGCAGCCACAGCAGCAAGGTGATACCCGCCAGCACGGCCGTGGCCGCGTAGGCCCTTAGCCGCCAGCGTTGGCAACGCTCGGACGCCATGGCGGGCCAGTGGCGCCCCGCCAGGTAGCTGGACCACGCTGCCGCCAGGCACCACGCGCTGGCCGTGCCCCCCACAGCCACCCAGCCGGGCAGGTCCTCGAAGCCCTCGAACATGAACACCGTGAGCTGGCCATAGACCACCCCGCCCAATCCGTAGAGCAGCATGGTGCCCACGACCAGGGCCAGGCCGCAGGAACCAACGAACCTGCGCCCAGGCGCGAGGGCATCCCACAGGGCCCGCAAGGCCGGCGTCCAGGGCATCCCAGGGCTCCGGCGCACGGGCGCCGCCTTGGTGGCGCTTTCGCGCAGTTGCTTGCGGCGTTTGCTGGAGCGTGCCATGGACGAACAGCCCCCGCCTGTCTTCAGCTTTCGAACAGGTCCTGCCCGCCGGTCTTGGGCGGCGTCACGCCCAGGTGCCGGTAGGCGGCCAGCGTGGCCACGCGGCCGCGCGTGGTGCGCTGCAAGAAGCCCTGCTGGATCAGGTAGGGCTCGATCACGTCCTCGATGGTGCCCGCCTCCTCACCGATGCTGGCGGCAATGTTGTCCAGGCCCACGGGGCCGCCGTCAAAGCGGTGCACCACGGCCTCGAGCAGCTTGCGGTCCATCACGTCGAAGCCCTGTGGGTCCACGTCGAGCATGGCCAGGGCGCGGTTGGCGATATCGAGGGTGATGCGGCCATCACCCTTGACATCGGCATAGTCGCGCACGCGGCGCAGCAGGCGGTTGGCGATGCGCGGCGTGCCGCGCGAACGGCGCGCGATCTCGAAGCCGCCGGCCTCGTCCATGGGCGCATTGAGCAGGCCAGCGCTGCGCTGCACGATGCGCGCCAGCTCCTGCGCGGTGTAGAACTCCAGCCGCGCAACGATGCCGAAGCGGTCGCGCAGCGGGTTGGTGAGCATGCCGGCGCGCGTGGTGGCCCCCACCAGGGTGAAGGGCTGCAGGTCGAGCTTGATGCTGCGCGCCGCCGGCCCTTCGCCGATCATGATGTCGATCTGGTAGTCCTCCAGCGCGGGGTAGAGGATTTCCTCGACCACGGGCGACAGGCGGTGGATCTCGTCGATGAAAAGGACGTCGTTCTTTTCCAGGTTGGTCAGCAGCGCGGCCAGGTCCTTGGGCTTTTCGAGCACCGGGCCGCTGGTCTGGCGCAGGTTCACCCCGAGCTCGGCCGCGATGATGTGGCTCAGCGTGGTCTTGCCCAGGCCGGGTGGGCCGAACAGCAGCACGTGGTCCAGCGCCTCCCCGCGCTTGCGCGCCGCGCCGATGAAGATCTCCAGCTGCTCGCGCGCCTTGGCCTGGCCCACGTACTCCTGCAGCAGCTTGGGGCGCAGGGCGCGCTCGATGGCCTCTTCCTGCGGGGAGGCGGGCGCGGCGGACACTACGCGCTTGGGCGGCGGTACGGGGGCAAAGTCGTCGGTCTGGATGGTCACGGTGGTTTTGTCCGGGGTCGAATGCCCGCGCGGGCGGGCCGACAGGAACTATATCGCCCGGGCGACGCCGCAGGGGTAAAGTAAGTGGGTACTGTGCCGATACATGACGCACACCATGAAACAGATGATGCCCGCGCCCACCCGCCTGCCAAGGCAGCTGCCCCTGCTGGCCGCGCTGGCCATCTGCGGCGGCGCCGCCTTTGACGCGACCGCCCAGACCACGCCGCCCCCGCCTTCCCGGGCCGCCAGCGGCACCATCCGCATCGAGAACCCGCAGGACAAGGCCACCCTGGCCACCCGGATCGACGAGGCCATCCAGCGCGCCAAGGCCAGGAATGACGCCCCCGCCACGCCGGGCGCGCGCAGGAAGGCCGAGCCGCTGCCCAGCGTGGAAGTGCGCATACCACCGGAACGCCCGCACAAGCCGGCCAAGGCCGAAGCGCCCCATCCCGCACCGCCCCGGCCAGCCCTGCAGGACCCTGGCGCCAGCCGCCGCTACATCCAGACGCGGGCGGCCGAGCTGGCCGCCGCCGCGCCGACAGCACCACCGCCACCACCCGCCGACCCGCGCACGGTGCGCTGGGACCATGGCAGCGGCGACAGGGGTCCCGTGGCCTGGGGCGGCCTGCACCCCGACTTCGCGGCCTGCAGCCAGGGCACGCGGCAATCGCCGATCCACATCACGAACCAGGACGTGGCGCTCGGCCCGGCCGACCCCTTGCCCTTCGGCAACCAGTTCTTCGGCGGCACGGTAGGGGACACCGGGCACGGCCTGGCGCTGGAGGTGGAAGGCGCCAGCATCCTGCCCCTGCGCGGAGCCCCCTGGCGCCTGGTGCGCCTGCAGTTCCGCCACCCGGCGGAGGAGCGTGTGCACCTGCAGAACTACCCCATGGCCACCGAACTGGTGTACCAGGGCCCGAGCGGCCAGATGGCCGTGGTGAGCGTGCCCATGCAGTTGGGCAGCCCCAATGCCTTCATCACCCGCATCTGGACCCACATGCCGCTGGACGCACAGGACCGCGTGCGCCTGCCGCAGCCGGTGCTCTCCGTGGGCGAGCTGCTGCCGCAGGACCGGCGCTACTACCAGTACGCAGGCTCCCTGAGCACCCCACCCTGCACCGAGGGCGTGCTGCGCATCGTGATGAAGACCCCGGTGAGTGTGGGGCTCGAACAGCTGCGCCTGCTGCAGCGCGTGTCGCCCCCCAACGCGCGCCCCGTGCAGGCCACCAACGGCCGCCTGGTACGCGAAGCCCAGTAACTATTTGGCCAGCGATTTGAGCGCCAGCTTGATGCCGTCGCTCACGCCCACGTCGGCCGGCAGCGCCTTCAATGCGGCGGCCGCTTCCTTGTCGTTGTAACCCAGGGCCAGCAGCGCCTGCAGGATGTCGGCCTGCGCGTCGCTGGCGGCGTGGCTGTACGCGCCACCCATGTCGGCACCCAGCTTGCCCTTGAGCTCCAGCAGCAGGCGCTCGGCGGTCTTCTTGCCGATGCCGGGCACCTTGACTAGGCGCCCCGCCTCCTGCAGCGTGATGGCCTGGGCCAGGTCGCCCACGCCCATGCCGCTCAGGATGGACAGCGCCGTGCGCGGGCCCACGCCCGAGATCTTGATCAGCTCGCGAAAGGCCTGGCGCTCCTCGGCCGTGGCAAAGCCGTACAGCAGCTGCGCATCTTCGCGCACGATGAACTGCGTGAGCAGGCTCACGCGCTCCCCCACCGAGGGCAGGTTGTAGAAGGTGCTCATGGGCACATTCACCTCGTAGCCCACCCCGTGGCAGTCCAAAAGCACCTCGGGGGGATTCTTCTCCAGCAGGGTGCCGGTCAATTTGCCTATCATTGATGTCCTTTGCCGTCGCTGGCGTGACAAGCAGCGCCGTCGCTCTTGCGTTCTTTTCCATTGCCTGACGGGAATTATCAGCGTGATCCTGCGCCACACCTTCACTCCCCACAACAACACCCGGCTCACGCACCTGTGCGGCCCGGCCGATGCGCACCTGCGCACCATCGAGGTGGCGCTGCAGGTGAGCATTGCGCACCGGCACGAACAGTTCAAGGTGGACGGCCCCAAGGCCAAGGCCACCCAGGCCATGGAGCTGCTGCAGGCCCTGTACGAGATGGCCGAGCGCCCGATCCCCGAGGACCACATCCAGCTCATGCTGGCGGGGGACAGCGAGCTGCTGGAGGCACCGGACGACGCCATCGTGCTCAACACGCGCCGCCCCGACCTGCGCGGGCGCACGCCCACGCAGAACCTGTACCTGCAGAACATCGCCACGCACGACATCACCTTCGGCATCGGCCCGGCCGGTACCGGCAAGACCTACCTGGCCGTGGCCTGCGCGGTGGATGCGCTGGAGCGCAGCAACGTACAGCGCATCGTGCTGACCCGCCCGGCGGTGGAAGCCGGCGAGCGCCTGGGCTTTCTGCCCGGCGACCTGGCGCAGAAGGTGGACCCCTACCTGCGCCCGCTGTACGACGCGCTCTATGAGCTGATGGGCAACGACAAGGTGCAAAAGGCCTTCGAGCGCAACGCCATCGAGATCGCGCCACTGGCCTTCATGCGCGGGCGCACGCTGAACAACGCCTTCGTGATCCTGGACGAAGCCCAGAACACCACGCCCGAGCAGATGAAGATGTTCCTCACCCGCATCGGCTTCGGCTCGCGCGCCGTGGTCACCGGGGACGTGAGCCAGATCGACCTGCCCAAGGGCGCGATGAGCGGCCTGGTCGATGCCGAGCGCGTGCTCAAGCGCGTCAAGGGCATCGCCGTCACCCACTTCACCAGCGCCGACGTGGTGCGCCACCCGCTCGTGGCGCGCATCGTGGACGCCTACGACGCGCCCCGCCGAGCCGCGGCTGCACGCACCCGCGCGTGATCCGGCAGACACCAGAGGAAAAGCCCGCCCCATGCCCTTGAACCAACTCTCCCTGTCGCTGCAGTTCGGCCGTTTCGACGGCGTCGCCGCGCACCGCGCTGTGCTGCCGCGCCACAAGGTCACGCGCTGGATACGCCATGCCCTGGCCACCGATGCCGAGATCACCGTGCGCATCGTCGACGCCGAGGAGGGCCGCCAGCTCAACCAGGACTACCGCCACAAGGACTATGCGACCAATGTGCTGACTTTCGACTACACGCAGGAGCCCGTGGTCACGGCCGACCTGGTGCTGTGCGCCCCGGTGATCGAGCGCGAGGCGAAGGAGCAGAACAAGAGCCTGGAAGAGCACTACGCCCACATGCTGGTGCACGGCGCGCTGCACGCCCAGGGCTGGGACCACGAGACCAGCGCGGCCGATGCCGACGAGATGGAGGCCTACGAGACGGCCATCCTTCAGGAGCTGGGCTTTGCCGATCCCTACGATGCCAAGCCCGTCGCACCCCACAAGGCGAAGGCGCGCAAGCGCTAGGAAGCTGCGTCCACCGGCTGCCACCACGACAGTGCGCGTTGCTGCGCACCCCACTGGACAGTGAAGTAATTGCCACCACCATTGGCGGGCTGGTCCCAGCGCCGCGAGATGGGATGGCCCGTGAGATGGCAGTACAGCAAGGAACCGACTGCCCCGTGCGAGACGATGGCAATGTCGCCCGTCGTGGTGTCCATGGCCGCGATGGTGGCCACGGCCGCAACGATCCGGGCCTGCGCATCGGCGGCCGTTTCCCAGCCGCGCACCGATTCGCCCGGCTGCGCAAAGAACACATCGGCCACGGACTCGAATTCCGCCAGGGGCAGGTAGCCGGTGGCGGAGCGGTCGTTCTCGCCCAGTTCGGCCATCGGCGTGAACGCCAGTTCGCAGTGGGCCGCCAGGATGGCCGCGCCATCGATGGCTTTTTGCTCGGTACTGCAGTACACGGCCGAGACGTCAGGCACCCAGGGCTGCGACAGGGCCGCTGCCATGCGCGCCCGCCCGCGCCCGGACAGGGGCCAGCGCGTGATCGGCATCTGGGGGCTGATCACCACGTCGGGGTGGCTGATGAAATGGATGGTGCGCATGGACTCTTGGCAAAAAGGGGGCCGGGTGGCGCAGGCGATGCCCGGCCAGCGCTGTTTTTAACGCAAAACACCTTTTACCCAGTGCAGGCACGGCCATGCGCCATGGCATCGCCACTCCCAGCACTGGCGCGCCCTCCCGGCCTTATTTCCCAGCGGGCACGGCCCAAGCCGGTCCGCATTGGAAGGCACCGTCGCCCCAAAAAGCCTGCCGCCCGCACCTAAGATGCGCGGCGCGCCGGCCCCAGACCGGCTTCTCCACGATGTGAAAGCCCCATGTTCGAAACCGCCCTGCTGCTCACCGCCGCCTTCGTGGCCGGCGCCCTCAACGCCGTTGCCGGGGGCGGCAGCTTCCTGACCCTGCCAGCCCTGGTGTTCACGGGTGTGCCGCCCGTGGTGGCCAATGCCACAGGCACCGTGGCGCTGCTGCCGGGCTACCTGGCGGGGGCCTGGGGCTTTCGCGAAGACACGGCCCCGCCGCCGGGCCTGTCGATGCGGCTGCTGGTGGCGCTGTCCCTGGCTGGCGGAGCCGCCGGCGCGGCCCTGCTGCTGGTGACGCCCGAGGCCACCTTCCGCCGCGTGGTGCCCTGGCTGCTGCTGGCCGCCACCGCGCTGTTCGCCTTCGGCCCCTGGCTGCGGCAGCGCCTGGCGGGTGGTGCGCCCTCCATCCCCAAGGCCGTAGCGGGTGTGCTGGCCGTGGCGGCTTACGGCGGCTACTTCAACGGCGGCCTGGGTATTCTTCTGCTGGCGCTGTTCGGGCTGCTGGGACAGACGAATCTGCATGCCATGAACGGGCTCAAGAACTGGGTCTCGGCGTTGCTCACGGCGATTGCCGTGGCCATCTATGCCGCTGGCGGCATGGTGCTGTGGCCTCAGGCCCTGGTGATGATGCTCGCCGCCACGGCCGGGGGCTATGGCGGGGCGCGCGTGGCACGGCACATTCCCGCACAGTGGCTGCGCGGCGGCATTGTGGCCACAGGGCTGGTGATGGCAGGTGTGTTCTTCTGGCGGCAGTGAACACGGGGCACCGGCAGGGCACCAGTGCCTTAAGCTCAAAGGGCTTTTCTTCACGTATCCATGCTGCTGCGCATCCTCTCCATCCTGTTCCCGCTGTTCGCCATTGCCACCCTGGGCTATGCCGTCGGGCGGCGCCTGAAGCCCAACCTGAGCACGACCAACGAACTCAACCTGGCGGTGTTCGCGCCGGCCCTGGTGTTCGGGGCCATCGCCAGCAAGGATTTCCGCGCCCAGGACCACCTCTCGCTGCTGGCGGCCACGCTGTTGCTGATGGTAGGCACCGGCGTGGTGGGATGGCTGGTGGCGCGCGCACTGCGTTGGGACCCCAAGACGCTGGTGCCGCCGATGATGTTCAACAACTGCGGCAACCTGGGCCTGCCGCTGGCGGTGCTGGCCTTTGGCCAGGACGCGCTGGCCCCGGCGGTGGCGATGTTCATCGTCTCCAACGCGCTGCAGTTCTCTTTCGGCATCTGGCTGTTGGACCACCAGGCACGACTGCGCACGGTGTGGGCATCTCCCCCCAACCTCGCGGCCATCGCGGGGCTGGTGGTGGGCCTGGCGGGGTGGGAGCTGTGGCCCCCTCTGCTCACGGCCATCCGCATGGTGGGCGACATCTCCATCCCGCTGATGCTGTTCGCGTTGGGGGTGCGCATGGCGGACTCGCGCATCCAATCCATCGGCTTCGGCCTCTTCGGTGCCGTGCTGCGCCCGGTGGCCGGCATGGCGATCGCCTGGGCCGTGGCCTGGGGCATGGGCCTGGCGTCGCGCGAGCAGGGCTTGCTGCTGGTGTTCGGAGCCCTGCCACCTGCAGTGATCAACTTCATCCTCGCCGAGCGATACCGGCAGGAGCCGGACAAGGTGGCCTCGATGGTGCTCATCGGCAATCTGGGCGCCCTGGTGTTCCTTCCCATCGCACTGGCATTCACGCTGCAGTAGCGACCTGGGTTCAGGCACGAAACGCAGGCCTTGCACACGGCGGATGCACCTTGCCCCTCGGCTCCCCGGGGGCACTGTCATGAAGGCGCAACGCGCAGCGCCGACAGTTGAATCAAATTGTTACATTGGTTCAGCAGCCAGTCCCTCCCATGACCGTTCGCCTGCGCATCACCCTGCTCATCGTCCTCACCTTCCTGGCGCTGTGCGCCATCGGTGGCTATGCGCTCTACCAGTCGTCCCGTGGCGCCCAGCAGGTGAAGGCCGTGACCGAAGGGGTCGTGCCCAGCACCATCCAGTCGGTGGAGATGATGGGCCAGCTCAAGGACGTGCACATCGCCACGATGGCCATGGTGTCCGCGCCCGATGAAGAGAGCGCCAAGACCACCTATGAGGCCTTGAGCTCGCGCAAGAGCGAACTCAAGCAAGCCCTGGCTTCGCAGATGCGCCAGGCCGACAGCGATGCCCAGCGCGGCCTGATCAAGGAGGCCGAGATGAGCCTGGAGAACTACTTCCAGGCCATCGACGACACCGCCAAGTTCAAGCTGGCAGGCCAGCAGGAAGCCGCCGAGGCCACCATGGCCGCCACCGTGGACCAGTACCTGCGCGAGCAGGGCCAGATGATCGAGGCCGTGCAGGTGGAAAAGCGCCGCGGCAAGGACCAGGCCATTGCCTCGCTGAACGCCAACCTGACCCAGACCACGACGACGCTGAGCGCCATCACGGTCCTCGCCGTCCTGGCCATGGGCGGCATCGGCCTGCTGCTGTACCGCCAGATCGTGCGCCCCATCGGCGAGATGGAGCGCAAGATGACCGAGATCGCCACCAGCCAGGACTTCTCGCACCGCGTGCCCGTGGCGCGCATGGACGAGATCGGGCGTTCGCTCACGGCCTTCAACCTGATGGTGGAAAAGATCCAGGAAAGCACCGAACTCGTGCGCCGCAAGACGGCCGACATCCAGGTCATGCTGCACACCATCCCGCAGGGCATCCTGACGCTGCAGGCCGGCGGTGTGGTCCACCCCGAGTACTCGGACCACCTGGCCAGCATCGTCGAGACCCGCGAGATTGCCGGGCGCAGCGTGGGCGATGTGCTGCTGAACCACACCGACCTGGGCGCCGATGCGCTGGCGCAGGCCACCACTGCCATCGACGCCTGCATCGGCGAAGACGAAATGAACTTCGAGTTCAATGCCCACCTGCTGCCCGGCGAGGTGAGCGCGAGGTTCGCAGGCGGCGAATCCAAGGTGCTGGACCTCACCTGGTCGCCCATCGCCTCGGCCGACGGCAGCATCGAGCGGCTGATGCTGTGCGTGCGCGACGTGACCGAACTGCGCGAGCTGGCACGCGCCGCCCAGGCACAGAAGCAGGAGCTGGCGATGATCGGCGAGGTGCTCGCCGTGCAGCAGGAGAAGTTCCACGACTTCGTGGACAGCTCGGCCTCCTTCGTGCTGCACAACCAGCGCCTGCTGGATGGTGCGGCCACCGATGCAGCGGCCCGCGCAGCTGCCGTGGCAGAGCTGTTTCGCAACATGCACACCATCAAGGGCAATGCCCGGACCTATGGCCTGCTGAAGCTGGCCGACGTGGCACACGCGGCCGAGCAGCGCTACGACGCACTGCGACAGGAGCTGTCGGGCTGGGACGGCGCAGCGCTGGGTGCCGAGCTGCAGGCGGTGCGTGCATCGCTGGAGACCTACGCGCACATCAACGACACCAAACTGGGCCGCAAGGGCCCGGGGCGCCGCGGCAGCGTGGAGAAGTACCTGATGGTGCCGCGCGAGCGCATCGACGAACTGCTGCAAGCGGCGGGCAGTGCCTTGCACGACAGCAGCGACCTGCATGCCACGCGCGCCCTGCTGGAACAGGTGCAGCATGCCCTGCAACTGCTGGGCACGCACACACTGCACGACGTGCTGGAGACGGTGGTGGCCTCGCTGCCCGACCTGGCGCAGGAGCTCGGCAAGGAAGCGCCCAGGGTCGTCATCACCGATGGCGGCGTCGCGCTGCGCGCCCAGGTGACCGACGTGCTGCGCAACACCTTCATGCACCTGCTGCGCAATGCGCTCGACCATGGCATCGAAGCCGCGCAGGAACGCGCCGCGCACGGCAAGCCGTCCCAGGGCAGGATCGAGATCGCCCTGCGCCAGGCGGGTGGCCAGATCACGCTGCGGCTGTCCGATGACGGACGGGGCCTGAACCTGGACCGCATCCGCGCCAAGGCCATCGCATCGGGCCTGGTGCCGGAAGACAGCGCCCTGGCGCCAGCCGAGACGGCGCAGCTGATCTTTGCGCCCGGCTTCTCCACGGCCAGCGAGGTGACTGCCATCTCGGGACGCGGCGTGGGCATGGACGCAGTGAAGGCCTTCATCGAATCCGTGGGTGGCAGCATCGCGCTGGAACTCCTGCAGGGCGGGGCTTCTGCGGGCCACGCACCCTTCCAGACCGTGATCCACCTGCCCGCCCAGTACGGCGTGGCACACCGCGCCCCGGCCGAGCGCGCCGAGAAGGAAGCGCAATGATGGAGACACTGATTCTTCTGTGCGGCTGCGCCCTGGGCGCCGTGGCCGGCTGGTGGCTGTGTGGCCGCACGCTGCGCAAGGCAGCCTTGCAGACCGAGGACGTCGGCAGGGATGCGCAATGGGAGGTGGAGAGCGAGAACGCCCGCCTCCAGTCCCAGGTCGATCTGCTGCACGACGCGCTGCATCAGGCCCAGGCCCAGATGCTGGAAGCCACCGGGCAGTGGGCGCAGGAGCAGCGCCTGATCGAGCACAGTGCCGGCCAGCAGGCGCAGGCCGTGGTGCAAGGTGCCATGGGCCACAGCCAGACCCTGGCCAAGGCCCTGGCCGAGTTGCAGGGCATCAGCAAGACCTTCGAGCGCTGGCATGCCGACATGAGCAAGCTGGTGGCCCACAACAAGGACATGCACGAGAAGAACGACGAGTTCGCACGCATCGTGCGCCAGATGGTGATCGTGGCACTCAACGCCTCGATCGAGGCGGCGCGTGCAGGCGCCGCAGGCCGTGGATTCGCCGTGGTGGCCAATGAAATGCGCGCCCTGTCGGTCAACGCCGAGGCCTTGGCCAAGCACTACCGGGACAACCTCTACAAGAACGACCTGATCGCCACCACCACCTTCCAGGACATGCAAGCGGGCGGCAAGATGATCATCAATGCGTCCATGGGCCTGGAGCTGACCAACCGCAAGATCCAGGCCGCCCTGTGCGCCTGATGCCGAGCCCATGACCGTGAGCCAACGCGCCAGGGACAGCCTGGACCGGATGATGATCGAGGGCCTGCGCCAGAGCATGGCGCAGCAGCAGCCGCAAGCGCAGATCCGCACCGTGCCGGAGGTGGCGCAGGGGTCGCTCACGCACATGGCGGTGCTGTCGATCGCCTCCTACTCGTTTCGCATCATCGCGGCGCTGCACTTCGTTCACGATGCGCGCACGCGCGAATGGATTGCAGGAGTGACCGGGCAGGACGAGAGTGAACTGGGTCCGCAGCAGTTCATCGACGCCATCTGCGAGATCGGCAACATGTGCTGCGGCGCGCTGAACCGCGAGCTGGGCGCCTTCCACGACTGCCTGGGCCTGTCGACCCCGCAGATCCTGGACATCCGCAGCCTGCCGCACATGGCGCAGATCGGCACCGACCACCTGCAGCATTTCGAGATCGACATGCTCCCCGGCCTGCCGCTGTACGCCACGCTGTGCGCCCGGGCCTACACCCCCCTGGACTTCCACTGGCGGGCGCCCGAGGTGCAGGAGATCGCGGGCGAGCTGGAATTCTTCTGACTTCTTTCTCTTCTCAAGGACACCACCATGGCCAACATCCTCGTCGTCGACGACTCCAGCACCGTGCGCAACGAAGTCGGCGGCTTCCTGGGCAAGAACGGCTTCGACATCGCCTTCGCGGTGGACGGCCGTGACGGCCTGACCAAGCTGCAACAGGATTCACGCATCAAGCTCGTGGTCTGCGACGTGAACATGCCCCACATGGACGGCCTGACCATGGCCGAGAAGGTGCGCAGCGAGCTCAAGAACACCGGCGTCAACATCGTGATGCTGACCACCGAGAATTCGCCCGCCATGAAGGAGCGCGGCAAGGCCGCCGGCATCCGTGGCTGGATCGTCAAGCCGTTCAATGGCCCGGCCGTGCTCGGCTCGTTCCAGAAGCTCGTTGCCGCCTGATCCTGCCTACTGCGCAGGCGCGATGCGCAGCGGTATGGTGATCGGCCCGTCGTTGACGAGGTGCACCTGCATCTCGGTCGCGAAGCGGCCGGTGGCCACCACCGGGTGCAGGGCACGCGCCTGCTGCACCACGTAGTCGAACAGGCGGCGGCCTTCGTCGGGCGCGGCGGCCTGGGTGAAGCTCGGGCGGTTGCCACCCGTGGTGTCGGCGGCCAATGTGAACTGGCTCACCAGCAGCAGGCCGCCCGCCACATCCTGAACGCTGCGGTTCATCTTGCCGGCATCGTCGCCGAAGATGCGCAGCTTGAGCAGCTTGGCCAGCAGTTTGTCGACCTCGGCTTCGGTATCGCCGCGCTCGGCACACACCAGCACCAGCAGGCCGTGGCCGATGGCGCCCACGGTCTGGCCCTCCACGTCCACGCGCGCCTCGCGCACACGCTGAATCACACTGATCACGTCGTCACTTCCTTGGGTTCGGGTTCATGGAAAAGGGCTTCCACGTCGGTGGGCAGCAACTCGATGGTGGCACGCAGGCCGGGCACGGCAGACACCAGTGCCTGTTCCACCTGGCCGCGCAGCTGGGCCGCCTGGCCCAGCGTCCAGCTGCCGGGCACATGCAGGTGCAGGCCGACGAACTGGCGCTGGCCCGCGCGCCGCGTGGAGACATGGTCGAAGCGCAGGGCACCAGGCGCCTGGGCCACCACGAATTGCCGCAGCGTGGCCTCGATGGTGGCCTGGACCTCGGGCTCCACCGCTTCGTCCATCAGGCCCTGCGAGGACCGCCAGACCAGCGACACCCCCTCGCGCAGGATATTGAGCGCCACCGCGATGGCGGCCACGGCATCGAGCCAGAGCCAGCCCGTGATCGCCGCGCCCGCGATGCCCACGAGCACGCCGGCCGAGGTCCAGACGTCGGTGAAGAGGTGCCGCGCATCGGCCTCCAGCGCGATCGACTGGTGCACGCGCGATGAGCGCAGCATGAGCCAGGCCAGCACGCCGTTGAGGACCGAACTCGCCACCGAGAGCGCCAGGCCCCAGCCTACCTGCTCGATGGGCTGCGGCGCGAACAAGCGGTGCCCGGCAGCCCAGAGGATGCCCAGCGACACGCCGACGATGAGGATGCCCTCGAAGCCCGAGGAGAAGTACTCGGCCTTGTGGTGGCCGTAGGGGTGGTTCTCGTCCGCCGGCAGCTGGGCAATGGTGACCATGGCCAGCGCGAAGACCGCGCTGGCCAGGTTGACGAAGGACTCCATGGCATCCGACAGCAGGCCGACCGAGCCGGTCACGTACCAGGCGGCCGTCTTGAGCGCGATGGTGACCAGCGCCACGCCCACCGACGCCCAGAGCAGGTTGCGTGGCGTGAACCAGGGATGGAGAGAGGGAGCGGCAGCAGGCATGGCGAGTGGGGCGGTGCCCGATTACACCAGACCCCACACGTGCCAGAATCCGCCCCATGACCAAGGCATGGCATCACCGCCTCGCAGGATTGCTGTTGTGGGCCCTTGTGGCCGCCGCCGGTGCCGGCTGGCTGGCGCATGCGCGCGTGGAGCAGTTGCGTGCGGCCTTCGACACGGACGCGCGCATCGTGCACCGGCTGCTGAGCCAGCGCGTGGTGCAGCACGACGCCGTGATGGCCACGCTGGCGCTGCTGCAGCCCCCGGTGCCCGGCGCCGTGGCCGACACGGCTGCCGCCTCGACCCTGCCGCGCCTGCCCTCGGTCTACCCCCAGATCCTGGCCGTGCTGCAGCGCCCGGCCGGCGGTGCCTGGCCTGCCGCGCAGAAGGCCGCGCTCGATGCGGCCGAGGCCGCGTCGCGCCGCTCCGGCCGCGCCGAGATGGCCCTGGCCGACCTGGCCGCCGGTCGCTACCACCTGGTGCTGGCAGGCACGCCGGCCAGCTATGCCCTGCAGATCGACCTGGCGGCGACCGTGCCGCTGGAGGAATGGCCGATGAACCCGGTGACCAGCCCGGTGCGCGTGGCGCTGGACCGGGCCGGCCAGTCCTTCGTGGTGCAGCCGGGGCGCCGCCTCGACCGCATGGGCTGGCACTTCAACGTGCACAAGCTGCTGGCATCGCCGAGCCAGCCCCTGGACGTGGTGGCCGAACGCACCGTGACCCCGGCCGAGCTGCCCTGGTGGACCATGCTGGGCTGGTGCGTGCTCACGGCCGCCCTCTGGGCCGGTGCGCTGGCCTGGTGGCGCCAGCGCGTGGCGCGCCAGCGGGCCGAGGAGCTGCTGCGCCTGGGCCAGGTGGCCCGGCTCAACACCCTGGGCGAGCTGGCCGCCGGCATGGCGCACGAGCTCAACCAGCCCCTCACGGCCCTGCTGGCCAGCACCCAGGCCGCCAAGCGCCTGCTGGGCGAATCGCCGCCCGACCTGGACACCGCCTTCGACGCCATGGGCCGCGCCGTGGAACAGGCACGCCGCGCATCGGCCGTGGTGGGCCGGCTGCGCCGCCTGGTGGAGCGCCCCGACCTGGCCGGGCAGGCCCAGCCGCTGGCCCTGCCGGCCGCCGTGCAGGACGTGCTGCACCTGGTGGAGCCCGAGCTCAAGCAGCGCGGCGTGGCGCTGGACCTGGCCGCCGAACCCGACCTGCCCGCGGTGCTGGCAGAGCCCGTGGCCCTGCAGCAGATCGTGCACAACCTGGTGATGAATGCCCTGCAGGCCATGGAGCAGGTGCCGGCAGGCGAGCGCCGGCTGGAGCTGCACCTGGCCCGGCAGGACACGGGACAGGTGGCGCTGACCGTGCGCGACCATGGCCCGGGCATACCCGCCGAGGCGCGCGAGCGCCTGTTCGAGCCCTTCTACACCACGCGCGAAGGGGGCCTGGGCCTGGGGCTCACGCTGTGCGAAAGCCTGGCCCAGGCCATGGGTGCGCAGCTGTGGCTGGCGCCCGCGGCCGGCCGGGGCGCGGCCTTCGTGCTGGTGCTGCCGGTCACGGCGCAGGCGCCCGCGGCGGCGCACCCGGCTGCCCCCCTCCACACCCCCGTGCTTCCATGACCGACCTTGCCACGCCCCTGTCCCCGCTGATCCAACTGGTGGACGACGATGCCGCCGTGCGAGAGGGCCTGTCCCTGCTGATCGGCACCGTGGGCCTGCGCGTGCAGGCCTGGGCCGACCCGCTGGCCTTTGCCGCGGGCTTCGACCGTGCCGGCATCGGCGCCATCGTGCTCGACGTGCGCATGCCCGGCACCAGCGGGCTGGCCCTGCTGGAGCAGCTGCTGGCGCAGGGCGTGGACCAGCCGGTGATCATGCTCACCGGCCATGGCACGGTGGACATGTGCCGCCGCGCCTTCAAGGCCGGGGCCGCCGAGTTCCTCGAAAAGCCGGTGGACGACGAGGTGCTGCTCGAAGCCTTGCAGAACGCCGTGCGCCAGCACGTGCGCTCACGCGAGCGCCACCAGGCCGACCAGCAGGCCCGCGAGCGCCACGCCCAGCTATCGGCACGCGAGCGGGAGGTGCTGGGCCTGATCGTCGAGGGCCTGACCAACAAGGAGATCGGCCGCGCGCTGGAACTCTCGCCGCGCACGGTGGAAACCCACCGCGCCAACCTGTTTGCCAAGCTCGGCACCGAGTCGCTGGCGCAGCTGATACGGCGCTACGCCGCGCTGGTGGACAGCGCTCCGTAATTCTACGGAGGCGCGCGCGTAGCCGCACGAATGGTGCCGGCGGCCCGCATTTTTTACAGTTCTCCCACGGCCCGACACCCTGCCAGGCCGGCCTTCCACACCACCGGAGAACACACCATGCAACGCCACTTCAAGACCGCCGCCATCGCCCTCGCTTTCGTCGCCACCGCTGCCAGTGCCGAAGGCGTGCGCACAGAAAAGAACATCTCGCTGGACCTGGCCACGCAGATCGCCGCCCAGACCGTGGCCACCTGCACCGCCAACGGCTATGCCGTGACCGCCACCGTGGTGGACCGCGCCGGCACCGTGCGCGCCGTGTACCGCGCCGACAACGCCGGCCCGCACACCCTGGAAGCCAGCCGCCTGAAGGCCTACACCTCGGCCTCGGCCAAGAACACCACGCTGGCCATGATGGAAGGTGCGCAGAAGAACCCCGCAGCCGCCAACCTGGTCAACATCCCCGGCTATCTGCTGCTGGGCGGCGGCGTGCCGGTGAAGGTGGGCAACGAAGTGATCGGCGCCGTGGGCGTGGGCGGTGCGCCCGGCGGCCACCTGGACGAGCAATGCGCTGTGGCCGGCATCGCCAAGGTTCAGGACCAGCTCAAGTAAGCCTCAGGCAACCGACGGAGACAAAGCCATGGCCCACCGCACCGCCCCTTCATTCGCGAGCACGGCGCGTGCGCTGTGCGCCATCGCCGCAACCCTGGCCTGCGCTGCGCTGCAGCCGGCCCAGGCCCAGGTGCCGCCCAGCCCGACGGACATCGCCGCCTACCAGGGTGTGCACGCGGCGGCGGCCCAAGGTGACAGTGCCGCCCTGCAGCGCCTGCTTGCAGGAGCCGGCGCCGCCCAGGTCAATGCTCGCGACGCCCATGGGCGCACGCCCCTGCACGTGGCCACCTTTGCCCGCCAGCGCGAGGCCATCCGCGTGCTGGCCAAGGCCGGCGCCGGGCTGGACCTGCTGGAGAACGACCGCTACGACGCCGTGACGATCGCCGCCGTGGCGGACGACGAGGACACCCTGGCCCTGCTGCTCTCGCTGGGCGCCAGTGCCAAACAGGTGACCAGCCGCTACGACGGCACGGCCCTGATCGCCGCCGCCCACCTGGGCCACGATGGCGTGGTGCGCCAGCTGATCGCGGCCGGCGCCCCGCTGGACCATGTGAACAACCTGCACTGGACGGCATTGATCGAGTCCATCGTGCTGGGCAACGGCGGGCCGCGCCACCAGGCCACGCTCAAGGCCCTCGTCAAGGCCGGCGCCAGCCAGGCACTGACCGACCGGCAGGGCAACACGCCGCTGCAACTGGCGCGCCAGCGGGGCTACGATGCCATGGTGCAAATGCTCAGTCGGTAACGAGCCTGGCCTTGACGGCCTTGCCCTTGACCCGGCCGCTGTTGAGGCGGTCTGCCGCCTGACGGGCGATGGCCCGGTCCACCGCCACGTAGGTGGAAAACTCGTTGACGTTGATCTTGCCGATCTGTTCGCGGGTGTAGCCCATGTCGCCGGTGAGCGCGCCCAGCACGTCGCCGGCGCGGATCTTTTCCTTGCGCCCACCGATGATCTGGATGGTGGCCATGGGGGGCACCAGCGGCCCGCTGCCCGTGGGTGTGAGCTCGGCCAGCGGGTACCAGCGCGATTCGCGGCCCTGCAGCTGCTCGATCTTGCCCACGCTGCCCATCTCGTCCATGCTCGCCAGGTTGAGCGCCAGGCCCTCGGCATCACCCCGGCCGGTGCGGCCGATGCGGTGGATGTGCACCTCGGGGTCGGGCGTCACGTCCACATTGATCACGGCCGCCAGATTGGCGATGTCGAGGCCGCGCGCGGCCACGTCGGTGGCGACGAGCACCGAGCAGCTGCGGTTGGCGAACTGCACCAGCACCTGGTCGCGCTCGCGCTGCTCGAGCTCACCGTAGAGCGCCAGGGCGCTGAAGCCCTGGGCCTGCAGCACGGCGACCAGGTCGCGGCACTGCTGCTTGGTGTTGCAAAAGGCCAGCGAGGATTCGGGCCGAAAATGGTCGAGGATCTGCGAGACGGCGTGCAGCCGCTCGGAGTTCTTCACCTCGTACCAGCGCTGTTCGATCTTGCCTTCGGCATGCTGGGCCTGCACCGTGATCTGCTCGGGCGCCTTCATGAACTGCTGGCTGAGCTTGGCGATGCCCTCGGGGTAGGTGGCCGAGAACAGCAGCGTCTGGCGCTCCTTGGGGCACTGGCGCGCCACGGTGGCGATGTCGTCGAAGAAACCCATGTCCAGCATGCGGTCGGCCTCGTCGAGCACCAGGGTGTTGAGCGCCTCCAGGGAGAAGTTCTGCCGCTCCAGGTGGTCCATCACCCGGCCGGGCGTGCCGACCACGATGTGGGCGCCGTGCTCCAGGCTCACGGTCTGGCCGCGCAGCGGCACGCCGCCGCACAGGGTCACGACCTTGATGTTCTCTTCGGCCCGCGCCAGGCGGCGGATTTCGGTGGTCACCTGGTCGGCCAGCTCGCGCGTGGGGCACAGCACCAGCGACTGCACGGCAAAGCGGCGCGGGTTGAGGTTGGCCAGCAGGGCCAGGGCGAAGGCCGCCGTCTTGCCGCTGCCGGTGCTGGCCTGGGCGATCAGGTCCTTGCCCAGCAGGGCGGGCGGCAGGCTGGCCGCCTGGATGGGGGTCATCTGCGTGTAGCCCAGCTGCTGCAGATTGGCCAGCGTGGCGGGGCTGAGGGCCAGCGCACTGAAATCGGTGGCGGCTTGGTTTTCTTTGGAGGTCATGGGGGGATTATCCGGGGAGGGCCGCAAATGCCCTATTTGATGCCGCGCAGCATAGGTGCAACTACCTGCGCCAGCGCCGGATGAATCGGCTATAACGAAGACAGTGCAGGAACCGGGTGGTACATGCCAGAAACGATCAACGCAGCCAGCACCGCCGAGCAAGGCCGCTCCAGCGACCTGCTGTTGCGCCTGATCGCGGACTCCGTGCCCGCGCTGATGGCCTATTTCGACCTGCCCGGTCTGCGCTGCCTGTTCGCCAACCAGGGCTACGCGGCCTACAACGGCCATTCCACCGAATCCATCCTCGGCCTCACGGTGCAGGAAGCCATCGGCGACAAGGCTTGGCAGGCCATACAGCCCCATGTGGAGCGCTCCAGCCGGGGCGAGCACGTCAAGTATGCGCGCGAGCAGACCCTGCCCAATGGCGAGTCGCGCATGATCGAGGTGAATCTCATTCCGCATTTCGAGGATGCGCAAAAGCTCCGGCAGGTCGGATCCTTCGTGCTGATCACCGACATCACCGAGCGCTGGCGTGCCGAACGCTCGGTGCGCGAGAGCGAAGAGCGCATGCGCAAGTTCACCGAGGCGACGGACGAAGCCATCGTGTTCCACCGCGACGGGCTGATCTCCGACGGCAACGAGGCCTTGTACCGGCTCACCGGCTACGCGCTGCACGAGGTGGTGGGCCTGTCCATCTTCAACTTCATCAGCCCCGAATGGCGCGCCGTGGCGCTCGACTACACACGCAGCGGCCGCGAGGACCCTTACGAGGTCACCATCCGCCACAAGGACGGCCACGCCATTCCGGTGGAGGTGGTGGGCAAGACCATGCCCTTCCACCATGCGGACTACCGCATCGTGGTGGTGCGCGACATCACGGCGCGCAAGCAGGCGCAGGAGCGCGAGGCCTTCAATGCCCTGCACGACTCACTCACGCAACTGCCCAACCGGCGCCACCTGATGGACCGGTTGTCCCAGACGCTGGCCCGCCGCCAGGGCCGGTTGGCTGTGCTGTTCGTGAACCTGGACCATTTCAAGACCGTGAACGATTCGCTCGGACACCACGCGGGCGACCAGTTGCTGCGCGAGGTGGCCGACCGGCTGCGCCACTGCGTGGGAGAAGCCGACATGGTGGCCCGCTTGGGCAGCGACGAGTTCGTGCTGGTGCTCACCGGCATCCATGCGCCCGATGATGCGGCCCAGGTCGCCGACGCCGTGCTGCAGGCCATGCGCACCGTCTTCACGGTGGGCCACCTGCCGCTGACCATGTCGCCGTCCATCGGCATCAGCCTGTTCCCGGACGACGGGGCCAGCGGCGATGCGCTGCTGCGCTGTGCCGACGCGGCCATGCAGCAGGCCAAGGACAGTGGCCGCGGCAACCGGCAGTTCTACCAGCCCGGCATGGACCTGCGCGCCATGGAGGTGCTGCAGCAGGAGCGCCTGCTGCGCGAGGCCATCGCGGACAACGCCTTCGTGCTGCACTACCAGCCGCAGATCTGCCTGAAGGACGGTGCGCTGCGGGGCTTCGAGGCCCTGGTGCGCTGGCGCCACCCGGTGCGCGGCCTGGTGGGGCCCAGCGACTTCATCACCTTTGCCGAGTCGCGCGGGCTGATCACACCGATCGGCCGCTGGGTGCTGCACGAAGCCTGCCGCCAGCTCAAGGCCTGGCAGGACGAGGGCCTGGCCCTGGTGCCGGTGGCCGTCAACCTGTCAGCGCTGGAGTTCCGCCAGCGCGACGTGGCCGGCGAGATCGCCGCCGCCCTGGAGGCCACGGGCCTGGCGCCGCAGTACCTGGAGATCGAGTTGACCGAATCGGTGCTGATGCACCAGACCGGCCAGGTGCTCGGTACGCTGCAGGCCCTCAAGGACCTGGGCGTGGGCATTTCCATCGACGACTTCGGCACCGGCTACTCGTCGCTGGCCTACCTCAAGCGCTACCCGATCGACAAGCTCAAGATCGACCGGTCCTTCGTGATGGACACCCCGGGCAGCGCCGATGACGTGGCCATCGTCACCGCCATCGTGCAGATGGGCCGCAGCCTGCAGCTCCAGACCGTGGCTGAAGGGGTGGAAACCGCCGAACAGATGGCCCTGCTGCGCAGCCTGGACTGCGACCTAGCCCAGGGGCACCTGATCTCGGTGCCCATGGACGCCCCCGCCATCCGCCAGTGGCTCCTTGCGCACTCCACGCGGACGGCGGCCTGAACGCCTGCCCGGCGCCGCCAAGGGCCGATCGGGGGGCTTTCCCACGAATTTCTGATGCGCGGCAAGTGGCTGTCATGCCAGCCCCCCGCCGCATGTGGACAATAGGGCCATGCCCCTCATTCCCGACTTCATCGCTCCGACCCGCCACACCGACCCCGCCGAGGCCCTGGCCCAGGTGCAGCGCATCTACCAGCAGCAGATCGGCCACCTGCGCGAGGCCATGCACCAGTTCGTGTCCGGTGAGACGCCGGGGGGGCATGTGCGGGCCTTCTACCCCTTCGTGCGCATCCACACCGCCACGGTCGCGCGTGCCGATACCAAGCTGGCCTACGGCTTCGTGGAAGGCCCCGGCCGCTACGAGACCACGCTGACCCGCCCGGACCTGTTCGGCGACTACTACGCCGAGCAGTTCCGCCTGCTGCGCAAGAGCCACAACGTGGAACTGGAGGTGGGCACCAGCGCCCAGCCCATCCCGATCCACTTCTCGTTCGCCGAGCACGACCACATCGAGGGCACGCTGACACAGGAGCGCCGCATGCTGATGCGCGACGTGTTCGACCTGCCCGACCTGGCGGCCATGGACGACGGCATCGCCAATGGCACCTGGGCGCCGCGCGCGGGCGAGGCCCAGCCGCTGTCGCTGTTCACCGCGCCGCGCGTGGACTACTCGCTGCACCGCCTGCGCCACTACACGGGCACGGCACCCGAGTGGTTCCAAAACTTCGTGCTGTTCACCAACTACCAGTTCTACATCGACGAGTTCGTGCGCCTGGGCCATGCCGAGATGGCCAAGCCCGACAGCGAGTACGCGGCCTTCATCGAACCCGGCAACGTGATCACGCGCCGCACCGGCCTGCCGGCCGCCGAGGCCGACGCCCTGGGCGTGGCCCCGCCGCGCCTGCCGCAGATGCCCGCCTACCACCTGGTGCGCAAGGACCGCAGTGGCATCACCATGGTCAACATCGGCGTGGGCCCGGCCAATGCCAAGACCATCACCGACCACATCGCCGTGCTGCGCCCGCACGCCTGGATGATGCTGGGCCACTGCGCGGGCCTGCGCAACAGCCAGCAGCTGGGCGACTACGTGCTGGCGCATGCCTACGTGCGCGAGGACCATGTGCTCGACGAGGAACTGCCGCTGTGGGTCCCCATCCCGGCGCTGGCCGAGATCCAGGTGGCGCTGGAGCAGGCCGTGGCCGACGTCACGCAGATCGCCGAGGCCGACCTCAAGCGCATCATGCGCACCGGCACGGTGGCCAGCACCGACAACCGCAACTGGGAGCTTCTGCCCGACAACATGCCCCAGCGCCGCTTCAGCCAGAGCCGCGCCGTGGCGCTGGACATGGAAAGCGCCACCATCGCGGCCAACGGCTTTCGCTTCCGCGTGCCCTACGGCACCCTGCTGTGCGTGAGCGACAAGCCGCTGCACGGCGAGATCAAGCTGCCCGGCATGGCCAACCACTTCTACCGCGAGCGGGTGGACCAGCATCTGCGCATCGGCATGCGCGCCATCGAGATCCTGCGCGAAGGCGGCATCCACCGCCTGCACAGCCGCAAGCTGCGCAGCTTTGCCGAGGTGGCGTTCCAGTAAATCTCCCCTGCCGCAGGGCGGCACCCCCATGCCACTGGACTTTCTGACACTGATGGCGGTGATGGCCGCCAACCTGTTCATGATCTCGGCCACCCTGCCGCTGATCATGGGCCCCGGGGTGAGCCCCGCGGCCCGCCATGTGCAGGCCAGCATGCTGCTGCAGGCCACGGCCTGGGCCGCCATCATCGCAGCGGGATCGTGGTGGGACCAGGCCCTGTCCACCGTGTCGGTGGCCTGCAACGCGCTGGCGCAGTGGATGCTGTACCGCGCCCTGCGCGAGTGGCTGGGCGAGCGCCCCTTGAAGTCCTTGCTGCTGGTGCTGGTGGTGATCACCCCGCTGGGCTATGCGCTCGCGTTTGAAAACTATGCCTGGCGCGTGGGCTGGGCCAACCTGCTGATGGCGGCCATCCTGCTCATCGTGGCGCGCGCCACGCTCTACCCGGCGCACTATGCCGACCCGCGCTGGCGGCGCCTGCTGATGGCCTGCCTGGTCACCTCTGCAGCCTTCACGCTGGCGCGCGGCCTGCTGGGCGCCTTCACGGACCAGTACCCGAGCTTTCGCACCCCGCACCCCGTGAACCTGGCCGCCGCCGTGGCCACCAATGTGAGCCTGGTGCTGGGCACCGTGGCGGTGCTGGTGGCCTGGCGCTCCGAGGCCGAGCAGAAGCTGCGCGCGCTGGCCATGACCGATGGGCTCACCGGCGTGCTCAACCGGCGCGGCTTCACCAAGCAGGCCGAGAACATGCTTTCCCACGCCTGGCGCCACCACCTGCCGCTGACGGCGCTGGTGCTGGACCTGGACTACTTCAAGCAGATCAACGACACCCACGGCCATGAGACCGGCGACCGCGCCCTGAAACTCTTCGCCCGCCTGCTGGAGGAAACCTGCCGCACCGGTGACCTCGTCGGGCGCCTGGGGGGCGAGGAATTCGGCGTGCTGCTGCTGCACAACAGCGCGCCCGCGGGCATCGCCTTCGACCGCCGCCTGCGCACACGGCTGCAGGATTCCAGTGCCGCCGAACTGGGCTTCACGCTCGACTACAGTGCCGGCATGGCCGTGCTGCTGCCCGCCGAAACCCGCTTGCCCGACCTGATGGCGCGGGCCGATGCCGCGCTCTACCTGGCCAAGGCCCAGGGCCGCGGTCGCATGGTCGAGGCATGAGCGCACCCTGGATTCCGGTATCGCACACAATCGGTGCATGACGGATCTATTCGAAGTGCGCGATCTGCGCAAAAGCTATGGCGAGACCACGGTGGTCAACGACGTCTCGTTCGCGATCGCCCCCGGCGAATGCCTGGGCGTGATCGGCCCCAACGGGGCGGGCAAGACCACCACCATCCGCATGTGCCTGGGCCTGACCAACCCCGACAGCGGCAGCGTGCGCTTCTTCCCCACCACAGGCGCGGCCCCCCTGCACATGCCGCACGATGCCCTGGCCATCAAGGCGCAGATCGGGGTCGTGACGCAGTTCGACACGCTGGACCCGGATTTCACCTGCTACGAGAACCTGCGCGTGTTCGGCCGCTACTTCGGCATCAAGGGCCCGGCCATGGACGAGCGCGTGCCCCGGCTGCTGGAGTTCGCCGCCCTCACGCACAAGGCCAACGCCAAGCCGGGTGAATTGTCGGGCGGCATGAAGCGGCGCCTGAGTCTGGCGCGCGCCCTGGTCAACGACCCGCGCCTCTTGCTTCTGGACGAACCGACCACGGGCCTCGATCCCCAGGCCCGCCACCTGATGTGGGAACGCCTGCAACTGCTGCTGCAGCAGGGCAAGTCCATCCTGCTGACCACCCACTTCATGGACGAGGCCGAACGCCTGTGCTCGCGCCTGCTGGTGCTCGACCACGGCAGGAAGATCGCCGAAGGCCGCCCACGTGAACTCATCGCCCAGCACCTGGAGCCCGACGTGGTGGAGGTTTTCGGGGTGGGCGCGGTGGCCCTGGCCGAGGACGCCACGTTGCGCACCCTGGCGGCGCGCGTGGAGGTCAGCGGCGAAACCGTGTTCTTCTACACCCAGAATGCCCAGCCGCTGCTGCACGCGCTGGGCGCGCACCCGCACCTGCGCACCCTGCACCGGCCGGCGAACCTGGAAGACCTGTTCCTCAAGCTCACAGGGCGCCAGATCCGCGAGGACGGTTGAGCTAGTTTTCCCCGTTGCATGAGGTGCTGCACATCGGAGAAAACTGGCGCGGCTAAGGCCAGTGCCCCCGTGCAAGGGCCGCCCCGCTGCACCGGGGGCGTCCCCCTCCCGCATTGCGCAGCAATGCGAGAGAGGGGTGAAGGCGCGAAGCCACTCAGGGGGTGTTCACTTTCCGTGGCTTGACCTTGCTGGCGGCGAGCTTGGCGTTGTCGCGCGCGGTGTGCACATCGGCCGCACGTGCCAGGGCCACGCCCATGCGGCGCTTGGTGAAGCTCTCGGGCTTGCCGAAGAGGCGCAGGTCGGTGTCCGGCACACGCAGGGCGTCCTCCACGCCATCGAAGACGATGCCCACCGCGTCCACACCGCCATAGATCACGGCACTGGCGCCGGGGTTGCGCAGGCTGGTGTCCACCGGCAGGCCCAGGATGGCGCGGGCGTGCAGTTCGAACTCGCTCTGGTTCTGGGTGCACAGGGTCACCAGGCCGGTATCGTGCGGGCGTGGGCTCACTTCGCTGAACCAGACGTCCTGGCCCTTGACGAACAATTCCACCCCGAACAGGCCCTGGCCGCCCAGGTTGTCGGTCACGGCCTTGGCGATCTGGCGCGACTTTTCGAGCGCCGCCGGGTGCATGGGGTGGGGCTGCCAGCTTTCGACATAGTCACCGCTCACCTGCACGTGGCCGATGGGGTCGCAGAAGTGGGTCTCGATCTGGCCGTCGGCGCCCACGGCACGCACGGTGAGCTGGGTGATTTCGTAGTCGAAGTCGATGAAGCCCTCGACGATCACGCGGCCATGGCTCACGCGGCCACCGGCCATGGCGTAGTCCCAGGCGGTCTTCACGTCGTCCGGGCCGTCGATCTTGCTCTGGCCCTTGCCCGAGCTGCTCATCACCGGCTTGACGATGCAGGGGTAGCCGATGCCGGCGTCGATGGCAACCTGCAGCTCTTCGAGCGAGTTGCAGAATTGGTAAGGGCTGGTGGGCAGGGCCAGGGTTTCGGCGGCCAGCACGCGGATGCCTTCGCGGTCCATGGTCAGGCGCGCGGCGCGGGCGGTGGGGATCACGCGCACGGTGCCGGCGGCTTCCAGCTCTTCGAGCATGGGGGTGGCGATGGCTTCGATCTCGGGCACCACCAGGTGGGGGCGCTCGGCCTCGATCAGCGCCTTGAGCTGGGCCGGGTCGCTCATGGTGATGGTGCGGCGGTGGTGGGCCACCTGCTGGCCCGGGGCGTTGTCGTAACGGTCGACCGCGATGGTCTCCACGCCCAGGCGCTGCAGCGCGATCAGCACCTCCTTGCCGAGCTCGCCCGAGCCCAGCAGCATGACTTTGGTGGCATGGGGGGACAGGGGGGTTCCGAAGGTGGTCATGGCGGTGCTTTCGACAGAAGGTAGAAGGGGATGGGGCGATGCGGGCCGGCCCGTGGGTGCCAACTTTAATGCACCCGGAGGCGGCCCGCGTGGCGCAGAACTTGCAATACCGGGGACATGACCGTCCCGCCCTCCCCCGGCAACCCGCGCAGCCAGCCCGACTGGCACGCGCAGGAGCTGCTGCTGATGCGCGAGGTGATGCGCCTGATCGGCCGCAGCCTGGCACCCGGGCTGGTGCTGCGCGAAATGCTGCACCTGATGAGCGAGCTGCTGGGCCTGAACCGCGGGCGCATCGTGCTGGTGGACGCCACCGGGGCCGGCGCGCCGCGCACGGCATCCATCCAGCATGCCTACGGCCTGACCCAGGCCGAGGTGCAGCGCGGGCGCTATGCCTGGGGCGAAGGCATCACCGGGCGGGTACTGGCCTCGGGCCAGCCGGCCATCGTGCAGGACATCGATGCCGAGCCCCTGTTCCTGGCCCGCGCCGTGGAACGCAGCCAACTGCCGCCCGAGACAGTCGCCTTCATCGCCCTGCCCATCGAGCTCCACCATGCGCCGATCGGCGTGCTGGCCTGCCACCGCATCCGCAGCCGCCAGCGCCACCTCAACGACGACCTGGCCGTGCTGCGCGTGCTGGCCACGCTGGTAGGGCAGCTGCTGCAGCTCGAAGCCCTGGTGGCCGAGCAGACGCGCCAGCTGGAGGCGCGCAATGCCGTGCTGGCCAACGCGCTCAACACCAAGAGCGCACGCTACGGCCTGATCGGCAATTCGCCCTCGTTGCTGCAGGCGCTGGGCGAACTCGAACGCGTCTCCCAGACCCAGGCCACGGTGCTGCTGCTGGGCGAGTCGGGCACGGGCAAGGAGCTGTTCGCGCGCGCCGTGCACCTGGCCAGCGGCCGGCGCGACCGGCCCTTCATCAAGGTCAACTGTTCGGCCATACCGAATGCGCTGTTCGAATCCGAACTGTTCGGCTACGAGCGCGGCGCCTTCACCGGTGCCAGCACGGCGCGCGCAGGCTGGTTCGAGCAGGCCGACAGCGGCACCATCTTCCTCGACGAGATCGGCGAGCTGCCGCTGGCCATGCAGTCCAAGCTGCTGCGCACCCTGCAGGAGGGCACGCTGGTGCGCCTGGGCGGGCAACGCGAGGTGAAAGTCAACGTGCGCCTGGTGGCGGCCACCAACCGCGACCTGGCGCGCGAGGTGGAGGCCGGGCAGTTCCGCCAGGACCTGTACTACCGGCTCAACGTGATCCCGATCCGCCTGCCCTCGCTGGCCGAGCGGCGCGAGGACGTGCGCGCGCTGGCGCTGCACTTCGTGAGCCGCGCCAACCAGGCCCACCAGCGCAACGTCAACCTGGCGGTGGACGCCCTGGCGCGGCTGGAGGCCCAGCCCTGGCCCGGCAACATCCGCGAGCTGGGCAACGTGATCGAGCGGCTGGTGCTGCTGGCCGAAGGCACGCTGGTGACCGGCGCGGAGCTGGACCGCTTCCTGCCCGGCACCACTGTGACAGCAGCCATGCCCGCGCCAGCGGCGCCGCCACACCCGCCCGGCGAGCCCCCCCTGGTGCGCGACTACGTCCCGGCCCGTTCCCACACCGCACAGGCCTTGCAGGCCGCCCTGGCCGAGCACCACGGTAACCAGTCGCGCGCCGCCCAGGGCCTGGGGCTCACCCTGCGCCAGTTCAGCTACCGGCTGCGCAAGGCCGGCCTGCGCTGAGCCTGCGGCGGCCCCGCACTGTGTCGACAATTTGTCGACACAGTGTTCAAAGGGAGTGAAACATCCTGGGTTGTAGGACCCCGAGGATCGGCATTTTGCTATCTATTGAATAGCATCAAAACAAGCATTCAAAGTCTTCCTGGAAGATCGTCACGCCAATCGGGGCTGCTGGCACGGCTGTTGCGGTAAGGGAGGCAGGCCATCCTGCCCACCACCGCCTCGAAAGGTTTCCCATGAGCACCGATTCCGACGCCGTCCTGATCTCGCCCACCCAGCTGCAGGCCCTGCAGGCCGCAGAGCCTGTCGTGCTGATCGACACCCGTGACGCCGACACCTATGCCCTGGGCCACATCCCGGGCGCGGTGAACCTGCGCGAGACCTTCACCTTTCTGGCCACGTCCAGCCCCGAAGGGCTGCAGGAGCTCAAGGACACCTTTGCCGCGCACCTGGGGGCCATCGGCCTGTCGGGCGCCGAGACGGCCGTGTTCTACGAAGACGCACTCAACAGCGGCTACGGCCAGTCCTGCCGGGGCTACTACCTGCTGACCTGGCTCGGCTACCCCAAGGTCAAGGTGCTGAACGGCGGCTATTCGGCCTGGAAGGCGGCCGAGCTGCCCGTCTCCACCGAGGCCGTGGTGCCCGCGCCCGCCATCTTCCCGACCAGCCTGGCCACGGCCGACGTGATGCTGACCAAGGACGACGTGGCCGATGCCCTGGGCACGGACACCGTGCTGCTGGATGTGCGCGACGTGGACGAGTGGATCGGCGAGAGCTCCAGCCCCTACGGCCGCGACTTCGCGCCGCGCAAGGGACGCCTGCCGGGCGCCAAGTGGGTGGAGTGGTACCGCTTCATGAAGCCCTCGCCCCAGGGCCCGGTCTTCAAGTCGCCCGACGAGGTGCGCGCCGAATGCGCCACCGCTGGCATCGCGCCGAGCGACACGGTGTACCTCTACTGCTTCAAGGGCGCACGCGCGTCCAACACCTTCCTGGCGCTCAAGCAGGCCGGCTTTGCCGATGTGCGCATGTACTTCGGCTCCTGGAACGAGTGGTCGCGCGACGACAAGCTGCCCATCGAGAGCGGCCTGCCCCTGCTGCGCACGGCCAGGAAGCCGGCCCTGGCCCTGGCGGCCTGACCACCGGCCGGTGCAGCTGCACCGGCTCTCCCCCCTTCGGTTCTTTCATTCATCACGCCTCCAAGGAAAACCATGTCCACCGACCTGCTGGAACCCACCCCCCCCGTCACCACCATCCACACCGCGCTGCGCCCCATCGACCGCGACGGCCTCATGGCCTTTGCCGAGAAGGGCCGCAACAACCCCGCCAGCCGTGGCACCAACAAGGTCCACACGGTGATGGAAGGCCAGTACCGCTCGCTGAGCACGGTGGGCAAGCACACGCCGGTGGTGGTGGACGAGCCGTTGCACCTGTTCGGCCAGGACACGGCACCCGCCCCTGGCGAGATCGTGCTCTCGGGCCTGGGCGGCTGCCTGGCCGTGGGCATCACCGCCGTGGCCACCTGGAAGCAGGTCAAGCTGAGCAAGATCGAGGTCTTCATGGAAGGCGACATCGGCAACCCCGCCGCCTGGGGCGCCGGCGGCGCACTGCAGAAGCTGCCGCCCGAGATGGGCTTCCAGGCCATCCGCGTCAAGGTGCTGATCGAAGGCGATGCGCCGCGCGAGGTGCTCGACGAGATCGTGCAGCACGCCAATTTCTACTCGCCCGTGGCCAACAGCATGCGCAACCCGATTCCCTTCGAAATCAGCCTGATGGACTGACCCCTCCCCCGCGTCGCCAAGGACACCGCCCCATGAAACCCGTCGACCTCCCTCCCCAACTCCATCTGGAAGGCGCCCTGCAGGGCGACGCCTTGATAGCCGCCGTACGCACCATCGCCCAGGGCCCGCTGGCCGCGCAGGCAGAGGCCATCGACCGCGTGGGCTACTACCCGCGCGCCGAGCTGCAGCAACTGGGTGCCGTGGGCGCCATGGGGGTGCACCTGGACAGCACGGCCGGCCCGGCGGACTATGGCCTGGCCATCCGCGCCATGGCCGAGGTCTCGCGCGTCTGCGGCGCCACCGGCTTCATGCTCTGGTGCCAGGCGGTGTGCGGGCTGTACCTGCAGCAGTCGGGCAACCCGGCCCTGGTGGGCGAGGTGCTGCAGCGCCATGCCAGCGGAGCGGGCCTGGGCGGCACGGCGCTCTCCAACCCCATGAAGAGCTACGCCCAGATCGAAAGCCTGCTGCTCAAGGCCACGCCGGTGGAAGGCGGCTACCTCGTGAACGGCACCCTGCCCTGGGTCAGCAACCTGGGGCCGGACCACTACTGCGGCGCCGTGGCGGCCGTCGTGCAACCCGAAGGCAACGCGCCGCGCGAGCTGATGTTCCTGCTGCGCTGCGATGCCCCGGGCGTGGAAATGCGCGAGTGCCCGAGCTTCTCGGGCATGGAGGGCACGGGTACCTATGCGCTTCGGCTCAAGGACCACTTCGTCGGGGCGGAGCACACCATCGCCGACCCGACACGCCCGTATATCGCGCGCATCCGCGCGGCCTTCGTCATGCTGCAATGCGGCATGGCCGTGGGCATCACCCAGGGCGCCATCGACTCGATGTGGGCGGTGGAGGCCCAGCTCGGCCACGTGAACCAGTTCCTCGAAGACCGGCCCGATGCGCTGCAGGCCGAGCTCGACGCGCTGACCGCACGCGTGATGCGCCTGGCCGAAACGCCCTTCGATACCCGCACCGAATTCTTCATCGACGTGCTGGACGCACGCGCCCATGGAGCCGAGCTGTGCCTGCGTGCCGCCCAGTCGGCCCTGATGCACCAGGGTGCGCGCGGCTACCTCATGAGCTCGGAGGTGCAGCGCCGGGTGCGCGAATCGCACTTCGTGGCCATCGTCACCCCGGCCATCAAGCACCTGCGCAAGGAGATCGCGCGCCTGTCGACCGAGGAGATGCCGGCATGAGTGCCGCCGCCATCACCCATTCCGCGCTGGCCGACGACCCCTGGCTGCAGTACATCTGCCACGCCTGCGGCTACATCTACGACGAGGAACAGGGCGACCCCGATGGCGGCCTGCCGCCCGGCACGCGCTTCGCCGGCATTCCCGACGACTGGGCCTGCCCGCTGTGCGGCGTAACCAAAGGCGACTTCGAGCCCTACCTGGCGCCCAGCATGGAGGCACTGAAAGCCCAGGCGCGCAGCGGCATGGCGGTTTCACCCACCGCTGCACGCCACGCCTGGCCCGGCGTGGTCATCGTCGGCGCCGGCCGTGCCGGCTGGCAGGTGGCCGAGGCGCTGCGGGCGCTGGACGCACAGCGCCCCATCACGTTGGTGACCGACTGCAGCGGCGACCTGTACGACAAGCCCCAGTTGTCCATCGCCATGGCCAGGCACCTGCCCGCCGAGCAACTGGTGCGTGAGACCGGCCCTGCCGCCGCGGCACGCCTTGGCGTGCGCCTGCTGGCGCACACGCATGCCGTACGCATCGATACATTCCCCACCACCGCCGGGGGTACGCTGCGCACCACGCGCGGCCCGCTGCGCTACAAGCACCTGGTGCTGGCCCATGGCGCACGCGCCGCCCTGCCCCCGGGGCTTCCGGCCGCGCTGTGCTGGCGCATCAACCACCTGCAGGCCTACCAGCGCCTGCGCGCGGCCCTGGGCCATACGCCGCGCCGCGTACTCATCGTGGGCGCCGGCCTCATCGGCTGCGAGCTGGCCAACGACCTGGCGCTGGGCGGCCACAGCATCACGCTGCTGGATACAGAAGCCCTGCCGCTGGCGCGCTGCGCGGGCGAGGCCCGAGCCAGCGAGCTGCTGGCGGCATGGGGCCCATTGGCCATCAGCTTTGTTGGCGGCGTGTGCGTGGCCTCGCTCGAGACCCTGGCGGTGCCCAGCCCCGACGGCGCCCTGCAACTGTCCACCACCGATGGCAGGCAATTCACGGCCGACCAAGTGATCGTGGCTGCCGGCTTGCAGACCCCGCCGCGCCTGGCGCACAGTGCCGGCCTGGACTGGGACAACGGCATTGCCGTGACGCCACGGCAGCTGCAGACCAGCGTGCCAGGAATCCACGCCCTGGGCGACTGCATCACCATCGGCGGGCAGGCCAGCCGCTTCATCGAGCCGATTGCGCGGCAGGCACGCACCATCGCGGCAGCGATTGTGGGGGTGGACGGCGTGCCGTACGAGACCCGGCAAGCGTCCATCCGGGTCAAGACCAGCTCCTGGCCCATGAGCCTTTGACCGGCAAATCCGGGCAGAGGAAAAGTTTTCAGAATTTTTTCGCTTCCGTGCATCCAAACGGCGTTCTCGCGGGTAGTACCTGCAGCAGCCCAATTTTTTGTGGCTGCTGCCCGTTCAACCCATTGGAAGAAGAGGAACGCCATGACGACCACCCAAGCAACGATCTCCCGCCTCATCCCCCTCGCCGGCGCCATTGCCGCCGCAGCCCTGCTGACGGCCTGCGGCTCGATGATGGGCTCCGGCAGCGGGCCCATGTTCTCGCAGGACAGCCTGCCCGACACCGTGAAGGTGCCCGGCGGCAACAAGGTCGCCATGGAAACCGTGGGCGTGGGTGAGATCACCTACGAATGCCGCGACAAGGCCAACGCCCCCGGCCAGACCGAATGGTTCTTCGTCGGCCCCAAGGCGGTGCTCAACGACCGCGGTGGCAAGCAGGTCGGCACCTACTACGGCCCGCCCGCGACCTGGGAGTCGAAGGATGGCTCCAAGCTGACCGCCACCCAGGTCGCCGTGGCCCCGGCCGGTGCCGGCAACATCCCCTACCAGCTGGTCAAGGCCAACCCGGCCATGGGATCGGGCGCCATGACGGGCGTGACCTACATCCAGCGCGTAGCCTTGAAGGGCGGTGCCGCCCCCGCGGCCGCCTGCAGCGCGGCCAACAAGGGCGAGCGCCAGATCGTGAAGTACCAGGCGGACTACATCTTCTGGAAGGCCGCGTAAGCGCCTCTCCCTGCAGCGTGATGAGCGCAATCCCTTGGACTCCTGGGGATTGCGCGTGGATGCATGGCCCGGTGGGCTAGGATGCATCCACGCCCTGGGTGCGCGCACTGCGCCGCACGCAGCCATTCGACGACCGTGCCGAGCCCTTCGCAACCCGTGCCTGAAACCCCTGGCGATTTTGACTACGAAGCGGCCCTGGCCGCCTGCGCCGCCGGCGACCGCCAGGCCATGCGCCGGCTGTACGAGCACGAAGGCCCGCGCATGCTGGGCGTGGCGCTGCGCATCGTGCGCCAGCGGGCCCTGGCCGAGGACATCGTGCACGACGCCTGCGTGAACATCTGGAGCCGGGCCACGGGCTACGACGCGGCGCGCGGCAGCGCGCGCGGCTGGATCTACAGCGTGGTGCGCCACCTGGCGCTCAACGCCGTGCGCAATGCGCGCCGCCACGTCGATATCGATGAAGAAACCACCCACACCCTGGAGGCCGACATGTCCGTGCAGGCCTTCCATGATGCCGCCAGCAGCTTCGAGCTGAACACCAGCCTGGGCCGCCTGCAGCACTGCCTGGAGGCGCTGGAGCCAGCGCGCCGCAACTGCGTGCTGCACGCCTACGTGGAAGGCTGCTCGCACGGCGAGATCGCAGAGCGCCTCGGCGCGCCGCTGGGCACCGTGAAGGCCTGGATCCGGCGCAGCCTGAGCTCGCTGCGGGAGTGCATGGCATGAGCACGCCCTTCCCCGCAGACCCGCACGGCGACCTACAGGTGCTGGCCGGCGAGTACGTGCTGGGCACGCTGCCGGCCGCCGAGCGCCTGGCCGTGTCACAGCGCCTGGCCACCGAACCTGCACTGCAGCAGGCGGTGAGCGACTGGGAGGAGCGGCTGCTGCCGCTGACCCAGCTGGCCGAGCCCGTGCCGCTGCCCATGCACCTGGCTGCGCGCATCGAGGCATCGCTGCAGGGCACGCGCCAGCAGGCCGGGGCGCCGACCGCGCCCGCGGCAATGCCCGCGCGCAGCAGCTCCGGGGGCTGGTGGAACCACCTGGGCCTGTGGCGCGCGCTCGCAGGCTCCGGATTCGCCATGGCGGCCGTGCTGGCCGCGGTGCTGGTCACGCGCACCGCACCGGTGGCAGCGCCACCGAAATTCATGGTGGTGCTGGTGGCGCCGCAGGACAAGGCGCCCGGCTGGGTGGTGCAGGCCAGCTCAACCCGGCAGATCAGCCTGATCCCGCTGGGCGTGGCCGAGGTGCCGGCCGACAAGGCGCTCGAGTTCTGGACCAAGGCCGACGACTGGAATGGACCCGTCTCGCTGGGCCTGGTCCAACCCGGCCAGCCGCTGCAGATTCAGCTCGACAAGCTGCCGCCGCTGCAGCCCAACCAGCTCTTCGAGCTGACCCTGGAGCCGCCCACGGGCTCGCCCATCGGCAAGCCCACGGGGCCCATCCAGTTCATCGGCCGGGCGGTCCAGGTGCTCTGACCCTGCCCCGCGCACTGCCGGGGCTCAGTACTGCTTGTAGGGCAGGAACTTGCCCGAGAGGACCACATTCACGCGGTCGCCCTTGGGGTCGGCCTGGCGCTGGATGTCCATGCTGAAGTCGATGGCGCTCATGATGCCGTCGCCGAACTCCTCGTGGATCAGTTCCTTGATGGTCGTGCCGTAGACGCTCACGATCTCGTACCAGCGGTAGATCAGCGGGTCGGTGGGCACGGGCGTGGGCAGCGAGCCCTTGTAGGGCACGACCTGCAGCCACTTCTGCTCTTCGGCCGTGAGGCTGAAGATCTTGCCCAGCACCTTCGCCTGCTCGGGCGATGCGGTCATCTGGCCCAGGCACAGGGCGGTGGTCCATTCCTTGGATTGACCGACCTTCTTGGCAATGGCATCCCATTGCAGTCCTTTCGAGACCTTGGTGCTGATGATCTTTTCGGTGACGTCGTTGCGGTTCATGTTGGCTCCTTTGGGTTGGGACGTTGGAACAGGGGCAGAAATCCAGGGCATGGCACTCCCCGGCCGCCCGTGCAGGCGGCCCGACAGGGCGGTCCCTGGCAGGGGATCAGTGGGCCTTGGCCCGGGTCACCAGGAAGTCCACGATGTGGTTGCGCAGCGCGTAGTAGCCATCCAGGTGGTGCAGGCTGCTGCGCGTGCGTTCGCGCGGCAGCGGGTTCACCACCACCTCGGCGATGCCGCCGGCGCGGTAGCCCGCGGGCGACTCGTTGCCGTTGCTCATGAGCAGGATGCGGTCGGCCAGCAGGATGGCCTCGTCCACGTCGTGGGTGATCATGAACACCGTCTGCTGCGTCTGGCGCACGATGGCCATCAGCTCGTCCTGGATGGTGCCGCGCGTGAGCGCGTCGAGCGCGCCGAAGGGCTCGTCGAGCAGCAGCATCTTGGGCTGGATGGAGAAGGCGCGCGCAATGCCCACGCGCTGCTTCATGCCGCCCGACAGCTGCGAGGGCTTCTTGTCGATGGCCGGCGACAGGCCCACCAGGGCAACGAACTTCTCCACATGCGCATCGACTTGGGGCCTCTTCCAGTCGGGCCAGCGCGACTTGACCGCGAAGGCGATGTTCTGGCGCACCGTGAGCCAGGGCATGAGCGCATGGCTCTGGAACACCACGCCCCGGTCCAGGCTGGGGCCGGCCACCTCGCGCCCGTCCATGATGACGGTGCCCGAGGTGGCCGTGTCCAGGCCCGCCAGCACGTTGAGGATGGTGGTCTTGCCGCAGCCCGAGTGGCCGATGATGCAGACGAACTCGCCCTTGTCGAGCGTGAACGACACGTCGGCGAACACCGGCTTGGCCGGCATGTAGGCCTTGCTCAGCCGGTCGATCTGGAGGAAGCCTTGGGTCACGGAAGAGGCCTTTCGTTGCGGTGCGTCAGGGGCGGATGCAGCGGGGCGCTGGGCGACATCACTCCACATAGGTCACCACCTTCTGCAACTGGCCGAAGGCCAGGTCCAGGAGCATGCCGACCACGCCGATTACCAGGATGGCGAAGATCACGTTGGTCAGCGACAGGTTGTTCCACTCGTTCCAGACGAAGTAGCCGATTCCTGTGCCGCCCACCAGCATCTCGGCGGCCACGATCACCAGCCAGGCGATGCCCATGCTGATGCGCATGCCCGTGAGGATGGTCGGC
The DNA here is from genome assembly GCF_059418305.1 of Acidovorax sp. GW821-FHT09B03. Taxonomy (NCBI): domain Bacteria; kingdom Pseudomonadati; phylum Pseudomonadota; class Betaproteobacteria; order Burkholderiales; family Comamonadaceae; genus Acidovorax; species Acidovorax sp. GW821-FHT09B03. Next base: position 395,090 of record NZ_JBWKPP010000003.1, read on the forward strand.
GCCGCGGCCGGCAGGATCACCAGGAAGGCCTTGCGCAGCGGGTTGACCTGCAGCGTGGCCGAGACGTTGAGCCATTCGCGCTTGACCGAGGCCACGCCGAAAGCCGTGTTCACCAGCATCGGCCAGACCGAGCAGATGAAGATCACGAAGATGCCCGAGATCGACGAGTCCTTGATGGTGTAGAGCGCCAGCGGCATCCACGCCAGCGGGCTGATGGGCTTGAGCACCTGGATGAACGGGTCGAAGGCGCGGCGCAGCAGCGGCGACATGCCGATGATGAAGCCCAGCGGTATCGCCACCAGGCAGGCCAGGCCGAAGCCCAGCGCCACGCGGCCCAGCGAATGCGCCAGCTGGATGGCGATGCCCTTGTCGTTGGGCCCGTTGTCGTAGAACGGGTTGGAGACATGGCCCCACACCGTGGCACCCATCTCGCCAAGCGAGGGAAAGCCGCTGCTCTTGGTGGCGGCGCCTGGGTCCTTGCCCATCATCCTGGCGTATTCGATCTGCTCCGCCGTCATGCCGGCCGTGCTGTTGGCCGGGCCAGACGAGGCCGTGGCCGCGTACCAGATGCCCAGCACCGCCAGGAAGATCAGCACGGACAGCAGGCCCGCGCGCAGGTTGAGACTCTTGGACGGGGACATCTCAGGCCACCTTGCGGATGGGGAAGCTTTTTGCGTACTCCGCCGCCTTGGCGGCATCGAACTCGCGGCCCATGATCCTGAACTTGGGGTACGCGCCCTCGGGCACCTTCTGGTCCAGCGCCTTCATCTGCTTCTTGGCGTCGGTGATCAGGAAGACCTTCTCGGCGATCTGCTTGTAGTCCACGTCGCCCTTGACGTAGCCCCAGCGCTGCATCTGCGTGAGCATCCACACGGCCATGCTCTGCCAGGGCATGGGGTCGAAGTCGGCGCGGTCGGGCACGTTCTGGATCTTGCCCAGGCCATCGGCGAACTTGCCGGTGAGCACCTGGGTCAGCACGGCCTCGGGCTGGTTCAGGTAGGCCTGGGGCGCGATCACCTTGGCGATGAGCTCGCGGTTGGCCGGATCGCGCGCCATGGCAGCCGAGGTGAGCACCGCGCGGTACAGCGCGGCGAAGGTGTTGGGGTTCTTCTGGATGAATTCGGTGCTGGTGCCGAAGGCGCAGCAGGGGTGGCCGTTCCACAGCTCCTTGGTGAGCAGGTGGATGAAGCCGACTTCCTCGAACACGGCGCGCTGGTTGAACGGATCGGGGCCCAGGAAGCCGTCGATGTTGCCGGCGCGCAGGTTGGCCACCATCTCGGCCGGCGGCACCACACGCAGCTGCACGTCGGTGTCGGGGTTGAGCCCCGCCTCGGCCAGGTAGTAGCGCAGCAGGAAGTTGTGCATGCTGTACTCGAAGGGGATGGCGAACTTGAAGCCTTTCCAGTTCTTCGGGTCGCGGTTGTCCTTGTGCTTCAGGCTGAGCGTGATGGCCTGGCCGTTCACATTCTGGATGGTGGCCACGTTCATCGGCGTGGCGTTGGACCCCAGGCCCATCGAGATCGCCAGCGGCATGGGCGACAGGAAGTGCGTGGCGTCGTACTCCTTGTTGATCATCTTGTCGCGGATCAGCGCCCAGCCCGCCGTCTTGGTGACCTCCACGTTCAGGCCCTGCTTGCTGTAGAAGCCCAGCGGGTGGGCCATGATCAGCGGCGTGGCGCAGGTGATCGGGATGAAGCCGATCTTGAGATTGGTCTTCTCCAGCGCGCCTTTCTCCTGCGCCATGGCCTGCATGCTGGCCACTGGCAGCACGCTGGCGATGGCCGCCATGGCCGTGCCCTTGCCCACGGCCTTGATGAAGCGCCGGCGCACCGCATCCTGCGGGAACAGCGCCTTGACCAGCGTCGCCTCGATGAACTCGTTGCTGTAGGCCTCGAACTCGCTGCTGAGGCTGCGCTGGCGCAAGGTGGCGGCTGCGGCATCGGCAGACACCTCGGCATGGTGGTCAGCGGCCGTATGGTCGCGGCCGCAGCTGCACTTGAGCATCAACGGGCGGTCGGCATCGAAAGGCGAGAAGAATTCGGACATGGCACACCTCGGAGAAGTTGATGCCAGCCGCTACGCAAGGCACGGGCCAGTTGCCGCCCCCGGCGGCCTGCTGTCATGAATTCGCGGGTGCCGTGTCTACAGCGTGTAGGGCCAGCACTACAAACCGGGCGTGCAATGCCCGGAAATCACGGTGCTGGCGTGCCGCGCGCCAGCAGCGCCAGCTCCACGTCGTTGCGCGCGCCGGTCTTTTCGAGGATGCGGGCGCGGTAGGTGCTCACCGTGTTGGGCGCGAGCTTGAGCTGCGCACCAATTTCGCCCACGCTTTGCCCCGCCGTGAGCAGTCGGAACACCTGGTGCTCCCGGTACGATAGCGCGTCCACCCCGGCTGGCGTGCCTTGCTGGGCAGCGCGCACCACCCCGGTGCGCTCCACCGCACCGGCCAGCGCCTGGGCCGTGGCTTCCGTGAGGTAACGGCCGCCCGCCGCCACCTTGCGCACGGCAGCCACCATGTCGTCGGGATCGGCGCTCTTGTGCAGGTAGCCGGCCGCGCCCATCTGGATGCAGCGCACCGCGTACTGCCGCTCGGGGTAGGTGCTGAGCATCAGCACCGGCAGCACCGGCCATGCCTTGCGCAGGGCCTGCAGCACCTCCAGGCCATCCAAGCCGGGCATGGCGATGTCGAGCAGCACCAGGTCGACACCGGCCGCACCACCGAGCGCGGCCACCTGGTCGAGCACCTCCTGGCCGTTGGTGGCCTCGGCCGTGACCACGATGTCGGGCAGGCCGTTGGCCGGGTCGCCCAGCACCTGCTTCAAGCCCTCGCGCACGATGCGGTGGTCGTCGCCGATCAGCACGCGCACAGGGACACTCATGGCAGGGCCTCCAGGGGGATGCGCAGTTGCAGGCACGAGCCTTCGCCCGGCTCGCTGGTGATGTCGAGGTGCCCGCCGAGCTGCCGCGCACGCTCGCGCATGCCCATGACGCCGTAGGCCGTGGGCGCTTCCAGCGCCTGGCGCGTGGCGCCCACCCCGTCGTCCTGCACGCGCAGATGCAATTGCTGCCCCCGGGTATCGATGCGGATCGCGATGGCGCTGGCCTGGGCATGGCGCCCCACGTTGCTCAGCATCTCCTGGAAGATGCGGAACACCGCGATGGCGGCCGGCTCGGGCAGGTGCAGCGATCCGGGCAGGTCCATCTGCCAGTCGAGCTGCAGTTCTGCCGACTGTACGAATTCCTGCGCCTGCCATTCGAGCGCCGCCCACAGACCCTGGTGATCGAGGATGCTGGGGCGCAGGTCGGTGATGATGCGGCCCACGTTGTCCACCGCGTTCTCGATCAGGCGGCTCATGTTCTGGCACTTGCAGCGCATCTGCTGGCGCATGTCGCCCGCAGCCTCGGGGCTGCGCCCGCCCTGCTCGCCCAGGCGCTTGTGCAGCCAGTTGACGTCCATCTTGAGGGCCACGAGCAGGCTGCCCAGCTCGTCGTGCACCTCGCGTGCGATGCGCGTGCGCTCGTCCTCGCGCACCTGCTCGGAGTAGGCCGAGAGCTCGCGCAGCTGGCCCAGGGCCTGCGACAGCTCCTGCGTGCGCGCGGCGACGCGGCGCTCGAGTTCGTCGTTGGCGCGGGCCAGCTCGTCGTGCGCGCGCTGCAGTTCGCCAGCCGCGCGCCGGCGCTCGGTGATGTCCACGAAGGTGACCACGGCGCCCTGGACCTGGCCGGCCTCGACGATGGGGTGGCTCGAATACTCCACGGCGAAGGCCGAGCCGTCGGCACGCCAGAAGACCTCGCTGTCCACCCGGCATGGCAAGCCGCTGCGAAAGGCATTGAAGATGGGGCAGTCGCTGTCGGCATAGAGGCTGCCGTCGGGGTGGGAGTGGTGCGTCAGGGCATGCATGTTGCGGCCCATCACCTGCGCCGTGGCCAGCCCCAGCATGCGGGCACCGGCCTGGTTGATGAAGACACAGTCGCCCGCCAGGTCGATGCCGAACACCCCCTCGCCCGTGGATTCGAGCAGCAGGCCCAGCCGCTCGCGCCACAGCGCAGGGGCTGTGGCGGGCAGGTGCAGCAGGTTGGCAGACATGCGCCAAGGCGCAAGCAATGGCCATGCCCGGCAAGCCGCAGCACAATAGGGGCATGCAAACCGCTCCCCCCTCGCCCCAGGCGCCGCCACCCACTCCGTCCGTATGGATGCCCCCTTCGCTGTCGGCGCGCTGGTGGCCGGTGTTCCTGCGCAACCTGCTGGTCTGGCGCAAGCTGGCCATCCCCAGCCTGGTGGGCAACATCGCCGAGCCGCTGATGTGGCTGGTGGCCTTCGGCTACGGCATGGGGGCGCTGGTGGGCCAGGTGAACGTGGCCGCCGAAGGCGGCGCGACCAAGGTGCCCTACATCCTGTTCCTGGCCAGCGGCTCGATCTGCATGAGCGCCATGAACGCGGCGAGTTTCGAGGCGCTGTACTCGGCCTTCTCGCGCATGCACGTGCAAAAGACCTGGGACGGCATCATGAATGCGCCCGTGCGTCTCGATGACGTGGTGCTGGCAGAGATGCTCTGGGCCGCCTTCAAGGCACTGTTCACCGTGACCGCCATCCTCGGGGTGATGCTGGCCCTGGGCATCAGCCACAGCCCCAAGCTGCTGGTGGCCTGGCCCGTTCTGCTGGGCGTGGGCATCATGTTCTCGAGCATCGCGCTGATCTTCAACGCGCTGGCCAAGGGCTACGATTTCTTCACGTACTACTTCACGCTGGTGCTCACGCCAATGATGTTCCTCTCGGGCGTGTTCTTCCCGCGCGAGCAGTTGCCGCCCATCGTGCGCACCATCTCCGACTGGCTGCCGCTGACCAATGCGGTCGAGCTGGTGCGCCCGCTGTTCATGGACCAGTGGCCGGCCCACCCCTGGCGCCATGGCCTGGTGCTGGTGGTGACCACGGTGGCGGCCTTCTGGGTGGCGCTGGCGCTCACGCGCCGGCGCTTTCGCAGCTAGGGTCGTCGATCAGACCTTGGCCAGGCCTTCGTCCAGGGTGCTGGTGACGGCGAACAGGGTCAGGAAGCCGCTCATGTCGAACACCTCGCGCACCATGGCGCTCAGGCCGACCAGCACCAGCTTGCCCTTGCTGGCACGCAGCTTCTTGCCAGCGAGCAGCACCACGCGCAGGCCGGCGGAACTGATGTAGTCCAGTGCAGAGAGATCGAACACCACGCGCTGCGTGCCCGCTTCGAGCTGCTCGGTGACCACGCGTTCGAGTTCGGGCGAGCTGCTGCTGTCGAGGCGGCCGCGCGGGCGCAGGATCAAGATGTCGTCGCGGCGCTCCTGTTCGAGGTTCATGGGCGCAATCCTTTGAATCGTGGCTGTAAGAAAGAAGTCTTCGGACTCCGGCTCGGCGCATTGTAGGGGCCGCACTGCGGCGCGGGTTTCAGTTCGCAGCGGCCTGCTTGGGCACGTTAATCACTTCGGCCACGTTCAGCAGCAGCATGGGCGGATACAGGTCCAGTGCCTGCACGGTGCGCATGTTGATCAGCAGCGAGAAGCGCTGCAGCGTCGAGGCCGCAATCGACTGGGGCGGCTTCTTCTCGACCAGGATCTGGCGCGCCATAGAGCCGGCGTAGCGGCCGATGTTGGACCCATTGGAAAACAGCCCGAACAGGCAGCCCGACTGGCGCACGATGCTCTCGGTCGCGCAGAAGGTCGGCAGCTTGTTCTGCAGCGCAGCGGTGGTGACGGCGTCGCGGTGCGTGAAGGCCAGGAAGGTGATGGGGCCGACGTACAGGAAGTCGGCCTTACGCTCGGCCAGGGTCTGGATCTGCGGCGCGATCTGCGCGGGGTCGGGGCCGCCCTGGGGCAGCAGCGGCAGGCTGGCTTCGACCACCTCGAAGTTCTGCGTGCGCGCCAGCTCCTTGAGGCGGTCGCGGATCAGGCCGGAGTTGGGCTCGGCCGGATTGTGCAGATAGCCCAGGCGCGTGAACGGGCGGTAGGCCCGGATGGCGTTGAGCTGCACCGGCAGCGGCGCCACGTGGCTCACCCCCGTGACGTTGCGGCCATGGTCCTCGAGCGTGCGCAGCAGGCCCGCGCCCACCGGGTCGGTCACCTCGGTGAAGACGATCGGCAGGTCACGGATCGCGTCGTCCTGGCCTGCCTTGTCGTGCCGGCCCGCCAGGGCGAGGGTGGTGGGCGTGCCCCAGGCGTAGACCAGGTCCGGGTGTGCAGCGCGCACCTTGGCGCGCAGCTCGGGAATGTCTTCGCTGCGGCCCGAGAAGCGGATGTTCACGTACTGCACGGGCACATCCTGGCGTTGCAGGTAGCCGGTGAAGCCGGCCTCGATGTTCTGCTCATCGCGCGGCAGCACCATGGCGACGGTGAAGCGCTTGGTGGCGGCCGCCACGCCGGCGGCGGCGGCGTTGGCGGCGCTCTGGGCGACGGCGGCCGAGGTGCCCAGCAGGGCACTGGCGGCCCCGGCGGCGAGGAGGATGCGGCGCAGGTTCATCGGAGTTCTCCAGGAAGTCATCAGGCCGCCGCGGCGGGCTGGATGCGGGGGTTGCGCAGGCCGGCGGCCAGGCTCAGGGTCGTCACCGACAGCAGCAAGCCCACGGCCACTGCGGCGCCGGCATAACCGAAGGCGGTCACGGCGACCGCCGTGACAAAGGGCGCGACGATGCTGCCGCCGCGCTCGATCAGCCGGAACGCGGCCAGCGCCTGCTCGGGCGTGGCGCTCGCACGGCTCGCATCCACGCCCTCGAACGCCTCGGTGGTCAGCGCGATCTGCGGTGAGGACTGCAGCGCCTGGCCCAGGCCCAGCAGGGCACAGCAGGCGGCCATGCCCCAGACGCCGCCCAGGGCCGGCAGCGATAGGCAGGCCAGCACACTGAACACGCCGCCCGCCACGATGAAGGGCTTGCGCTGCCCGAGCAGGTCCGACCAGTGCGCCACCAGCGAGGCGGAGAGCGCAAAGCACAGGAAGTACAGCAGCAGCACCCGTCCCGCGACCGCAGGCGGCTGCTGCAGCTCGCTCATGTACAGGGGCACCACCACCGAGAGAATGGTCACGGCCACCAGGCGGCCCGGCAAGGCCGCGCCCAGGATCACCCAGATGGCGCGCGGCTCGCGCAGCACCGCCATGTAGCCGCGCCAGCCGCCGGTGGTGGCCAGGCCGCGCTGGGCTGCGGCGCTGCCCTCGGGCACGGGCAGCGACAGGCGCAGGGCGGCGAGCAGTGCGCCGACCATGCACAGCGCACAGGCCAGGAAACCGATGCCGTCGCCAGCGCGCGCAGCAATCATGCCGCCGAAGGGCGGACCGACGATGCCCGCAGCCACGATGGCTGCGGCCACTTCGGCCAGGCCCCGCGCGCGCTGCTGCGATGGCGTGATGCGCACGATGGCCGTCTGCACCAGGATCAGCGCCAGCCCATAGGCCCCGCCCCCCAGGGCGCGCAGGCCGATCAGGGTCCAGGCATCGGTCGCCCAGGCGGTGGCCGCCAGGGCCAGCGTGCCGGCCAGGGCCGACAGCATCAGGCTCCAGCGCAGGTCGAAGCGCCGCGCCAGCGCTGGCCCGGCGGGCTGGGCCAGGGCCAGCGTGGCCATGAAGGCGGCGACCGGCAATCCGGCCACCATGGTGGGCGACAGGGCGGCATCGATGGGCCGCACCTCGCTGGCAAACACGGTAAAGAAGGGGCGCAGCAGCTCTTCGGACAGGGCGACCAGGAACACGGTCAGGCGCAGCAGGGTGAGCTGTGCGCCCACCTGGGGCGCTTCGGCCGTGGCGCCCTCGCTGCGCGCGGCGCGGATCAGCTGCGCCCGGCAATCGGCGGCATCGCGGTCATGGGCCTGGGCACTTTCCTTGTCGACGCTGTGGCGCTTTTGCCAGCGGCGCTGCAGCCCTTGCCACACCCGGGCCTGCACAAAGGCGGCCAGCGGGAACAGCAGCGAGCGGCGCCACAGGCCGCGCGAGAGTTCGCGCACCAGCACGGCGGCGATCACCAGGGCCAGCACCAGGTCGATCAGCATGCCCGCGAGCTGCCGGTCCACGAAGTCGGCCGGGTAGCCGACGACCACCGCCCCGTCGCCAGCAGTGAGCGTGCGGCGCGGAAAGTCGGCCGCGCTGTCGCGTGCATGCGCAGGCACGTCGCCGCCCCAGGTGGAATTTTGGGTCTGGCCACCGGGTGGCTGCAGCGCCAGGTAGCTCAGCTCGGGCGCTTCGACCAGCTGCTGCCGGAACAGTTCGTCCACCCCATTCATCGCGTTCCAGGGCACGCCGAGCGACAGCGCTCGGGCGACCTGGCCCGACAGCGCGCGGCCCGCGGCGTCGGCGTTCTCCTGGATCTGCGCCGTGACGGCCGGACGCGCTGCCTCGCGCGCGATCCAGAGCATGGCGGCGGGTGCCACCACCGCGCTGAAGACCACGGCCAGCCACAGCTGCCTGGCGGAACTGGGGGCGGCAGATGCCGCATCCCCCTGGCCGATGCCACGCATCGAGGTCATGATGCGGATGCTCCAGCGCAGCAGCAGCCACCAGGTGATCACCAGGGCGAGCAGCATCAGCGGCAAGGCGCGCAGCACCATGTCGAGCGCGACGCCCCGCGCCTGGGCGCGCACCTCGGCCGGGTCGAACGCCCCCCACAGGGTGGCGGCCGGCGCGCCGGTGGAGTCGAAAATGGCCGCACCGATCCATGCATAGCGGCCGGTGTTGCGCACCACAGGGGCATGGCCCGGCCCGGCGTCGATCACGGCCTGCCGCCAGCGCGGCGCGATGGTGGAATGCAGCGCCGCGTCCCCCGAACGCAGCACGGCCTCGCCACGGTCGGTGTCGATGAACACCCCGCGCAACGGACTGCCCGCCGCCCCCAGGCGCGTGACCCGTTCGGGCAACACCGTCTGGTCGGCCACCGAGACGCCGAAGCGCAGCCCGGACTCGGCCTCGTCGGCCACCTGGCGCAGCAGGCGCACGGTGCGGTCCTGCGCGAGCTGGGTCAGCAGCTGCTCGGTCCGCCAGGCGATCAGCACCAGGGACAGGCCGAACAGCACCAGCGCGAAGATCGAGGCGAACATCAGCGATTCGCGCCGCAGGCGTTGCTGCAGTGCAGCAACGTCGATCTCATTGCCAGCCGTGGCGTTGGTCGTGTCGGTCATGGAAGTGCTTCCTCGGTAAACGGATTTCGTCGAATGTCATGCAGCTGTTCTATAGTCGGGCATTCTTACGATCTCTTTCAACCTTTTCGACCCGTTGCGCGCCGTGTGTGTGCGCCACCCCGTCCATCGTGCTCAGTTCCTTGCCCCAGCTCCCGCCCATCCTGCTGCCCGAAGCAGGGCTGGGCAACGTGCCCCATGCACGCACCCGCTTGCTGGAGGCGCAGGACTTCGATGCCTGGGTGGCTTTGCGCGAGACCGTTCTGGCCACGCTGCCCGACCCTGACTTCTACGTGCGCGAGGATGACGAGAAGGACTTCTTCCAGGCCCACATGTACCCGGGCGGTGAACTCATCGGTGTGTTCGTGGACGGCGCGCTGGTCGCCTATGCCATGGTCGAGTTGCCGGGCGAACACGAGGCCCACAACCTGGGTCACGTGATCGGCCTGGACCCGGCGCAGCAGGGCATGGTGGCGCACCTGTCGAGCTGCATGGTGCTGCCGCAGTGGCGTGGCCGCCAGCTGCAGCGCACGCTGCTGTCGGCGCGCCTGGGCCTGGCACAGGCCCATGGACGTCCCTTGTGCATGGCCATGGTGTCCCTGCGCAACCACCGCAGCCGCCACAACATGCTGCGCCAGGGCCTGCGTGTCGTCTGGACCGGCACGATCGACGGCCTGCAGCGCCACGTGGCCATGATCGACCTGGAACAGGGCATGGACTTTGCCACCGAAGGCGAATTGCTGCTGCCGAGCCTGGACTACGAGGCGCTGCGCGCCGCGGCGCTGGCCGGCTACGCCTGCGTGGGCGAGGTGCGCGCACCCGACGGCGCGGTGTCGTTGCGCTATGCGCGCCATCTTGCTCACAACCGCCGCCCCCGGTAGGTCAATGCCACCACGGTGATGTCGTCGGCCTGGGCGGCGCCGTCCTCGAAGCCGCGCACGGCGCGCACGATCTGGTCGGGGATCCGCGCCGTGACCACGCCGCGGGGATCGCTGCCGATGGCGGCCATGGCGGCCAGCAGGGCGTCGTCCCCAAAAAGGGCATTCTCTGCATTCGTGGCCTCGGTCACGCCGTCGGTGTAGAGCACCACGGTTTCCCCGGGCGCCAGCATGACCTCGCCCTCGATGTATTCCTGCCCTTCCATCACCGCCAGCGCCATGTTCCTGCCGCGCGGGAACAGCGCGGCTCCGTCGCCGGTCAGGCGCACCGGCGGGTTGTGGCCCGCATTCACGTAGACCAGCCGCCCGGTGGGCAGGTGCAGCACGCTGTAGAACACGGTGACGAACATCATCTGGTCGTTCTCGGCGCACAGCTGGTCGTTGAGGGCGCGGATGGTGGCGCCGGGCTCGCGCAGGAACAGCGCGTTGCTCTTGAGCAGGGTGCGCGAGATCGCCATGAAGAATGCCGCCGGCACGCCCTTGCCCGACACGTCGGCCACGACCACGGCCAGGTGCTCGTCGTCGATCGGGAAGTAGTCGTAGAAGTCGCCCCCGATTTCCTTGGCCGCGATCATGGTGGCCGCGATGTCGACCTCGTCCACATCGGGCGCCGAGCGCGGCAGGATGGACAGCTGCATCTGGCGCGCAATCTCCAGCTCCTGCTGCAGGCTGGCCAGGGTAGCCTGGGTCTGCACCGCCGCCTGCAGCTCGCGCAGCAGCTTGAGCAGGCGGTTTTGCTGGTTGGTCACCAGGCCGGACATGCGGCCCAGGATACCGGCGAGCTCGGCGAGGTGGTTGGTCGGCGCAGCCCCGGCATCGGTCGCGGCGGGGCCGGCCTGCGCCTCGGAGCTCGAACCGAGCGCCACGAGGATCTCCTCGCGCGAGGTGGGATCCAGGCTGTCGGCCAGGGTGCGCAGCTGGCCGCGGATCAGGCGTTCCTGCTGCTGCCGGGTACGGATGCGTTCCTGGCGCAGGGTCTCGAGGTTGAGCAGTTCCGAGCGGATGGCCACCACGCCGCGGGCGATCTCGCCGGACTCGTCCTCGGCGTCTTCCTCACCCTGGTCCAGCGAGGCGTCGGTGGCGCCGCGCGCCAGCGCGTTGAGCACACCGACCGAGCGCGACAGCGGCTCCATCGCATGCCGCAGGTAGACCACCAGGCCTGCCGCCAACAGCGCGGCGAACACCAGCGCCGCAGCCAGCGTGGTGCGTGAGAACAGCCGGTCGGCGTAGTGCGCGGCGCTCACGTCCTGCATCCAGACCAGGGCGCCGACGATGCGCGCATCCGGGTTGCGCACGGGCTGGCTGACGATGCGCAGGGCGCGCGCCTGAGCGTCCGGGCCTGCCTGCTGCACGGTGACCGCCTGGTTGGAGCGCACCGGGATCGGGGTGTCGGTGGCGGCCAGCACGCCCGCCCGGGTGCCCACGGATTCGGCGCCGCGCATGTTGGCCAGGAAGAGGTCCCCGCCCAGGTAGGTGGCCAGCTCGGACAGCTTGGGCGCGACGTCCTGGCCCACGGCCAGCGCGCCGCCGTCAAAGCCGCGCACCACCACCCACTGGTACTGGCGCACCGCCACCTGGCTGAGCCCGCGCACGGCGCCGCTCTGGCCACTGGCCGTGGCCACCCAACGGACTTCGGCGATCGGCTGTGGATCGATGCCGGGCTCGGTGGTGGCCACCAGTGTGCCCTGGCGGTCGAAGACATCGATGCGCACGCCCGGAGCGCGCCGCGTCGCGGCCGCCAGCAGGGCGTCGAGGCGGGCCGAGGCGCCCTGCGCCGCCAGGTCGCGCAGGTCGGCGTCCTGCAGCAGTTGCTGGGCCAGCACGTCCTGGCGGTCCAGGTTTTCGTTCTGCAGCTTGTCCCAGGCGATGCGCTGGTTCTGCAGCAGCACTTCGTCGTAGCGCTGCGACCAGCGCTGGTCGCTGAGCCAGCCGATCGCGGCGAAGGCCGCGACCAGCAGGGCCATGGCGGCCAGCAGGATGGCGATCAGCCGGTGCCTAAGGTGCATGCTGCCCTCCGGCGCGGTCCGCATCCGCGGCGGCGCGCAGGCCGCGCCCGCCGCACACCAGCAGCAGCAACACGGCCACGAGCAATGGCCAGCCGCCGTGCAGGGGAACGCCCAGGGCGCCGCTGCCACACACGGCGCCGACGCCCATCGCAGCCCATTGGACCGTTGACAGCGCGGGCAGCCGGCACTCGCCCTCGGCCGCGCGCGCCAGACGGCCCAGCGCACTGCCTGCCAGCAGGGCGGCCAGCGCCAGCACCGCGTCCTGAAGGGAGCGCCCCACGGACAACCAATCCGAGGCGATGGCCAAGGCCAGCAGGGCGGCTGCGGTGGCCATGGCCGCCAACACGCCCGAGGACGGCATGCGCCTGCGCAGGAACAACCCGGCGGCCATGCCCAGCCCCAGCATTGGCGCCCAGAGGGCGGGTTGCCCCAGCGCGTGTGTGGCCAGCGCCAGGCCCAGCAGCAGGCCGGCGGCGCAGGACTGGCCCAGCGCCCTGGCGCCGTCGGCATTGGGCCGGGGTGTCTCGATCAGGGGGTCGGCGTGCACACCCGTGCGGCTGCGCCAGGGGCTGCGCGGTCCGTTCCAGCGCACGACGAAAAAGCCCGCGCAGGCTGCGGGCAGCAGCAGCGCATAGGCGCCCTGCAGCGTGCCCAGGGCATCCAGCGCCAGACTGCCCAGCGCCGGGCCCAGCCAGACGGCGGTGATGGTCCAGGCGCTCCAGGTCGCGGCGCGCCAGCGTGGTCGGGCATAGGCGTATTCGGGCCGGGTGCTCGGCACCTGTTCGACGGCCTGGCAGGCGGCCAGCACGGCGCCCACCACCAGGCCGTGCCAGGCTCCCGCCGCCATGGCCAGGGTCCAGGGCCGGCTCGCCGGCAGGCCACCGGCGCAGGCCATGGCCGTGGCAAGCAGCGCGATGCAGGCGGGCAGCACCACGGTGGGCGCGGGCCAGCGGCGCCAGCGCGTCACGCACCAGGCCGCCGTGCCCGCCACGAAAAAGGCGGCCAGGCTGGCGGCAGGGGCCGGTGCCAGGCCCTGCCACTGCCAGGGGGTTTCGCCTTGCAGGTGCAGGCTGCGCAGCCACAGCGTCTGCAACGCCAGCGCGCTCAAGGCCACGAGCAGGGCGATCCAGAACGCCTGCGCCTCGGCGGCGACCACCCGCACCTGGGCGATGCCGTGCTCTGCGAAGCGGTCGTCGGCCTCGGCCTTGGCCAGCAACTGGTCCAGGCGTTCGCGCCGCAGGTGCTGGGGTTCCGTCTGGCGCAGCGAGGCGATCAGGCGGCGCACACGCACCAGCCCCTCGTGCACTCCGCGCACTGCGTGGCCGAGCTGCTGCACCCGCAGGTCGAACCCGCGCCGTTGCGGCAGGACCACGGCCTGGTCGTAGCGCCCCTGTGCGATGGCGCGGCGCGCACGCCAGGCGGCATGGTTGCGCAGCTCGATGCCCTGGGCCTGTGAAAAACGTGCGGCAAGATAGGCCAGCAGGGCCAGCAGCCCGATGGCCGGCAGCAGCAAGGCGGCCGTGGTGCGGGTGAAGGTGGCCGCACCGCTGTCGCGCAAGGCCAGGCGCAGGATGGCGACGGGAGCGCCGCGGACCTGCACCGGCGCCTCGGCCGTGGCACCGGCTTCGCCGGCGTCGCGCGTGGTCTGCCAGAGCACCTTGCCATCGGGCAGCACCAACGCCAAGGCCTGGATGTCGGACTGCGAAGCCATGCGCTGCTGGAACAGCGCCTCGACACCCACCAGGCTGCGCAGCGGGATGCCGGATTCGACGGCGTGGGTGATGCGCAGGCTCAGCGACTGCGCCATCAGCTGCGAACGCGTGCGGTCGCTTGAGGCCCGCATGTCGCGCAGCTGGTCATAGGTGGAGATGGCCAGGATGCTGGCCGCCAGCAGCAACAGCACCAGGGCCGCGATGCCCAGGCGGGTGGCGGGTGCGAAAGGGCGGCGCGCGCTCATTCGGTGCGCTCGCTTTCGTCCAGGCGCACCAGGCAATCGTCCATGCGCTGGCGCACCTGGGCACTGTGCGCCAGTGCCCGCGTCTGGGCGCGCAGGCACTCGGCGCGCAACCGGGCCGACTGCGGCTGCAAGGCCCAGAGCGTGGCCAGCCAGCCCAGCAGGCCGGCAGTGGCCAGCACCAGCACCGCCATGGCGCCGAGCGTGAGCGTGTGCCCATCGGGCTGCCACACGGCAAGCCGAAAGCGCACGGGCTGGGTGGCATACGTGGCGCTGATGTGGCCCACGACCTCGCCAAAGGCGTTGTGCAGGGGAAAGCCCATGATGGCCTCTCCAGGGAGCGCTGCGCTCCATATCCGGTCCTGGCGCGCACCGGTCTCGGCCGCCCGGGCCGCGCGGGGCTGCAGCGCCTCGCCGATGGCACCCCGGTCGGTGCTGAACAGGGCAATGCCCGCACGGTCCACCACGTCGATGGCGTACAGCTGGGTGTCACTGGCCAGGGCCCGCTCTAGCCGGGGCTGGATGCCGCGGTGGTCGGGCAGGTCGAAGCCCAGCGCCAGGTCGCCCTCGATGGCATCCTGCAGCTCCACCAGCGTCAATGACAGGCGCGAGCGCTGGATCTGCGCCTCTTCCTGTGCGCGCACGTCCAGCAGCAGGCTGGCGATCAGTGCGATGCCGGCCAGCACGATCAACAGCCACAGCCCGCCGAGCTCCCACAGCGCGGCGAGCGTGGGCTTGGCCGCCACGGCGGTGCTGGCAGTCTGTGGCGATGGGGGCGAGGAAAGCGTTGGCATGGTCCGGCTCATGCCACAATGCTTTGGCGACCCACCGGACCGCGGCGCAGACGGCGCCCGCAGGTGCAGCCCCAGGTTTCAGCGCGCAGACACCTATGAATCCACCGCTCGAATGGCAGCAGACCCTGTACGGCACCGTAGCCGAGCTTCCCGCTTTCTTCGAGCGGCTGGAGGCCTGGGCCGACGACAACGGCGTGCCGATGCCCCTGGCTTCGTCCTTCGGGCTGATGCTCGACGAGTTGCTGACCAATGTGGCCATGCATGGCTACGAGGGACAGGGCGGCCTGGTGGAGGTGAGTTTGCGCTTCGATGCGCCGGCCCGCCTGCAGGCCGTGTTGCGCGACCATGGGCGGGCATTCGACCCCACCACCTTGGCGGCACCCGACGTGGGGGCCTCGCTCGATGATCGGGACATGGGTGGCCTGGGCGTGCATTTCGTGCAGAGGTTGGCGGATCGGTTCGAGTATCGGCGCGACGGTGAGGTCAACGAGGTCACCGTGTCGCGCTGCCTGCCAGCCGCAGGGGCGGCGCAAGCGCATTGAATTGTTAACAAAGTGTGCAAGCGTATCATTGTGCCCGCCGCGCGGCTGTCGTTTGTTCGCCTCGCCCCGGGCTTTTTCTGATCCCGCAGAGGCTTTTGTCGGCTGCGCCGGGCCCGGCACGCAGGGCTGCGGCCGGTCGCTGTCGGGCGGCGGCCCCGTGGTGCCGACACCCGCCCTGCCCCGACCAGGGACGCTGGCCCTGGCGGTGCTGCGCGGCCGGCCACGGACTGGCAGGCGCCTGCGGCACCCACTGAACATGCGGCCTGCCGCAAATGAGGAGAACACCCTGTGACCCCTGCCGAGACCGACGACCTCTTCCTGCAGCGCCTGTGCGACGTCATGCAGCGCATCGCCCAGCAGGGTGACCTGCGCGCCATCGGGCCGCTCATGGACATGACGGGCGAGCGGCCCGAGGAAAGCGTGCAGGCCCGGCTGGCCGAGGCCTTCGCCCACATGGTGGTCAAGCTGGAGGCGCGCGAGTTCGAGCTCGAGTGCCGCATTTCCGACCTGGACCAGACCCGCCGCGAGCTGGAGGCCGCCAACCTGGACCCGCTGACCGGCCTGCCCAACCGCATGATCGCGCGCGACCGGTTGCGCCAGGCGCTGACCGATGCCAACACGCGCCAGGGGCTGCTCACGGTGCTGTTCCTGGACCTGGACAAGTTCAAGCAGGTCAACGACACCATGGGCCATGCCGCTGGCGACGAGCTGCTGTGCCTGGTGACGCAGCGCCTGCGCGGCTGCCTGCGCGATGGCGACACGCTGGCACGCCTGGGCGGAGACGAGTTCCTGTGCGTGCTGCCCGGTGCCAGCGCCGACGACGCGCAGGGCGTGGCCAACCGCATGGTGGCGGCGCTGACAGACCGCTTCCAGCTCGCCGTCGGCGGCGCGGACATCGGCACCAGCATTGGCCTGTCGCATTTCCCCGACCATGGGCGTGGCGTGGACGAACTGATCGCCCATGCCGACGCCGGCCTGTACGAGGCCAAGCGCAACGGCCGCAACCGCTGGTGCTACGCGCCGGCCGGTGCCACCGCGGCCTGAGCCTGCCCAGCCCAGCCCTGCGCGGCGCGGCGGCGGCGCCTCGGGGCGGTGCCTCAGTACGGTGGCGCCGTCTCGGCCGACAGGTCCAGGCTGCGCATTAGCTTGATCCATTCGTACGGTGTGAGGTGGGGCTTGACGCTGTCGAGCACCGCCGCGAACACCGGTGCCGGCGCATGGGCGCGCATGTCGGCCAGCATCGCGGTGCGCTCGGGCGGCGACATGAAGGGCACCAGCCAACGCAGGATGGCCATCATTTCCTCGGGCGGGATGGAGGCCACCAGCGCGTTGTGCACCTCCACCAGCTCCGCATCGCTGTAGTGCGCCCAGAGCACGCCGTTGTGCGTGGTCTCCTCGGCGTGCATGTGCTCGAAGTTGTGGGCGATGAACAGCGCCAGCTGGCGGTACAGCGCCTGGGTGGCCACGGGCCGCGCCGCGGGCGCGCAGCCCAGCAGCTGCGTGACGCCGGCGGCCAGCGCGGTGATGGCTGCCTCGTGCTCGCCATGCTCGCCTTCGAGCACGCGGGCCGCACCCGGGGCGCGGGCCTCGATGGCCGTGTGCACGAAGGCGTTTTCATGCTGCAGGTGCGAACGGCACAGGTCCAGCAGGTCCATCACGCGCTCGCAATGGCTGGCAAATTCGTCGTCGTCCGTCACATCCATGCGGCCCAGGGCCAGCAGGGTGTGGGCCATGACGGCGCGCAAGGCCTTGTGGATGCCGGCATACATGTCCATGCGCGGCGCGCCAAGGGATGCCGAGGGATCGGCATGGGCCGAGATCAGGGCCGAGATTTCGCGGGGGTCGATGTTCATCGCTTTGCTCTTCTTTCATGCTGCCCTTGCGGGCCGTTGCCACACCGTCTCTTGCGGTGTTCGGCCGGGTGCACCATGCACCCGCAGCCGATGAAAGAAGTCTAGGAAAGCGCGGCGTTTTCGCCTGTGAAGAACTTCCGCTTTTCGCGCCCCGCGGCCGGCCCCTGCGTGACATCCATCACGCTGCGGCGCGCAGCATGTCGACGGCCTTCTCGGCGATCATCACCGTGGGTGCGTTGGTGTTGCCGCTCACGATGCGCGGCATGATGGAGGCGTCCACCACGCGCAGGCCCTGCAGGCCGTGCACGCGCAACTGCGCATCCACCACGTCGAGCGGACCCGGCCCCATGCGGCAGGTGCCCACGGGGTGGTAGATGGTGTCGGCGTACTGGCGGATGAACTGCTCGATCTGCGCAGGGGTCTGTGCACTGGCCGATGCGGGCAGTTCGCGCGCACCGAAACGCGCCAGCGCCGGCTGCGCCAGGATCTCGCGCAGGCGCTGGAAGCCGCGCACCATGCGCTGCATGTCGTCAGCGTCTTCGAGGAAGCGCGGGTCCACCAGCGGCAGGGCCATCGGGTCCTTGGTGGCCAGCGCCACCGAGCCCCGGCTGCGCGGCTGCAGCAGGCACACATGGGCCGAATAGCCATGGCCCAGCACGGTCTTGCGGCCATGGTCCACGAGCTTGCCGATCACAAAGTGCAGCTGCAGGTCGGACGCGGCCTCGGCCGGATCGCTCTTGATGAAGCCGCCGGCCTCGGCAAAATTGGTGGTCAGCATGCCGGTGCGGCTGCGCCGCCATTCGAGCACGCCGAGCAGTTGGCTCCACATGCCCGAGGGCGAGATGCCGAACAGGTCCTTGAGCGCTGGCGCATTGAACACCTGCACCAGGTCCGGGTGGTCATGCAGGTGCTGGCCCACGCCCGGCAGGTCGTGCAGCACCGCAATGCCGTGGCGCTGCAGGTGCGCGGCTGGGCCCACGCCCGAGAGCATGAGCAACTGCGGCGACAGCAGTGCACCCGCGCTGAGCAGCACCTCGCGGCCGGCACGCACCTCGTGCAGCGCACCGCCCTGGTGGTATTCCACACCCACGGCGCGCTGGCCCTCGAACAGGATGCGCGTGGCGTGCGCGCCGGTGATCACCTGCAGGTTGCTGCGCGAGAGGTGCGGCGTGAGGTAGCCCTTGGCCGCGCTGTGGCGCTCGCCATTCTTATGCGTCACCTGGTACATGCCCACGCCTTCCTGCGAGGCGCCGTTGAAGTCGGTGTTGTGCGGGTGGCCGGCCTGCACGCCGGCCTCGTTGAAGAACTGGCTGAAGCGGTTGGGCGAGCGCAGATCGGCCACGTTCAAGGGTCCACCCTCCCCATGCCAGGCATCGGCGCCGCGCTCGTTGTTCTCGGCCTTGAGGAAATAGGGCTTGACGTCTTCCCAGCCCCAACCCGGGTTGCCCTGTTCGGCCCAGTGGTCGTAGTCGGCGTGCTGGCCGCGGATGTAGACCATGGCGTTGATCGAGCTCGATCCGCCCAGCACCTTGCCGCGCGGCTGGTAGCCCTGGCGGCCGTTGAGCGCGGCCTGCGGCGTGGTGTTCTGGCCCCAGCCGTTGAGCTCGAACTTGGCCATCACGGCCAGGCCCGCCGGACAGTGGATGAGCACACTCTTGTCGGCGGGCCCGGCTTCGAGCAGGCACACGCGCACGGCGGGGTCTTCGGTGAGCCGGCCGGCCAGCACGGAGCCGGCCGAGCCGCCCCCGATCACGATGTAGTCGAACAACATGTTTTTTGTCTCCAGGCCATGCGCAGAGCCTTTGCCGCGCACGGACCCGATGGACCATAACCGAACGGGCGTGCGATTCGGCTTACCATGCTGCCCGTCTGTTTCACTTTGAAGAGAGCTCTCTATATGACGATTCAAACGGTTGGCATCATCGGCGCGGGCACCATGGGCAACGGCATTGCGCAGGCCTGTGCGGTCTCGGGCATCGACGTGGTGATGGTGGACATCTCCGATGCTGCAGTGCAAAAGGGCCTGGCCACCGTGGCCGGCAGCCTGGACCGCCTGATCAAGAAGGACAAGATCACGGCCGCCGACAAGGATGCAGCGCTGGCGCGCATCAAGGTCTCCACGAGCTACGACGACCTCAAGGCCGCCCAACTGGTGATCGAGGCCGCCACCGAGAACTACGAGCTCAAGCTCAAGATCCTGAAGCAGGTGGATGCGCTGGTGGCGCCCGAGGTGCTGATCGCTTCGAACACCTCCTCGATCTCCATCACCAAGCTGGCGGCCGCCACCTCGCGCGCGGACCGCTTCATCGGCATGCACTTCTTCAACCCCGTGCCCATGATGGCGCTGGTGGAGATCATCCGCGGCCTGCAGACCAGCGATGCCACGCACGACGCCGTGAAGGCCCTGGCCGAGGCCCTGGGCAAGAGCCCCATCACCGTGAAGAACGCGCCCGGCTTCGTGGTCAACCGCATCCTGGTGCCCATGATCAACGAGGCCTTCTTCGTGCTGGCCGAAGGCCTGGCAACGCCCGAGGACATCGATGCCGGCATGAAGCTCGGCTGCAACCAGCCCATCGGCCCGCTGGCGCTGGCCGACATGATCGGCCTGGACGTGTGCCTGGCCGTGATGGACGTCTACCTCACCGAGTTCGGCGACAGCAAGTACCGCCCCTGCCCGTTGCTCAAGGAAATGGTGGCCGCCGGCCGCCTGGGCCGCAAGACCGGCCAGGGTGTCTACACCTACTGAGGACCCCAGGCGCGCTGTCCCCCCGGGGACGGCGCGCCCATCGCGTTGGGTTTTCAATCATGGGCAAGGAGACATTTGCGCCCATGACCAGCAGCATCACCCCCACCACGCCCCCGGCCGAAGGCTGTATCGACACCCAGGTGCTCGGCCACATCCTGCTGATCGGCATCAACCGCCCGGCCAAGCGCAACGGCTGGACGCCGCCCATGTTCCGCCAACTGGCCGAGGCCTATACCCGGCTGGACGATGACCCCGAGCTGCGTGTGGGCGTGCTGCACGCCTTTGGCGACCACTTCACGGCCGGCCTGGACCTGCCGGCGGTGAGCGCCTACATGCAGCGCGGCGAGAAGGCCATCCCCGAAGGCATGGTGGAGCCGCACGACTACGGCCTGCCCGGCTACCGTCGCCGCACCAAACCCATGGTGGTGGCGGTCAAGGGCATCTGCTTCACGGTGGGCATCGAGCTCATGCTGGGCGCCGACATCGTGGTCGCGGCCGACGACTGCCGCTTTGCGCAGATGGAGGTGCAGCGCGGCATCATGGCCACGGGCGGCGCCACGCTGCGCATGGCCGAGCGCGCCGGCACCGGCAATGCCCTGCTGCACCTGCTGACCGCCGACGAGTTCGGCGGCGCCGAGGCCTTGCGCCTGAACTTCGTACAGAAAGTGGTGCCCGCAGCGCAGGTGCTCGACGAGGCCCTGTCCATCGCCCGGCGCATCGAGGCCCAGGCCCCGATGGCCGTGGTGGCCACCCGGCTCAACGTGCTCAAGGCCATCGAGCAGGGCCAGGCGGCCGCGGTGGCCGAATTCATCCCCGTGCAGAAGCAACTGGCCAACAGCGAGGATGCGGCCGAGGGCGTGCGCGCCTTCGTGGAACGCCGCCCTGCCCGCTTCACGGGCCGCTGACGGCAAGCCTGGCAACGCTGGCCCGTCGTTGCCACCCCTTGCTTGCGCACGCACGCGCTCCATGCGTGAATAGCACCTTTGGCCAGAACGCGCAGCACGCACCCCTGAAAACAGACTCAGCAACAAAAGATTACACAATTCAATTGTACGCAATTTAATTCCGGCGCACAATTCATCCCATGGCACGCAGCAACCCTTCCACCCACACCCCCAGCCCAGCCTTGCTGCGCCTGGACAACCAGGTGTGCTTCGCGCTGTACTCCGCCTCGCTGGCCATGACCAAGCTGTACAAGCCGCTGCTCGAAACCGTGGGTCTGACCTACCCCCAGTACCTGGTGATGCTGGTGCTTTGGGAGCAGGACGGCGTGACCGTCTCCGAACTCGGTGAGCGCCTGTTCCTCGACTCGGGCACGCTCACCCCGCTGCTCAAGCGCCTGGAAACCTCGGGCCTGATTGCCCGCATCCGCGACGCCCAGGACGAACGCCGCGTGCGCATCAGCCTCACGGCCCCGGGCCGGGCGCTGCGCGACAAGGCCGAGGCGATTCCACCCTGCGTGCTCGAAAGCAGCCAGTGCACCCTGCCCGAGCTGACCGCCCTGACCGGGCAGCTCAAGACCTTCCGCGACCGGATCCAACCGCCGCGCTGACCCTTTTTTGTTCCGTTCCCACCCCGTCCGCATTCAGGACATTCATTCACCCACTGCAAAGGAAGACACCATGACGCAACTCGAAAAAGTCCTCTACACCGCCAAGGCCCACGTAACCGGTGGCCGTGATGGCGCCGCCAAGACCGACGACGGCCGGCTGGATGTCAAGCTGTCCTCGCCCGGCACCTCCGGCACCGGCACCAACCCCGAGCAGCTGTTCGCCTCGGGCTACGCCGCCTGCTTCATCGGCGCCATGAAGGCCGTCGGCGGCAAGATCGGCATCCCCGTGCCGCAGGACGTCTCCATCGACGCCGAAGTCGACCTGGGCCCCATCCCGAACGCCTATGGCATCGCCGCCCGCCTGAAGATCAGCCTGCCCGGCCTGGACACCGCCACGGCCCAGAAGCTGGTGGACGCAGCCCACCAGGTCTGCCCCTACTCCAACGCCACGCGCGGCAACATCGACGTGACCATCACGCTGGCGTAAGCCATGGGCCGGCTGCTGCTCCCCCGCATCGCGGTGGCCCTGGTGGCCATCGAGCATGCCTACATCCTGGTGCTGGAGATGTTTTTCTGGAACAAGCCCCTGGGCCTGAAGACCTTCAACCTGACCCAGGAGCTGGCCGATGCCACCACGGTGCTGGCAGCCAACCAGGGCCTGTACAACGGCTTCCTGGCGGCCGGCCTCTTCTGGGGCTTGTTCACCGGCAACCGCCTGTTCAAGATCTTCTTCCTGGTGTGTGTGATCGTGGCCGGCGTCTTCGGCGCCGCCACAGCCGTGCCCAAGATCTTCTACACGCAAGCCCTGCCCGCCATCATCGCGCTGGGACTGGTGCTGGCACTGGACAAGTCGCAGGCACGCAAGGCCTGAGCGCCACCCGAGGCATCCCCTGAACGGCCCGCCGGCCCACGCCGGCGGGCCGTTTTGCATGCTGCATTGCAGCGACCTGTCGCACAGGTTCCCGCAGCCGCTTGAGGACGCCCGCCGATTGGTTTAGCGTGCGGCCATGAGCACCACCACCCTCCTCGTACGCCAGGACGCCCTGGCCCATACCGCCCTGCGCACCACCCAGGATGTTCCGCTGGCCGATGGCCAGGTGCGCGTGCGCGTCGAACGCTTTGCGCTCACGGCCAACAACGTCACCTATGCCGCATTGGGCGGCATGCTCAACTACTGGCAGTTCTTTCCTTCGGACGAGACCGGCTGGGGCATCGTGCCCGTGTGGGGTTTCGGCTCGGTCGTGCAGTCGCTGCACCCCGGGGTGGCCGTGGGCGAGCGGCTCTACGGCTACTGGCCCATGTCCACCCACGCCGTGCTCACGCCCGCGCGGCTGACCGAGGCCGGCTTCTACGACGGCGCGGCCCACCGCGCCAGCCTGCATGCCGTGTACAACCAGTACGTGCGTACCGGCACCGACCCGTTCTACACCCCCGACACCGAGGACATACAGGCCCTGCTGCGCCCGCTGTTCATCACCTCGTGGCTGATCGACGACTTCATGGACGACCAGCAGTTCTTCGGGGCCCGGCGCCTGCTGCTGTCCAGCGCATCGAGCAAGACGGCCTATGGCACGGCCTTCCAGCTCGCGCAGCGGGACGGCGTGGAGGTGATCGGCCTGACCTCGCCCGGCAACGTGGCCTTTTGCGAAAGCCTGGGCTGTTACGACCGGGTGGTAGCCTACGATGCGCTGGAGCAGATCGATGCCGCCACGCCCTGCATCTACATCGATTTCGCGGGCAGCGTGGCCGTGCGCGAAGCCATCCACCAGCGCTTTTCCGCCCTGGCCTACAGTTGCGCCGTGGGTGCCAGCCATGTCAACGACCTGGGCGGCGCCGGCCAGTTGCCCGGGCCGCGCCCGACCATGTTCTTCGCCCCCGCCCAGATCAAGAAACGCCGCGACGACTGGGGCGCACAGGTGCTCAACGAGCGGCTGGTCGCTGCCTGGCACGCCTTTTCCACCGCCGTGCAGGCACCGCCCTTGTCCTGGCTGCAGGTGCAGCAGCACCAGGGCCCGGAGGCCGTGGAAACACTGTTCGCGGCCGTGCTGGCCGGCGGCGGCGATCCGCGCACAGGGCACATGGCGGGCCTTTGACTGGCGCCGGCACGGGGCGGGGGACAATGGGGCATGAACCGACTGCCCCCGACCGACACCGCCGCCGCCGCCAGCGCCTCCGACCAGCACCCCTATGCGCGCCTGACGCCGGACCAGGTGCTCGATGCGCTGGCCAGCGTGGGCCTGTATGGCGATGGCCGGCTCATGGCCCTGTCGTCCTATGAAAACCGCGTCTACCAGGTTTCGCTCGAGGATGGTCAGCGCGTCGTGGCCAAGTTCTACCGCCCCGGCCGCTGGAGCGAAGCACAGATTCTCGAAGAGCACGCCTTTGCGGCCGAGCTGATGGCGGCCGAGGTGCCAGCCGTGGGCCCGATGGCACTGAACGGCAGCACCCTGCATGCGCACGAAGGCTTCGCCTTTTCCGTGAGCCCCTGGCGTGGCGGGCGCGGGCCCGAGCTCGACGATTTCGATGTGCTCGAATGGATCGGCCGCTTTCTTGCGCGCATCCACACCGTGGGCGCCGCCCAGCCCTTCGTGCACCGGCCGGCGCTGGACCTGCAGGGTTTTGGCACCGCCTCGCGCGAGTGGCTGCTGGGCCACGACATGATCCCGCTGGACATGCAGTCGGCCTGGCAGGAACAGTGCGACAAGGCGCTTTCGCTGGTCGCCGCCAGCGGCCTCGCGGATGCCAGGTCCATCCGCCTGCATGGCGACTGCCACCCCGGCAACATCCTCTGGACACCGACCGACCTGCCCGGTGGCGGCCCGCACTTCGTAGACCTGGACGATGCGCGCATGGGCCCGGCCGTGCAGGACCTGTGGATGCTGCTGTCCGGCGACCGGCGCCAGCGCACGCAGCAGCTGGGCGCCCTGGTGGAAGGCTACGAGCAGTTCCGCAGCTTCGACCGGCGCGAACTGGCCCTGGTCGAGCCCCTGCGCACGCTGCGGCTCATCCACTACAGCGCCTGGCTGGCGCGCCGTTGGCAAGACCCGATCTTTCCGGTCAATTTCCCCTGGTTCGGCAGCAGCGACTACTGGCGCGGCCAGGTGGACATGCTGATCGAGCAGTGCGAGGCCATGGGCGAGGAGCCGCTCTACGCCTGACAAAGCCCCCTTCGCCCACGCGGTCGGGGCCGGGCACGGCCGCCCGCCTCCCGGCGGCCGAAAGCGCCATCGGCGCTTGGGGCACGGCCGGGCCTCGTATATGCTTTGCCATCTTCGCTATCGCACACTGGCCTGAACCATGAAAGACCTGTTTCGGAACCTTCTCTCGATCCGCCAGCAACGCCGGCCGGCCCCCGTGGGCAGCGTGCCCGCGGTGGGCGTCGCCATCATTCGCGGGGACATCAAGATGAATGTCACCGAACCCATTTCCCGTGACCTGTGGAGCTGGATGGTGCTGTCGGGCTGGCGCAACGTGCCGGTCAAGAACGACCGCCGCCAATACGTCGAGCTGCCCGACGGTTTGCTCAAGCAGCTGATCGATGCGGCGCCGACCGAGCGCGACGCCGTCCATGCGCGCATCATGGCCAAGGCGAAGGAAGAGTGACGACACCTCCGTTCGCCGGGGCGCTGCGCCTCGGTGCAGCCACCCCGGGCGGCCGCACACGCAGGCGTCAGGCCAGCAAGGCGTTGACGCGCTTGACGTAGGCTGCCGGATCGGCCGGCAGGCCACCTTCGGCCAGCAAGGCCTGGTCGAACAGGATGTGCGCCAGGTCATGGAAGTGCACGCTGCCCTCGAGTTTCTTGACCAGGGCATGCTCGGCATTCACCTCCAGCACGGGCTTGGACTCGGGCGCCTGCTGGCCGGCCTGCTTGAGCATGCGCGCCAGCTGGGTGCTCATGCCGTCGTCCTGCACCACCAGGCAGGCCGGTGAGTCGACCAGGCGGGTGGTCACGCGCACGTCCTCGGCCTTGTCCTTCAAGGCCTCCTTGAGCTTGGCCAGCAGCGGCTTGAAGGCCTCGGCAGCCTCCTCGGCGGCCTTCTTCTCGGCCTCGTCCTGCAGCGAGCCCAGGTCCACGGCGCCCTTGGCCACGCTCTGCAGCGGGGTGCCGTCGAACTCGTTGAGGTAGTTCAGCGCCCATTCGTCAACGCGGTCGGTCATGAGCAGCACTTCGATGCCCTTCTTCTTGAAGACTTCGAGCTGCGGGCTGTTCTTGGCCGCGGCCAGGGTGTCGGCCGTGATGTAGTAAATGGCCTCCTGGCCTTCCTTCATGCGTGCCTTGTAGTCGGTAAAGCTGACCGTGGCCGTGTCGCTGGTGGTGCTGGCAAAGCGCAGCAGCTTGGCCAGGCGTTCGCGGTTGCCGAAATCCTCGCCCAGGCCTTCCTTGAGCACCGAGCCGAACTCGGCGTAGAAGGCCGTGTACTTGCCCTCCTTGGCCTTGTCGTCGGCATCGACCACGTCGGTCACACCTTCGTCACCAGCAACCGCTTCGTGCCGGTCGTGCTTGGCCAGGTCTTCCAGCATGGACAGCACGCGCTTGGTCGAGCCCTCGCGGATGGAGCGCACGTCGCGGCTTTCCTGCAGCAATTCGCGGCTCACGTTGAGCGGCAGGTCGGCCGAGTCGATCACCCCCTTGACGAAGCGCAGGTAGGTCGGCATCAGCGCCTCGGCGTCGTCCATGATGAAGACGCGCTTGACGTAGAGCTTCACGCCGGCCTTCTTGTCGCGGTTCCACAGGTCGAACGGAGCCTTGGCGGGGATGTACAGCAGCTGCGTGTACTCGGTGTTGCCTTCCACGCGGTTGTGCGCCCAGGTCAGCGGGGCCTCGTGGTCGTGGCTGATGGCCTTGTAGAACTCCTGGTACTGCTCTTCGCTGATGTCCTTCTTGGGCCGGGTCCACAGGGCGCTGGCCTTGTTGATGGTTTCCCACTCGCCGGTCTTGACCATGCCGCCGGGCTGGCGGCCGCCGTTCTCGTCCGCCGGGTTGATCAGCTCGCCGTCCTTCCACTCTTCCTTTTCCATCAGGATGGGCAGGCTGATGTGGTCGGAGTACTTGGCGATGACCGACTTGAGCTTCCAGGCGTTGAGGTACTCCTCGGCCTCTTCGCGCAGGTGCAGGATAATGCTGGTGCCGCGCGCGGCCCGGGTGATGGCCTCGACCTCGAAGTCGCCCGTGCCACCGCTGGTCCAGCGCACCCCCTCTTCGGCCGGCACGCCGGCGCGGCGCGATTCCACGGTGATCTTGTCGGCCACGATGAAGCCGGAGTAAAAGCCCACGCCGAACTGGCCGATGAGCTGGGCGTCGGCCTTCTGGTCGCCCGAGAGCTTGCCCATGAAGTCCTTGGTGCCGCTCTTGGCGATGGTACCCAGGTGGTCGATGGCCTCCTGGGCCGTCATGCCGATGCCGTTGTCGGTGATGGTCAGGGTCTTGGCGGCCTGGTCGAAGGACACGCGCACCTCGAGGTTGGGTGCGTCTTCGTACAGGGCGTTGTTGTTCAGGGCTTCGAAGCGCAGCTTGTCGCAGGCGTCCGAGGCATTGGAGATCAGCTCGCGCAGGAAGATTTCCTGGTTGGAGTACAGCGAGTGGGTGACCAGGTGCAGAAGCTGGGCCACTTCGGCCTGGAACGACAGGGTTTGTTTGTTGCTCATGGTGTCTTGGAGTTGCTTTGGTTCGGTCTGGGGAACGGCATCGGCACCCCAGGCCTGGGTGCAAAGGACGTTCGCGGGTGCTCAGCTCGGGGCGCTTGCGCCGATTTCAAGGTCCGCGGTCGGTGGGTGCCAGCCGCTGCGTGCCGGCACGCCGACGGCACACCCATGAGCTTACCGTGCATTGTTGACAATTGAGGGCCCGTTGGCGCTGGTAATACCCATTTGACCGCCATAAGATGCGCCCCGTGCAGCGGCGGGGTGCCGCCAGCCATGCTTTTTTGGAACACCGCCCATGCCCACTTCTCTGCAAAAATGGTCTGCCGAATTCCTCGGGACGTTCTGGCTCACGTTCGGCGGCTGCGGCAGCGCCGTGCTGGCCGCTGCGTTTCCGCAACTGGGCATCGGCTTCCTGGGGGTCTCGCTGGCTTTCGGCCTCACGGTGCTCACGGGGGCCTACGCGCTGGGGCCCATCTCGGGCGGGCATTTCAACCCGGCGGTGTCGGTCGGCCTGGCCATCGGGGGGCGGTTCAAGGCCGCCGAGCTGCCTGGCTACATCGCGGCCCAGGTGCTGGGCGCCACCGTGGCGGCGGGCCTGCTCTACCTGATCGCCACCGGCAGGCCCGGGGCCGACATCGGCGGCTTTGCCACCAATGGCTACGGTGAGCACTCTCCCGGCGGCTACGGGCTGGTGGCCGCCGTGGTGACCGAAGTGGTGCTCACGGCGGTGTTCCTCATCGTGATCCTGGGCGCTACTTCGCGCCGGGCGGCCGAGGGCGTGGGCGGGCTGGCCATCGGCCTGTGCTTGACCCTGATCCACCTGGTCTCGATCCCGGTGACCAATACCTCGGTGAATCCGGCGCGCAGCACCGGCCCGGCCCTGTTCGGCCCGGCGCATGCGCTGTCGGAACTGTGGGTCTTCTGGGCGGCCCCGATGGCCGGCGCGCTGCTGGGCGCCGCCCTGTACCGGGTCCTGTTCGGCGAAGACTGAGGAAAAAAACTCAGCGGTCCAGCGTGATGCGCTGAATCAGCGCCTGCAGGATGATGTCGGCCTTGTCGTTGGCCACCTGGCAGGTGCCTGCGGCGGCATGGCCGCCACCGCCGAACTCCAGCATGAGGTTGCCCACGTGGGTCTGGCTGCTGCGGTCCAGGATGGACTTGCCGGTGGCCAGCACCGTGTTCTGCTTTTGCAGCCCCCACATCATGTGGATGGAGATGTTGGCCGTGGGGAACAGCGCGTAGATCATGAAGCGGTTGGTCGCCCAGATGGTCTCCTCGTCGCGCAGGTCCAGCACCACCAGGTTGCTGATCTTGATGGCGCAACGCAGCAGTTGCTCCTTGGCCTTGGGCGCATGCTCACGGTAGAGCGCCACGCGCTCCTGCACGTCGGGCAGCGCCAGGATCTCCTCGATGGTGTGGTCGCGGCAGTACTTGATGAGGTCCATCATCAGCGCATAGTTGCTGATGCGGAACTCGCGGAAACGGCCCAGGCCGGTGCGCGAATCCATGAGGTAGTTGAGCAGCACCCAGCCCTCGGGGTTCAGGATGTCCTCGCGCGAGTACTGGGCCGAGTCAGCCTGGTCCACCGCCGCCATCATTTCGTCGGTGATGCGCGGGAAGGCCGCCTTGCCGCCATAGTGGTTGTAGACCACGCGTGCCGCCGAAGGCGCATGCGCCTCGATGATGTGGTTGCTGTCGCGCCGCCCCGAATTGCGGATGGTTTCCGACTCGTGGTGGTCGAACACCAGGTGGGCGCCGGGCACGTAGGGCAGGTTGGTGGTGATATCCCGCTCGGTGATAGGTACCTTGCCGTCCTGCATGTCCTTGGGATGCACGAAAGTGATCTCGTCGATCAGGTCCAGCTCGTTGAGCAGCACGGCGCACACCAGGCCGTCAAAGTCGCTGCGGGTCACGAGGCGGTATTTTTTGTCGCTCACTGTGTTTCTCCTTGTTACATGCGGCGCGAATGGCACGATGGTAGCAATGCCCGCGCTCCCCTTGGCGTACCGGCACAAATAAAGGCGACAGCCGGCACCCCGGCTCAGCCTGCCGGTGCCAGCCAGCGCACCAATTGTCGCGCCACGCGGACATCCCCCAGCAATTGCAGGTGCCCGGCCCGGTGCACCACGCACTGCTGCGCCCGCGCAAATTCCAGCCGCCTGGCAGGGTCATCATGCCAGCCCAGGGCACTGTGCAGCGGCACCAGGCCATCACCCACCAGCCGTTCGGCCACCGGGCTGCGCTGGGCAGCCAGGGTGGCCGCCACGGTACAGCACAGCACGCCAGCGGGCAATGGCAACGGGGTGCGCATGTCCGGGCTCTTGCGGAAACGGTCACGCCCCAGCCAGTCCGCATCCAGCACATGGCCGTGGCGCAGGTCGGTGATGCCGGCGCTGCGCAGCCCGGTCAGCCGGGCAAAGGGGCGCGAGTACGGGGTGCTGCCCAGCAACCGGTCCACCCAATGGCCCGCACGCTCCAGCGGTGCACCATGGTGCGGCGTGCCCAGGCACACCAGGTGCTGCAGCAAGCCACGCCAGGACAGCCCCGCCTGCTCGGCCTGCTGGCAGGCGCTGCGTGCCACCAGGCCCCCCATGCTGTGGCCCACGATGCTCAGCCGCGTGATCGCCACCGGCCAGGCGGCGACCAGCGCCTGCAGCTGCCGCGCGAGCTCGGCACCATTGGTGGAGGTGTGCTGCCCCGTGTTGTAGCGCAGGTACACAGGCGTGCAGCCCACGGCCTGCGCCAGGTGGGCGCCATGGTCATGGCCCTCGTGCTCCCATTGCAGGTCGTTCATGCACAGGCCGTGCACCAGCACCAGCAGGTGGCCCGATGCCGTGCCTGCCGCCCGCAGCGCCGCCAGGTCCAGCGGCCGGCCCTGCTGGTAAAAGCCCATGGAGGTGGCCAGCGGGTTGCCGTCCTCTGCCAGGCGGTCGCCCATCACACCGTTGAGCGCAGCCAGCAAGAACAGGCGCTCGCGCGGCACGTCCTGCGCCTCGTCGGGCGTGGCGACGAAGGGTTCCAGCCGCAGCAAGGCGGCCTGCAGGCCGGCATCGACGAGGCGCGTGATGCCCCGCACACCGCCATAGACCATGCCGGTCAGACCGCGCGTGCGGCCCGGTGCGGCGGCGCCCGGCAGGCCCATGGTGCCCAGCACCGATTGGTGCACCCCTTCGGCCACGCGGCTGATGCTGGCCGTGGCCTGGGTGGCCAGGCGGGCTGCACCGCGCAGGTCGGAAGGCCGCAGCTGGCGCAGGGCACGCGCGGGGGAGGGTTTGGATGGCATGGCAGGCTCCGGTCAATGAAAGGTGGCGGGAGCCGCGCAGGACTCAGAACTGCTCGTGCGGCAAGAGATAGCGCCACTGGCCCACCGGCAGGTTGCCCAGCGTCACCCGGCCGATGCGGATGCGCTTGAGCCCCACCACCCTGAGACCCACCAGCTCGCACATGCGGCGGATCTGGCGCTTCTTGCCTTCGGTGAGCACGAAACGCAGCTGTTCGGGGTTCTGCCACTCGACCTTGGCGTGCTTGAGCGGCTGGCCGTCGAGCTCCAGGCCATGGCACAGGCGCGCCAGCTGCGCGGCCGGAAATGCGGCCTGCACGTCGGTGGCGACCTCGCCGTACTGCACGCGCACCAGGTATTCCTTGTCCACCGTGGAGTCCTCGCCGATCAGCTGGCGCGCCACACGGCCGTCCTGCGTGAGCACCAGCAGGCCCACCGAGTCGATGTCCAGCCGGCCGGCCGGGGCCAGACCGCGCAACTGCGGCGGCGAAAAACGCATGCGACCCGGGTCGTCGCGCCAGTGGGTGCGGGGGTTGATCAGCGCCACGGCGGGCGTGTGGCCGTCCTCTGCCTGCCCGCTCACATAGCCCATGGGCTTGTGCAGCAGGATGGTGACCTGCTGCTCCTGCTGGCCCTGGGCACGCTTGTCCACTTCGATGCGATCGGTGGGCAGCACCTGCAGGCCCATGGGCGCCACCTCGCCGTTGACCTTGACCCAGCCATGGGCGATCCAGTCGTCGGCCTCGCGGCGCGAACACAGGCCGAGTTCGGCCATGCGCTTGTTCAGGCGCGCGGTGCCTGCGGCGGCCGCCGTGGTCTTGACCGGCACGGCCGGGCGGGCCGGCGCAGCGGCGGGGAATGGCCGGGCGCCACCGGTGGGGGCCGGCCCGCGCGGAGCCTGCGGCGGCGGCGCGGGCTCGGCGCGCCACACGTTGCCGCGCGCCTGCGGCGCCGCGGCGGTGGGTCGGGATTGCGGGCGCGCATCGGGCCGTGCATTGCTGCGGGCTGCAGCAGGTGCCGAAGCGCGCGGCGTGGCCGGTGCGGGTGGCGAAGAAGCAGGCGGCGCGGCGGGGCGGCGCAACACGGCGCGCCGGGGTGGCTGGTCACCGGGCTCGGCGGCCGGGGCGGCGGGGGGACGGGAAGAAGGCATTGCCCGTATTTTCACCCCTGCGCGACCGTTTGGGCGCATGGCCGCACAAAGCAGGCGCCGAACAGCGGCCCCGGGCCCCTCACGGGGCGGTGGCGGCGATCTGGCGGGACTGCCAGGCCAGGAAATCCTCGGCCCCCAGCGGTCGGCTGATGTGGTAGCCCTGCGCCTCGTCGCAGGACAGGGCACGCAACCGGTCGAGGATGGCCAGGTTCTCCACCCCCTCGGCCACCACCGTGAGGCCCAGGTTGTGGGCCAGGTCGATGGTGGAGCGCACGATCATCGCGTCGTCCTCACCCGCCTCCATGCCCATCACGAAGGACTTGTCGATCTTGAGCTCGTCCACCGGCAGGCGCTTGAGGTAGGCCAGTGACGAATAGCCGGTGCCGAAATCGTCGATGGAGAGCTTGAAGCCCTGCTCGGACAGGCGGTTGAGCATGGCCTCGGCACGCTGCGGGTCGTCCATGATGGCGCTCTCGGTGATCTCCAGGCAGAAGGCGCTGGCCTGCACGCCATGGCGCGCGAGGATGGCACCCAGCCGGGTGTTCAGTTCCGGATCGAGCAGGTCGCGCGTGGACAGGTTGACCGAGATGCGCAGCGGCATGTCTGCCGTGCGCGGATCGGCCAGCAGGCGCGCCACCTCCTCGAACATCCACAGCGTGAGCTGGCGCACGAAGCCCGTCTGCTCGGCAAACGGAATGAAGTCCATGGGCGGCACCAGGCCGCGCTGGGGATGCTGCCAGCGCACCAGGGCCTCGGCCGCGAGCCCCCCCTGCCCGTGCAGCGGCACCTTGGGCTGCAGGTACAGGCGCAGTTCGTCGTGCTCCACGGCACGGCGCAGCTCGGTCAGCAGCGACAGGGTCTGGGTGCTGGCCAAGTCGAACGAAGCGTCGTAGCGCAGCGCGCCACTGAGCTTGCGCTTGGCGGCGTACATCGCGATCTCGGAGCGGCTGAGCAGCGTGTCGGCATCCTCCGCATCCGCGGGCCAGCAGGCGAAGCCCATGCCGGCGCTCAGGTCCACCGTCTGGTCCTCGAAGGCCAGCGGCTCTTCGAACGACTGGTTGATACGCTGGGCCACGGCCTGCGCGCCCTTGGCGTCGGTGCGCAGCAGCAGCATGGCGAACTCGTTGCCGCCGAGCCGGGCCACCATGTCGCTGTCGCCCGTCACCTGCTCCTTGAGGCGTTCGGCCACGGCCTGCAGCAGGCGGTCGCCGAAGGCATAGCCGAGCACGTCGTTCACATGCTTGAAACGGTCCAGGTCGAGCGTGAGCACCGTCAGGGGCCGCAGCGCGTCGCCCACCTGGGCATCGATGGCGTGCACCACAGCTTCGCGAAAGCGTTCCCGGTTGGGCAGGCCGGTGAGCCGGTCCCAGTAGGCCAGGCGGCGGATCTCGGCCTGCTGGCTGCCGATATCGAGGCGCATGCGGTCGAAGGAGCGGGCCAGGTTGCCGATCTCGTCCTTGCGCCCGGTATGCGAGAGCGGCACCCCGTATTCGCCGCGCGACAGGCGCTGGGTGGCCGCCAGCAGGGAGCGCAGGGGCGTGGTCAGGCGCGTGGCCACCAGCCCGGTGCCGGCTGCAAACAACAGCACGCCCGCGATGGTGATGATGGCCAGCAGCACCTGCAGCTGCTGGTACGGCGCCACCACCTCGTCCACCGAGCGCAGCAGCAGCGTCTTCACCTCGTTGCCCGCGTTGCCCAGGGGGGCCTCGCGCACCAGCAGCGTCCCCTCGGCAGTCTTGAGCTCTGCCAGCGGCAGGCCCTGGCGGTGCAGGCTGGCCAGCGCCGGTGCCGACAGCGTGGTCACGGGCACCGACACGCTGCCATCTGCCGCCTTGACCACCACGGCCACCTGCACCGACAGCAGGCGCCGCATTTCTTCGGCCAGCGGCTGGCCGATGGGAAAGCCCATCAGCACCCAGCCGATGACCACCGGCGCCCGCATCGGCACCATCACGAACTGGTAGGGCACGCCCGCCATCATGGCCACCTGGCTGCCCTGCGGCTGGGCCGCAAGGGGCGGCACCACCTGGCGCAGCGTGGCGGGAAAGTCCAGCATGTCGTCCGACAGGCTGGCCGCGCGCAGCTCCAGGTTCGTGCCCAGCAGCGCGGTCACGGCCGCGCCGATGCGGCTGCCATGGTTCTCCAGCACCGACTGGATGGTCTCCTCGTCATCCGAATTGATGGCCGAGCGAAAGCCGTAGTCGGCCGCCAGCAGGGCCGACCCCTGGCGCAGCTTGTCCGCGTTCTGGTCCAGCAGGCGCCGCCAGACGTTCTCGTCGGTGTCGAGGGCGCGCGCGATCTGGCTGCGCGCATTGCGCTCGATGCTGGCGCGCACCACCGCAAATCCGGCCGCCTGCACGATGAGCAGCAGCAGCAAGGAGATGCCCACCAGCCTCAGGATGAGACTGCGCCGCAGCAGGGACAGGTTCAAGGCTGCAGCCCCGCCATGCGCACCGAGGCACTGGCCACGCCGGTGGCTGGCACGGTCAGCGCCTGCTCCAGGGCCGGGGCACCCACCGGCAGCCGGTTGTGCCAGGCCCTGAGCTTGTAGCTGCCCGCAGGCACGTTGTCGAGCAGGACCCTGCCGGTTGCGGACGAACTGGCGTAGTAGGGCGTGTCCACCACCAGGATCCAGCCGGTCATCTGGTCATGGATGTTGCAGCCCAGCACCACCACGCCGGCCTGGTCGAAGAGCACCGGCTTGCTTGGTGTCCCCGTGTAGAGCTTGAGCTCGAACTTCTTGGTCGGCGAAAAGGAGTAGACGTGGTGGCGCACCGTGTCGCGGTTGGGGAACAGCACCTCGGTCCCCACCGGGATCACCATCATCACCGGTGCGAACTGGCGCTTTTCCTGCGCCATCTCCACGCCGGGCTGGGGTTTGACGAGGCGCTTGGCCTCGGCCGATTCGAGGAACACCACGGCATCGGCCAGGGGCTTGCCTGCCGCGTCGGTCAGGTCCACCTGCACGGAGGCGGCCTGCGCCAGGCCCGCCATGGTCGCCATCCAGCCCACCAGCACACATCCGTGCACCAGCAGCCGTTGCGCCAGGACGGGCCGCGTGTTCATGGTTCTATGGCCATGCCCGCCAAGGCCGCCCCGCTGCCGATCACGCCCAGCGAGATGGCGCGGCCGGACGCGAGGTCCACCTTGTACAGGCGGGAGCGCGGATCGCCGGCCGTGCGTGCGGCCAGCAAGGCCACATTGCCCACATCGGAGATGTCGAAGGAGGCGTCGGACAGCGGCCCCAGGCCGAGGGAACCCACGGTGCGCAGCTGGCCGGTGTTGGGCGACACCACGGGCGTGGCGCCTTCGCGCGAGCCCTGCATCACCAGCGCACCGCGGGCGCGGTCGATGGCGTAGTTGGTGGTGATCTTGCTGTCCTGCGGGTTGTAGGTGTAGCCGGCTGCCACCACGTCGGGTACGCGGCCGGCGTTCACGTCACCGGCCACGTAGTGCAGCACCGGATCGGGCTGTACGCCCGGCTGGGCGGGGTCGCCATCGACCAGGGCACCCGTGTCGGGGTGCAGGCGCAGGTTGAGCCCCGAGGACGACACCACGCGGATGCGGTCCGCCGCCGGGTTGAAATCGAAGCCGAAGGATGCGCCCGTGAGCGACACCGCTGCGGGCGCGGTGCCTACCGCCGTCAAGGCACCGCTGGAGATGTCGAGCGTGTACAGGCGCCCCGCCTGCGACAGGGCATACAGCACGCCCTTGGCCACGCGAAAGTCCACGCCGATCAGCCGTTCGCCCGAGGCCAGGCCCGTCACGCGCCGGCGTTCGAGGACGGTGTCGGGCCGGCGCGCATCGAACACGATGAGTTCGTGGTCGGCCGTCACCGCCACGAGGCGTTCGCGGCGCTCGGATGCGTCGGGCATCGGACCGCCGGTACATGCGGCCAGGCCCATGAGCACCAGCGTGCCCAGGACACCATGCAAACGAAAGGAGGTGTGGAAGCGGCTCATGGAGCATCCTTTGCAGAAACTGTAACGGGTTTATACCCGATAGACCCCGGGCGTGGCGTATTACAGTGGCCATGCATTGTCTTTGCAATCATCAAAAAAGATAGCAGCCACACCAGGGGACATATGTAACAGCGGGCGCTTTCATGCCGGCGGGCATGCCGATGCCTGCGGCGATGACCGCGCCCCCCGCTGATCCTGGGAGGAGCCTCCTGTTTGTAACAGTTTCATGCCGGTGGTGCATGGGACCATCCTGAAGCCTCATAACATTTTGTGACATTTATCCCTACACTGTGGGGCGCCCCTGGCGCCACCAGCGTTGCAGGCCAATCGCCTGTCCGGGCACCGTTATTGCTTCGTGCCACCCCATCGAATTCAACAGCCAAGGACCTCCATGCCGGCCGCCTCGTCCATCAAATCGTTATCGATCTCCAGCCGCCTGGGCCTGGGTTTCGGCTGCCTGCTTGTCTTGTTGATCGCGGTGGCGGCCGTGGGTCAGCTCTCGGTCGGCAAGCTGCACGAGCACCTGCTGCAGGTCACCGGCACCGGCGCCACCAAGACCCGGCTGGTCAATGAAATGCTGGACAGCGTGAGCGCCATCGGCATCCAGAGCCGCTCGGCCGCCATGCTCAACGAGATCGATCCCAAGCAGGCACGCGACCAGATCAAGAACGCCGAGAAGTCTTTGCAGGGCTATGCCCGCCAGGAAGCCAGCCTGGCCGACCTGCTCAAGGCCGACGGCACGAGCGAGGCAGAACGCAAGCTGCTGGGCGAGGTGCAGGAGCTCGGCCGCAAGAGCCGCCCCGAGCTCGATGCCGCGATGAAGGCCGCCGACGATGGCGATACCGTGAGCGCCACGCTGAACCTCATGACCAAGGTCGCCCCACTGGAAGCCGCCTGGCGCAGCAAGCTGGCCGAGCTGATCGAGCTGCAGAACACCTTGAACAGCCAGGCCACGGCCTCGGCCGAGGTCACGCAGAGCCGGGCGCGCTGGACGGGTGGTGCGCTGGTGCTGCTGGCCATCGGCCTGGGCGCGCTCATCGCCTGGCGCATCACCAGCAGCATCACCGCACCCATCGGCCGCGCGGTGGTGGTGGCCGAGCGCATCGCGCGCGGAGACCTCACCTCGCAGGTGGAGGTGCGCATCCACGACGAGACCGGGCGCCTGCTCGAAGCCATTGCCGCCATGCAGGACCGCCTGCGCAGCCTGGTGGGCGACATCGGCGGTACGGCGGAATCCATCCTCGTGGCCAGCTCCGAAGTCGCCTCCGGCAACCTCGACCTGAGCCAGCGCACCGAGCAGACCTCGCACAACCTGCAGGGCGCCGCCAATGCCCTGGCCGACCTGACAGGCACCGTGTCGCAAAGCGCCGACGCCGCGCGCCAGGCCAACCAGCTGGCCTCCTCGGCGTCGGACGCGGCCACGCGCGGCGGCGAGGTGGTCTCCCAGGTGGTGCGTACCATGGACACCATCAGCGGCAGTTCGCGCAAGATCGCCGACATCACCAGCGTGATCGACGGCATCGCATTCCAGACCAACATCCTGGCGCTGAATGCGGCGGTGGAAGCCGCCCGCGCGGGCGAACAGGGCCGCGGTTTCGCCGTGGTGGCCAGCGAGGTGCGCAACCTGGCCGGCCGTGCCGCCCAGGCGGCCAAGGAAATCAAAACCTTGATCGGTGCCAGCGTGGAGCATGTGCAGGAGGGCAGCACCCTCGTGAACCATGCGGGCAAGACCATCGAGGAACTCGTGACCTCCGTGCGCCGCGTGTCGGACATCATGGGCGAGATCACCGCCGCCACGCAGGAGCAGAGCCAGCGCATCGGTGAGGTCAGCCAGTCCGTAGGCGCGCTCGAAGAGATGACGCAGCAGAACGCCGCCCTGGTGGAAGAAGGCGCCGCAGCGGCCGACAGCCTCAAGGAACAGGCCGGCCGCCTCACCCAGATGGTGCACACCTTCCGCCTGCGCCGCGACCGCACCGACGACCGCGAATGGCAGGGTGCGCCCGAGGTCTTGGCGGCAGTCCCCGCGCCGACCCCCATGGTGGGCCAGCGCAAGGCTGGCGTTCCCGCCCTGCCGCGCGGCTGAAAGGCACGGCTGACCGGCGCGGCTACGCAGCGTCGGCAGCGGCGGTGCGCGGCTCTGCCAGCCGCTGGAAGATGCTCGACTGCAGCGCGGCCAGGTCCAGCACGCGCAGGCCGCCGTATTCCACGCGGATGGCCCCTTCCACTTCCAGCGCCGCCAGTGCCTCGTTCACACGCTGGCGCGACAGCCCTACCAGGTAGGCCAGCTCCTGCTGGGTGATGCGCAGCACCTCGCCCACGCCAGGGTAGAGCACGGGGTTGAACAGCGAGGCCAGGCTGCGCGCCACGCGCACATCGGGGTTGTTCAGCCGGTCGATCTCGCGCGCGGCGATGAACTGGCCCAGGCGCTCGTTGAGCTGGTTCATCACGAAGCGGTTGAAGCCGATGGAGTGGTCCAGCAGCCAGTGGAAGGTGTCGATCGGCAGGCCGGCCACGACGCTCTTGCGCAGCGCCTGGATGTTGTAGCGGTAGGGCTCGCGCTTCATGGCCGTGCCCTCGCCGAACCAGCCGCCGGGTGGCACGCCGGTGTAGGTCATGGTCTGGCCCTGCGCGTTGTCGCTGCTCATCTTGAGCAAGCCTTCCACCACGCCGAACCAGTAGGTCACGGGCCGGCCCACACGGCACACGTAGTCGCCGGGCGCCGCGTCACCCACCAGCAACGCCGCCTCGGCGCGCTCGCGCTCTGCGGGCTGCAACTGTGTCAGCCAGGGGATGTTGGCCAGCTCGGCCGGCGTGGGCAGGCGCCGGCGCTGGTGCAGTGACAGATCCTGGTTCATGGAACTCGGTGGCGGGAACAGGGGCGGCTGGATGCGTGCGGGAATACCACGATCCGAATTGTCGCCGCAACGATAGATTTTCGCCAATCGGCTGCGGATGATGGGCATCCGAGGGGACCCGAACCCCCATTCCAAGAGCACGGAGACATCACGACATGACGACAGGCGGTATCCACCTCCCCAAGCCGGCGCTTCGCCGGCGCACCCTGCTGAGCAGCGCCATCGCCCTGCCCCTGGCCCACTGGGGCAGCAGCAGCGCCCTGGCACAGGACGGGCCGATCCGCATCGGCCAGTCCACCGCCCTCACGGGACCGCTGGGCGACCTCGGATCGGCCATGCACCAGGGCGCCAAGGCGGCGTTCGCCGGCATCAATGCCAAGGGCGGCGTGCATGGCCGCAGCATCGAACTGACCACGCTGGACGACGCCTACGAGGTGCCCAAAGCCCTGGCCAACGTGGACAGGTTCCTGGCCGACCCGGGCAACTTCGCCCTCTTCAACTGCATGGGCACGCCCATGATCGACGCCATGCTGCCCAAGGTGGTCGAAAGCGGCGTCCCCTTCTTCGCCCCCTTCACGGGCGCCCAGCTGAGCCGCACGAAGAACGCGCGCAGCGTGTTCAACATCCGCGCCAGCTACGCTGACGAGGCCGAGAAGCTGGTGCAGCACCTGTCGACCATCGGCATCCAGCGCATCGGCATCGTCTACCAGAACAACTCCTTCGGCAAGGAGGTGTTCAGCGCCGCCGAGCAGTCCATGGGCAAGCTCAAGCTGCCCGCCGCGGTCACCGTGACGGTGGAGAACAATGCCTCCGACGCCGGTGCTGCGGCCGCCAAGCTGGCGGGCGCCGATCTGGAGGCCATCGTCATCGGCCTGGCAGGCAAACCCACGCTGGAGTTCGTGAAGGCCTTTCGCGCACTCAAGCGCGGGGTGACGCTGTATGCGCTGTCGGTCATGGGCACTCCCGCCACGGTGAAGGCGCTCGGTGCCGACGCCACGGGCATGGCCATCTCGCAGGTGGTGCCCCTGCCGTCCAATGTGGTGATGCCGGTGGTGCGCGACTTCCAGGCTGCGTGGAAGGCCTCGGGCGCCACGGCCGAGCCCTCGCACCTGGCGCTCGAAGGCTATCTGAACGCCCGGGTGTTCGCCGAGGCCCTGCAGCGCGCCGGCCGCAACCCGACGCGCACCGCCTTCATCGACGCCACCTGGAACCTCAAGAAATGGGACCTGGGCGGCTTCGAGATCAATGCCAGCACGCCGGACCGCAATGCCTCGCGCTTCGTGGAACTGACGCTGATCGGGCGGGACGGGCGCTTTCTGCGCTAGCAGGGCCTTTCAGCCGGGTTACTGCGGCGCCACGGCGTAGCGGTAGCCGCGGAACGACCAGACGGTGCGGCCCTGCTCGATGCGTTCAAGCTTGAGCCCGGGTGCGGCCTGGTCGCCCTCCTGCAGCACCTGGCCATTGACGATGGCCATGCGGTGCGCAGGATTGCTGGAATAGGTCGCGCCCGTGACCTGCAGCACCGGCAGTTGCTCGCGCACCGAAGGGGGCAGCTCGTTCTGCGCGAACACGGGGCTGTTCGCGGCGACCGCCACGGGCGGCGCGGCAGCGGCCGTGGAAGGCCCCGGGTCCCGCTGCGCGGCCTGCGCCTCGCGCGGGCGAACCGCAGCCGAAGGCGCCGCGGACGGCTCCCGCGCCGCTTCGGCGACCCGCTTTTGCGCCACGGGGCGCGGTTCCACCGTGGCCGGTGCGAGGGGGGGGCTGGCCAACGGTGCCGAAGGCACCGGCGCTGGCACCGGCGCAGGGGCGACGGCAGGTGCCGCAGCAACCACCACGGGCGCCGGTGCGGGTACGGGCAGCGCAGGCTTCGGCGGGGCCGTGGCCACCACTGCTGCAGCACCTGGCACATCGGCATGGCGCTGCATGGCCCACCAGGTACCACCTGCGGCGAGGGCGGCCACGGCCACCCCGGCCGCGCCCACCAGCACCAGGTTGGCAGAACCGGGGCGGTCCGCGGGCGCCCCCGGCGTGGGCAGGGCCTGCGTATGGATGCCCGGCACGGCGCCCCGACCCCGCTCGGCTTCAGCGCGCCGCAGCGCATCAAGGATGTAGGACATGGGGATCAGGCTCCGGTGCGCAGGCGCGGTTCTTTCACGCCGGCGGCGCGGTTGAGCAGCATGAGGGTCAGAGGGCCAGCCCGGCCATCGGGCGTCACGCCCTGGGCCAGCTGGAAGCGGTGGATGCGCGACTGCCGCAGCGCAGGCGTCACGGGCCGGCTGCTGGGCCCGGAGCCGCCGGCCGCCTTGGAAGCAAGGCGTGCATCGAGCCAGGCCGCACCCGCCGGGCTCTCGGTGATCTCGCCCTTGTCAGGCATGCCGGGCGGGGCCCGCCACAGGGTGGCCATGTCGCCGCGCCATACCTGCGCCAGATCGGCCAACGGCACATGCAGCGTGCGGCCACCACTCTCCAGCGTGGCCATGTCGTCGTCCAGGCCGCGCAGCACGGCCGAGACGGCGTTGTCCCCCTCCTCCGAGGGGAACAGCGTGAGCAGCACGGGCCGGTCGATCTGGCGGATCAGGTTCAGCCCCGCACGCCGGTTGCGGTAGCAGCGCAGCCCATCGCGGGGCAGCGTGGTGCAGGCATCGGCGCCTTCGGCCACCTTGGCGCCCCAGGCCGAGGCCAGGGCCTGCCAGGCCGCCGCATCACTGGACTGCTGTGCCATCAGGAATTGCTGCAGCCCGGACACCGGGGGCGGCGTGCTGCTGGCGGCCGACGCTGCGGCAGATGCGGGCACTGCCTGGGAGGCCGCGCCGGCGCTCACGGCCACCGCCGAGGCCGTGACCGCGGGCGGCCTGGCCACCGGCGCGGAAGCCGCGCGCTGCGGCGCCACGGGGGCCGTGCTCGCAGCCTTCACCGCCGCCGGCGTTTGCGAGGACCGCAGGCCCAGGGCCCACCCCGCGGCGGCCACGATGGCCGCGCCCGCCACCACTCCGGCACCAGCCACGGCCCAGCGCGGCAGGCCGGCCCGACCGGGGCGCGTTGCGGTGGCCGCTGCGGCGGGCACCGGCGCACCGAACACTTCACGCGCTGCACGCTCGACGATGGCGGTGCTCACCTCGCGTGTGCCGGCCGCATAGGCGCCGAGCAGCGCCCGGTCGCACAGCAGGTTGATGCGCCGCGGTATGCCGCGCGAAAGAGCATGCACGCGCCGCAGGGCGCGCCGGCTGAACGGCACCGGGCCGCGCAACCCGGCCACGGCCAGCCGGTGCGCAATGTACTGCTGCGTCTCCTGCGCGCTCAGCGCGTCGAGGTGAAAGCGCGCGATCACGCGCTGCGCCAGCTGCTCCAGCGAGGGTCGCGCGACCATGCTGCGCAACTCGGGCTGGCCGATGAGGATGATCTGCAGCAGCTTGCGCTCGCTGGTCTCCAGGTTGGTCAGCAGGCGCAGCTGCTCGAGCACGTCGGCCTCGAGGTTCTGCGCCTCGTCGATGATGAGCACGTTGTTGCGGCCGCTGGCATGCGCCGCCAGCAGCGACGCGTTGAGCGGGTCGATGCAGTCCTTGATCGTCTCCAGGCCCGGCACCGCAGGCTTGTGCGGCACGCCGAACTCGTCGCAGATCGAGCGCAACAGCTCACCCACCGTGAGCTTGGGGTTGAAGATGTAGGCCACGTTGCAGTTCTCGGGGATCTGCTCCAGGAAGCAGCGGCACACCGTGGTCTTGCCCGCACCCACCTCGCCCGTGAGCAGCACGAAGCCGCCCCCGGCATCCAGCCCATACAGCAGATGGGCCAGCGCCTCCCGGTGCCGTTCGCTCATGAACAGGTAGCGCGGGTCGGGGGCGATGGAGAACGGCGGGTGCTGGAGACCGAAGAACGGGGCGTACATGCCCGTGAGGATACCGCCCCACCGCGACGTGCTCTGCGATACCCCGCCCGCTACCCCCGCAAAACAGCCCTCGGCAGTGCGTCAGGGTTTCACCCGAGGAGTAGTTTCCCGTAAATTGTCGTCGGCAAGACAAGATGGCGTCAAAGTCGGTCCTAGCATTCGTCCCGTACGCAGCCACAAGGCCGCGCTCCCGGCTGTCACCGGGCGGACACCTTTTACTTTTAGGAACCGGAATGAAGACCACGTTCCCACAACTGCTGCTCCAACACGCCGCCGAACGCCCCACGGCTGCGGCCCTGCGCGAAAAAGAATACGGCATCTGGCAGGCCCACAGCTGGGCCGACTTGGCACGGCTGGTGGAGCATGTGGCAGCCGGCCTGCACCAGGCGGGGCTGCAGCGCGGTGAGCACATGGTGGTGATCGGCGCCAACCGCCCCCGCCTGTACGCGACCATGCTGGCCGCGCAGTCCCTGGGTGCCATTCCGGTGCCGCTGTACCAGGACGCCGTTGGTGCCGAGTGCATCTTCCCGCTCAACAATGCCGAGGTGCGCTTTTGCATGGTGGAAGACCAGGAGCAGGTGGACAAGCTGCTCGAGATCCGCGAGCAGTGCCCGCTGATCGCGCGCATCTTCTTCGACGACCCACGTGGCCTGCGCAACTACCAGGAAGAGGGCCTGTCGTCCCTGGACGCCTTGATCGAAGCGGGCAAGGCCTTTGCCGCCCAGCACCCGACATGGTTCCGTGACGAAGTCGCCAAGGCGCAACCCGGTGACGTGGCCGCCATGTTCTTCACCTCGGGCACCACCGGCAACCCCAAGGGCGTGGTGCACACGCACAGCACCCTGCTCGACCGCGCCTCGGCCGGTGCCGAGTTCGACAAGCTCACCGGCAGCGAAGAGGTGCTGGCCTACCTGCCCCCGGCCTGGATCGGCCAGAACATCTTCAGCTACGCGCAGTGGCTGGCCTGCGGCTACGTGGTCAATTGCCCCGAGTCGGCCAGCACCGTGACCATCGACCTCAAGGAAGTCGGCCCCACCTACTACTTCGCGCCACCGCGCATCTTCGAAGGCCTGCTCACCAGCGTGATGATCCGCATGGAGGACGCCGGCCGCTTGAAGCGCAAGATGTTCCAGGCCTGCATGTCCGTGGCCCAGCGCGTGGGCCCGGCGCTCATGGACGACCAGCCCGTGGGCGCCCTCGACCGCATCAAGTACGCCCTTGGGAACCTGCTGGTCTATGGCCCGCTGCGCAACAACCTGGGCTTCTCGCGGGTGCGGGTGGCCTACACGGCGGGCGAAGCC
Source organism: Acidovorax sp. GW821-FHT09B03 (assembly GCF_059418305.1). Taxonomy (NCBI): domain Bacteria; kingdom Pseudomonadati; phylum Pseudomonadota; class Betaproteobacteria; order Burkholderiales; family Comamonadaceae; genus Acidovorax; species Acidovorax sp. GW821-FHT09B03. The sequence continues at coordinate 438,673 of NZ_JBWKPP010000003.1, forward strand.
ATCGGGCCCGACCTGTTCACCTTCTACCGCTCCATCGGCATCAACCTCAAGCAGCTCTACGGCTCCACCGAGACCGCCGTCTTCGTCTGCCTGCAACCCGACAACCAGGCGCGCGCCGACACCGTGGGCGTGCCCATCCGCGGCGTCGAGATCAAGGTGGCCGACAACGGCGAGATCCTCGTCAAGTCCGCCGGCCTGCTCAAGGAGTACTACAAGAACCCCAAGGCCACGGCCGAGGTGCTCACCGCCGACGGCTGGTACCACACCAGCGACGCCGGCTTTCTCGACGCGCAGGGCCATCTCAAGATCATCGACCGCGTGAAGGACGTGGGCCGCATCAAGGGCGGTGCCAACGATGGCGCCATGTTCGCGCCCAAGTACGTCGAGAACAAGCTCAAGTTCTTCCCGCACATCAAGGAAGTCGTCGCCCTGGGCGACGGCCGCGAGAAGGTCTGCGTGATGGTCAACATCGACTTCGACGCCGTCGGCAACTGGGCCGAGCGCCGCAACCTGCCCTATGCCGGCTACACCGACCTGGCGCAAAAGCCCGAGGTGTACGAACTCATCCGCGAATGCGTGGAGAAGGTCAATGCCGACCTGGCGAGCGACGCGCTGCTGGCCGGCAGCCAGGTCAGCCGCTTCCTGGTGCTGCACAAGGAGCTCGATGCCGACGACGGCGAACTCACGCGCACCAACAAGGTCCGCCGCGGCTTCATCGCCGACAAGTATGGCGTGCTGGTCGAGGCGCTGTACGCCGGGCTCAGCGAGCAGTTCATCGAGACCCAGGTCAAGTTCGAGGACGGCCGCACGGGCAGCGTGAGCGCCACGCTCAAGCTGTCGGATACCAAGACCTTTGCCCCCATCAAGGCCGCCGCATGAAACCCGCTCTCTACCCGCCCGAGCAGCAACACCCCACCATGAACCAAAAGAAGATCGGCGACGTCATCCTCGACGTCAAGAACATCAGCCTGCGGTTCGGCGGCGTGAAGGCGCTCACCGACATCTCCTTCAACGTCAAGGAGCACGAGATCCGCGCCATCATCGGGCCCAACGGCGCGGGCAAGAGCTCCATGCTCAACTGCATCAACGGCGTGTACACGCCGCAGGACGGCTCCATCACCTTCCGCGGCAAGACCTTCTCGCACATGAACTCGCGCCAGGTGGCCGAGATGGGCGTGGCGCGCACCTTCCAGAACCTGGCGCTGTTCAAGGGCATGAGCGTCATCGACAACATCATGACCGGGCGCAACCTGAAGATCAAAAGCAACCTGCTGCTGCAGGCGCTGCGCATCGGCCCGGCCGAGCGCGAGGAGATCCGCCACCGCGAGTTCGTCGAGCACATCATCGACTTCCTGGAAATCCAGGCCTACCGCAAGACCCCCGTCGGCCAGTTGCCCTATGGCCTGCAAAAGCGCGTGGACCTGGGCCGTGCCCTGGCCATGGAGCCGCAGGTGCTGCTGCTCGACGAGCCCATGGCCGGCATGAACGTCGAGGAAAAGCAGGACATGTGCCGCTTCATCCTCGACGTGAACGACGAGTTCGGCACCACCATCGTGCTCATCGAGCACGACATGGGCGTGGTGATGGACATCTCCGACCGCGTGGTGGTGCTCGACTACGGCAAGAAGATCGGCGACGGAACCCCCGACGAGGTGCGCAACAACCAGGACGTGATCAGCGCCTACCTGGGCACCTCGCATTGACCGATCAGGAGAACAACAACCATGGCATTCTTTCTTGAAACACTGATCGGCGGCCTCATGGCCGGCATGCTGTACTCGCTGGTGGCACTGGGCTTCGTGCTGATCTACAAGGCCTCGGGCGTCTTCAACTTCGCGCAGGGCGCGATGGTGCTGTTCGCCGCCCTGGCCATGGCGCGCTTTGCCGAATGGATCCCCAAGTGGACCGGCATCGCCAGCCCCGTGGTGGCCACCGTGGCGGCCTTCGTCATCGCCGGCGCCATCATGTTCGTGGTGGCCTGGCTCATCGAGAAGCTGGTGCTGCGCCACCTCGTGAACCAGGAGGGCGCCACCTTGCTCATGGCCACGCTCGGGATCACCTACTTCCTCGAAGGCCTGGGCCAGACGATGTTCGGCAGCGACATCTACAAGATCGACATCGGCATGCCCAAGGACCCGGTGTTCCTGCTCGAGTCCATGTTCCAGGGCGGCGTGCTGGTCAACAAGGAAGACGTGATCGCCGCCGGCATCGCCGCCGCGCTGGTGGTGCTGCTCAGCGTGTTCTTCCAGAAGACCTCCACCGGCCGCGCCCTGCGCGCCGTGGCCGACGACCACCAGGCCGCCCAGTCGATCGGCATTCCGCTCAATCGCATCTGGGTGATCGTGTGGTGCGTGGCCGGCGTCGTGGCCCTGGTGGCCGGGATGATCTGGGGCTCCAAGCTCGGTGTGCAGTTCTCGCTGACCACGGTGGCCCTGCGCGCCCTGCCCGTGGTGATCCTCGGCGGCCTGACCTCGGTGCCCGGCGCCATCATCGGCGGGCTCATCATCGGCGTGGGCGAGAAGCTCTCCGAGGTGTATTTGGGCCCGTATGTGGGCGGGGGTATCGAGATCTGGTTCGCGTATGTGCTGGCGCTGGTGTTTCTTCTCTTCAGGCCGCAAGGCTTGTTCGGAGAAAAAATCATTGATCGCGTGTAACCCATAAGAACAACAGGAGACTTTCATGCTCTACCGCGAAAACGGCCAGTTCAAGACCAGCTACCGCGCCGACCAGCAGATCTTCCCGATCGCGCAGGACCGCATCGCCATCGGCCTCATCCTGGCCGTGGCCTTCATCGCCGTGCCCATGCTGGCCAGCGACTACCTCTTCCGCGCCATCCTCATACCCTTCGTCATCATGGCGCTGGCGGCCCTGGGGGTGAACATCCTCGTCGGCTACTGCGGGCAGATCTCGCTGGGCTCGGGCGCCTTCATGGCCGTAGGGGCCTACGGGGCCTACAACTTCTTCGTGCGCATCCCCGGCATGCCGCTGATTCCCACGCTGATCCTCGGCGGCCTGTGTGCCACGTTCTTCGGCATCCTGTTCGGGCTGCCCAGCCTGCGCGTCAAGGGCCTGTACCTGGCGGTGGCGACGCTGGCGGCGCAGTTCTTCAGCGACTGGATGTTCCTGCGCATCAAGTGGTTCACCAACAACTCCGATTCGGGCTCGGTCTCGGTGAACAGCCTGCAGGTCTTCGGCATGCCCATCGAAAGCGCCACCAGCAAGTACATCTTCTGCCTGGCGGTGCTGGTGGTGGTCGCGCTGCTGGCCAAGAACCTGGTGCGCGGCGCCATCGGCCGCGAATGGATGGCCATCCGCGACATGGACGTGGCAGCCGCCGTGATCGGCATCCGCCCGATGTACGCCAAGCTCAGCGCCTTCGCCGTCAGCTCCTTCATCATCGGCATGGCCGGTGCGCTGTGGGCCTTCGTGCACCTGGGTGCCTGGGAGCCGGCGGCCTTCTCGGTGGAGATCTCGTTTCGGCTGCTGTTCATGGTGATCATCGGCGGCCTGGGTTCCATCATGGGTGGCTTCTTCGGTGCGGCCTTCATCGTGGTGCTGCCCATTGTGCTCAACCAGTTCCTGCCGGCCTTGCTGGGCCTGTTCGGCATCACCATCTCCACGGCCGGCGTGTCGCACGCCGAGCTGATGATCTTCGGCGCGCTCATCGTGTGGTTCCTGATCGTGGAGCCCCATGGCCTGGCCAAGCTCTGGTCCACGGGCAAGCAGAAGCTGCGGCTGTGGCCCTTCCCGCACTGAGGACCGCGTCCGGCCCGCCCCCTCAGGAAACCCCTTACACGCAAGTCCTCATACCCTCTTTCCGCGTTGCCGTTAACTTGGTTTTTCCCGTGCTTCAACATATTCATCCAAAGGAGACATCCATGAAGCTTTCGAAACTCGTGATCGCCGCCACGGTGGTTGCTGCAGGTGCTTCGTCCATTGCGACGAGCGCCTTCGCGCAAGCCAAGGAGCAGTTCTTCCCGCTGCTGTCCTACCGTACCGGTCCCTACGCGCCCAACGGCGTGCCATGGGCCAACGGCAAGCAGGACTACATCAAGATGATCAACGCCCGGGACGGCGGCATCAACGGCGTGAAGCTCACCTTTGAAGAATGCGAGACCGGCTATGCCACCGACCGAGGCGTGGAATGCTATGAGCGCCTGAAGGGCAAGCCCGGCGTGGCGCTGTTCGACCCGCAGGCCACCGGCATCACCTTTGCGCTGACCGAGAAGGCGCCCGTGGACAAGATCCCGCTGATGACGCTGGGCTACGGCCTGTCGGTAGCGCAGGACGGCCAGGCCTTCAAGTGGAACTTCCCCTTCATGGGCAGCTACTGGACCGGCGCCGACATCCTGGTCCAGCACATCGGCAAGGGCGCGGGCGGACTGGACAAGCTCAAGGGCAAGAAGATCGCGCTGGTCTACCACGACAGCCCGTTCGGCAAGGAACCCATCCCGCTGCTGCAGGAGCGCGCCAAGATGCATGGCTTCGAGCTGCAGATGCTGCCCGTGACCGCACCTGGCGTGGAGCAGAAGGCCACCTGGCTGCAGGTGCGCCAGAGCCGTCCCGACTACGTGCTGCTGTGGGGCTGGGGCGTGATGAACTCCACCGCCCTGAAGGAAGCCCAGGCCACGGGCTTCCCGCGCGACAAGCTCTATGGCGTGTGGTGGGCCGGTGCCGAACCCGACGTGCGCGACGTGGGTGAGGGCGCCAAGGGCTACCACGCCCTGGCCTTGAACGGCTACGGCACGCAAAGCAAGGTGATCCAGGACATCCTCAAGCATGTGCACGACAAGAGCCAGGGCACGGGCCCCAAGGACGAAGTGGGCTCGGTGCTGTACACGCGCGGCGTGATCATCCAGATGCTGGCGGTGGAGTCGGTGCGCCGCGCGCAGGAACGCTTCGGCAAGGGCAAGGTCATGACCGGCGAGCAAGTGCGCTGGGGCATGGAGAACCTGGCCCTGGACCAGAAGAAGCTCGACGCCATGGGATTCGGCGGCCTGATGCGCCCCCTGTCCACCAGCTGCGCCGACCACATGGGATCGACCTGGGCGCGCGTGCACTCCTGGGACGGCAGCAAGTGGAATTTCTCGTCCGACTGGTACCAGGCCGATGACCAGATCATCAAGCCCATGGTCAAGGCCGGTGCCGACAAATACCTGGGGGACAAGAAGATGACCCGCCGCGACGCCGCGGATTGCCAGTCCTGATGTGAATGGCGCGCAGGGCACAACGCCCTGCGGCCATCACCACGGTGCGGCTCCACCTGGAGCCGCCAGCCGACAGGCCTGCAGCGGACGCGATGCGTACGCCACCAGGCCTGCCGATTGGTCAACCGGTAACGACACATGGAACAAGCTACAAACATCGTTCTCAACGTCAATGGCATCGAGGTCATCTACAACCACGTGATTCTGGTGCTCAAGGGCGTCTCGCTGCAGGTGCGCGAGGGCAGCATCGTCGCCATCCTCGGGGGCAACGGCGCGGGCAAGACAACCACGCTGCGGGCCGTCTCCAACCTGCTGCAGGGCGAGCGCGGCGCGGTCACCAAGGGCAGCATCGAACTGCGCGGCGAGCGCATCGAGAACCTCTCGCCGGCCGACCTCGTCAAGCGCGGCGTGGTGCAGGTCATGGAAGGCCGCCACTGCTTTGCCCACCTGACCATCGAGGAGAACCTGATGACGGGCTCCTACACCCGCTCCAGCAAGGCCGAGATCGCCGCCAACCTGGAGAAGGTCTACAACTACTTTCCGCGCCTCAAGACCCGGCGCACCTCGCAGGCGGCCTACACCTCGGGCGGCGAGCAGCAGATGTGCGCCATCGGCCGTGCGCTGATGGCCAACCCGAGCATGGTGCTGCTCGACGAGCCCTCCATGGGCCTGGCGCCGCAGATCGTGGAAGAGGTGTTCAACATCGTCAAGGACCTGAACACCAAGGAGAAGGTCACCTTCCTGCTGGCTGAGCAGAACACCAACATGGCCCTGAAGTACGCCGACTACGGCTACATCATGGAAAGCGGCCGCGTGGTGATGGACGGAGCCGCCAGCGACCTGGCGAGCAACGAGGACGTCAAGGAGTTCTACCTGGGCGTGGGTGGCGGCGAGCGCAAGAGTTTCAAGGACGTGAAGAGCTACAAGCGGCGCAAGCGCTGGCTTGCTTGACACCACCCTGGCATTGACCGCACCCGAAAGCATTCCATGACCGCAGCCCACTACGACGCTCTTGAAACCCGCGATCCGCACGCACGCGAAGCGGCCCTGCTCGCGGCCCTGCCCGCCCAGGTAGCCCATGCCCAGAAGGCCTCGCCCGCCTTCGCCGGCATCCTGGCCGGGGTCGACGCCTCGGCGATCACCAGCCGCGCAGCCCTCGCGCAACTGCCCGTGACGCGCAAGCACGAGCTGCTCGAGCGCCAGCAGGCCGGCCGCGCCGGCAACGTCTTCGGCGGCTTCAGCGCCCTCGGCTTCGGCGCGGCCATGCCGCGCGTGTTTGCCAGCCCCGGCACCATCTATGAGCCCGAAGGCACGCGGCGTGACTACTGGCGCATGGCGCGCGCCATCTTCAGCGCCGGCTTTCGCCCCGGCGAGCTGATCCACAACAGCTTCAGCTACCACTTCGTGCCCGCTGGCTCCATGATGGAGACCGGTGCCCACGCCCTGGGCTGCACGGTGTTTGCCGGCGGCACCGGCCAGACCGAGCAGCAGGTGCAGGCCATGGCCGAGCTGCGCCCCGCGGGTTACATCGGCACGCCGAGCTTCCTCAAGCTGATCGTCGAAAAGGCGGCGGAGATGGGAGTCCCCCTGCCGACCGTCACCAAGGCGCTGGTCTCGGCCGAAGCCTTCCCGCCCTCGCTGCGCGACTGGTTCGCCGAGCGCGGCATTGCAGGCTACCAGTGCTATGCCACGGCCGATCTGGGACTGATTGCCTACGAGACCAGCGCGCGCGAAGGCCTGGTGCTCGACGAGGGGGTGATCGTGGAGATCGTGCGCCCCGGCACCGGCGACCCCGTGCCCGAGGGCGAGGTCGGCGAACTGGTGGTGACCACCCTGAACCCCGACTACCCGTTGGTGCGCTTTGGCACCGGCGACCTCTCGGCGGTGCTGCCCGGCACCTGCCCCACGGGCCGCACCAACAGCCGCATCAAGGGCTGGATGGGCCGCGCCGACCAGACCACCAAGGTGCGCGGCATGTTCGTGCACCCCGGACAGGTGGCCACCATTGCACGGCGCTTTCCACAGGTGCTGCGTGCGCGCCTGGTGGTCAGTGGCGAGATGGCCAACGACCAGATGCTGCTGCAGGTGGAGACCACCGAGACCGCCGAAGGCCTGGCCCAGCAGCTCGAAAGCGCCATCCGCGAGGTGACCAAGCTGCGCGGCGAGGTGCAGATGGTGCCGCCTGGCAGCCTGCCCAACGACGGACGGGTGATCGAGGACGCGCGCAGTTACCGCTGACGCGTCCGGCTTAATCCATTGGCCTCATGGGGGATTAATGGAGCAATCCATATTCCCCATATATAGACATATTCTGCAAATATGGAGAAGGCTTGGAGCGTATTTTCCCAGGCCCCTCTCCAAACCCCTGACCCAGGTCAATCCAAGGGAAAACGCTGCCCCTTTTCCGGGCCAGTGTTTACCCTTAAATTGCTATCCCATTGATAGCTGAACATGACGAAATACAGTGCGCTTGAGCCTTCTTTTGCTTAAAGCCACTACCCCCCGCATGGTACGTAATTCCCGCAATACTGGCGAAAGGGTCGCTGGATATCATGGCCCGTCTTTTACAGAGGAGCACTCATGAAAAAACTGATCCAACTCGCCCTTGTCGCCGCAGCGGCAGCAGCCGCCTTCGGCGCCGCAGCGCAGGAATATCCATCCAAGGACAAGACGGTCACCATCGTGGTGCCTTTCGCTGCCGGCGGCCCGACCGACCGCGTGGCGCGTGACCTGGCCGAAGCCCTGCGCAAACCGCTGGGCGCCAACGTGGTGGTGGACAACACCGCCGGCGCCGGCAGCTCCATCGGTGCCGCCCGCGTCGCCCGCGCCGCACCCGACGGCTACACCCTGCTGCTCAACCACATCGGCATGTCCACCATGCCTGCGCTGTACCGCAAGCTGGCCTTCAGCGTGCCCAACGACTTCGAGTACCTGGGCATGGTCAACGACGTGCCCATGACGCTGATCGCGCGCCCCACCATGGCCGCCAACAACTACAAGGAACTGTCGGCCTGGCTCGCCCAGAACAAGGGCAAGATCAACCTGGGCAATGCCGGCCTGGGCTCTGCCTCGCACCTGTGCGGCCTGATGTTCCAGAGCGCCGTGCAGATCGACATGACCCCCGTCCCCTACAAGGGCACGGCACCGGCCATCACCGACCTGATCGGCGGCCAGATCGACCTGCTGTGCGACCAGACCACCAACACCTCGGGACAGATCGAAGCCAAGAAGGTCAAGGCCTACGCCGTGACGACCCAGAAGCGCCTGACCACGCCTTTGCTCAAGGACCTGCCCACGCTGGCCGAGTCGGGCCTGAAGAACTTCGAAGTGACCATCTGGCACGGCCTGTACGGTCCCAAGGGCACGCCACCTGACGTCGCCAAGAAGATCAACGACGCTCTGAAGGTCGCCCTCAAGGACCCCGACTTCATCAAGAAGCAGGAAGGCCTGGGCGCCGTGGTCGTGACCGACAAGCGCGTCGAACCCGCCGAGCACAAGAAGTTCGTGGTGGCCGAGATCGACAAGTGGACTGCCGTGATCAAGGCGGCCGGCACCTACGCCGACTGATCGCCCGGAACCCGCGCGCTGCGCAAGCCACCACGCTCCCAGGGCCTGGTGGCTTTTTTTGCGCCCGGGTGGCCGAGCACCCAGCCTGATTTCCACCAGCCTCGCACGCATTCCACGCCCCCGTCTTCGGGTAATCCATCTGCCCGGAGCGCGCGCGCCCGCGTAGAACTGCAGGCATACACCCGGCTCTTCAAGAAAGCATTTCCATGGCACAGCACGCCCGCAACACCCACCCCGCGATCGCCGCGAAAACCCGCGCCCGCAGCCGCCGCAAGGCCATTGCCATGGCGTTCACCCTGAGCGCGCTGGGCGCGCTGGCCGTGGCCACCGCCAGCGCCTTGCTGCTGCCCCGGTCCGCCCACGCACAGCAACCGGGCGCAGCACCTGCCGGCGGCGCATGGCCCAACAAGCCGGTGCGCATAGTCGTGCCGTTTGCGCCCGGGGGCACCACCGACATCCTGGCCCGCGCGCTCACGCCCGACCTGTCGCGCGTGTTCGGCCAGCAGTTCGTGGTGGACAACCGCGCGGGCGCCGGCGGCAACGTGGGCGCCGAGATCGTGGCCAAGGCCCCGGCCGATGGCTACACCCTGCTCATGGGCACGGTGGGCACGCACGGCATCAACCGCGCGCTGTACGCCAAGCTGCCCTACGACCCGATCAAGGATTTCGCGCCCATCACCCTGGTCGCCGCCGTGCCCAACGTGATGGTGATGAACGTGGACAAGGCCAAGTCCCTGGGCATCACCAATGTGCAGGATTTCATCCGCGCCGCCAAGGCCAACCCCGGCAAGTTCAACATGGCATCGAGCGGCAACGGCACCTCCATCCATCTGGCGGGCGAACTGTTCAAGAGCATGACCGGCACCTTCATGCTGCACCTGCCCTACCGCGGCTCCGGCCCCGCGCTGCTGGACCTGGTGGGCGGCAACGCCGACGTGATGTTCGACAACCTGCCCTCCTCCATGGCCCAGATCAAGGCCGGTAAGCTCACCGCCCTGGCCGTGACCAGCAGCCAGCGCTCCGGCGCGCTGCCCGAAGTGCCCACGGTGGAACAGGCCGGCGGCCCCACGCTCAAGGGCTACGAGGCCAGCTCCTGGTTCGGCCTGCTGGCCCCCGCCGGCACCCCGCCCGACATCGTGAACCGCATCCAGCAGGAAGTCGCCAAGTCCCTGGCCTCCCCCGCGATGAAGGAGCGCCTGATGGCCCAGGGAGCGATCCCCGGCGGCAACACGCCGGCCGAGTTTGCCCGGCACATCGACGCCGAGCACAAGAAGTGGGCGCAGGTGGTGAAGGCGTCGGGGGCGAAGGTCGACTAACGCTTCCAGCCTGCGCGGCAAGGCGCGGAACCGTCAGGCCATGGGCTGGCGGATGACCGTCTTCCACTTCTCGGGCGCGGCCTTGCGGATGTCGCTCAGGTAGATCTCATGGTGCTTTCCCGCCCGTGAGGCCCGCGCATCGATGAAGTCGTGGACCCGCTCGATGGTGGGACCTTCCTCTGCAAAGGGACCGAGGTGCAGCACCTGCGCGCACCGCCCTTCGGCAAACTCCTCCAGGCGCATGCGTTCCACGCCCGGCAGCGCCTTCTTGCGCCGGACCTCTTCCATGGCACGGGCAACGACCTCAGGCGTGGCAAAGGAAGGCTGCATGACCATCATCGTCCACTTCCACCGGGCGCGGTCATTGGCGACGAACGCCGACATGTCATCCGCCCACCACAGGCCTTCCAGCGGCATCACCGCGTAGTCGATGGCCTGCGCGCCCTTCTTGACCATGAACTTGGCGGTGTAGGAGACCGCAAACAAGGCCTCCACGGCCTGCGCATAAGGAATGGAGCCGGTCGGGTCGCCCGCTCCATCGACCATCAGGAACCGGAACGCGGGGACTTCGACCTCGACCACGCTGCGGGCCGAGGGCTGGTACAGGTGCTTGAGATCCTTCTTCAGGTCTATCTTGTCCACAGGCTTCCCCGGTTCAGGCACAGGCCCTGGTCACACGCCCCAGACCACGTCTGCCTGCTCCGCCGAGTTCTTGCGCAGCATCTCGATGAACGGCGCTGCGCGCTGGCGCAGCTTCACCGTCTCGGCAGGGCCACCAGGTTCTTCTTCGCCCTCGGCGTCCTGGCCCTCCTGCACCGGCGGCTGGGCCTCGCTGGCCTTCACCGCCGCCTCGAGCGCTGCAATCGCGCCAGGGATCTGCGCCGCGGTCACGATGCCGTTGGCACCCGGCGTCTTGCCGATGATCTCCAGGATCTGGCGGCCCTGGGGTTCCAGCATGATCAGGTCGGCGGCGGCTTTGGACTTGAATTTGTAGAGCATGGTGTGCAGATGTCCTCTCAAGTGGCAGTGTTCTCTTTGTACATGTAGTCCCGGGTGAACGGGTAGTCCGATTGTGCGCCGGGTGGTCTGCCCCTTGCCGCATCCCCGTCGGGCCTCGTGGCCAGCATCTGGTGCAGGGCCATCCAGCCTCGCTCGAAGCCGAGGGCGCTTCCAGCGAGGTACAGGCGGTACGCACGCAGCACCTTATCGCACTGCGCGTCGCCCCCTTGTGCGGCCAGCACCTCGCGCGCCGCAGGCAACCTTGCCTCCAGCCTGTCGGACCAGGCCCACAGGGTGCGCGCATAGTGCGGGCGCAGGTTCTCGGTGTCCACCATTTCCAGGCCGGCGCGTGCCATGTCCGCCAGCACCACGCTCACGTGCAGCAGTTCGCCGCCAGGAAAGATGTATTCCTCGATGAAGTCACCCATGCCGGCGCCCAGCTGGGTGTTGTCCACCGCACCGGCGGTGATGCCATGGTTGAGCAGCAGGCCGCCCGGCCGCAGCAGGCGGTGCACCGCGGCGAAATAGCGGCCCATCTGCGCGCGCCCCACATGCTCGAACATTCCGACCGAGGCAATCTTGTCGAAGGGCACCGCAGGCTCCAGCTCGCGGTAGTCGCGCAGCTCCATGCGCACGCGGCCCTGCAGGCCGCGTTCTGCAATCAGGCGCTGAACGTGCGCGTGCTGGTGGCGTGAGAGGGTGATGCCCGTGGCGTCCACACCATAGTGCTCGGCCGCCCACAGCAGCAGGCCACCCCAGCCGGCACCGATGTCCAGGAAGCGCTCGCCGGGCGCCAGGCGCAGCTTGCGGCAGATATGGTCGAGCTTGGCCCGCTGCGCCTGGTCCAGGTCCATGCCGGCGCCGCGGTAGTAAGCGCAGGAGTACACGCGCCGCTCGTCCAGCCAGAGCGCATAGAAATCGTCGGACAGGTCGTAGTGGAAACGCACGTGCCGCGCGTCGTGTCCCCGAGTGTGCGCGGCCATGGAACGGGCGCGCGCCAGCGCGCGGTGCCACCAGTGGTGCCGTTGTCCGTGTGCCGGGTCGCGGGTCAGCAGGCCGGCGGCAGCGGCCATCAGGTCGCGCATGCCGCCTTCGATCGCCACGCGGCCCTCGACGATGGCAGCGCCGACGTTGCCGATCTCGCCCGTGGCCAGGGCGACCAGGGCCATGCGGTCCCTGAACCGCAGGATGACGGCAGGCTTGCTGGCGCCCAGTTGCTGGCCTGCCGGCAGCTGGACCGCCATGGGCACGGGCAAGGCCGCCAGCCGCCCTTCCAGGGCGTGCAGCAGGTGCTTCATGCCGGTTATTTTTGGCCTTGTGCTGCAGTGCGTCAACACCCTGTCCCAGCGGAAACCACCGCTCAGGCGTTTTTCCGGGATGGCCCCATTGACAGTATTTTGTTTAAGCCTAAACTATTTTCCCATGAACATACTTTGCATTGGCGGCGGCCCCGCAGGTCTGTATTTCGCCCTGCTCATGAAGCAGCAGAATCCGGCACACCGCGTGACGGTGCTCGAGCGCAACCGACCGTTCGATACCTTCGGCTGGGGCGTGGTGCTCTCGGACCAGACGCTGGCCAACCTGCAGGCGGCTGATGCCGCCACGGCGCGCCAGATCGGCGATGCGTTCAACCACTGGGACGACATCGAGGTGTTCTTCAAGGGGCAGAGCGTGCGCTCGGGCGGCCACGGCTTCTGCGGCATCGGCCGCAAGCGGCTGCTCAACATCCTGCAGGACCGCTGCCTGGCGGTGGGCGTGGAGCTGGTGTTCGAGGCCGACGTACAGGACGACCAGGAAGCCGCCGCGAAGTACGGCGCCGACCTGGTGATTGCCAGCGATGGCCTGAACAGCCGCATCCGCACCCGCTACGCCGCCACCTACCAGCCCGACATCGACCTGCGCCAGTGCCGCTTCGTCTGGCTGGGCACGCACAAAAAGTTCGACGCTTTTACCTTTGCTTTCGAGCAGACGGAGCACGGCTGGTTCCAGGCCCATGCCTACCAGTTCGACGCCGACACCTCCACCTTCATCGTGGAAACGCCCGAAGCCGTGTGGAGGGCCCATGGCCTGGACCAGATGGAGCAGCCCGAGGCCATCGCCTTCTGCGAGCGCCTGTTCGGCAAGTACCTCGATGGCAACGCCCTCATCAGCAACGCCACGCACCTGCGCGGCTCGGCCAACTGGATCCGTTTCCCGCGCGTGATCTGCAACACCTGGGTGCACCGCGAGACCATCGCCGGCAAGGCCGTGCCCATCGTGCTGATGGGCGACGCAGCGCACACCGCGCATTTCTCCATCGGCAGCGGCACCAAGCTCGCGCTCGAGGACGCCATCGACCTGGCCAACGAGTTCGCCACCGGACTGCCCATCGCCGAAGTGCTCACGCACTACGAAGCCCGCCGCAGCGTGGAGGTGCTCAAGATCCAGAACGCGGCGCGCAACTCCACCGAGTGGTTCGAGAACGTGACGCGCTACACCGGCATGCAGGTGGAGCAGTTCGCCTACTCGCTGCTCACGCGCAGCCAGCGCATCAGCCATGAGAACCTGCGCCTGCGCGATGCGCAGTGGCTCGAAGGCTACGAGGGCTGGCTGGCCGGCGGCAAGACCGCAGTGCCGCCCATGCTCACGCCGTTCACCGTGCGCGGCCTCACGCTCAAGAACCGCATCGTCGTCTCGCCCATGGCCACCTACAGCGCGGTCGACGGCGTGCCGCAGGACTTCTTGCTGGTGCACCTGGGAGCGCGCGCCCTGGGCGGCGCGGCCATGGTGATGGTGGAGATGACCAGCCCCACACCCGAAGGCCGCATCACCCCCGGCTGCACGGGGCTGTGGAACGACGACCAGCAGGCCGCCTTCACGCGCATCGTGCAGTTTGTGCACGGCAGCAGCAGCGCGAAGATCGGCATGCAGCTGGGCCACAGCGGGCCCAAGGGCTCGACCCGCGTGGGCTGGGAGGGCACGGACGAGCCGCTGGAACAGGGCAACTGGCCGCTGCTCGCCGCCAGCCCCCTGGCCTATGGCGAGCAGAACCAGCCCCCTGCGGCCATGACCCGCGAGGGCATGGACGCCATGACCGCAGCCTTCACCGCCAGCGCACACCGCGCAGCCGCCTGCGGCTTCGATTGGCTGGAGCTGCACTGCGCGCATGGCTACCTGCTGGCCAGCTTCATCAGCCCCATCACCAACCAGCGCAGCGACGACTACGGCGGCAGCCTGGCCAACCGCTGCCGCTACCCGCTCGAAGTGTTCGCCGCGCTGCGCGCCGTGTGGCCGGTCGACAGGCCCATGAGCGTGCGCATCTCGGCGCACGACTGGGCGCCCGGTGGTACCACGCCTGACGACGCCATCGAGATCGCGCGCCTGTTCAAGGCCGCGGGCTGCGACCTGATCGACGTGTCCTCCGGCCAGACCACGCGCGCCGCCAGGCCCGTCTACGGCCGCATGTACCAGACACCGTTTTCCGACCGCATCCGCAACGAGCTGGGCATCGCCACCATGGCCGTGGGCGCGATCAGCGAGGCCGACCATGCCAACAGCATCATCGCCGCCGGCCGCGCCGACCTGTGCGCGATCGCGCGCCCGCACCTGGCCGACCCGGCCTGGACGCTGCACGCCGCAGCCCAGCTGAGCCCCGTGGCCGCCGCACACACCGACTGGCCCGTGCAGTACTGGAGCGGCCGCGACCAGATGCTGCGCGAGATCGGCAAGCAAAAGCAGGTGCAGGCCGCGCTGGAAGCGCAGCAAAAGCGCGGCTCCAATGAGGAAGAGGGCTAGGCCATGGACCTCGAAGCCCGACTGCACGGCGCCGCGCCGAGCGAGCACCCCGAAGCCCTGCGCCTGTGGCTGCGCATGCTGACCTGCACCCAGCTGATCGAAAAGCAGGTGCGCGCCGGCCTGCGCGAGCGCTTCGACACCACGCTGCCACGCTTCGACCTCATGGCGCAGCTCGAGCGCTCGCCCGACGGACTGAAGATGAAGGACCTGTCGCGCCGCATGATGGTCACGAGCGGCAACGTCACCGGCATCACCGACCAGCTCGTGGCCGAAGGCCTGGTGGAGCGCGTGGAGGTCGAGGGCGACCGCCGCGCCTACTGCGTGCGCCTGACCCCCCAGGGCCGCGCCCAGTTCAACGAGATGGCGCGCCAGCACGAGCAGTGGATCGTCGAGGCCTTCGCTTCGCTGGGCGAGCGCGACATCGCCACCTTGCACCGGCTGCTGGGCAAGGTCAAGGAACACACCCTCAAAAACCCCGTGGAGACAGAACAATGAAGCACAACATCGGCGCCGGCAACCCCATGCGCGCACAGTTCGAACCCAAGGCCCCGTACACGGCGCAGCACTTCGCCTGGAGCTTCGCCGATGGCGTGGGCACCGTCACGCTGAACCGGCCCGAGCGCAAGAACCCGCTGACCTTCCAGAGCTATGCGGAGCTGCGCGACTTCTTCTACGCGCTGCGCTTTGCCACCGACGTGAAGTGTGTGGTGGTCACGGGCGCGGGCGGCAATTTCTGCTCGGGCGGCGACGTGCACGAGATCATCGGCCCGCTGACCGGCATGACCATGCCCGAGCTGCTCGAATTCACGCGCATGACGGGCGACCTGGTCAAGGCCATGCGCGCCTGCCCGCAGCCCATCCTGGGCGCCATCGACGGCATCTGCGCTGGTGCGGGCGCCATGATGGCGCTGGCCTGCGACATGCGCTACGGCACGGCAGCGGCCAAGACGGCCTTCCTGTTCACCCGCGTGGGCCTGGCCGGGGCGGACATGGGCGCCTGCGCACTGCTGCCGCGCCTGATCGGCCAGGGCCGCGCCTCGGAGCTGTTGTTCACGGGCCGCTCCATGACGGCGCAGGAAGGCCTGGCCTGGGGCTTCTTCAACGACCTGTACGAACCGGCCGACCTGCTGGCCCAGGTGCAGGAAACCGCGCGCGCACTGGCCAGCGGCCCCACCTTCGCCCACGGCATGACCAAGACCATGCTCAGCCAGGAGTGGGCCATGACCATCGACCAGGCCATCGAGGCCGAGGCCCAGGCCCAGGCCATCTGCATGCAGACGCAGGACTTCCGCCGCGCCTACGAGGCCTTCGCGGCCAAGCAGAAACCCGTGTTCCAGGGGGACTGACGCCATGCACATCGCCACCCCACCGGCGCCCTGCCCCCCCTCCACGGCGCACCTGGACCTGCCCTTCTTCGACGACGCGCACCGCGAGCTGGCGCGCGGCCTGGTGCCCTGGGTTGCCGCCCAGGACGTGGACGAAACCGACGACCGCGCCGCCTGCCGCGACTGGGTACAGCGCCTGGGCGCTGGCGGCTGGCTGCGCTACTGCGTGCCCGCCGCGCACGGCGGCGCCCTGCCCGCGCTGGATTCGCGCGCGCTGGTGCTGCTGCGCGAGACCTTGGCCTACCACTCGCCGCTGGCCGACTTCGCCTTTGCCATGCAGGGCCTGGGCAGCGGCGCCATCACCCTGGCCGGCAGCGCCGCCCAGCAGGCACACTACCTGCAGGGCGTGGCCAGCGGTCAGCTGATCGCGGCCTTCGCGCTGAGTGAGCCCGAGGCCGGCTCGGACGTGGGCGCCATGCGCACCACGGCACTGCCTGCCGCGGGCGGCGCCTATGCCCTCAACGGTAGCAAGACCTGGATCAGCAACGGCGGCATCGCCGACTTTTACTGCGTGTTTGCCAAGACCGATCCGGACGGCGGCACACGCGGCATCAGCGCCTTCATCGTCGACGCCACGGCCAAGGGCCTGGACACGTCGCAGCACATCCACGTGATGGCGCCGCACCCGCTGGCCACGCTGGCCTTCACGGATTGCCAGGTGCCGGCCACGGCCCTGCTGGGCGAGTTGAACGGCGGCTTCAAGCTGGCCATGCGCACCCTCGACATCTTCCGCGCCTCGGTGGCCGCCGCCGCCCTGGGCATGGCCCGGCGCGCGCTGGCCGAGGCCGTGCACCATGCGCGCCAGCGCCACATGTTCGGCCAGACGCTGGCGGACTTCCAGCTCACGCAGGCGCGCATCGGCGAGATGGCGGCGCTGGTGGACAGCGCGGCGCTGCTCACCTACCGCGCCGCCTGGCTGCGCGACGAAGGCGAAAAGCGCGGCGGTACGCGGGTCACCGCAGAGGCGGCCATGGCCAAGATGAGCGCCACCGAGAACGCCCAGCGCGTGATCGACATGGCGCTGCAGCTGCACGGCGGGCGCGGCGTGGAAGTGGGCAGCAAGGTGGAGAGCCTGTACCGCGACATCCGCTCGCTGCGCATCTACGAGGGCGCGACCGAAGTGCAGCAGCTCATCATCGGCAAGGCCGCCCTGCAGGCGTCCTGAACCTCCATCGAAGAGGAGCATTCCCATGGCCCACCCCAGCGCCCAGCCCGACCATTTCGTGCACGACCGCCTGCCGCCAGCGCAGGCCCTGCCCACGCTGCGCTACGGCGCACCGGAGCTGCAGATCCCCGACCAGGCCAACCTGGTGCAGGCCCTGTTCGACCAGGCCGAACGCGCCGGCCACGGCGACCGGCCCCTGCTGCGTGGCCCGCAGCGCAGCTACACCTACCGCGAGGCACGCACCGAGGCCGCGCGCATTGCCGAGCTGCTCACGAAAGAGCATGGCCTGGTGCCCGGCAACCGCGTGCTGCTGCGCGGCGGCAACACGGTGGAGATGGCGCTGGCCTGGCTGGGCGTGGTGCATGCCGGCCTCGTCGCGGTGGCCACCATGCCGCTGCTGCGTGCGGTGGAACTGGGCAGCATCATCGAGCGGTCCCAGCCCACGCTGGCGCTGTGCGATGGCCGGCTGCTGGCCGAGCTGCAGGCGGCGCAGGCGGATCACCCGGCGCTCGCGGCCATCGTCCCCTTCCACACCGCGCCCGATGCAGGCGACCTGCTGACGCGCGCGCAGGCCCTGCCGGGTAACCAGCCGGCCTGCCCGACCGCGGCCGACGACGTGGCGCTGATGGCCTTCACCTCGGGCACCACGGGCGCACCCAAGGCCGCCGTGCACACGCACCGCGACGTGCTGGCCGCCTGCGAGGCCTGGCCGCGCCATGTGCTGCGCGCCCGGCCCGAGGACATCGTGGCGGGCTCGCCGCCGCTGGCCTTCACCTTCGGCCTGGGCGGGCTGCTGGTGTTCCCGATGTGGGCCGGGGCCAGCGTCTACTTCCCCGACCAGCCCTACACGCCCGAGACCATGGTGCGCCTGATGCGCGAGGCCGGCGTGACCATCTGCTACACCGCGCCCACCTTCTACCGCCAGATGGCGCCCTTTGCACGCCAGCTGGGCCTGCCCACGCTGCGCACTAGCGTGAGCGCGGGCGAGGCCCTGCCCGACGCCACGCGCCAGCTGTGGAAGGAGGCCACGGGCATCGACATGACCGACGGCATCGGCGCCACCGAAATGTTCCACATCTTCATCTCGGCCGCGGGCGGCGAGAGCCGAGCCGGCGCCATCGGCAAGGTGGTGCCGGGCTACGAGGCCAAGGTGGTGGACGGCCAGGGCCAGGAACTGCCGCGCGGCACGGTGGGCAAGCTCGCCGTGGTCGGCCCCACGGGCTGCCGCTACCTCGACGACCCGCGCCAGGCCAAGTACGTGAAGGACGGCTGGAACTACCCGGGCGACGCCTTCGTGCAGGACGCGGACGGCTACTTCTTCTACCAGGCGCGCGATGACGACATGATCATCACCGCGGGCTACAACGTCGGCGGCCCCGAGGTCGAGGACGCCCTGCTGCGCCACCCGGCTGTGGCCGAGTGCGCCGTGATCGGCGTGCCCGACGAGGAGCGCGGCATGGTGGTCAAGGCCTTCTGCGTGCTCAAGCCCGGCCACACGGGCGACGCCGCCATGGCCAAGGCCCTGCAGGACCACGTGAAGGCCACCATCGCGCCGTTCAAGTACCCGCGCCTGGTGGAATTCGCCACCTCGCTGCCGCGCACCGAGACTGGCAAACTCCAGCGCTTTCGGCTGCGCCAGCGCGAAGCCGCAGCAGCGTCCGCCGCTGCCAACCCGACCACCAAGACACCATGAACACCCACTTGCAACCCCCTGGCTGGGTCACCCCCAAAGGCTACGCCAACGGCGTGGCCGCGCGCGGCACGATGATCTTCACCGGCGGCCAGATCGGCTGGAATGCAGCGCAGCAGTTCGAGAGCGATGACTTCATCGCCCAGACGCGCCAGACCCTGCTCAACGTGCGCGCCGTGCTCGAAGCCGGCGGCGCCGGCCCCGAGCACCTGGTGCGCCTGACCTGGTACGTGGTCGACCGCAACGAGTACAACGCCCGCTTGAAGGAACTGGGCGTGGTCTACCGCGAGGTGCTGGGCAAGCACTTCCCGGCCATGGCCTGCGTGCAGGTGGCCGGCCTGATGGAAGAGCGCGCCAAGATCGAGATCGAAGCGACCGCCGTCATCCCGGACGCCTGAACCCGCGGCCATTTCCCAACGCCGTGCCGCGGCAGAGTCGGCATGCACACTCTCCATGAATTCGCTATGACAAAATGGAATAGCGAACCAACATGGAGGAGAACGCATGCAATCCACGACACCACGTCCCCATCGACTCCTGGCCGTCGGCCTGGCCACCACCCTGCTGCTGGCCCTGGCGGCCTGCGGCGGCAGCGACGAGGGGCCGTCCATCCGCGTCCAGGGGGCGGTGGACAGGGCCGGCAACTACGACACCGCCGCACTGCAACGCCAGACGGCCGTCACGCAGTCGGTCACGTTCACGAGCGGCAGCGGAGCGCAGTCGCGCACCTACACGGGCGCCACGCTGTGGTCGGTGCTGAGCGGTGCAGGCATCACCCTCGACGCCAGCCGTAAGAACGATGGCCTGAACCGCTATGTGCTGGCCACGGGCAGTGACGGCTACCGCGTGGCCTTCGGCATGGGCGAGATCAACCCCGAATTCGGCAACAAGGCCAGCCTGGTGGCCTATGCCGAAACGCAAAGCGGCACCTCGGGCCCGCTGACCAGCGCCGATGGCCCCTTCCGCGTGACGGCGCCCGGTGACGTCAAGGGCGGGCGCTATGTCTCCAACCTCGTGCGGCTGGAGGTGCGGCCCTCGGGCTCCACGGCAGTGGCCGCGGGTGGCGGCGTGTCCGGCAGTTTGGCGGTGTCCGGCGCAGTGACCAAGCCAATGAGTTTCGACCTGGCCGCATTGCAGGCCCTGCCGGCCAGCACGGTCACGGTGGCGGGCACCACCTATACCGGCGTGAACCTGTGGACGCTGCTGAACGGCAGCACCGGCCTGAAGACCGACGCCACGGCCAAGAACCCCACGCTGGCCATGGTGGCCGTGGCCACCGGCAGCGATGGCTACAAGGCCCTGGTGTCACTGGGCGAGATCGACCCCGGATTTGGCGCCAAGGGCGCCCTGGTCGCCTATGCCGCCAATGGAGAAGGCCTGGGCGCCAACGGGATGGCGCGGCTGATCGTGCCCGGCGAGGTCAAGCAGAGCCGCTCGGTCTCGAACCTCAGCCACATCGAGGTCATCACCGCAGCGCCTTGAAGCCCATCAGCGGACAGGCGCGCCGCCTGAGGGTACTGAGGCCCCACGGCGCGCCCAGCGCGCCTGGATGGCCTTGCCGTAGAGGATGAACACCAGCGCCGCACCGATCAGCGGCAGCGCGGCATACACCCAGCCCGTGAGCAGCTCGCCGCCCAGCGCCACGCCCACCAGCAGGGCGACGGCGGGGTTCACGAAGGAGTAGCTGCCGGCCAGCGCAGCCGAGGTGTTCTGCAGCAGCCACAGGTAGGCGTTGAGCGCCACCAGCGTGCCGAAGAACAGCAGGTACACCCAGGCCGCCCAGGACTTGGCGCTGACTTGGCCCAGCGCGCTCACGGGCTCGAAGCACAGCGCCACCACCAGGCCCATGGCCCCGCCCGTGAACCACTGCGCGGCCGAGGCCATGGCCGGTGCGGGCAGGGACAGGCGGCGCGATGCGTAGGAGCCGATGCTCCAGCACAGCGGCGCGCCAAAGGCCAGCAGCGCGCCCAGCCAGGTGACCGAGAAGTCGCCCTCCATCGCCAGCAGCAGCGCCCCAATCACGCCCAGGGCCAGCCCGATCCAGCTGGTGGCGGGCACGCGCTCGCCGCCCCAGCGCGACCACAGGGCCAGCCACATCGGCATGGTAGTGACCACCGTGGCCATGAGGCCCGAGCCGATGCCCATCTTCTGCGCAAAGCCCATGAGGTTCATCGCCAGGAACACCATGCAGCCGCCGACCACGGCCGAGTTGCGCCACTGCACGGCCGTGGGCAGGGCATGGCCCTGCCACAGCGCCACCGCCAGCATGATGGCCCCGGCACAAAGGAAACGGATGGCATTCATCAGCAGCGGCGGCATGGTCTGCACCGCGATGCCGATGGCGAAATAGGTGGTGCCCCAGACGATGTACACCAGCAGCAAGGCGATGGCGATAGCCCACACACGGCGGTTACCTGCTTGCGCATTGAAAAATGTCGGCATATTCTTCACCTGACCGGAAAATTTATGGAAATCACAGGGATTTCGGAATTTTTACCAAATTCATGCGCTTATGCAAGCAAATATTCAGACAGATGAGATAGACGCCAGAATTATTTCTGCCTTGGGCACCGATGGCCGACGTTCATACGCCGACGTCGGGGCCGAAGTGGGCCTGTCGACGGCGGCTGTGCATGAGCGGGTGAAGAAGATGCTGGACAAGGGCGTGATCCGCCGCTTCTCGATCAGCGTGGACCACGAGCGCGTGGGGCTGAACTTCACGGCCTTCGTCGCCATCCGCAACAATGGCGGCATCCACTGCCGCGACGTGGCGCCACGCCTGCGCGCCATGCCCCAGGTGGAGGAATTGCACAGCGTGGCCGGCGAGTACGACTTCCTGGCCAAGATCCGCACCACGCATGCGCGCGCGCTGGAGGATGTGATCTACGAGATCAAGGCGATTGCCGGCGTGGCCCGCACCACCAGCACCGTGGTGCTCAACACCGAGTTCGAGGACCGGCCGCTGGACTTGAACTGGATGAACGACAAGGCAGGCTGACTCTTCAGATGGCGATGCCCACCGCGGCGTTATGCACAGCGCGCACAAGGCTGTAGACCGTGAGGGCCGAGGTCTTGGGGTTGGCAGCCAACGGCAGGTTCTCCATCTGCAGTTCCAGCCGACCGAAGGCGCCGCGCGCGATGACGGCGTGCACGTTGCGGGTGACGCCCGGGTCGGCCACCAGCTCCACCTGGGTGCGATCCAGCCCCAGACCCGCCAACGACACCGTGGCCGCTACGTTGGCATTCTTCGGGAACTGCCGTGCCGCTTCGCGCGCGCTGCCGCGAAAGATGACCTGCGGTGCCACCAGGCGGGCCAGGTCGAAGGCCTGCTCGGCCGGCGTGCCCGCCCAGCTCAGCGGCGGCTTGCGCCCCACGTAGGTCACCTCGTCGAGCCCGCCGAAGCGCGCCGCTGCCAATGCGTCGATGGCGCCGATGGCACCGGACACCAGCTGCAGCCGGGTTCCGCCCTCGTGCGCGGCAGCCTTCAGCCGCGTCAGCAGGTCCGCATCGTGCAGGGCGCCCACCGAGGCCATGGCGCAGGGGATGCCGGCCTGCAGTGCGGGCACCACATGGGCCAGCACCGCCGCATGGCCCGCGCATTCGACGACGAGATCGGGGCGCTGCACCGGCCCGAGATCCAGCGTGCTGGCCACGCGCACCTGCGGCGCGAGCGCCGCGCAAGCCGCCTGGGCGGCCGCGAGGGAAGCCGGGGACACGATGACCTGCGCCAGGTGCACACGGTCATCGCCCGCCAGTTCCTGCGCCAGGGCCTGGCCGATGGCACCAAAGCCGACCACGGCAAGCCGCAGCGGTGAACGGTGCCCTGTCATGCGGCCGTACCGGGGAAATGTGCCCCACAGCGCGCATGCCAGCTGCGCCAGTCGCGGCCCGGGTGCACCTCGCCGCAGTGCGCGCAGGTGCGTTCGGCCGGTGCCGAATCGTAGAACGCGGTGTAGGTGCGCGGCAGATCCTCGACGATGCTCGTGAGCTGCAGCTCGCTGCGCACCACCAGGCCGCCGCAGGCGGCGCAGTACCACTCGAAGGCGTCGATCGAGCCCACCGGCCGGTTGCGCTCCACCACCGTGCACAGGCTGCCCGACTCGGGCCGCTGGGGCGAGTGGCGCACGTGCGCGGGCAACAGGAAGATGTCGCCCTCGCGCAGGTGCACGCGCTCGAACTTGCCGCGGTCGGCGATCAGCAGCGAGGCATTGCCCTTGAACTGGTGGAAGTACTCCTCGTAGGGGTCGTCGTGGAAGTCGGTGCGCTCGTTGGGGCCGCCCACCACGGTGCAGACCAGGTCGGCGTTTTTCCAGATCTGCTGGTTGCCCACGGGCGGCTGCAGGCGCGCGCTGTGGGCATCGAGCCACTGCTGGAAGTTCAGGGGCTTGCTGTAGTGATCGTAGGCCAGATCGGCCGGTTGGTAGGGCATGGGAACACTCACTTTCGAGACAGGGAAAACCACCGCGCCAGCAGGCGCTGCAGCCTGTGCCACGGGGAAGGAGGAGGCAGGTGACCGGCAGGCACGCCCAGCACCCGGGCGAAGCGCTCGAAGAACTCTTCGCTGAGCTTGCGCGAGCTGGCCTCGACCAGCCGGTTGCCGAACTGCGCCAGGCGCCCGCTGAGTTGCACCTGCACCCACCAGTGCAGCACCGTGCCGCCGTCGCCGGTGGGCTCGAAGCGCACACGCGCCGTGCCCTGGCCGCTGCCCAGGGCGCCGGCCTGGCCCACGAAGACCATGGTCAGCGCGCGCGGCGGCTGCAGGTCGCGCAGTGTGACCTCGCTCTTGAAACGCACCGACAACGGGCCCAGGCCGACCTTGACCGTGGCCTCGTAGTCGGTGGCGCTGCGCTGCACCAGCGCTTCGCAGCCGGGGATGCTGGCCTGCAGGTTCTGTGCATCGAGGATGGCCTGCCAGACCTGGGCCGGCGGCGCCGCCAACGCCTGGCGGCCGCCGAAGCCGTCCTTGGGCACGGCTTCGGGGTCTGGCGTGGCAGGCGCCTGCCGAACCGCCGATGGCGCCAGCGGCGCATGGCGCGGCAGTGCCTCGCCCGTGAGGGCGGCCACGCAGCGCCGGGCCAGCACCCCGGCCAGATGGCAGCGATAACCGGCCGAGGCATGCAGGTCGCCCAGCGCCGTGAGGTCATCGGAGGGGATAGCAGACAAGGCCGCCAGGCCGAACTGGCCGCCAAGCGCCTGTTCGGCCCCAGGCCAGCGCGCGATGCCCATGCCCAGCCCGGTCACGGCCACGCGCACCTGGCCCGGCGCGGTATGCGCCACAGCCACGCCCACCAGCGCAAAGCGCGAGGCAGGCTGCTCGAACTTGAGGTAATGCAGGCCCTGCAGCCGGGGGAAGCGCACGCCGACGATCAGCTCGCCCGGTTCCAGCGCCGTGCTGTACAGGCCCTGGAAGTAATCGTCTGCCGCAATCTCGCGCCGCGCGGTGACGATGGTGGCACCCGCCGCCATCACCCCGGTGGGCCAGCAGGCCGCGGGGTCGTTGTGCGCCAGCGAGCCGCCGATGGTGCCCATGGCACGCACCTGCGCATCGGCGATGCCGCCGGCCAGGGCCGCCAGGCCCGGGGCGAAGCCCCGCACGGTGGCACTGGCTGCCACGCTGGCATGCGTGGCCATGGCGCCGATCCAGAGCGCTGGCGCACCCTGCGGCCCGGTCTCCACGCGGATGTCGCGCAGGCCCGGCACGTCCTGCAGGTCGATCAGCACCGCTGGCGTGGCCATGCCCAGCTTCATCGCGGCCAGCAGCGACTGGCCGCCAGCCAGCCAGGCCTGGCTGCCTTGCGCAGACGCGGGCATCAGCGCAAGCGCCTCGGCCAGCGAAGCAGGTCGATGGAAGTCCAATGCGTTCATGCCGGCTCCGTTCCGCGCATGGCGACCAGTCCCTCGCAGACCGCGTTCACGATGCCCTCGTAACCCGTGCAGCGGCACAGGTTGCCGCCCAGGGCATGGCGCACCCAGTGCGGGTCGATGGACTCCTCGGCGGCCTCGGGCTCATCAGCCAGAGCCACCGCGCGCATCAGGAAGCCCGGCGTGCAGAAGCCGCACTGCAGCGCATGGTGCCGGCTGAAGGCCTGCTGCATGGGGTGCAGCCGATCGGGTGCCGGGGCCAGCCCTTCGACCGTGCGCACGGCCCGGCCCTGCACCTGCAGGGCCAGCACATTGCACGACTTCACGGCCCGGCCGTCCACCTGCACCGTGCAGGCACCGCACTGGGCCGTGTCGCAGCCCTGGTGCGTGCCGCGCAGGGCCAGCGGGCCACGCAGGCAATCCACCAGCAATGTGTTGGCTTCCACCTGCACGCTGCAGACCTGGCCGTTGACCTGCAACTGGATCGGCATCCTCTGGCTCATGCGGGTGCGCGCCTCAGGCCAGGCGCAGGCCGCAGCCTGCAAAGGCTTCGCGCGTGGCAGCCAGCTCGGCCTCGGTCATGTTCAGCAGCGGCCGGCGCACGGGGCCGCCGTGCTGGCCCAGCAGTTCCTGCCAGGCCTTGCCATGCGCCTGCGGCTTGCCGGCGGGCTTGCTGGCGCGGAATGCGGCGCGCACCGGTTCCAGGCTGTCGCGCACCTTGCGCGCTTCGGCGTGCTGGCCGGCAAAGGCCAGGCGGGTGTACTCGTTCATGCGCTGGTCCACCTTGGTCTGCAGCAGGAAGGGCGGCGTGGAGCACAGGTAGAGCTTCCAGTTGAGCTCGATGATGTTTTCCAGCCAGTCTTCCTCGGAGGGGTTGCTCACCTGGATCTTGTGGCCGGCCAGTTCGGTCAGGCGCTTGTAGCGCGCGCGGTCGGCGCTGTACTTGATGGCCACGATGTTGGGCAGGTCGGCGATGCGGTTGCACAGCTCAGGGCTCATGGTATAGCCGCAGTCGGGGTGGTTCCACATGGCGATGCCGATGTCAAGCTGCTCCGAAAGGTAGCGGTAGTACTCGTAGATCGTCTCTTCCGTGTCGGCGCCGAAGTGCAGCACCGGGCTGTGCACGATCACGTAGTCGGCACCGACCTGGGCCGAATGGCGCGCCAGGTCGAGCACCACGTCGAGGTTGGTGTCCGAGCACGAGGTGATGATGCCGCAGCGGCCGATGCCGCCGCGGTTGCCCGCAGCCTGCGCGGCCTCGACCGACAGGGTGATCAGGCGCTTGCGCTCCTCGATCGACATGGCGAAGAACTCGGCCTGCTTGCCCGCGATGAACAGGCCGCCCAGGTTCAGGTCGCGGATCCAGTGGTCCATGTTCTGGCGCAGCGCCTTCTCGTCGATGCGCAGGGCCCCGTCGAAGGGCGTGAGGTTGGCAGCCCAGACGCCGACGAAGTGTTCGCGGGCGTATTCCTTGGCTTCAGACTTCTTGTAATCCATGGTGTTTTCCTTTCAAGACATGGGTTGGGTTCAGAGACCCTGGCCGCTCATCGCGCGCCAGAACTGTTCGGAGGTGAGGGGAAACTGCAGCGCGCATTCGCCCACCGGCGCCAGCGCATCGCGCGCCGCGTTCATCAGCGCGGCCGGCACGCCAATGCAGCCGGCTTCGCCCACGCCCTTGGCGCCCAGCAGGTTGTGCGGGCTCGGCGTGGAAAAACTGTGGATGTCGATGGCGGCCGGCATGTCGTCAGCGCGCGGCGCGGCATAGTCCATCAGCGAGCCGGTCACCAGCTGGCCCGCGCCGTCGTAGACCAGGCGCTCCAGCAGGGCCTGGCCCAGGCCCTGGGCGAGGCCGCCGATCAGCTGGCCCTTGGCCAGCTCGGGGTGGACGATGTGGCCGGCGTCGTCGGCCCAGGTGATCTGCTCGATGGTGGGGCGGCC
Source organism: Acidovorax sp. GW821-FHT09B03 (assembly GCF_059418305.1). NCBI lineage: Bacteria > Pseudomonadati > Pseudomonadota > Betaproteobacteria > Burkholderiales > Comamonadaceae > Acidovorax > Acidovorax sp. GW821-FHT09B03. The sequence continues at coordinate 465,576 of NZ_JBWKPP010000003.1, forward strand.
GGTGTCGCGATCCACCGCCATGCGCGCGATCACGCAGCCGTAGCTCCAGGCCTCGCCGCCCGTGAAACGACCCGCCGAGGTCAGCGGCAGCGCCTCGCCCGCCGCACGCCGCGCCACCAGGTCGCGGCAGGCCTGCACAATGGCGCTGCCCGCAAGGGCGGTGCTGCGGCTGGCCAGCGCGCCCACGCCGGGCGGGCACAGTGCGGTGTCGCCATACACGACCTCGACCAGCTCATCGGCCATGCCCAGTGCCTCGCCGGCAATGCGCGCATAGGTTGTGCCGTGGCCCTGGCCTTGCGCGGGGGACCCCGTGGCCACGGTCACGCGGCCGTCTTCATGCCAGTCCACGCGCGCCGACTCCCAGCCCACGCCGCAGGGCTCGACATAGAGCGCCATGCCGATGCCCACCACCTCGCCCTCGGCGCGGCGCTGCGCCTGCAGCGCGCGCTGCTCCGCGTAGCCGAAGCGCTCGCAGGCCAGCTCCAGCGCACGCCGGTAGTCGCCACTGTCGAAGACCTCGCCGGTCGGCGTGGTGTAGGGCATGTCGGCGGCTTCCACCAGGTTGCGACGGCGCAGTTCCACCGGGTCGATGCCCGCGGCGCGCGCGGCCTGCTCGACCAGGGTTTCCATCAGCAGCGCGGCCTCGGGCCGGCCCGCACCGCGGTAGATGGTGACCGGGGCCGTGTGGGCCAGGCCGGCGCGCCCCTGCACGTCGAGCCGCGCCACGCGGTAGGGCCCGGGCAGGATGCGCGCCGTGTTGCGCAGCGGCACGACGGCCGAGAACGGCAGCCAGGCGCCCAGGGTGAACTGCAGCTCGGCCTGCAATGCGGCAAAGCGCCCTTGCGCCGTGACGGACAGGCGGCCCGACATGCGCGCCCCCCGGCCGTGCATGCCCGAGGTGAACTCGTCCGAGCGCGAGGAGATCCAGCGCACCGAGGCACCCACGCGGCGTGCGGCCAGCGGGATGGCCAGCTCCTCGGGGCAGAGCGAGGACTTGGCGCCAAAGGCACCGCCCACGTTGCCGGTGATGACACGCACGCGCGCTTCGTCCCAGCCCAGCGCGGCAGCGATATCCGCCTGCGCCCGGGTCGGCGACTGCGTGCCCAGGTGGACCGTGAGGCGGGCCGGTGCAGCATCGGCACCGACTGGCCCATGCCAGTGTGCGAGCATCCCGCGCGGCTCCATCGACAGGGCCAGCACGCGCGGCACCTCCAGCGCGGCGCTGGCTTCGCTGGCGACCACGTGGGTGGAGGCATCCGCTGCCTCGAAGTGGTGCTCTACCTCGGTCACGGGACGGGTGCCATCGAAGTCCGGCACGGGCACCAGCGGCTCGATGTCGAGCTGCACGCACGACGCAGCCTGCTGCGCCTGGGCCGGCGAACGGGCGAGCACCAGGGCCACGGGTTGGCCGACATAGACCACCTCGCCGCGCGCCAGCGGCTCGATGCGCGGCACGCTGGCCACGGGCAGCAGCGGGTTGGGTGGGGGCATGTGGACCACGCGGTCCGCATCCGACGGGGCCAGCAAGGTCTCGGCAATGAGCACCGCCACGACACCGGCGGACTGCTCGGCCGCCCCGGTCGCAATCGAACGCAGCCGGCCGTGCGCCAGCGGAGAGCGCACGAACACCGCATGCAGCACGCCTTCGGCCACCACGTCGCCGGTGTACTGCCCACGGCCCGTGAGCAGGGCGGGATCTTCGCGGCGAAGGGGGGTGAAGGCCGTTTTCAGCATGGAGCGGATTAGACCGATGCCCCCTTCGCCGGGCAATCGCATAATTTTGAAAGACTTTGAAGTTTGCCGACACAATCGCGCCATGGACCTCCTGGACAATCCCTCCAACCTCAGCCTGCGCCAGCTGCGCGCGTTCTGGCTCGTCGCGCACGAAGGCACCATGACGCGGGCGGCCGCGCGCATGCACCTCACGATCTCGGCGCTGTCGATGCTGGTGCGCACGCTGGAGGAAGAACTCGGCGTGCGCCTGTTCGAGCGCACCACGCGCCGCATCGAGCTGACCGAGGCCGGCCGCCAGTTCCTGCCCACGGTGCGCGACGTGTTCTTTGCCCTCGACTCGGGCCTGCAGACGCTGCAGGAGAGCAAGCGCCGCAAGAGCGAGCGGCTCTCGGTCGTGACCTCGCCGCTGCTGGCGGCCAGCCTGGTACCCGAGGTCATCGCACGCTTTCGCGAGCAGTTCCCGAACGTCACGGTGACCCTGGTGGATGCCCCCGTGGACCAGGTCGTGGCCCACGTGCGCGAGGGCAAGTCGGATTTCGGCATCTGCACCGCCGACCTGGCCTCGACGGACCTGGTCTCCCAGGTGCTCTACAAGGACACGCTGGTGCTGGCCTGCAGCCCCGACCACCCGCTGGCCGAGCGCCGCGAGGCGAGCTGGGGCGACCTCACGGACCAGAGCCTGATCCTGCTGACCTCGAACACGGGCCTGCGCCGGCTGGCCGACCAGACCCTGGGGCAGCTCACGCTGCGCCTGAAGCCCGCGTTCGAGGTGGCCAACATCCAGACCGCCGTCGGCCTGGTCGCGGCGGGCCTCGGGGTCTCGGTGCTGCCGGCCTACAGCCTGTCGCGCGTGGACGGGCAGCGCGTGGTCTCGGTGCCGCTGACCGACCCCGTGGTGACGCGGGAAATCGTCGCGCTGTGCACCCGCGCACGGCCATTTTCAATGGCCGCTGAAGCATTCTTGAAGCTGTTCACAAAATACGCAGACCAGAGCGCGATTTAAGCGGTTTTTCGATCGGTTTTGCTGGTGTTGCCTCTGTTCAGCGGGGCAGCGCACCAGTACAAAAGTAGGGCGCCCTCACATGTCCCGGCGCACACACAAGGAAACCGATCCATGAAACCCCTTTGCGGCGCCAGCCCAACCCAGGCCCCCTCCTCCCCCTTGTCCCGCCGCCAGGTCCTGGTGCTGGGCGCCGGCGGCACTGCCGCCTGGCTGCACGCCACGCCATCGATGGCGAACACCTGGCCTTCCAAGCCCATCAAGATCACCACCGCCGCCTCCACCGGCAGCGGGCCCGATGTCTCGCTGCGGCTGGTGGCCGAGCAGCTCGCGCGCCGCTGGGGCCAGCCGGTCATCGTCGACAACAAGCCCGGCGGCAACGGTGTCGTGGCCTTCAATGCCACGCGCAGTGCCGCATCGGACGGCCATGAGCTGATCCACCTGGACAGCACCATGCTGACCTCCAACGTGCACCTGTACAGCCGCCTGCCCTACGACCCGCAGCGCGACTTCGCGCCCATCCGCCCGACGCTGCAGACCGACTTCTTCGTCGCCGTGGCCAAGGACAGCCCCTTCAAATCGGTCGACGACATCGTGCAGGCCGCCCTGGCCGCGCCGGACCGGGTCACCTACGGCTCCTGGGGCCTGGGCAGCCCCGGCCACCTGGGCGCGCTGCGCCTGCTGGCCGCCACGAACACGCACATGACGCATGTGCCCTACAAGGAAATCCCGCAGCTGTTTGCCGCCGTGGCCACCGGCGAGGTGCAGTGGGCGCTGGGCAGCATCGCCAGCGCCGGGCCCATGGAGAAGTCGGGCCGCATCCGCTTCGTGGGCGTGGCGGCTGCGCAGCCCTCGCCGTTCGCGCCGGGAGTACCCGGCATGGCCGGCTCGGCACAGGCCAAGGCCTTCGTGGCCAATGCCTGGTTCGGCCTGTTCGCCCCGCGCAACACGCCCAAGCCCCTGCGCGAGAAGATCGCGGCGGACATCACCGAGGTCCTGGCCACGCCGGACCTCACCGACCGCTACCGCACGCTGGGCTACAACCGCTTCGACCAGAAGCCCGACGAGTTCGGCGAGTACATTGGCCGGGAGACCCAGCTGTGGGGCCGCGTGATCGCCGATGCCAAGCTCAAGCTCGACTAGCAAGGCACCGGCTCGCACCAGAACGACGGAGACAGAACGAAGATGATTGCACTCAAGGACATCAGCTACGTGCGCCTGGGCACGCGCGACCTCGATGGCGCCTGCCGCTACGCCAATGACATCCTGGGCCTGCGCGAAGGGCAGCGCTACGGGCCGCCGCGGCATGGCAGGGCCGTGGGCTTTCGCAGCGACGCGCGCGAGCAGACGCTGGTGTACTTCGACGGCGACCCGGCGGACCACACCACCGGCTTCGAGCTCGCGTCCATGGCCGAACTGCAGGCTGCCGCAGCCGAGCTCGAACGCCTGGGCCATGCGGTGAGCGAGGGGCGCGCCGACGAATGCGAGCAACGCCGCGTGCAGGCCTTCATCGGCTTCAACGACCCGAGCGGCAACGCCATCGAACTGGCGGTGTCGCCCTTCCACAGCGGGGTGCGCTTTTTTCCGACGCGCGACACGGGCAACACCGGCTTCTCGCACGTGGGCCTGCGCAGCACCGACCCGGCGCGCGACGAGCGCTTCTGGACCACGGTGCTCAGCGCCAAGGTCAGCGACCGCATCGGTGCGGCGCCGCTCTTGCGCATCGACGAGGTGCACCACAAGATCGCGCTGTTCCCCTCGGGCTATGCGGGCGTGCAGCACATCAACCACCAGGTGGCCTCGATCGACGACCTGATGCGCGCCTGGTATCTGCTGCAGTCGCGCGGCATCCGCGTGGTGTTCGGGCCGGGCAAGCACCCGACCTCCGGCGCCATGTTCCTCTACTTCGAGGGGCCGGACGGCATGGTCTACGAGTTCTCGAGCGGCGTGCGCATGGTCACCGACCCGGATGCGCCACCGCGCCAGTTCCCGTTCCACCCCACGTCGTTCTGCATGTGGGGTTCCGTTCCCGATATCCCGGAATTCCGCTGAGGGTGCTTCTCTGCAGGGGCCGGGAAGCGCCCCGATGGTCCTCCAGTAGCCTGCGGCGATACCGGGGCACGGGTCTGTAGATTTGGGGTGGCAAGGCGCCTATGGTCGTGGCCTTCACGCTTCACAAGGCCGCACACCATGCCCCCACTTTCCCTTGCTTCTGTGGCCGTCTCGGCCATCGCAGCCCTCACGGTCACCCTGGCCTCGGCACAGGCGGCGGGCGATGGGATGCCCCGGGACCTGGCGGCGCGCAGCGCTGGGGGCCTGCAGGCCCGGCTGGCCCTCACGGCGGACGAGCAGGAACTGCGGCGCGTCTGGGAGACATCGCCCACACCGCCCCGGCTGTCCGTGACAGACCGGGTGCGCCTGGGCACGAGCGCCAGCACCGTGATCCTCTTCAGGGGCTGCCAGACGGACGCAGCAGGCCGCTGCGACGTGAGGGTGGATTTCGCGGTCACCGGCCCGGACGGAAAAAGCCAGGACGCCGGCTCAGCCAGCCTGTGGTCTGCCGCGCCGCTGGGGCAGAAATTCATGCTGGGTGCCGCCAGTGCGAGCCTTGCCTTCCATGGCGATGAAGACCTGGGGAACTACACCGTGCGTGCGCGCCTTGTGGACCGGGTGGCCGGGCGCCAGCTGGAGCTGTCTGCGCCCCTGCGCGTGGAGCGCTAGCCTCAGGCTGCGGCCTGGCGCACGGCGTCCATCAGGGCAAGGTAGTGGGGCAAGGGCGGCGTCGCCCGGCCCGGCACCTTCGCCAGGTCGTCGTAGCGGCGCAGGCGGATGGCCTCGTGCGCGAAGGGCTGGCTGGCAAAGCGGTCCGCCTCCACCGCACCATACGCCCCTCCTTGCAGCTCCAGGCTGTGCTGCGAAGCGGGCGACAGTGTGGCCCAGTAGCCCGCATCCACCGCGCACAGGTAGCGCTTGGCATCGACGTGCATGCGGATCGGCTCCAGCACCGCATCGGGCAGCACCCCGTGCAGGAACGGCAGGGCCATGTACTGGTGCAGGTCGTCGTGGCGCGGGGCACGGCTCTCGTGCACCTCCGCCGCCGGAGCCAGCAGATGGCCCAGGTCGTGCAGCAGGGCTGCGACCACGGTGGCCGGGGTTTCGCCAGCCCCTTCGGCCAGGTGCGCGCACTGCAGCGCATGGTCGAGCTGGCTCACGGCCTCGCGGCCGTACTGCTTTTGCCCGCGCTCGGTGAGCAGCAGGGCGATGTCGTGCGGGGTCAGTGCCATGGCGTATCCATCCCTAGATCATGGTCTTGCGGATGCGGGCGGACACCAGGTCGATCACGCTCACGGTGACCACGATGATGAGCATCACCGCACAGGTCTCGGCGTACTGGAAGCCGCGGATGATCTCCCACAGCACCACGCCGATGCCGCCGGCCCCCACCATGCCCACCACCGAGGCCGAGCGCACATTGGCCTCGAAGCGGTAGAGGGTGTAGGAGATCCACAGCGGGATCACCTGCGGGATCACGCCGTAGATGATTTCGTGCAGCGCGCTGGCACCGGTGGAGCGGATGCCTTCCACGGGCTGCGGGTCGATGGCCTCGACCGCCTCGGAGAACAGCTTGGCCAGCGTGCCCGTGGTGTGGATCCACAGCGCCAGCACGCCGGCAAACGGCCCCAGGCCCACGGCCACCACGAAGAGCATGGCGAACACCATCTCGTTGATGGCGCGGCAGGCGTCGAGCACGCGGCGCACCGGCTGGTTGACCCACCAGGGCGCGATGTTGGACGAGGCCAGCAGCGCCAGCGGCACGGCCGTGACCACCGCGAGCGCCGTGCCCCACAGCGCGATCTGCAGCGTGACCAGCATCTCCTGCACATAGATCTGCCACTGCGAGAAGTTCGGCGGGAAGAACTCGGCCGCGTACTGGGCCATGTTGCCCGAGTCGCGGACGAGGTCGAGCGGACGCATGTCGGCGCCCTTCCAGGATGCGGCCAGCACCACCAGCAGGATGCCCCAGGAGAGATACCAGGCGAGGCTGCGCTTGGGCGCAGTGGTGCTCGCCAGGGTCGCGAGCGAAGGGGTCAATGCGGAAGACATGGTGGGGACTGGCCGGATGCGTTGCGTGCTGGCTGGCTTGTTTACTTCAGGGACGCCAGCTGCTGGTCGATCTCGGCCAGGCGGGTTTTCTTGTCGGCGTCGGCCAGAGTGGCGTCGCCTTCGATCTTGTTGCGCTTGCCGAACAGGTCGAGCTGGCGGATGGGTGTCAGTTGCGCGTTGGTCGAGGGCTTGAAGCCCGAGAGCTTGGAGATCTTCATCACGATCTCCTTCTCGCGCGCATCGGTCTTGGCGTAGTTGTAGAAGAAGTCCTTGATTTTGGCCTTCAGCGGCTCGGGCAGGTCCTTGCGCATCACCAGCGGGTCGAGCGCGATCAGCGGCGAGGTCCAGACGATCTTGATGTCCTTGAACTTCTCGGGCTGGCGTTCCTTGATCTTCTCGAGGTTCTCGCTGTTGTTGGTGGCCACGTCGACCTGCTTGTTGGCCACGGCCAGGGCATTGGTCTCGTGGTTGGCACTGCGCGCCACCTTGAAATGGGTCTTGGCGTCGATCTTGTTCTGGGCAAAGGCGTAGTAGCCGGGCACCAGGAAGCCCGAGGTGGAGTTGGGATCGCCGTTGCCAAAGCTCAGCGACTTGCCGTTCTTGAGCACGTCGTCCAAGGTGGCCAGCGGGCTGTCCTTGTGCACGATCAGGTGCGAGTAGTAGCCCTGGGTGCCGTCGGCGTTGACCATCTGCGCGAAGACTTCGCCATTGGCGCGGTCCACGGCCTCCATGGCCGACTTGTTGCCCAGCCAGGCGACCTGCATCTTGTTGAAGCGCATGGCTTCGATGAGGCCGGCGTAGTCGGAGGCGAAGAAGGCGTTGATCTTCAGGCCCGTCTGCTTGGCCATGTCGTCCAGCAGGGGCTGCCAGTCGGCCTTGAGGTTCTGCGTCGCTTCGGTCGAGATCATGCCGAAGTTGATGTCCTGGGCGAAGGCGCCCGTGGTCATGCCCAGGCCGATGGCCAGGGTCGCGTACAGTTTCTTGAACATGGATGGCTCCAGTGAAAGGGAGAACGGTCGAAAGGGATGCGGAAACCGCGGGAGAGAGCGAAGAAGGAGACTCAGGCCGCCTGGGCCAGGGGCGGCACCCAGCCATTGGCGGGCTGCTGCGCAGGCGCGGTGACCGGCGCCTGGGGCAGGCTGGCGCCCAGGATCTCGTCGGCCTGCACGCCATAGAGCTCGCGCAGCAGTGCCGGCGTGAGGGCGGCCGAGGGCCCGTCGTAGACCACCCGCCCCTGGTGCAATGCGACCACGCGGGGGCAGTACTTGATGGCCACGTCCACCTGGTGCAGCGAGACGATGACGGTGCTGCCGTCCTCGCGGTTGATGCGCGCCAGGATGTCCATGACCTTGCGCGAGGATTCGGGGTCCAGCGAGGCGATGGGTTCGTCGGCCAGCACCACCTTGGCACCCTGCACCAGGGTGCGCGCGATCGCCGCGCGCTGCTGCTGCCCGCCCGACAGGGTGGAGGCGCGCTGCGCATGGCAGTCGGCAATGCCCACGCGGGCCAGGGCCTCCAGTGCCAGGGCGCGCTCGTGCGGGCGGAAAACGCGCAGCCAGCCGCGCCATTTGGGCGTACGGTGCAGCATGCCCACCAGCACGTTCATCATCACGGGCAGGCGGTCCACCAGGTTGAACTGCTGGAACACGAAACCCACCTGCGAGCGCACCTTGCGTATGTCGCGGTGGATGCGCCCGCCCTGCTGCACGCAACGGCCATCGACCTCGATCAGCGAGTGGCTGTCACCGTCGGCCACGACCAGGCCGGCCACATGGCGCAGCAGCGTGGACTTGCCCGAGCCCGAGGCACCGATCAGCGCCACCATCTCGCCGGCATGCACCGTGAGGTCGATGTCGCGCAGCGCGTGCTTGCCGTTGGCGAAATGCTTGTTCAGTTGCTCGATGCGGAGGGCGATGGGCATGGCGGATTCCAAGTCGTCTATACAAATGCAGTGTGGGAGGCGGCTGTGACAGTGCCTTGACAGTTGCGGGAAATTTGCATGTCAAGCTACGTTCAGAGAACCCGCTGCCCTTCGCGCCAGACACCGCGCACCACGGCCTGCTGGGCGCCGCCGGGCAGGTCGGCCATGTGCACCTGGATCAGGTCAGCGCGCAGGCCAGGAACCAGCTCGCCCCGGTCATGCATGCCCGAAGCGCGCGCCGGATTGCGCGTGACGGTGGCCACGGCCTCGGGCAGGGTGAGGATGCCGTCGTGCACCAGGCGCATCACGGCGCTCAGCAGGCTGCCGGGCACGTAGTCGGACGACAGGATGTCCAGGAGGCCCTGGCGCGCCAGGTCCGCCGCCGCCACGTTGCCCGAATGCGAGCCACCGCGCACCACGTTGGGCCCGCCCATCACGGTGAGCAGACCGCGCTCGTGCGCTGCCTGGGCCGCTGCCAGCGTGGTCGGAAACTCCGACATGCCCGCGCCCTCGGCATGGGCCTGCTCCACATGCGCCACCGTGGTGTCGTCGTGGCTGGCCAGCGCGATGCCATGGGTGCGGCAGTAGTCCACGAAATAGGCACGGTGCGGCTCGGCGTACTGCGCCTGCAGGGTGGCGGCATGCTGCACCTGGCGCTCGAACTTCTCGCTGCTCCAGCCCTTCTTGCCGGTGTAGTAGGTGCGCGCCTGCTCCAGGTTCTCCCACTGGCGCTGGCCCGGGGTGTGGTCCATCAGCGAGATCAGCGACAGGCGCGGGTGGCCGTGGAAGGGGCCGAACAGGTCGATGGTGTTGGGCGCGGGCAGCTCGCAGCGCACGTGCAGGTGGTGGTCGGCGCGCAGCAGGTTGCGCTCGGTGCAGGTGTCGATGGTGTCGAGCACGCGGTTCCAGGCGCTGCCGCGCAGGCTGTCCACGTCGGCCTCGCCCACGCCCAGCGCGTCGAGCACGGTGGTGATGCCGGCCGCGGCAATCTCGGCGTCGTGCGCCAGCAGCGCCGGCATCTCGGCCCACTGCACCTTGGGGCGCGGCATCAGGTGGCGCTCGAAGTTGTCGGTATGCACCTCCACCAGGCCGGGCAGCAGGTAGTCGCCGCCCAGGTCGATGCCCTGCAGCGCGGCCGTGCCGCCCGAAGCCAGGGCGTCGATGCGTCCGTCCCGCACCGACAGCGAGCCTTGCACCACCTCGCCGGGCAGCACCATGCGGGCGTTGTGAAATACAGCTGCTGCGCTCATGCGGCCACCCCGCAGAAGTCCGCCACGTTCACGCGGCGCGTGGCCACGGCGGCGCCCACATGCGCGTCGTGGAAGATGCCGACCAGCGCGGCGCCGCGCGCCACGGCCTCGCGGACCATGGCGATCACCGTGTCGGTGTTGGCGGCGTCGAGCGATGCGGTGGGCTCGTCGAGCAGCAAGAGGGGCTTGGGCTTGATCATGTTGCGGGCGATGTTGATGCGCTGCTGCTCCCCGCCCGAGAAGGTGGCGGGCGGCAGGTGCCACAGGCGTTCGGGAATGCGCAGACGGTCGAGCCAGGTGCGGGCGGTGTCGCGCGCGGCCGCCAGGGCCGCCTCGTCGCTGCCGGCGTCTTCGGCCAGCGGCTCGGCCACCACGTCGAGCGCGCTCACGCGGGGGATCACGCGCAGGAACTGGCTCACGTAGCCGATGGTGTCGCGGCGCAGCTGCACCAGCTCGCGCGGCGTGGCCCGGGTCACGTCCACCGCGGGGCCGGTGGCCGGCTGCACGCGGATGCTGCCGGCGTTGGCGCGGTAGTTGGCATAGACCATCTTGAGCAGCGTGCTCTTGCCCATGCCCGACGGGCCGTCGAGCACCACGCATTCGCCCGGGCCCACGCTCAGGTCCACGTTGCCGAGCACGGGCAGCTCGATGCCGTTCTGGTGGTGCAGGGTGAAGCGCTTTGCCACGCCCTTGAGCTCCAGGATGGGTGGGTGGGTGTTCATCATCATGGTTGCAGTACCGAGGAAACGAGGAGCTGGGTGTAGGGGTGTTGGGGGTCGTCGAGCACCTGGTCGGTGAGGCCCGACTCGACCACCCGGCCGCGCTGCATCACCACCATGCGGTGGGCCAGCAGGCGGGCCACGGCCAGGTCATGGGTGACGACGATGGCCGCCAGCTGCATCTGCCGCGTGAGCTGGCGCAACAGGTCCAGCAGGCGCGCCTGCACCGAGACATCGAGGCCCGAGGTGGGCTCGTCCATGAACACCAGGCGCGGCTGGGTGACCAGGTTGCGGGCGATCTGCAGGCGCTGGCGCATCCCGCCCGAGAAGGCGCGCGGCGCGTCGTCGATGCGGCTGGCATCGATCTCCACGCGCTGCAGCCATTCGGTGGCGGTGGCGCGCAGCCGGCCGTAGTGGCGCTCGCCCAGGCCCATGAGGCGCTCGCCCACATTGGCGCCGGCCGAAACGTCCATGCGCAGGCCGTCGGCCGCGTTCTGGTGCACGAAGCCCCAGTCGGTGCGCGCCAGCAGGCGCTGCTGTGCCTCGCCCATGGCCAGCACGTCCTGCAGCGTGCCGCTGCGGTCCTGGAAGTGCACGCTGCCCGCATCGGGCCGGCTGCGTGCGGCCACGGCGTTGAGCAGGGTGGACTTGCCCGAGCCGGACTCGCCGACCACGGCCAGCACCTCGCCGGGCCACAGGTCGAACGAGGCATCCTGCAGCGCGACGCGCTGGCCATAGCGCTTGCCGATGCCGCGCACGCTGAGCAGGGGGGTGGGGGATGAAAGGGTGGCGTCCATGGCGATCAGGGTTCGATGGAGAAGCTCAGGCCATGCTGCGCAAAGCCCAGGGATTCATAGAAGGCATGCGCATCGGTGCGCTTGCGGTGGGACGACAGGGCCAGCTTGTAGCAACCGGCCTCGCGCGCCAGCTGCACGGCGTGGGCCATCATCTGGCGACCGATGCCCTGGCCCTTGCGGTCGGCGGCCACCACCACGTCCTCGACGACGGCCGAAGGCGCGCCCCGGTGGGCCAGGTTGTGCATGACCAGCAGGGTGTAGGTGCCGACCACGTCGGCGCCCGACCCGGTGCTCTCGCAGGCCACCCACAGCCGGTAGCTCGGGTAGGTGCTGAACTGCACCAGCATGGCCCGGGCGTCCTCCAGCGTGAGCACGTGCTCGGGGGTGTCCTCGATGCCCTGGTACAGGGCCAGCACCTCGTCGAGATCGGCCTCGGTGGCTTCGCGCAGGATCACGGTGCTCATGCGGGCTCCCCTTCGGACGCGGCTACCGCCGCGGCCTGGCGCTCCTGGCAGTAGTCGGAGTCGGAGCACACATGCATGCGCGTGCCCTGGTCGTCGGTGATGACCTCGTCGAGGAAGCTGTCCGTGGCGCCGCACAGGGCGCAGCCGCAGTCCCAGCGCTGCACCTCGAAGGGGTGGTCCTCGAAGCCCAGGCTTTCCACCGGCGTGTAGGGCGGCACGGCGTAGATGCGCTTTTCGCGGCCCGCGCCGAAGAGCTGCAGCGCCGGGTTCATGTGCATCTTGGGGTTGTCGAACTTGGGGATGGGCGACGGCGCCATCACATAGCGGCCATTGACCAGCACCGGGTAGTCGTAGGTGGTGGCGATGTGGCCGTAGCGCGCGATGTCCTCGTAGAGCTTGACGTGCATGAGCCCGTACTCGGCCAGGCCGTGCAGGGTGCGTGTCTCGGTCTCGCGCGGCTCCAGGCGCTGCATGGGTTCGGGCACCGGCACTTGGTAGACGAGGACCTGACCCTCCGCCAGCGGCGTCTCGGGGATGCGGTGTCGCGTCTGGATCAGCGTGGCCTCGGTGGTGCGCGTGGTGGTGGCCACGCCCGTGGTGCGCTCGAAGAAGCGGCGGATGTTGACGGCGTTGACCGTGTCGTCCGAGCCCTGGTCGATGACCTTGATGCAGTCGTCAGGCCCGATGATGGCCGCCGTGACCTGGATGCCGCCCGTGCCCCAGCCATAGGGCAGCGGCATCTCGCGCGAACCGAAGGGCACCTGGTAGCCCGGAATGGCCACGGCCTTGAGGATGGCCCGGCGGATCATGCGCTTGGTGCGCTCATCCAGGTAAGCGAAGTTGAAGTGGCCGTCCGTGGCTGCGGCATCGGCCGGCAGGCCCATCAGTGCGGGCTCGTGGGGCGCGTTCATGCGTCGTCTCCTTCGGGGGTGTCGTCGGCAGGGGCTGTGGCCGCGGTGGCACGCATGCGGCGCACCAGCTCCAGCTCGGACTGGAAGTCCACATAGTGCGGCAGCTTCAGGTGCTGCACGAAGCCCGAGGCTTCCAGGCTGTCGCTGTGCGAGAGCACGAACTCCTGCATCTGCGCGGGCGACTCCACCGGCTCGCCCAGCTCGTCGGCGCGCAGGGCGCGGTCTACCAGGCTCATCGCCATGGCCTTGCGCTCGCTGTGGCCGAAGGCCAGGCCGTAGCCGCGCGTGAACTGCGGCGGCTGCTGCTTGCTGCCCGCGAACTGGTTGACCATCTCGCACTCGGTGAGCTCCATGTCGCCGATGGAGATGGCAAAGCCCAGTTCCTCGGGCACGACTTCCACCGCCACCGTGCCCAGGCGCAACTCGCCGACGAAGGGGTGCGAGTGCGCGTAGCCGCGCTGCGTGGAATACGCCATGGCCAACAGGAAGCCCTCGTCGCCGCGCGCCAGGTTCTGCAGGCGCGTGGCCCGGTTGGCCGGAAAGCGCAGCGGCTCGCGCGTGAGGTCGGCCGGGGCCGGGTCGCCCGGGGGCACGGGGCGGGTCTCGATCAGTCCTTCCTGGTTGAGCAGGTCGACCACGCGCGGCGTGGTCGCCGGCGCATCGGTCAGCGGCGCGGAGGCGGCCGTTGCCGCCGGTGCATCGCCCTGGGCCAGCAGCGTGAAGTCCAGCAGGCGCTGGGTGTAGTCGTAGGTGGGGCCGAGCACCTGGCCCCCGGGCAGGTCCTTGAAGGTGGCCGAGATGCGCCGGGTGAGTGCCATGCGCGCGGTGTCCAGCGGCAAGGTGGTGCCCAGGCGCGGCAAGGTGGCGCGGTAGGCGCGCAGCAGGAAGATGGCTTCCACCAGGTCGCCCGCTGCCTGCTTGATGGCCAGGGCCGCCAGCTCGGGATCGTAGACCGAGCCTTCGGTCATCACGCGGTCCACGGCCAGCTTGAGCTGCGCGCGGATCTGCGCCACCGAGAGTTCCGGCTCGGCTGTGTCGCCCCGGCGCTGCTCGGCCAGCAGGCGGTAGCTGTTGAGGATGGCGGTTTCCCCGCCCTTGACGGCAACGTACATGCGGCTCAGGCCTCCACGGTGGATGGTGATTCGATGCGGGTGGTGCGCGGCAGGCCGGCGATGTGCGTGGCCGTGGCCAGCACCACGTCCACCCCGCGCGGGAAGGCGCCGTGGTTGTCGGCCCACTGCGGCACAAAGTCCTCGGGCAGGCCGGCCACGCGCAGGTGCTGCACCGCCTGGATGCCGGGGCCCGACAGGCGCCAGCTGTCCGTGCCGGCCAGCGCGGGCGCCAGCACCGCGACGTCGATCACGCAGGTGGCAGACTGGTCGGGGTACTCGTCGCTGCCGCGCTGCAGGCTGGCCAGCGCGGGCAGGGCGTCCCCTGCGGCCACCCAGGCAAACCGGGCCTGCCCGGGGGCGTCCACCAGCACGCAGCCGGTGTGAAAGCGCAGCCAGGTGCCGGCCTGGCTGGCAGCGAGCGTGGGCGAGAGCCACAGCGTGCATTCGCTGTCGAGCAGGGCCAGCAGCACGGCGGCCGATGCGGCGTGGCCCGTGGCGGGCACCTCGGCATCGTGCTCCAGCGCCACCGGGTCACCAGGCTGGGACAGCGCCTTGAGCACCGAGCGGAACACGGCCTGGCTGCCCAGGGCCTCGCTGGAAAAGCCCGCACCCAATGCGGACAGGGAGGTCGTCGGGGTGGTGCTCATGCCTGGTCCTCCTCGCTGCCGTCGTCGTTGATGCTGCCGCTCTCGCGCGCCACGGTGAAGAAGTCCACCCGCGTGCTGGCCGCCCGGGCCTGGCGCTCGGACTGCGCCTGGGCCAGGTGGCGGCGAATGGGGTCGAGCAGGCTGGCGTCGAGCGCGGCCTGGCGCGCAGGGTCCTGCAGCAGCGCATCGGCCAGCGCGGCCAACTGCACCTGGCGGTGCGAGCGGCCGAGCACGTAGGCCACGCCCACGGTGGGCTCACCACCCTCGGCAGCATCCGCCTCCACGCGCAGTGCGCAGCGGGTGACCGTGACCTCGCCCAGGTTGAAGCGCTCGCCGGTGCCGCCGGCGCGGCCCTGCACCATCATCAGCCCGGTTTCGGGGGCACGCAGCCAGCGGGCGGGCAGCGCGGCATGGCCGTGCAGCGCAGGCTCCAGGATGTCGATGGGTGCCCGGGCGAGCAGCGCCATCCAGTGCGCCCGCGCCAGCGGGCGGCCCGGGCCGGGGTTGTCAAAGGCTTGAAACATGGAGGTGGTACTCTTGAAGTTGTATAGACAAATTGAACAACTGGCGCCAGCTTAGACAGCGCGCATGTAGGTTTCATGACAGCCACCACCAGCACACAAGTTCTTGCCCACCCCGCCCCTGCCGCACGCCCGGCACGCGACAGCTTCTGGACCCGCATTGCCGCCGAACTGGCCGAGGCCATCGGCAGCGGCATCTACCCCCCGGGCCAGCGCCTGCCCTCGGAACATGCCTTGGCCGAGCAGTTCGGGGTGAACCGCCACACCATCCGCCGCTCGCTGGCCAGCCTGTGCAACCAGGGGCTGGTGCGCATCACCCAGGGCAGCGGCACCTACGTGGAGGACTTCGCGGTGGACCTGGCCCTGGGCAAGCGCGTGCGCCACCAGCAGGGCCTGGCCCAGGCGGGCCTGCGCGGCAGCCTGGTGGTGCTGCAGGAACAATCGGTGCGCGCCACGGCCGCCCTGGCCAAGGCCCTGCAGGTGCCGGCCCGCAGCCCGCTGCTGCAACTGCGCGTGATCGGCCAGGCCGAGGGCCAGCCGCTGCACGTGAGCGAGCGCTACTTTCCCCTGCCCCGCTTCGAGGGCCTGGCCGCCGTGGTGCGCGAGACCGGCTCCATCACCGCCGGCTTCACCGCACACGGCGTGGCCGACTACACCCGGCGCGAGAGCCGCATCACCGCCGAGCTGCCCGATGCCACCGTGGCCGCCGAGCTGCGCCAGCCCGCCGCGCGCCCGGTGCTGCTGGTCGAGAGCCTGAACGTCGACCTGGCCGGTACGCCCATTGAATGGGCGCGCGCCTGGTTCGCGGGCGACCGCGTCAAACTCACCATCACCCATGACGACGAGTAACACCCCCTCCCCCGCTACCGCGCACCGCTATGCGGTGTACTTCGCGCCCCACCCCGGCACCCTGGCCTGGCTGGCCGGCAGCCACTGGCTGGGCCGATGCGCCGCGCTGCTGCAGCCTATGCAGCAACTGGACATCCACGGCGTCGCCAAGGACGCGCTGGAACGCCTGACCGCCGCCCCGCGCCGCTATGGCTGGCACGCCACGCTCAAGGCCCCGTTTGCACTGGCGCCGGGCGTGGACTGGCTCACGCTGCACCATGCCGTGCAGACCCTGGCCGGCAGCCTGCGCCCCTTCGCCCTGCCGCCCATGCAGGTCGAGCGCATCGACGACTTCCTCGCGCTGGTGCCCACGCGATCGCACCCGGCCAACGCCGAGATCCAGGCCGCAGCCGCTGCCTGCGTGAAGCAGCTGCAGCCCCTGGCCGCGCCCCTGTCGGCCGCTGACCTGGCGCGCCGCCGCGCCGCCGGGCTCACGCCCCGGCAGGATGAACTGCTGCAGCAGTGGGGCTATCCCTTCGTGCTGGAGGAGTTCCGCTTCCACATGTCGCTGACCGGATCGCTCGCGGGTGCGGATGACGAGACCGTGGAGCTGGTACAGGACGCTGCCGACCAGTTCTTCGCCGACCTGCCGCCCCTGCGCTTCAACAGCCTGGCACTTTTCGCCGAGCCCACGCCGGGCGCCGACTTCGTGCTGCTGGACCACCTGGAGCTGGGCGCATGAGCAGCACCGCGGCGAAATTGCTGTATTTCATGGGCCCCTCGGGCGCCGGCAAGGACAGCCTGCTCGAATGGCTGCGCCAGCACCTGCCGCCCGCACTGCCCATGCAATGGGCACGGCGCACCATCAGCCGCCCCGCGGCCTCCGCAGGCGAGGCCCACGAAAGCACCACGCCCGAAGAGCATGCCACGCTGCGCGCCGCCAACGCGTTTGCCCTGCACTGGGAAGCCAATGGACTGGCCTACGGCGTGCGCCACGGCGAGCTGGACCCGTTGGCCCGGGGCCGCTGGCTGCTGGTCAACGGCTCGCGCGCCTACCTGCCCGAGGCGCTGCAGCGCTACCCGGCCCTGGTGGCCGTGCACATCACGGCCAGCCCCGAGGTGCTGCGCCAGCGCCTGCAATCCCGGGGCCGGGAAAACTCCGACGAAGTGGAACAGCGCGTGCAGCGCGCGCTGCGCTTTCTGGCGCCGCCGGGCACGGCCGGCATCGAGGTGCGCAACGACACCAGCCTGGACGAGGCGGGCCGGCAATTGCTTCAGGCCCTTCAAAGGCTGCCCGGCTGGCCGGGCTGAACCGGGTCAGCGCCCGGGCACGGCGAAGTCCGCCCGCGCCTTGAGCGCCTTCTCGCGCGCATGGCAGCCTTCGAGGTGGTCGTTGACCAGGCCCATGGCCTGCATGAAGGCATACACCGTGGTCGGGCCGACGAAGCTCCAGCCGCGTTTCTTGAGGTCCTTGGACATCGCGATCGACCCGGGCGATGTGATGAAGGTGCGCGCCACGTCGCGCGTGATGCGCTCGGGCCGCTCGCCGGCCGGCGGCTCGTAGCGCCAGGCGTAGTGCGCGAGCGAGCCGAACTCCTGGCGCAGCTCCAGCACACGCTGGGCGTTGTTGATGGTCGAGACGATCTTGCCGCGGTGGCGCACGATGGCCGCGTCCGCCACCAGGCGCTCCACATCGGCGTCGGTGAACTCTGCGACCTGCACTGCATCGAACTGCGCGAACGCAGCCCGAAAGCCCTCGCGCTTGTTGAGGATGGTGAGCCAGCTCAGGCCGGACTGAAAGCCTTCCAGGCACAGCTTCTCGAACAGGCGCCGGTCATCCGCCACCGGGAAGCCCCATTCGCTGTCATGGTAGTGGCGGTACAGCGGCGTGGCCTGGCACCAGCTGCAGCGCGGGCAGCCGGCGTCGTCGGCGAACAGGCCGTCGGGTATCTCGGAGATGGCGGTGGCTTCGGTCATGAGGTTGATTCTAGGAATTCCATCCGCCATGCTGCTGACAGGCCCTAAACTGACCGCAGGATATGCCAACGCCATTCGCATCACGTTCCGCTCTGCCCGGCCTGCGGGCCGCCCTGCCGGTCCTCATGGCCAGCCTGGCCCTGGCCGGCTGCGCCAGCAATGGCAATGCCCTCGGCTACTACTGGCAATCGGTGCGCGGCCATGTGCAGCTGATGCGCTCGGCCGAGCCACTGGAGGACTGGATCGCGCGCACCGACATCCCCGTGCCCCTGCGCGAGCGCCTGCAACTGGCCCAGCGCGCCCGCGCCTTTGCCGTGGCGGAACTCGGCCTGCCCGACAACGCCAGCTACCGCCGCTATGCGGACCTGAAACGCACGGCCGCCGTGTGGAACGTGGTGGCCGCGCCGCCCTACTCGCTCACGCTGCACACCTGGTGCTTTCCGGTCACGGGCTGCATCGGCTACCGCGGCTACTTCGACGAAGCCGATGCGCGCGCCGAGGCCGATCGGCTCGCCAAGGAGGGGCTGGAGGTCGAGGTCTATGGCGTGCCCGCCTATTCCACGCTGGGCTACATGAACTGGGCCGGGGGCGACCCGCTGCTGAGCACCTTCATCGGCTGGCCCGAGGGCGAGTTCGTGCGCCTGCTGTTCCATGAATTGGCCCACCAGGTGGTCTACGCCAAGGGCGACACCCTGTTCAACGAATCCTTTGCCACCGCAGTGGAGCGGCTGGGCAGCGCACGCTGGCTGGCCCAGCAGGCCACGCCCCAGGCCAGTACGGCCTTCGCGGCCAGCGAGGTGCGCCGGCGCGATTTCCGCGCGCTGACCCAGGCCACGCGCGAGCGTCTCGCCAAGCTCTACGCCCAGGACAGCGTGCCGAACAGGGAGGCGCTGAAGGCCGCAGCCATGCAGTCCTTTCGCGCCGACTATGCGGCCCTGCGCGAGCGCTGGCAGGCCACGCCGGCCCAGACCGCCGGATACGACCGCTGGGTGGCCAGCGCCAACAACGCCAGCTTTGGTGCCCAGGCGGCCTACAACGAGTTCGTGCCCGCCTTCGTGGCGATCTTCGAGCGCGAGGGACACGACTGGCGCCGGTTTTATGATGCGGTGCGTGTGCTGAGTGAACAACCCCAGGCGCAGCGCCACGAAGTGCTGCGCCAATTGCTACCCAACCAGGAGACCCCCGGTGCCTGACATCCACATCCACCGCGAACACCAACTGGGCTTCAAGCAGGCCCGTAAAGTCGCTTTTTCCTGGGCCGAAAAGGCCGAGGAGAAGTTCGACATGGAATGCACCTACGAAGAAGGCGACACCGAGGACACGCTGCACTTCAGCCGCTCGGGTGTGAAGGGCACGCTGCTGGTCGATGCAACGCGCTTCGAGATGAATGCCCAGCTCGGCTTCCTGTTCGGAGCGTTCAAGGACCGCATCGAGAGCGAGATCGGCGAGCAGCTCGATGCGCTGCTCAACGCACCCGCACCCGCACCCGCCGCCGCCAAGAAGGCCGCTCCCAAGAAAAAGGCCACCGAAGAGGCTCCGGCCAAACCGGCCGCCAAGGCACCGGCCAAGGCCAGGAAGGCCTGAGGCGGGCCATGACCACGCCTGCGCACGACACCCTCTCCGAGCTGCTGCACACGCGCTACAGCTGCCGATCCTTCCTGCCCGAGGCCCTGCCCCGCGCGACCATCGAACGCATCCTGGCCACGGCACAGCGCACGGCCTCGTGGTGCAACGCCCAACCCTGGCAGGTGCACATCGCCAGCGGCCAGACCCTGGCCCGGCTGCGTGCCGCCTTTGAGGACGCCATCACCCGTGCGCAACCCTCGCCCGACCTGCCCTGGCCACGCGAGTACCGCGGCGTCTACCAGGAGCGCCGGCGCGAATGCGGCTACGGCCTGTACGAGGCGCTGGGCATCGCCAAGGGCGACCGGGCTGCGTCGGCGCGCCAGGCGGCCGAGAACTTCAGCATGTTCGGCGCACCGCACGTGGCCATCGTGAGCAGCGACGAGGCCCTGGGCGTGTACGGCGCGGTGGACTGCGGCGCCTACGTGGGCAATTTCCTGATCGCCGCGCACAGCTTGGGTGTGGCCGCGGTGCCGCAGGCGGCGCTGGCCTCCTACCCGGGCGTGCTGCGCGAGGTGCTGGGCATCGGCACAGACCGCAGCATCGTCTGCGGCATCTCGTTCGGCCTGGCCGATCCGGCGCACCCTGCCAACCAGTTCCGTACCACGCGCGCCGACCCGGCCAGCAGCGTGGTGTGGCGCGATTGAGCGGCGGCAGCCCCCTGCATGCGCCCGGCACCCGCGTGGTGCTGCAGCGCTTCAACGGCACGGCCGAAGGCCCGCCGGATGGCAAGCCCGCGGACGACTACTGGCGGCTGATCGGCAGCAGCGGCACGGTGCTCGGCCCCGCCAATGCGCAAGGCCGTATGCTCGTTCGCTTCGATGAGGACGTGGCGGCACGGGGCCTGGCCTGCCACAACCCCGAGCCCAACAGCCTGCTGATCGCCTTATCCGACCTCGCCCCGGCGGCCTGAACCTCAGGCCACGGCCTGCAGGCGCGGAGCCGCAACCGCCACGGCCTGCCGCAGGATGCCGAACAGGTCCTTGGGGTCGGCCAGGTCGGGGATCAGCTGGATGCGCTCACCCACACCCAATTCCAGCGCCGCATCGCGCATGAAGCGCAGGGCCGAGAAATCCTCCAGCGCAAAGCCCACGGAGTCGAACACCGTCACCTCGTCATCGCTGCGGCGCCCGGCCTGGCGGCCGGCCAGCACCTGCCACAACTCGGTCACGGCGAAGTCGGCCGGCATCTGCTGGATCTCGCCCTCGATGCGGGTCTGGGGTGGGTATTCGACGAAGACCCGGCCGCGCGTGAGCACCTCGGCCTGCAGCTCGGTCTTGCCGGGGCAGTCGCCGCCCACGGCGTTGATGTGCATGCCCGGCTCCACCATGTCGGCGGTGATGATCGTGGCACGCGCCTTGTC
This sequence comes from Acidovorax sp. GW821-FHT09B03, assembly GCF_059418305.1. Classification (NCBI taxonomy): domain Bacteria; kingdom Pseudomonadati; phylum Pseudomonadota; class Betaproteobacteria; order Burkholderiales; family Comamonadaceae; genus Acidovorax; species Acidovorax sp. GW821-FHT09B03. The sequence goes on from NZ_JBWKPP010000003.1 coordinate 486,547, forward strand.
CGCCGTGATGGTGGTGACGATGTCGGCACCGCGCACCGCCTCGGCCGTGCTGGCGCACACCGTCACCACCAGGCCCGAGGTCTGCAGGTTGGCCTGCAGCTTGGCGGTGGCGGCGGGGTCGGTGTCGTACAGGCGCACTGCGGTGATGCCCACCAAGTGCTGGAAGGCCAGCGCCTGGAACTCGCTTTGCGCACCGTTGCCGATCAGCGCCATCACCCGGCTGTCCGGCCGCGCCAGGGCCTTGGCGGCCACGGCTGACATGGCGGCCGTGCGCAGGGCGGTGGTCAGGGTCAGTTCGCTGAGCAGTTGCGGCGTGCCCGTGGCCACGTCGGCCAGCACGCCAAAGGCCATCACGGTGGACAGGCCCAGGCGCGTGTTCCTGGGGTGACCGTTGACGTACTTGAAGGTGTAGGTCACGTCGTCGGCGATCGGCATGAGCTCGATCGCGCCGTCGCGCGAGTAGCTGGCCACCCGGGCGGACTTGTCGAAGCTCTCCCAGCGCAGGAAGTCTTCGGTGATGTGGGCGGCAATGCCGGACAGGCAGGCCGCAAGGCCCTTGCGCCGGATCAGCTCCACCGCTTCGGGCGCACTCAGGTAGAGGGTGGATACGCTGGTGTGTTGGGGGCTGGCGTCGTGTCGCATGGTGGTGTCTCCGGTTCGGTGGCATCCAGTGTCCGGCGGGCACGAGGCAATGTGAATCGTCAAAAATGTACCGAAATGCAGGATTGATTGTCAAAATGACAGTCATCGCTCACTTTATGGCATGACACCATGGATGAACTCGACCGCTCCCTGATTGCCCTGCTGCGTGGCAATGCGCGCATGAACGTCGCCGACCTGGCGCACAAGCTCGGCGTCTCCCGCGGCACGGTGACCAACCGCATCCGCAAGCTCGAAGACAGCCAGGTGATCGTGGGCTACACCGTCAAGCTGCGGCCCGAGGCCGAGCCCGACCGCATCCGCGCCTGGATGGGGGTGCTGGTGGAGGGCAACCAGTCGCGGCAGGTGGTGGCCAGCCTGCTGGGCGAGCCCGGCGTGGCCACCCTGCACGACACCAACGGCCGCTGGGACCTGCTGGCCGAGCTGGAGGCACGCAGCATGGCCGAACTGGCCCAGGTGCTCGAACGCATCCGCCTGATCGCGGGCATCCGCAGCACCGAGACCAATATCCACCTCACCACATACCGTTGAAGAAAAGGCTTCAGCCTACCTGACCGCTGAGGCTGCGCGCTGCCTCGAGCACGCTCTTCACATAGCGCTCGTCGTAGCGGTGGGCCGGCATGGTCAGTGTGACGGCGGCGGCCACCGCGCCATCGGCCGCAAACACCGGTGCCGAGATGCCCGCCACCTCGCTGAGCCGGTCGCCCACGCTGGCGAGGTAGCCGTCGGCGCGGATGCGCGCGTACAGCGCGCGGTCGTGCCGGCCCAGTGAATTGGACAGCGCGGCATCGAAGGCCACCAGCACCCGCCCGCCCGTGCCCCGGTCCAGCGGCAGCAGGTCGCCCGCGCGGATGTGGTCGCGGATCGGGTGCGGCGAATCCACGCGGAACTGGCACAGTCGCGCATCGCCCTGGCGCACGTGGTAGGCCGCGCTCTCGCCCGTGGCGGCCACCAGTTCGCGCAGCACGGGCATGACCACCCGGTCGAGCGAGAACGAGGCCGCATACAGCGCATGCAGCCGCCCCACCTCGGGCCCGATGGCATAGCGACCATCGTCCAGCCGCTGCACCCAGCGCGCATGTTCGAGCGAGGCCAGCAGGCGCAGCGCCGTGCTCTTGTACAGCCGGGTCCGCGTGGCCAGCTCGGTCAGGGCCAGGGGCCCGTCGCCCTGGCGGAAGGCGGCCATCAGGGTCAGGGCGCGGTCCACGGCAGCCGCGCCGCCTGGGGCGGCATCGGCATCGGCGACGGATTCGGAAACGGCTTTGCGGGGCATCGGAGACAGACGCAAAAGAGAATGCAGTTCCGTCCATTGGAACATCGGCGCTTTGCCCCGTCCATGAAAAAAGCGGCCGGAGCCGCTTTTTCTGCAGGGGAATCCCGGGGCTCAGCTGAGCTCGGTGATCAGGTCGATGTACTGCTGCTTGGCCGCATCCGCCTCGGTGCCCTTGAGCGCGTTCCAGGCATCCCACTTGGCGCGGCCCACCATGTCGGAGAAGCTGGGCTTCTTTTCGGTGTTGTCGCCCACGGTGGCCTGCTTGTACAGCGCGTAGATCTTGAGCAGCGTGGCATTGTTGGGACGCTCGCTCAGGTTCTCGGAATTGGCTTTGGCGGCTTCGAAGGCGGCATTCAGGTCGGCCATGGGGTTGCTCCTTGGATATCGAAAAATGGGGGAGGGAAAGAACGGTGTCGGCAATTGTTTGCGGCGTTGTATCTTAGAGCCTGTTCCATGCCTTTTTGCAGCCGCGTTGGAGTGCAATCGGGATGAGTGGATGCTTCGGGTGCGCCGCATGGGCTCATGCCCATGCAAGCAGCCGGGGCGTGCAATCGCCCGATTTCACTCCAACCCGAAGGGCAAGTGCCTTTTCGGGCGGTCTGCGGCGTTGCGGCGCTTGCCAATAGCCGAGCTATTGGCTGCACCCCGCGCCTTGCATTCCATCCCGAAAAAGGACTTGCGCGGCTTCAAAAAGGCATGGAACAGGCTCTTTGTCTGTGCATGGTGAGAGGCCGTGCAATCCATAGAGGCAAGCCCCCAAAACAACCACAACAGGTGTACATCCGATGGTGACCCGCATTGCTGCTCCCAACGCCACCCGCTCCGAGGGCCTGGCCAACCCGCTGAACACGGCCTCCCAGGTCGCTCGCAAGGCCCGGGACACCACGGCGGCGGCGGCCCGCCGCGGCGCCCAGGCCCTGCCCCCTGCGGCGCGCAAGGCCGCCGGCGTGGTGCAGAAGAACGTGCGCCGCGCCGCCACCGGCATGCTCGGCCTGTCGGGCGAGCGCATGAGCAAGGTCGACACGGCCTGGCTGCGCATGGACTCGGACAGCAACCTGATGATGATCAACGGCGTGTGGACGCTGGCCCCCGGCATCGGCTGGGAGGCGCTGTGCGAGCGCGTGCAGCAGCGCCTGCTGCAGTACCCGCGTTTTCGCCAGCGCGTGGTGGAAGACGCGGCCGGTGCCACCTGGGTCGAAGACCGGCAGTTCGACATCGCCGCCCACGTGCTGCGCGAGACCCTGCCGCAAGAGCCCGGCCAGAGCATGCAGCGCGCCCTGCAGGACCGCGTGGGCGAACTCGCCATGGAGCCGCTGGACCCGCGCCGCCCGCTGTGGCAGATGCACCTGGTCGAGAACTTCCGGGGCGACGACGGCCAGCAGGGTAGCGCACTGATCGTGCGCATCCACCACTGCATTGCCGACGGCATCGCGCTGATCTCGGTCACCATGTCGCTGGTGGACGGTGGTTCCGAGCCGCCCAAGCGCAGCCGCAAGGAGCGCGAGGCTGCGGCCACGGCCGAGGACTGGATCGCCGACGCGTTGATCAAGCCCCTGGCCGGCCTCACCGTCAAGGCGCTGGACCTGGCGGGTGACGGCGCGGCGCGCTCGTTCAAGGTGCTGGGCGATCCCGAGAAGGCCATGCAGCACGGCCTGGCCGGCACCATGGACATGGCGCGCGTGGCCTACCAGCTGGTGAGCGACGCGGCGGCCCTGGCGCTGATGCCCGATGACTCGCCCACACGCCTGAAGGGCCAGCCCGGCCAGGCCAAGCGCGTGGCCTGGTGCCCGCCGATCCCGCTGGAGGAGGTCAAGGCCATCGGCAAGGCGCTCAACTGCTCGATCAACGACGTGCTGCTGTCCTGCGTGGCCGGCGCCATCGGCGGCTACCTGCGCAGCCAGGGTGACGACCCCACGGGCCAGGAGATCCGCGCCATGATCCCCGTGAACCTGCGCCCCATGGAAGAGGCCTGGAAGCTGGGCAACCGCTTCGGCCTGGTGCCGCTGGTGCTGCCCATCGGCGTCGCCAACCCGGTGGAGCGGGTGTACGAGGTGCGTCGGCGCATGAATGCCTTGAAAGGCAGCACCCAGCCCATCCTGGCGTTCGCCATGCTGGCCGTGGCCGGCCTGATGATCAAGCCCGCGCAGGATGCGCTGCTCAACCTGTTCGGCCGCAAGACCACGGCCGTGATGACCAACGTGCCCGGCCCCAAGGAGCAGCTCACGCTGTGCGGCGCGCGCGTCACGCAGTGCATGTTCTGGGTGCCGCAGTCGGGCGACATCGGCCTCGGTGTCTCGATCCTGAGCTATGGCGGCGGCGTGCAGTTCGGAGTGATCACCGACACCACGCTGTGCCCCGAGCCCCAGCTCATCATCGACGCCTTCGCGCCCGAGTTCGACCAGCTCTCGCTGCTCACGCTGATGCTGCCCTGGGGAGACTGAGACCTTGCGCAGGCTTGCCGTTCTGGCGGCAGCAGCAGCGGTGCTGCCGCTGCTGCCCGCCCGCGCCGCCGTGGTGCAGGAGCATGTGCATCGGCCCTACACCGTTCACCTGCAAACCGGGCAGACATTGCGCCAGGCGCTGCAGGCGGCCACGCCCATCGTGGTGGATGGCCGGCGCTTCCATGGCTACACGCGCTGGCATGTGCGCTGGAGCTACCGCTGGTGGCGCGAGGCCTCGGGGCGCTGCGCGATCACGGAGGTCACCACGCGCCTTTCCACCGAGGTGCAGTTGCCCGAACTGCACAACGCCTCGCCGCAACAGCAGGCCGCCTTTGACCGCTACCTGCGCGCCTTGGCGCAGCATGAGCAGGGGCATGCGCAGTTCGGGCGGGATGCGGCCCAGGCCATCGACCAGGGCATTGCCCGGCTGCCGGCAGCCGCCGATTGCGCCACCCTGGAGCGCGAAGCCGACGCGCTGGGGCGCCGCCTGCTGCAGGAGCACGTGGAACGCGAGAAGCAGTACGACCGGGACACCGGCCACGGCGCCACGCAGGGCGCACGGCTGGAGTAGGTCAGCGCCGGGGCAGCAATGCGGGCAAGAGGTGCGACACGCTGGCCAGCACCGCAGGCACCGGCTCACCCAGTTGCGCCCGCACGATGGCACCCTCCACCACCAGGGCCAATGCCTGCGCATCCTGCGCTTGCGTGGCCGATGGCGGCAACAGCATGGCCAGCAGGTCTGTCATGTCCTGCTTGTGGCGGCGGGCAATGGCATTCACTTCGGGCACCGTGTCGCCCAACTCGCTCACGCTGTTGATGAAGGCGCAGCCGCGGAAGTCCTCGCGGGTGAACCACTCGCCCAGCGCGGGCGCCAGGGCGGCCAATCCGGTGCCGGCCTTGCCATGGCGCGCCAGCGCATCGGCGAACCAGGCCATCCACAGGGCGTGGCGCATCTCCAGGTAGGCGCAGACGAGGTCGTTCTTGCTCGGAAAGTGCCGGTAGAAGGTCACCTTGGTCACGCCCGATTCGGCGATCACCTTGTCGATGCCCGTGGCGCGGATGCCCTCGCGGTAGAACAGCCGGTGCGCCGTGTGCAGCAGGCGCTCGCGCGCGGGCAGGTCCTGGACGTCGATGGGGGGAGCAAGCAGCATGGGGCCATTGTAGACAAGTCTGTCTACATGCGTTTATGATGACGACGTAGACAGACTTGTCTACACCTTATCGGCTCTGCCCATACCGAGGTGCCGCCCATGGAATCCCGCCCGCCCCTGCCCCCCTTTTCGCTGGAAACCGCGATCCAGAAAGTCCGCCTGGCCGAAGACGGCTGGAACTCGCGCGATCCGGCACGCGTAGCGCTGGCCTACACCGAGGACACACGCTGGCGCAACCGCGCCGAGTTCCCGGTCGGGCGCGCGGCAGCGCAGCAGTTCCTCGAGCGCAAGTGGGCGCGCGAGCTCGACTACCGGCTCATCAAGGAAATCTGGGCGTTCAGCTCGCACCGCATCGGGGTGCGCTTCGCCTACGAATGGCACGACGATGCAGGCAACTGGTTTCGCAGCCACGGCAACGAGAACTGGGAATTCAACGACGCCGGGCTCATGGCCGTGCGCCATGCCAGCATCAACGACCAGCCGATCAAAGCGGCCGACCGGCTGTTCCACTGGCCCCAGGGCCGGCGCCCGGATGACCATCCAGGGTTGACCGAACTGGGCCTGTAAGTCAGTTGCTCAAGCCGTCCACGGCTTGGAACATCGACTGGCGGGCCTGGCTTACGATCTGACCCTTCCAGGCGTCGGTGTCGGTGTAGAAGGCTTCCAGCATCTGCGCCTTGATCTGTTTCGCCTGTTCGGCCGGTGCATCCGGGTGCAGGTTGAGCCACTGTTCGGCGCGGATCGCATTCATCACGTCGAGCACCGGCACGGTGCCGTACTCCATGGCGATGCCCGTGCTCTCGGCGTGCGGGCATTCGTCGTAGATCGCGTTCCACATCAGCCCGGTGAGGAAGGCCGAGGTCGAGGAGCCGTCGTAGATCGAGGTCACCGGCGTGGCACCGCCGCCACCCCACCAGGCGCGGGCACGGGCCACCGAGGCAGCGTCGTCCTTGCCCGCGTAGATGCGCTCGCCATGGCCGTTCGGGCCCAGGCCGGTGTGCAGGTCGATCCAGGCGATCTGCGAGGCGCCGGCGCCATGCTGGCGCAGCACCTGGCGCAGCGTGCGGTTGCTCCAGGTGGGCTTGGTGCCGCCGAAGAACAGGCCCTGCGGAAACTCGTGCTGGCCGCGCGATATTGCGGCCTGCCAGGCACCCTCGCCATGCGTGTCGATGTACTGCTGCACGGCAGCCAAGTTGTCGGCACCGGGTGGCCATTGCTCGGGCAGCAGCAGGGGCTGCACCTCGCGGTAGGCCTCGTTCACGGGCAGGGGCTGGCTGAAATCCTGGAAGTTGCGGTTCAGGTCCACGTTCTCGTGCGTGAAGCGGCGCACGTGCGAGAAACCATAGGGGTTGAGCGCATGGATGTAGAGCGTGGCCACACCGGCCGCGTGCGCCTTGTCACGCCACTCCTGGTCGTGCAGCGCGAACACCTGCACGCCCGTGCCGCAGTAGCCTTCCACCCCGTGGCAGGCACTGCTCACGATGAGCAGCTTCTTCGCGCCGGCCGGACCATCGCGCACCACGTCCATGGCCAGGTCCTCGCCATCGCGGCCCTTGAGCGGATGGGCATACGACTCGATGGGCAGGCCGGCCGCCGCCGCGCCCTCCAGAAACTTCTTGCGGGCCTGGGCGTAGCTGGGCGAAAAGGCGTCGACGATGCCGATCATGGGGCGGTTGCTTTCGTGGGTGGGTTGGGAACACAAAGAAAACCCGGGGCACGCAGGGGCGCCCAGGGCTTCAGGACAGAAACGACAACCGGTGTCAGTCAGGCCGCCGTGGGCTGGGCCAGCCACTCTTCGGCCAGCTTGACCCAGTAGGTCGCGCCCAGCGGGATCAGGTCGTCGTTGAAGTCGTAGCTCGGGTTGTGCAGCGTGCAGGGGCCGCCGCCATGGCCCATCTCGCGGTGGGCGCCGTCGCCGTTGGCGATGAAGCAGTAGGCACCGGGCTTGGCCTGCAGCATGAAGGCGAAGTCCTCGGCGCCCATGGTGGGCTCCTGCACCATCACATTGGCCTCGCCGACGATGCCGGCCATGACCTTGCGCGCGAACTCGGCCTCGGCCGGCGAGTTCACGGTCGGCGGGTAGTTGCGGTGGAAGTGGAATTCGCAGGTGGCGTCGTGCGCGGCGCAGGTGTGCTCGGCCACCTGCTTCATGCGCTTTTCGATCAGGTCCAGCACCTCGATGGAGAAAGTGCGCACCGTGCCCTGCAGCTCGCAGCTGTCGGGCACCACGTTGGTGGCTTCGCCCGCGTGCACCATGGTCACCGAGATCACGCCCGCGTCCACCGGCTTCTTGTTGCGGCTGATGATGGTCTGGAAGGCCTGCACCATCTGGCAGGCGATCGGCACCGGGTCGATGCCGTTGTGCGGCAACGCGGCGTGGCTGCCCTTGCCGCGGATGGTGATCTTGAACTCGTTGCTCGACGCCATCACCGGCCCCGGGCTCACCGCGAACTGGCCCACGGGCATGCCGGGCCAGTTGTGCATGCCGTAGACGGCCTGCATGGGGAACTGCTCGAACAGGCCGTCGGTGATCATCTCGCGCGCACCGCCACCGCCCTCTTCGGCCGGCTGGAAGATCAGGTACACGGTGCCGTCGAAATTGCGGTGCTTGGCGAAATGCTGCGCTGCAGCAAGCAGCATGGCCGTGTGGCCGTCATGCCCGCAGGCGTGCATCTTGCCGGTGTGCTTGCTGGCATGGGCAAAGGTGTTGAACTCCTGCATGGGCAGGGCGTCCATGTCGGCGCGCAGGCCGATGGCCCGGCCGCTGGCCCCCCCGTCACGCCCCTTGACGATGCCGACCACGCCCGTGGTGCCCAGGCCGCGGTGGATGGGAATGCCCCATTCGGTGAGCTTGTTGGCCACCACGTCGGCCGTGCGCACCTCTTCGAAGCACAGCTCGGGGTGGGCGTGAATGTCCCGGCGCACCGCTGCAATACTGGCGGCCTGGGTGACGATGGAGTCAATAACGTTCATGATATGTGTCCTTACGATTTCACAGTCTAGCGCGAGAACGTATTTATGGCTTTTCCGGGGATCGCGCAAGTTCCTTGTCGGGATGAGATGCTAGGCGCGGTGCGCTGCCAATAGCCCAGCTATTGGCGAGCGCCGCAACGCCGCAGACCACCCGACAAGGCACTTGCCCTTCGGGTTGAGGTGCAATCGGGCGATTGCGGGGCGAAGCCGCTTGCATGGGCACGAGCCCATGCGGCGCAACATTGGCACCGCACTCATCCCGATTGCACCTCAACGCGACCCCGGAAAAGCCGTAAATACGTTCTCACAGCAACCTATGTGCCAACCCGGGTTAATCACCAGTCCATGCCCATGATTTCCTCCCCCGCCCTCGACCTTGCGCAGACCCTGGTGCGCATGAACACGGTGAGCCAGAACTCCAATCTGGAGCTGATCCACTTCATCCGCGACCACCTGGCAAAGCTGGGCGTGAAAAGCCGCCTGACCTACAACGACGACAAGACCAAGGCCAACCTGTTCGCCACGCTGGGCGAGGGCAAACAGAGCGGCATCATCCTCTCGGGCCACACCGACACCGTGCCCTGGGACGGCCAAGACTGGACGATGGACCCGCTGAGTGCCCTCGTCAAGGACGGCAACCTGTACGGCCGCGGCAGTGCCGACATGAAGGCCTTCATCGGCATCGCGCTCTCGCACGCCGCGCAGTTCCTGGCCAGCGACGCGCCATTTGCCGTGCACTTCGCCTTCAGCTATGACGAAGAAGTGGGCTGCTTCGGCGTGAAGGAGCTGATCGCCGACCTGCGCGACGCCAACATCCGTCCGCTGGCCTGCATCGTGGGCGAGCCCACGAGCATGGTGCCGGCCATTGCCCACAAGGGCGTGTACCGCTACAAGTGCTGCGTGCGCGGCAAGGAAGCACATTCCTCGCTCACGCCGCATTCGGTGAACGCCATCGAGATGGCGGCGCGCGTGGTGGGCCGGGTGCGCGACATGGCCGAGGGCTTCGAGCGCAGCGAGCCGCGCTTCGAGGGTTTCGACGTGCCGTTCTCCACCGCCAGCGTGGGCCAGTTCCACGGCGGCATTGCCGACAACGTGGTGCCGCGCGACGCCGAATTCCGCTACGAATTCCGCGACCTGCCCACGGCCAACGCCGCCCAGATGCAGTCCGAGGTGTTGGCCTATGCGCGCTCGCTCGAACCTGCGATGCAGAAGGTGGCGCCACAGACCGGTTTCAGCTTCGAGACCATCTGCGAGATCCCGAGCTTTCTGGGCAGCAAGGACGACGCCGTGACCCGCCTGGCGCAGGAACTGAGCGGCGAGCAGGGCACCACCCTGGTGGCCTTCGGCACCGAAGCCGGGCTGTTCAAGAACGCCGGCATCCCCACCGTGGTCTGCGGCCCCGGCAGCATCCAGCAGGCGCACCAGCCCGACGAGTACGTGAGCCTGGAACAACTGGGCCGCTGCGAGGCCTTCATGCAGGGCCTGGCATCGACCAAGGCCTTCGGCTGACACGCAAGGGGCGTCAGGTCCTCACGCGCCCATCACCGGTCAGCATCGACATCTCGACGAAGTTCGAGGCCGCATGGTCGGTGGCGCTGTAGGACACCTGGAAGCCCGAGATGGCCTGGCTGCCCAGGCCTTCGAGCCCGGCGATCAGGCTGTCGCGGGTGATCTTGCCGTTGGCCTGGCGCAGGCCTTCGGCAAAGACGCGAGCCGCCACGAACCCCTCCATGCTGGAGTAGTTGGCCTGCACCTTGTCGCCTCCCTTCTTGATGGCCTCCAGGAACTCGCGCGTGATCTGGCGCGAGGGCTGGTAGGGCGAAGGCATGACCTGCGAGACCACCACGCCGGCGCCGTCCTTGCCCAGCTCGTCGGCCAGGGCCTGCGTGCCCACGAAGGACACGTTGTAGAACGTGCCGCCAAAGCCCGCCTTGCGCGCGGCCCGCACGAAGGCGGCGCTGCCCGCGTACGCGGCGATCTGCACCACGGCATCGGGCTTGGCGGCCACCAGCTTCTCGACGGCGGCCTTCACATCCACCGAATTGCGCTCCACCGTCGCCGTGGCCACGGGCGCCAGTTTCTGCTCGGTCAGCGCACGCACCACGCCATCGAGCCCGGCCTTGCCATAGGCATCGTTCTGGTGGAAGACCGCGATCTTCTTGAGCCCCAGGTTGGTGAGCTGGCGCACGATGAGCGCGGTTTCGTCGTAGTACGAGGCGCGCACATGGAACACCAGCCGGTTGAACGGCTGGCGCAAGGCCTCGGCCCCGGTGAACGGGCCGAAGAACGGCACCTTCTCCTTGGTGAACAGTGGCAGCGCCGCCAGGCTGGTGGGGGTGCCGATATAGCCGAACAGCGCGAACACGTCGTCGGCCATGAGTTTTCGGGTGTTTTCGGCGCAGCGGTCCGGCTCGTAGCCATCGTCGAGCGTGCGGATCTCGATCTGCCGCTTGCCCACGCCGCCCTGGGCATTGAGCTGGTCGAAGAACAGCTTGGCCCCCTGGTGGAACTGGATACCGAGCTGCGCCGCCGGCCCCGTGAACGGGGCCGACTGGCCCAGCACGATGCGCCCTTCGCTCTGCGCCCGGGCGGTCTGAAAGCCGGCGAGTGCCACGGCACCCAAGCCCACGGAAAACTGCCTGCGCCCCAATACAACGTGGTTCATGGTGAAATCCCGGTTCTAAGAAAATCCCAAGAGCGGTGCGTCCGCGATACGCCCGGACGGGCCGCGCCACAAGCGCGCCACCAGCCCTGCATGCCAGTTTAACGACCAGCCCCACCCATGCCTACGATTTCGGCCCCTGTTTCCCCTGAATCCGTGTCCCTGATGGTACGTGGCGCCTGCCCCCACGACTGCCCCGACACCTGCGCGCTGCTGACCACCGTGGTCGATGGCGTGGCCACCCGGGTGCAGGGCAACCCCGCGCATGCGCACACCGATGGCGTGCTGTGCGCCAAGGTCTCGCGCTATACCGAGCGCAGCTACCACCCGGAGCGGGTGCTCACACCGCTCAAACGCAGCGGCCCCAAGGGCAGCGGGCAGTTCACGCCCGTCAGCTGGGACGAGGCCCTGGGCGACATCGCACAGCGCCTTTCCACCATCGCCGCGCACGACCCCGAGGCCATCCTGCCCTACAGCTACGCCGGCACCATGGGCATGGTGCAGGGCGAGAGCATGGACCGGCGCTTCTTCCACCAGCTCGGCGCCTCGCTGCTGGACCGCACCATCTGCGCCTCGGCCGGCGCCGAGGCCCTGGTGCAGACCCTGGGCGGCAAGGTCGGCATGAAGGTGGAGTTCTTCGCCGAGGCACAGCTGATCCTGATCTGGGGCAGCAACTCCATCGGCAGCAACCTGCATTTCTGGCGCTATGCCCAGCAGGCCAAGCGCAACGGTGCGAAGCTGGTCTGCATCGACCCGCGCAAGACCGAGACAGCCGACAAGTGCCACGAGCACATCGCCCTGCGCCCCGGCACCGATGCCGCGCTGGCCCTGGCGCTGATGCACGAGCTGATCGCCCACGACTGGCTGGACCACGACTACATCGCACGCCACACCCTGGGCTGGGAAGGCCTGCGCGAGCGCGCCCTGCAGTGGCCACCCGAACGCGCGGCCGAAGTCTGCGGCATTTCCGTGGAGCAGATCCGCCAGTTGGCCAAGGACTACGGCACGACCCAGCCCGCCGCCATCCGCCTGAACTACGGCATGCAGCGCGTGCGCGGCGGCGGCAATGCCGTGCGCGCCGTCACCTGCCTGCCGGCGCTCACGGGCGCCTGGCGCCACCGTGCGGGCGGCATGCTGCTGTCCAGCTCGGGCCAGTACCCGGTGCAGCGCGCCGTGCTGCAGCGCCCCGACCTGCTGGCGGGCCGCCAGCCGCGCACCATCAACATGTCCACCATCGGCGACGACCTGCTGCGCCCGGCCTCGCCCGGCTTCGGCCCCCAGGTGCAGGCCGTGGTGGTGTACAACAGCAACCCCGTGGCCGTGGCCCCCGAGTCGGGCAAGGTGGTGCAGGGCTTTGCGCGCGAAGACCTGTTCACCGTGGTGCTGGAGCACTTTCACACCGATACGGCCGACTACGCCGACTACATCCTGCCGGCCACCACGCAGCTCGAGCACTGGGACGTGCACCTCTCTTACGGCCACACCGACGTGGTGCTCAACCGCCCGGCCATCGCCCCGCTGGGCGAGGCGCGCTCCAACGCCCAGATCTTCCGCGACCTAGCCGCGCGCATGGGCTACACCGACCCGTGCTTTGCCGACGACGACGCCACCCTGTGCCGCCAGGCCTTCGGCGATGCGGTGGACTATGCGCTGCTCGAATCGCAGGGCTTTGCCACGCTGGCCATGCCCGACGCGCCGTTTGCCGAGGGCCAGTTCCCCTCGCCCTCGGGCAAATGCGAGTTCTACAGCGCACGCCTGGCCACCCAGGGCCTGGACGGCCTGCCCGACCACCTGCCCAACTACGAGCTGCAGGGCAGCTCGGCTGCCTACCCCTTGGCGATGATCTCGCCGCCCGCGCGCAACTTCCTGAACTCCAGCTTCGTCAACGTGAAGACCTTGCGCGACATCGAAGGCCGGCCGCTGCTGGAGATCCACCCCGACGACGCCGAGGCGCGCGGCATCGCCAACGACAGCATCGTGCGCGTGTTCAACGCCCGGGGCAGCTACCGCTGCCACGCCAGCGTGTCGCGCCGGGCCCGGCCCGGCGTGGTCAACGGCATGGGCATCTGGTGGCGCAAGCTGGGGCTCGACGGCACCAACGTCAACGAGATCACCAGCCAGGCCCTGACCGACCTGGGCCGCGCCCCCACCTTCTACGACTGTCTGGTGGAGGTGGAGGCCGTGGACGAGCAGGCCGCCTGAGCCCTCAAGCCCCTGGCGCCAGCGCCAGGTAGTGGTGCACCACGGGCTTGCCAGGCCCCTGGTGAAAGCGCAGCGCCTGGGCCTGCAGGTCGGCATCGGCCTGGGAGACGCGGTCGTGCTGGCGCAGGTGCTCGGCCCAGGATTCGACCAGGAACCATTCGATCACGCGCTCGGGCTCGCCCGTGTGCTCGGCCACGCCCCAGGCATAGGCGCCGTCGCGCCGGCGCTCCGCGGCCACCCGTTGCATGGCCTGCAGGAAGGCCGGCTGGTCCTCCTTGCGGATGCGGTACTCCACCTGCACCATGACCGGGCCGCGGTCGTGCGCCACGGGTTCGGCCAGCAGGGGCTCGGGCCAGTGGCGCGAGGGCTGCAGGTCCGCCTCGCCCGTGGGCAGCTTCACGCGGTGGAACACGAAGGCCACCAGCACCAGCCCGGCCGCGCCGATGAGCAGCGTGGTCGCCAACCCCATTTGCCCCGCCACCAGGCCCCAGCCCAGGCTGCCGGCCGCCATGGCACCGTTGAACACCATGAGGTAGATGGCCAGGCCGCGCCCGCGCACCCAGTTGGGCAGCACCGCCTGGGCCACGCCGTTGAGCGTGGTCAGCGCAATGATCCAGCCCAAGCCCAGCACCAGCATCAGCGCCACGGCGGCCCATTGCGGCGGCGCCAGGGTCAGCGCCCCCATCACAACCGCGGTGAGCAGCGAGGCGGTGAGCACCAGGCCATCGGTGTCGAGCCGGCGGCGCAGCCGGGGCAGCAGCACGGCGCCCAAGATGGCGCCCGCACCCACCGCGCCCAGCAGCACGCCATAGAACCCGGCCGAGCCGCCCAGCATGCGCCGGGCCACCAGCGGCAACATTGCCCACACCGAGCTTGCGAACAGGAAGAACACCGCCGCGCGCAGCAGCACCACGTGCAGCTCGCGGCTGGCGCGGGCATAGCGCACGCCAGCCCGGAAGGCGCCGAAGAACTGCTCATTGCGCCCCGTGTCCACGGCCGGCGGCCGGCGCCACCACAGCAGGGCCGCGACCACAAACACGTAGCTCAGCACGTCGAGGCCATAGGCCGCTGCCGCGCCGAAGCTGGCCAGCAGCAGGCCGCCCACCGCCGGGCCCACGGCACGGGCGATGTTGATGCCCAGCGAGTTGAGCGCCACGGCATTGCGCAGCTCGCTGCGCGGCACCAGCTCGGGCACGATGGACTGCCAGGTCGGGCCCATCAGGGCTGCGCCCACGCCGCCCAGGAAGGTCAGCGCGATCAGGTACTCCACCGTGAGGGTGTGGGTGTGCGCCAGCAGCAGCAGGGCACCGCTCACGCCGGCCAGCAGGATCTGCACGCCGATCAGGAAGCGCCGCCGGTCAAGGATGTCCGACAGCACGCCGGCCGGCAACGCGAGAAGGAAGATCGGCAGCGTGGCCGCCGTCTGCACCAGGGCCACGGCCGTGGGGCTGGTGGACAGCTCGGTCACCATCCAGGCGCTGGCCACGTCGCGCATGAAGCTGCCGATGTTGCCCAGGATGGTGGCGGCCCACAGCACCGCGAACACCGGCAGGCGCAGCGGGGCGAAGGCGCCGCCGCTGGCTGCAGCGGCAGGTTGCGCGGAGGGGTGTTGGTGTTCATGCGCCATAAAGGCCTCCCAGGTCGTGCCAGGCCACGAGCACGAAACCGCCCGCCAGACCCCAGTGTTCAAAGAATGCGTTGGCCGTGGCCCGGCGCTCTGCCGGTGCGGCCTGCCAGAAGCGGTCGGCCACGAAGGCCGCCAGCACCGTGAAGCCCGCCAGGGCCAGCGCCCCCAGCCACCGGTGCCAGCCCGAGACCACCAGGGCCGAAGCGCCCAGCTGCAAGGCAATCGTGGCCAGCGCCAGCGGCGCGGCCGGCGCCAGGCCGAAGTGCCGCATCTCGGCCACGGCACCAGCGAAGTCGCGCGCCTTGGCCAGGCCGCCCTGCAGGTAGGCCGCACACAGGCACAGCAGGGCCAGCGACTGCACCCAGGGCGCGGTCGCTGCGGAGTGAAGGACTTCCGACATCACACCGCCCAGCAGGCGCAGCCCAGCGCGCCCCAGAAGCCCTTGAGGTCGGCAATCGGCAGCTGGCTGCTCCAGGCCGTGGCGTGCTGGTGGCCGTGCACATTGCAGTCATTGGCGCAGGCACAGGCGGCAGCCGCCTGGCGCAGGGCCGCCTGCAGGGGCTTGCCTTCCTGGTCGCCCCAGCCGGCGTAGCCGCCGAAGGTGCGCACCGGCGACCAGTCGGGCATGGCGGGCGGCGGCGCGGCACCGTCGTGCGCGGCGAATTCGCCCACGCCGTAGACCACCTTGCCACCCACCACGGTGAGCAGGGCCGTGGTGTCGGCGATGTCGGATTCGGGGCAGGCGAAGAAGTCGCGGTCGGGCACCACCAGGTCGGCGAGCTGGCCCACCTCTATGCGGCCCTTCTTGCCCTCTTCGTTGGAAAACCAGGTCACGTTCTCGGTCCACATGCGCAGCGCGGCCTCGCGGTCCAGGCAGTTGCGCTGCGGGGTCAGCTGCAGGCCGCCCACCGTCTTGCCGGTGACCAGCCAGGACAGGGATACCCAGGGGTTGTACGAAGCCACACGCGTGGCGTCGGTGCCTGCGGAGACCTTGACGCCTTTTTCGAGCATGCGCTTGACGGGCGGCGTGGCCTCGGCCGCGCCGGCGCCGTAGCGTTCGACGAAGTACTCACCCTGGTAGGCCATGCGGTGCTGCACGGCCACGCCGCCGCCCAGCGCCGCGATGCGGTCGATGGAGCGCTCGGAGATGGTCTCGGCATGGTCGAAGAACCAGTTCAGGCCGGCCAGCGGCGTGTCGCGGTTCACCTTCTCGAACACGTCGAGCGCGCGGGTGATGGTCTCGTCGTAGGTGGCGTGCATGCGCCAGGGCCAGCGGTTCTGCGCCAGGATGCGCACCACGTCTTCCAGGTCGTCCTCCATCTCCGGGCCCATGTCGGGCCGGGGCTGGCGGAAGTCCTCGAAGTCGGCAGCCGAGAACACCAGCATCTCGCCCGCGCCGTTGTGGCGAAAGTAGTCCGTGCCCTGCTTGTACTGCGAGGTGGCTGTCCAGTGCAGGAAGTCCTCTTTCTCCTGCTTGGGCTTTTGCGTGAACAGGTTGTAGGCCAGGCGGATGGTGAGCTGGTCGGCGTCGGCCAGCTCCTGGATTACGGCGTAGTCGTCAGGGTAGGCCTGGAAGCCCCCGCCCGCGTCGATGGCGCCCGTGACACCGAGGCGGTTGAGCTCGCGCATAAAGTGGCGCGTGGAATTGACCTGGTAGTCGTGCGGCAGCTTCGGGCCCTTGGCCAGCGTGGCGTAGAGGATGGCGGCATTGGGCTTGGCCAGCAGCAGGCCTGTGGGGTTGCCCGCGCTGTCGCGCACGATCTCGCCGCCCGGGGGCGCGGGGGTCTCGCGCGTGTAGCCCACGGCGCGCAGCGCGGCGGCGTTGAGCAGGGCGCGGTCGTACAGGTGCAGGATGAACACCGGCGTGTCGGGCGCCACGGCATTGAGCTCGGCGATGGTGGGCAGGCGCTTCTCGGCAAACTGGTGTTCGGTGAAGCCGCCCACCACGCGCACCCACTGCGGCGCGGGCGTCACCGCCACCTGGCGGCGCAGCATGGCCATGGCGTCGGCCAGGCTGCGCACGCCGTCCCAGCGCAGTTCCATGTTGAAGTTCAGGCCGCCGCGGATGATGTGCAGGTGGTTGTCGATGAGGCCGGGCAGGACCGAACGGCCCTGCAGGTCGATGACGCGGGTGCCGGGGCCGGCCAGCGGCAGGATCTCGCGGTCCGTGCCGACCTGGATGAAGCGGCCACCCGCGATGGCCACGGCGCTGGCCGTGGGCTGGGCCCGGTTGAGCGTGGTGAAGCGGCCGTAGTGCAGGATCAGGTCGGGCGTGCTGGTCTGGGCCATGGGAAGGATTCTTTCAGAAGCGGGAATTGAGCGGATGGCACTTGCGGCCACAACGGCGCCTGGAGGTTACCCCCGGCGCGGCTGAGAAAACTCAGCGAAGCGGTTCTGGCTAGGCGCTGCGTCGCAGGCAGTACGCGAGTACGACAAGACGCAGCAACGACGCCAGAAGAGTTTTATCAGCCGCGCTCAGCCTTCGTGGGCGTTGAACATGGTCTTGGCGTAGGTGATGCCAAGACCGTAGCCCCCGCCGAACTTCTTGGCGATGCCCGTCGTCATGTCATAGGTCTCCGTGCGGGCCCAGTCGCGTTGCAGCTCCAGCAGGTACTGCAGCGCGGTGATGGGCCGTGCACCGGCCTGCACCATGCGCTCCATGGCGCGGTTGTGGGCCTCGGTGGAGATGTCGCCGCTGGCGTCGGCGATCACGTAGGCCTCGAAGCCCTGGTCCAGTGCCGACAGGGCCGGCCCGACGATGCAGACGCTGGTCCACAGGCCGGCCAGCACGATGCGCGGCTTGCCGATGGCATTGATGCGATCGATCACCGCGGCATCCTCCCAGGTGTTCATGGAAGTGCGGTCCAGCAGCGCCTGGCCGGGGAAGGGGGCCGTGACTTCCTCGAACATGGGGCCCGAAAAGCTCTTTTCGGCCACGGTGGTGAGGATGGTCGGCACCTGGAAGCCGGCCGCTGCGCTGGCCACCAGGCCGGCGTTGGAGCGCAGCGTGATCGCGTCGATGGAATGCGTGGCAAAGGCCATCTGCGACTGGAAGTCGATCATCACCAGGGTGTGGTCGTTCGGGGTGAGCAGCGTGGAACCGGCGGTGGGCTTGGCGATGGGCGTCATGGGAATTTCCTGGAAATTGAAAAAAATGGCTTGAAAAAAGAAAGCGAACTCAGCGGGGCATCACGGGCAGCTCGTTGGGGCGCAGGTCGAACACCAGCACCTCGGCCTGCTCACCGTCGGCAAAGCGCAGCTCCCTGGGCTCGCGGATGCGGGCCCCGTCGCCTTCGGACAGGCGCTCGCCGTTGACCGTGAGGCTGCCGCGGGCCACGTGCACATACACATGGCGGTCGGCAGCCACGTCCAGCGTGGCCCATTCATCGCCATCGAACAGACCGGCATAGACCCGGGCGTCCTGGTTCACGGCCAGGGAGCCGTCCGCGCCTTCGGGCGAGATGATCTGGCGCAGGCGGCCACGCTTGTCGGCCTCGCTGAAGTGCACCTGCTGGTAGCGCGGTGCGGCACCGCGCACACCGGGCACGAGCCAGATCTGCAGGAAGTGCACGGCTTCGTCACCCGAGTGGTTGAACTCGCTGTGCTCCACGCCGGTGCCGGCGCTCATCATCTGCACGTCGCCGGGGCGGATGACCGAGCCCGTGCCCATGGAGTCCTTGTGCTCCAGCGCGCCTTCAAGCACGTAGGAGAAGATTTCCATGTCGCGGTGGCCGTGGGTGCCGAAGCCCTTGGAGGGGGCGACGCGGTCGTCGTTGATCACCAGCAGGTCCGAAAAGCCTTGCTGCTTGAGGTCGCGGTAGTGGCCGAACGAAAAGGTGTGGCGCGAATGCAGCCAGCCGTGGTTGGCGTTGCCGCGTTGGTGGGCTTTGCGGATGTCGAGCATGGTGGTGTCCTTTCTTCAGATTCGATGGGGTTCACACTGAACTCCTGTCCTGCCATCTGGCAGTTGTCATAGAGCTGCAGTGCTCGGGTGAAGGAAGTATCTTGCCGCAGAGGGGGCCTTAGGTTGAAACATCAAAGGCTCCATGATCGATAATTTCGATGATGAAAATTTCACCCGCCTGACCATGCTGAAACTGACCCTCGACGCCATCGAACTCGTGGATGCCATTGCCCGGCACGGCTCCTTCGCGGGTGCGTCCGAGCAACTGCACAAGGTGCCGTCCACCATCTCCTATGCCGTGGGCAAGCTGGAGGAACAGCTGGGCTTTGCCCTGTTCACGCGCAACGGCCCGCGCGTCACGCTCACGCCTGCGGGGCAGGAGATGCTCAAGGAAGGGCGTTGGCTGCTGGTGGCGGCCGGCCACCTGGAATCGCGCATGCGCCAGATCGCCACGGGCTTCGAGTCGGAACTGCGCCTGGTGCACGACTCGCTGATCCCCACCAGCGCCTTCAACGACGACATCTGCGCCTTCGAGGACCTGAACTGCGGCACGCGCCTGCGCATTGGCTGCGAGGCCCTCACCGGCACCTGGGAGGCGCTGCGCGAAGGCCGCGCCGACATCATCGTGGCGGCGGGCGAAGGCCCGGCTGGCGGGGGTTACAAGGCGGTGGCCGTGGGCAGCCTGGAATTCGCCTTCTGCGTGACGGCCACGCACCCGCTGGCGCAACTGCAGCGCCCGCTGGCCCGCAACGACCTGCTGGAGCACACCGCCGTGGTGGTGGGCGATGGCGCGCGCTCGCTGTCGGACCGCACGGTGGGCCTGCTGGCAGGGCAGCGGCGCATCACCGTGCCCTCCATGGCGGCCAAGATCGCCTGTCAGAGCGCGGGCCTGGGCCACGGCTTCGTGCCGCGCGCCTGCGTGCTCCACGAGCTCCAGACCGGCATCCTGGTGGAGCTGGTGGTGCAGGAGCCCCGGGCCGACGAGACCTTCTGGCTGGCCTGGAAGCCCGAGCACATGGGCGAGGCGCTCAAGTGGTGGCGCCAGCGGCTGGCCCGGCCGCTGCTGCCGGGAATCCTGCCGCACTGATCTGGCCGGGGCCCAGGCCCCGGGGGCCTGGCTTCAGCCCAGTTGCTGCAGCACGGCGTGCGCGCCCTGCTCCGAGGAGGCCGGGTTCTGCCCGGTGATCAGGTTGCCATCGGTCAGCACGTAGGGCGCCCAGTCGGCCCCCTTGGCGTACTGGCCGCCCGCGGCCTTGAGCATGTCTTCCACGAGGAAGGGGACCACTTTGGTCAGTTGCACGGCCTCTTCCTCGGTGTTGGTGAAGCCGGTGACCTTCTTGCCGTCGACCAGGTGCTTGCCGTCCGGTGCCTTGGCGTGGCGCAGCACGCCCGGGGCATGGCAGACCAGGGCCAGGGGCTTGCCTGCGGCAAAGGTCTTCTCGATGAGCGCGATCGACAGCGCATCCTCGGCCAGGTCCCACAGCGGGCCGTGGCCGCCGGGGTAGAACACGGCGTCGAAGTCCTCTGCGCGCACGCTGGCCAGCGCCACGGTGTTCGCCAGCACGCGCTGCGCGTCAGTGTCTGCCTTGAAGCGGCGCGTGGCGTCGGTCTGTGCGCTGGGGTCGTCGCTCTTGGGGTCCAGCGGCGGCTGGCCGCCCTGGGGCGAGGCCAGCGTGATCTGCACGCCCGCATCCTTGAACACGTAATACGGCGCGGCAAACTCTTCGAGCCAGAAGCCCGTCTTCTTGCCGGTGTCGCCGAGCCGGTCGTGCGAGGTCAGGACCATCAGGATCTTTTTCGTCATGGTGTGGCTTTCAGGGGTGGTGGGTGGAGTGGAAGGTTCTTACAGTGCCGCTTCGAGCACGCGGCGGCTCACCGCCAGCGTCACGTCGCGGTGTTCACCCAGCGTGACCATGCCGTGCGCTTCGAGCTGCGCCACCAGCTTGGCCACGCTGTCCGCGCCCACGCCGTAGGCCGACAGGCGTGTGGGAATGCCCATGCGCTCGAAGAAGTCGCGCGTGGCGGCAATCGTGGCGTCGATGCGCTCGTCGTCGGTGCCGCTGCGGATGCCCCAGACCCGCTCGCCGTACTGCAGCAGCTTGGCAGCCTTGGTCGCGCGCTGCGCATCGAGCAGCGAGGGCAGCACCACCGCCAGCGTGCGCGCATGGTCGATGCCGTGCAGGGCGGTCAGTTCGTGGCCGATCATGTGTGTGGCCCAGTCCTGCGGCACGCCGGCGCCGATCAGGCCGTTGAGCGCCAGGGTGGCCGTCCACATCAGGTTGGCGCGGTCGGCGTACACCGGCTCGGGCGCGGCCAGGATGCGCGGGCCCACCTCGATCAGCGTCTGCAAAATGCCTTCGGCGAACCGGTCCTGCACCGCGCCGTCCACCGGGTAGGTCAGGTACTGCTCCACCGTGTGCACGAAGGCATCGACCACGCCATTGGCCAGTTGCTGCGGCGGCAGGGTATAGGTCTTGGTCGGGTCCAGCACCGAGAACACCGGGTAGGTGTGCTTGCTGCCGAAGGCCAGCTTGGCGCCCTTGGCACGGTGCGTGATGACGCCGCCGTTGTTCATCTCCGAGCCCGTGGCCGGCAAGGTGAGCACCGAGCCGAAGGGCAGCGCGCCGGTGACGTTGCGGCCATGCTGCTCCAGGATGGCCCAGGGATCGCCGCCGTCGAACTGCACGGCCGCGGCGATGAACTTCACCGCGTCGATCACCGAGCCGCCGCCCACGGCGAGCAGGAAATCGAAGCCGCCGCCCTTGATCTGCGCCACGGCCTTCATCGAGGTCTCGTAGCTCGGGTTGGGCTCGATGCCGCTGAAGGTGGCGTGCTGGCGTGCGCCGAGTGCCGTGCGCACCTCGGCCAGCGTGCCGGTCTTCTCGGCGCTGGCGCCGCCCACCAGGATGAGCACCTTGGCCGCGGCGGGCACCAGGGTGGCGAGGTCGGCAATGCGGTCCTTGCCGAAGGCGATGTGGGTCGGGTTGTGGAAATCGAAGTTGAGCATGGGGGTTCCGTGGGTTGTGGTGGTGAAGGGTGGAAAGGAATTCGATCGAAGTAGACCGGTCGGCTAGTTATTCAAATGGGCACCGCGAGGTACTGAAACGACTGCTTTCAGGCGGACAGACGCGGCGCCTTGCCTTTGCCCGCGCGAGGCGCCGCCCGGCCTCCCTGCGCATGTGCGACTTGCGGCCTGGCCGGCGCCGATGGAGCACCGGGCCTGGGATCCGCGCCGCCCAGCAAGGCATCCGTGGCGCGCAGCGCATGCTCGAACGATGAGCCATCGCGCCGCAGCTTGGCCAGCAGGCTAGCGCCCAGCCACATTTCGTAGAGCGTGAGCGCCATGGCCTCGGGGTCCGTGGCGGCCGGCACCGAGCCGTCCTGCACGGCCTCGCCCAGGCAGCGGGCGAGCCGCGCGACGATCTGCGTGGTGCCATCGCGCAGGGCGATGCGCATGGTGTCCGACATGTCGGCCACCTCGGCGCTGAGCTTGACGACCAGGCACTTGCTGCCTTCGCCGGCACCGGCATCGCAGGCCGGGCCGTCCACCCCGCACTGCGATACGTTCCAGTAGGCCCAGTAGCGCATCAGCCGCACACGGGCGGGCTGGCCATCGGGCGCCAGCATCTGCTCGAGGTGCGCCAGGTAGCGCTCCATGTAGCTGGCCAGCAGGGCCTCGCCGAAGCGCTCCTTGGAGCTGAAGTAATGGTAGAACGATCCCTTGGGCACACCGGCCGCCGCCAGGATCTCGGCCAGCCCCACGCCCACAAAGCCCTTGGCGGCAATGAGGCGCTCGCCACAGCGAAGGATGTGGGTCTTGGCGGAGGGTTGGTCGGTGGTCACGGGGGCTATTGTGCGCCGATTAGACCGGTCGTCTAGTCCCCTGGCGCGCCGACCCTGCCGGCAGCAGGGTCAGCGTGCGTCGAGCAACGACGGCAGGCGCTCGACCAGCATGTCGATGACCACCCGCGTCTTCAGCGGCAGCGCCCGCGCCTGCGGCCATACCGCGCTGAGCGCGTAGCCAAAGGGCTGCGGCTCCTGCAGCACCTTCTGCAGCCGGCCCTCGGCCACGGCATCGGCCACCAGCCAGGCAGGCAGGCGTGCCAGGCCCACGCCCTGCATGGCGGCCATGGCCGCGACCTCCAGGCTGTTGCAGCTGAAGTGAAAACGCGAAGGCGCGATGAAGTCGATCACACGCCCCGCAGCGTCGTTGAATTGCCAGGGGTGCGGCCCGGTCTCGCGTGCATAGCCGACAAAGCTGTGCGCCGCCGGCTCGGCAACCAGTGCCTGCATGTCCGCCGGCCGGCCATGGGCCGCCAGGTAGGCCGGCGAAGCATACACACCCATCCACTGGTGGCCGAGCGGTCGCGCAACCAGCGCCGCGCTGTCGCCCAGCGGGCCGCTGCGCACGGCCAGGTCGATGCCCTCCTCGACCAGGTCGATGCGCCGGTCGCTGAAGGCCAGCTCGAACGCCAGCTGGGGATGGCGCTGACCGAGCTCCATGAGCAGCGGTGCCAGGCGCACGCGGCCGATCAGCTCGGGCGCCGTGATGCGCACGCGGCCACTGGGCACGAGCCGCCCGGCTTCGAGCGCAGCATCGGCCGCATCGAGTTCGTCGAGCGCGCGGCGGCAGCGCTCGTAGTAGGCCTGGCCATTCTCGGTGAGGCTCTGGCTGCGCGTGGTGCGATGGAACAGGCGCGTGCCCAGGCGCTCTTCCAGCCGCGCCACCGCCTTGCCCACGGCCGATCGCGTGAGCTGCAGGCGCTGCGCGGCCAGCGCGAAATTGCCAGCCTCGACGGCCGCGACGAAGGCTTCGATGCCTGCTAGGCGTTCGCTCATTGGTTCTTTTCAGTCGCTATTTATCGGAATAAACGGCTTCACTACGGAATGAAGATAGCCAATAGCATGACCCATCTCTTCATGAACCGCAAGGCATCCGACATGGCAGACACCACCCTTCCCCACCGCTGGCAGATCACCGACTTCGGCCGCCAGCACCTGCAGCGGGCCGAGGCGCCCGTGCCCCAACCCGGCCCGGGCCAGATCCTGGTGCGCGTGGAAGCCGCCTCGCTGAACTACCGCGACCTGATGGTCACCGACAACGCCTACGGCTGGACGCCGCCGCTGCCCTTCGTGCCGGGGTCCGACCTCGCCGGCACGGTGCTGTCCGTGGGCGACGGCGTCACACGCTGGCGTGGCGGAGAGCGCGTGATCAGCACCTTCATGGCCGGCTGGCTCGATGGCGCCATGCCGCCCGAGGCGTTTGCCCTGGGAGGCCCGGGCCCCGGCACGCTGGCCTCGCACGTGCTGCTCGATGCCCAGTGGGCCGTGGCCGCGCCCCGCACCCTCAGCGCGGCACAGGCCAGCACCCTGCCCTGCGCCGCGCTCACGGCCTGGTTCGCACTGGTCGAACAGGGGTCGCTGCGCGCCGGCCAGACGGTGCTGATCCACGGCACGGGTGGCGTTGCGCTGTTCGGCCTGCAGTTCGCCCGCATGCATGGGGCGCAGGCCATCGTCGTCTCGGGTGCCAAGGACAAGCGCGACAAGGCCCTGGCGCTGGGCGCCAGCCATGTGCTGGCGCGCGACGCGGACTGGCCCGCTGCCGTGCGCGAACTCACGGGCGGCCGCGGTGCCGACCAGGTGCTGGAAACCGTGGGCGGCGCCAACCTGGGCCGCTCGCTGGAGGCGCTGGCGCAGGGCGGCCGGCTGTCGGTGATCGGCGTGCTGGCGGGAGGCGAAATCAGCGGTTCGGCCTACCACGCCATCCGCAGCCGCGCGACCATCCAGGGCCTGAGCGTGGGCCACCGGCGCGCGCTGGAGGACATGGTGCGCGCCATCGACGCGAACGCGCTGCAGCCCGTGGTGGCGGCCGAGTACGGCTCCGACCAGGTGCCCGAGGCCTTTGCGCACCTGGAACGCGGCGCCTTCGGCAAGGTGGTGGTGCGGTTCTGACGCACACAGAGGCAGTCAATCCGAGGTCAGTTGCTTGGCGGGCTTTCGGGTTGCGCTGCTAGGCCGGCCTGCGCGCTCTTGAGATCGGAATCTGTCTTCCGCAACCTGCGCACCCCGGAAATGATGCTGACAACTACACACGCGATGAGCGCCGCCCCAGCGAAACCAACGATCAAAAGCTCTCGAAGCCACATCGCCACAAAGCGCCAGACATCAAATCTCTGATCACTTGGATACAGACATACTGCGGAGTAGTACATCAAGGCAATCATCAAGCCCACGATGCCAGCGAAAAAGGCGATAGTTCGCAAGAACAGCAGCGCAGTCCCTCCTGACGCCTTGGGCTCCGAAGAGGAGGAAGGAGGAGGCTCGGGGCAATGCGTATCAGGTGGCATTCGCACAGCCCTGCAGCGATAGCGCATTGCAATGCATCAGCAACGCCGCACCATCCGGGGTGACGACCTCCCCCACCGGCCAAAAGCCCGCATGGGTGTAGCAGCGGATGGCGCGCGCATTGTCCGGGCGCGGGTCGGTCTGCACCAGGGTCACCGTCGGGTCGGCCAGCAGTTGGTGGACGAAGGCCCGCACCATCGCGCGGCCGATGCCCTGGTTCACCTGGTCGGCATGTGCGAGGAACTGGTCGATGCCGCGCACGCCGGGGTCGGTGACGTCCTCCCACCAGCCATCGCCCGAGCCCATGGCGACATAGGACTGGATGAAGCCGATGGGGGCTCCATCGAGCGAAGCGATATAGGCCAGCGTGGCGCCAGGGGCGCCCTGCTCCGCTACCAGGTCCGCGTGCAACTCGTCGATGCTCTCGGGCGGCTCCCACCACTGCGCGACATGGGGCTGCAGCAGCCAGCCATGCAGCAGGGGCAGGTCCTGCGCGCGCAGCAGGTCAAAGCGAAAGCCGGTCACTGCACTCCTCGCGCTCAGGCCGGGCGACGCGCCATCAGTGCCCACAGGCCCGCAGCCCCCAGCAGAGAGCCCCCGGCGAGGTTGAAGCGGCGCTGCGCACGCGGCGAGGCCAGCAGCCGGCTGGCCGAACCGGCGAACACGGCGTAGGCCGTGGCATTGAGCGCCGCCAGCGTGACGAAGGTCGCGGCCAGAATCCACAGCTGCTGGGCGATGGGTGCACCGGGGCGGATGAACTGCGGCAAGAACGCCACGAAGAACACGATGCCCTTGGGGTTGAGCGCCGTGACCAGGTAGGTGTTGGCGAACAGTTTCCAGCGCGAGCCTGGGGCCTTGGGCGCGGCCAGTTCGGCCACGCCCACGCCGGCGCGCAGCATCTTGAAGGCCAGGTACAGCAGGTACAGGCCGCCGGCCCACTTGATGACCGTGAACCAGAAGGCCGAGGTGGCCAGCAGCGTGCCCAGGCCCAGCAGCGACACGGCGAGCGCCGTCGAGTCACCGAGCGCCACGGCCGCGACCAGCGGCACGTTGGCACGGCGCCCGTGGGCCATGGAATAGCTGATCACCGTGAGGATGGTGGGACCGGGAATGATGAGCATCACCGCACAGGCGGCGACGAAGGCGAACCAGACTTCGAGGGACATGGGGTTGGCTCCTTGGGACGCATGCCCCATCACGGGCCACGCAAAGCGCCAGTATGTCAAAAAGCCTGCCGCCCGCCTGGACGGCAGCAAGCGGCCGCTCAGTACCCAGCCGGGATATCGGGCTCGACCAGCTGGAGCAGCAGGGTCAGCGACTCCTGCCAGCCCAGGTAGCACGACTCTGCGGGGATCACGGCGGGAATGCCTTCCTGCACCACGCTCATCTCGGTGCCGCAGGACACCGGCGTCAGCGTGACCGTGGTGGTCATCTCGCCGGGCAGGTTGGCATCGTCGAAGCGCGCGTTGTAGCGCAGGCGCTCGCCCGGTACCAGCTCCAGGTAGGTGCCACCGAACGAATGGCTGCCGCCCGCCCCGTGGTTGGTGAACGACATGCGGTATGCACCACCCACGCGGGCGTCGAGCGCGTGCACCTCGGCCGTGAAGCCGTGCGGCGGCAGCCACTTGACCAGGGCCTGCGGCGTGAGGAAGGCGCGGTAGATGCGGTCGGGCGTGGAGCGGATGACGCGGTGGAGACGAACGGTGCCGGTGGTGGTGGTCATGGTTGGTGCCTATGAAGCAGAGGACGGCCCTCTAGAACCTGCGACGTTCAACCATGGCGGATATCGACACGGCTCAGACCAGGGGAAACCCGAGGTCATGGTGTGCGTGCAAGGTCCAGCAGCAAATCCAGCCGCCGCACCTGTGCCCAGGTGTCCCGCTTGAAGGCGCGGTGGTAGGCATCGATGGCCGCCACGGACCGCGCCGCCACCTCCTGCGCCCGCTGCTGCGAGCCCGAGCGCATGTAGTAGACGAGGAAGTCGCCCTCGGGCCCCGCGTCGAGGAACACCGACTCCACCGTCACGCCCTCGGCCGCCAGGGTCTGCAAGGCCTCGTTTCGGTGGGCGCGCAGATGCTCCGCCCACGCGCGCACCCTGGGCAGGGAATCCGGCTGGAGCTGGATGCGGGCGCAGACGACGTCTTCGGTCGGGGTCATGGATGCTGGGCGGCTGGCGCCATGAAAAAAAGGGCCACTATCGCCGGTGCACCCGGCGATGGCAACCCTTTGGCACCGGGGGCAGAGAGCCCCGGTGAAGACCACTCAGTCGAGTTTCACGCCAGCGGCCTTGATGATTTCGCCCCAGCGCTTGGATTCGGCGCGGGCCATGGCGCGGAACTGCTCGGGCGTGCCGGGCAGCGGCTCCATGCCGAAATCGGTCATGCGCTTGAGCACCGCGGGGTTGGCCAGCGCCTTGTTGAGGTCGCCGTTCAGGCGCGCGGTGATCGCAGCCGGCAGGCCCGCAGGGCCGAGGATGCCCTGGAAGGCATAGACCTCGGTGTTGGGCACGCCGGCTTCGGCCAGGGTGGGCACGTCGGGCAGTGCCGAGACGCGCTTGGCCGAGCCGATGGCCAGGGCGCGCACCTTGCCCGAGGTGATCACGGGCAGGCCGGCGGCCAGGTCCAGGAACATGCAGGGCACCTGGCCGCCCATCACGTCCTGCAGCGCGGGCGCTGCGCCGCGGTAGGGGATGTGCGTGAGGAAGGTCTTGGTGCGGTTCTTGAACATCTCCATCGCCAGGTGGTGCGGCGAGCCGTTGCCGGGCGATGCGTAGTTGAGCTTGCCGGGATTGGCCCGCGCGTAGGTCAGGAACTCCTTGAGCGTCCTGGCCTCGAAGGATGGGTGCACCACCAGCGCTAGCGGAAAGCGGCTGATGCCACCCACGTAGGTGAAGTCTTTCTCGGGATTGAACGGCAGCTTGGTGAACAGGTGCTCGTTGAAGGCCAGCACGGCGTTGTCGGCCGACATGAAGGTGTTGCCGTCCGGCTTGGCCGTGGCCACCATCTGCGCGCCGATGTTGGTGGCCGCGCCGGGGCGGTTGTCCACCACGATCTGCTGGCCCAGGGTCTGGCGCATGGCCTCGGCCACGGTGCGCGCCAGCACGTCGGTGCCGCCGCCGGCCGGGTAGGGCACGACCCAGCGCAGCGGCTGGTCGGGCCAGGCGGCCTGGGCCTGGGCCCAAGGGGCTGCGGCGGACGCTCCGGCGGCAGCCAGGGCGGAAAGAACGGTGCGGCGTTGCAGGGTCATGCTTGTCTCCATGATGGATAGAAAAAAGAAAGAGGGGAACGCGGCGGCTCGCTAGCGCGCCGTCGATGGCCTGTCGGCCCTGGCCCCGGGCAGGGCATGGGGTACGCGCGTCACGCGAAAGCCCCTGGACTCCATCAACGCGGGCAGGCCCTGGACGCCCACCATGTGCAGCACGCCCACGGCCGCGAACACCGAATGGCCCGCCGCATGCTGGGCGGCGATGCCGTTGGCCAGGGCGGGGTTGCGCCCGTCCACGATGCGCGCGAAGTCGGCGCGGTCCTCGGCCGTCTTCAGGCAATCGCACCAGTCGCCATAGTCGCGCAGGGTCTCGAGTCGGCCCTCGGCCCAGGCGCGCGTAAGCGTGGCGATGATCTTGCGGGCCTGCCCGCCTTCGAGTTGCCTCAGGCCCTCGTCCAGCGTGCGGGCCACCTTGGCCGGATCGTCCGAAACCAGCAGCGCGATCTGCGCCTCGGCCGACTCCAGCGAGACGACCTTCTTGTCCATGGCGCGCGCCAAACCCGCGAGGAACAGATCGATGCCATAGGCCGGGTCGATGCCCGTGGTGCGCGCGGCCAGGCCGACCAGCGACACGAGCTGGATCTCGGGCCGCAGGCGCGCCAGGGAGGCATCGGCGCACAGCGCTTCGCTCTGCACGCGCAAGCGCCTGGCCAGGGGTTCGGGCAAGGGGGGCGTGTTGGGGCCAGGCATGACGGCGGCGGCCAGCCCACCGGCGATCGCCGGGTCCATCAGGTCCACCTCCAGCGCAATGCGGTCGGCGCGGCGCAAGGCCTCGCGCACCGCAGGGCCGGGCAGCACCCAGCCGCGCTCGGCGGCATGGATCGTGCCGTAGAGCCAACTGGTGTGGCCATCCTTCTCGATGCGCCAGAGCAGGCCGCGGTCGCGGTCGTCGCGTCGGGCGGCCTCGGCATCGGCAGGGCCGATGGGGGTGGCGGCGGGTGGGCAGGCGGGGGCCGGATCGGCCTTGCCCTGTGCCTGCGCAGCCAGCGCCGGAATGGCCAGGGCCACGCACGCCGTGCCTGCACGCAGCTGCCGCGCAAGGGCTCGCCAGGTGGCCCCAGGCATCAGACCGGCTCCGTGATCGCCTGGTCGATGGCGCCGAAAATGCTGGCGCCGTCCTTGCCCTTGACCTCGATGCGGATGGTGTCGCCGAACTTCATGAACTCGGTGCTGGGCTTGCCGTCCTGGATGGTCTCGATGCAGCGCTTTTCGGCGATGCAGCTGTAGCCCTTGGGCCACTCGGTGCGGCCGTTCTGCTCCACGCCCTTGTTGCTCACGGTGCCGCTGCCGATGATGGAGCCGGCGCGCACGTTGCGCGTCTTGGCCACGTGGGCGATCAACTGGCCGAAGTGGAAGGTCATCTCGGGGCCGGCATCGCACATGCCGACCTTGCGGCCGTTCCAGGTGGACTGCACCACCAGGTCCAGGCGGCCCTGGTTCCAGGCGTCGCCCAGCTCGTCGAGCGTCACCGCCACGGGGCTGAAGGCGGTGGCCGGCTTGCTCTGGAAGAAGCCGAAGCCCTTGGCCAGTTCGGCCGGGATCAGGTTGCGCAGGCTCACGTCGTTGGCGACCATCACCAGGCGGATGCCGTCCAGGGCCTGCTCGGGCGTGGTGCCCATCTTCACGTCGCCGGTGATGACGGCGATCTCGGCCTCGAAGTCGATGCCCATGGCTTCGCTGGGCACCACCACGTCATCGCAGGGGCCGATGAAGTCGTCGCTGCCGCCCTGGTACATCAGCGGGTCGGTGTAGAAGCTCTCGGGCACCTCGGCGTTGCGCGCCTTGCGCACCAGCTCCACGTGGTTGATGTAGGCCGAGCCGTCGGCCCATTGGTAGGCGCGCGGCAGCGGGGCCATGCACTGGGCCGGGTCGAACGGGAAGGCGTGGCGCGCACGGCCGGCGTTGAGCTGGTCGTACAGGTCCTGCAGCTGGGGCGAAAGGAAGCCCCAGTCGTCCAGCACCTGCTGCAGCTTGCTGGCGATGCCGGTCGCATAATGGGCCATGCCCAGGTCGCGCGAGACGACGACCAGTTGGCCGTCGCGCGAGCCGTCTTTGTAGGTAGCAAGTTTCATGGGTGAAGGCCTCTTGTCTCTGGAACAGCGGTGGTGCCGACGGCACAGTACACGTCGGGCATGAATTACGCTTGGGTAAATTGATTTAACTAAACAAAACCAGAGAATTTTAGTGCACATGGACAAAGAACGTGCAGGTATCCAGTCCGTGGAGGTCGGCTTTGCGCTGCTGGAGGGCCTCACGCGCGCCCGCGGGCCGCTCATGCTCAAGGACCTGGCCGCGTCTGCCGGCATGAGCGCCGCCAAGGCCCACCGCTACCTCGTGAGCTTTCAGCGCCTGGGCCTGGTGACCCAGGACAGCCGCACCGCACGCTACGACCTGGGGCCCGCGGCGCTCAAGCTCGGCCTGGCGTCGCTGGCACGCCTGGACGCGGTGCGCCTGGCGCGTGAACGCATGCCGGCGCTGATGGAGAGCATCAACCACACGCTGGCCCTGGCCGTCTGGGGCAACCATGGCCCCACCATCGTGCACTGGGAGGAGTCGGCCCAGGCCGTCACCGCCAACCTGCGGCTGGGCGACGTGATGCCCTTGCTGGCCTCGGCCACTGGCCGCTGCTTCGCCGCCCACCTGCCGCCGGAGGTCGCCGCCCCCCTGCTCAAGGAAGAACTCGCCCGCGCCAGCAAGATGCGCCGCACCGACCTGCCCACCACCATGGCCGAGGTGCAGGCCGTGCTGGCCGAGGTGCGCGAGCGCGGCGCGGCGCGCGTGGTGGACACCCTGCTGCCCGGCATCGTGGGCTTCTGCGCCCCGGTGTTCGATGCCGACGGCCACCTGGAGCTGGGCATCACCACGCTGGGCTCGGTCGCCACCTTCGACCCCGAGTGGGGCGGCGCCATCGACGCCCCGCTGCGCGCGGCGGCGGCCCAGCTTTCGCGCGACCTGGGCGCGGGCGCGGTCTGATGCCGGGGCTGCCGCGCTGATGCCACGGCGCACGCTGATTGCCCTCACCGCGCTGGTGCTGGCGCTGCACTGGCTGCTGCTCAGGGGCGTGCCCCTGGTGTGGGACAGCCCGGCGGCACCCACGGGCCAGGTGTTCAGCACGCGCACCATCACGGCGGCGCCTGCGCCCATGGCGGCACCGTCGGCCGCCCCGGCTCCGCCACCCGCCGCACCGGCACCCGCGCCACGCAAGCGCCCCCCACGCGCCACACCGGTTGCCGAGGCGGCCCCCGCCGAGCCACCCGCGACGACGCCAGAAGCCGTGCCCTCCTCCGACCCGGCCATGCAGGTGGCGGCAGCGCCCGCAACGGCCGCCCCCCCTGCCCCGCCCGAGCCCGCGGCCTCTGCCGCCGTGGCTGCCGCATCTGCACCGGCCGCACCCGCGCCCCCCCCTGCGGAGGTGAACCCCACGGCGGCCGGCATCGACATCGCTCCGCCCGGCAGCGGCACGGGCCAGAACGCCAGCGCCGCAGCGCCGCCGGTGCAGATTCCGGCCCCCGTGCGCCTGACCTACGAGGTCAAGGGCCAGGCCAAGAAATTCGACTACACGGCCCGGGCCGAGCTGCTGTGGCAGCACGACGGCAGCCGCTACGAGGCGCGCCAGGAAGTGAGCGCCTTCCTCGTTGGCTCGCGCACCCAGCGCAGCACCGGCCTGGTGAGCGCCCAGGGACTGCAGCCCGAGCGTTTCGGGGACCGCTCACGCAGCGAGCAGGCCGCACATTTCGACTATGCGCAAGGCCGCGTGACCTTCAGCGCCAACACGCCGCAGGCTGCCATCGGCCCCGGCGCGCAGGACCGGCTGAGCATGTTCATCCAGCTCGCAGCCATGCTGGCGGCCGACCCGGCCCGCTACACGCCGGGCACGCAGATCACGTTGACCACCGTGAGCGCGCGCAATGCCGACCGCTGGACCTTCAGCATCGAGGCCCCCGAAACCCTGCACCTGCCCGTGGGCGCCACCCCCACCTTGAAGCTGCTGCGCCTGCCGCGGCGCGACTACGACCAGAAGGCCGAGCTGTGGCTGGCGCCGGGCCTGGGCTACCTGCCGGCGCGCATCAAGCTCACCCAGTCCAACGGCGACTTCGCCGACCTGCTGCTGCGCGGTAGCGACAAACCCTGAGCCTCCGTAAGCACGGGCGCGGCCGTGCACCGCTTGATCGCCGGATGCGTTGTAGGAGAGTGGCCCGACAGGTGTTGTGTTCTCCCCCACCCCCGGCGAAATACCCCTGCGAGGCCACCGCTTCGCACAATTCGTGAAATACTGTTACCACGCAGGGCCAGCCCACAAGCCTTGAACTCTGCCGACCCGCTGTCATCTGACATTCATATCGACAAAGGGAACACGATGCACATGCTCTACGACTCCGAATCCTTTGTGGTGGTCCACATGCTGCCCGACGCCCGGGAGTCCGTTGGCCAGGCGCTCAATGACACGGCACCGCCCAAGCCCCAGCTGGCGCGCCATGGCTTCGAGATCGTGGACAAGCGCTCCGGCAAGGAGGTCTACCTGGACGGGTCGTGGGCAGAGATGTTCCAGCAGCAGATCCTGGCCTGGCAGCGCGACACTCCGACGCAGGAAGAAGTGGAAGATGCGCTGGACCGCTACGCGGGCCTGGCGCAGAACCCCGTCGTGGTGCACTGAGCGCTCTACGCCAGCGCTCACTCCACCGGGTAGATCCGCCGGAACAGCGGCTCTACCAGGATCAACACCGCAATCAGCCGGCACACCTGGAAGGCCGTGACCACCGGCACGCCCAGCTGCAGCACCTTGGCCGTGATGGCCATCTCGGTGATGCCACCCGGCGACGTGCCCAGCAGCAGCGTCACCCAGGGCAGGCCCGTGCCCCATGCCAGCACGGCGGCGAACAGCGCACAGATGCCCATGAGCCCCAGGGTTCCCACGGCCACGCTGGCCAGCCAGCGCGGCGCAGTGCGCAGAAAATCCGCCCGAAAGCGCACCCCCAGGCTGACCCCGATCACCAGCTGCGCGGCATTCACCAGCCACTGCGGTACGGCCGAGAAGGTGATGCCCGCCATGGCAAAGCCCATGGACACCACCAGCGCGCCCATGAACCAGGGGTTGGCGCGGCCCAGCCGGTCCATGGCCAAGGCCCCCGCGCCGGTGAGCAACGCCATGAGGGCGAGGCCGGGCCAATCCACCACGCGCGTGGCGGGCGGCAGGATGTCGATGCCATGCAGCCCGCTCCACTGCAGGGCGAAGGGAATGGTCACGGTGACGATCAGCAGGCGCAGACTGTGGCTGGCGGCCACGAGGTCGGTGCGCGCGTTCTCACGCTCGGCCAGCAGGGTCATCTCCGACGCGGCGCCGATGGCGCCCGAGAAATAGCTGGTCGCACGCATCATGCTGGCCGGTACGCCGTGCATGCGCGGCGCATGCACCCGGTACAGCCAGGCACCGAACAGCCAGCCGAGCACCAGCGCCCAGACGATGCCCAGCGCGATCGCCCACCACAGCCCCGCCACCAGGCCCATGACCTGGGGCGTGAAATACAGGCCCAGGGCCGCGCCGATGGTCCACTGCCCCCCATTGCGCAGGGGGCCCCAGCTCTCGGTGGGCGCGCCGGCGATGGACAGCAGCGAGGTGGCCAGCAGCGGTCCGATCATCCAGGGCAGCGGGGTCTTGAGGGCCACGCAGGCAGCGGCTGCCGCCCATGCCACGGCAAGGGTCAGCACCACGCGGGTGGCGAATTGGAAATAAGTACGCATACGAAAGGCGGGGACCCGCGAGTATCGCTTGCGCCCACAGAGGTGCCCGAAAGCCCTCCACTGCCCGTAGGGCATGGCAGGCATCGCCAGCCACGCGGGCGGGGCGGCCGCCTCAACCATCCCGCTGGGCTGCCTGCGCCAGCAGCGACAGCCGCTGCACCAGCGGCGCGAACAATTCCACGGGCGTGTGGCCATAACCCAGCACCAGCCCGTTGTCCTCGGGCCGGGGCTGCAGGGCGAAGGCCGACAGCGGCGCGGGCGCCATGCCGTGCCCGCGCGCGGCGGTGGCGATGGCCTGGTCCGGGTAAGCGGGCGGCAGGCGCACCAGCAGGTGCATGCCGCAGTGCCCGCCCTCGATGCCATGCGGCACCACGAAATGCTGCGCCAGCGCGGCACGCAGCTGCTGCTGGCGCTCGCGGTACAGGCGGCGCATGCGGCCCAGGTGGCGGCTGAACTGGCCGCTGTCGATGAAGTCCGCCAGCGCCAGCTGGGCATGCCGCTGGCCGCCGCGCAGCATTTCGGCCAACGGCTGGCGCACGGCAGCCAGCAAGGCTTCGGGCAGCACCAGAAAGCCGATGCGCAGCGCAGGGAACATAGTCTTGCTGAAGGTGCCCACGTAGAGCACCGGCGCCCCATCGGCCAGCCCCTGCATCGCGGCGATGGGCTCGCCCGTGTGGCGGAACTCGCTGTCGTAGTCGTCCTCGATGATCCAGGCGCCATGGCGGCGCGCCTGCTCCATCAGCGCCAGGCGCCGTGCCACCGAAAGCACCGCCCCGCCCGGGTACTGGTGCGAGGGCGAGGTATAGACCAGGCGCGGCGTGCGCTCGCGCCAGTCGGCTTCGCCGGCCACCAGGCCCTGCGCATCCACGCGCAGCGGCAGCGTGTGCAGATCGCCACCATGCAGGGCCGATTGGGCGCCCCGGTAGCCGGGGTCTTCCACCCAGGCCGTGTCGCCGGGGTTGGTGAGCAGGCGCACGCACAGCACCAGGGCCTCCTGCGCGCCTTCGGTGATCACCACCTGCTCTGCGCTGCAGCGCACGCCCCGGGCCAGCGCCAGGTGGCGCGCAATGGCGGTGCGCAGCACCCTCTCGCCCAGTGGGTCACCATAGCCCAGAGCCGCAGGGCCGCCATCGCGCAACGCCCGGTCGAGCGCGCGGCGCCAGGCGGCCAGCGGAAACTGCGACAGGGCGGGCATGCCCGGGCTCAGCCAGTGGGCCGGCCCCGGGCGCGGCGCCTTGGGCTGGATGCGCGCCAGGCGCGCCGCCGTACGGGGGTCCGGTGCTGCCGACCCCTGGCCGCAGGGCGCTGCGGCGGCCGAGGGCACCAAGGCGGCGACCCGCGTGCCCTGCCGGTCCGACTGCACATAGCCCTCGGCCAGCAGGTGCTCGTAGGCGGCCGTCACCGTGTTGCGCGAGAGGGCCAGGGCCTCGGCCAATGCACGCGAACCGGGCAGCGGGCTGCCCGCGGCCAGCCGCCCGTCCAGGATGGCCTGCCGCAGCCGCTGGAACAGCTGGCGCCGCAGGGGCTCGGCGCCCGGGCTGTGGTCCAGCGCCTGCTCCAGCAGGGTCTGGGGAACCAGGGGTTCGGCGAGAGCGTCGGTCATGCGTGGCACCTGAAAATCGTCGTCTTCTGGCACTTTTCACAATGCCACGGCGAGTTTACCGTGGGAGCCTGCTTTCTTCTTTCCTTTTTTCTTGCAACCGAGGACACCCCGCATGGCTTCCACCCTGAACGCCTTCCAGCAACCCGTCGGCTCCGCCCTGCCCGGCTGGAGCGCCCGCCCACGCCCCGCACGCGACACGATCGAAGGCCGCTACTGCCGCCTCGAACCCCTGGACGCCGCACGCCATGCCGCGCAGCTGCATGCCGCCTATGTGAAGGACTCCGATGGCCGCAACTGGACCTACATGAACGTGGGCCCGTTTGCCGACGAAGCCGGCTACCGCGCCCACTGCGAGCAGGCGGCCGCCAGCACCGACCCGCTGCACTACACCGTGATCGACCAGCGCACCGACAAGGCCGTGGGCACGCTGGCACTGATGCGCATCGACCCGGCCAACGGCGTGGTCGAGGTCGGGCACGTGACGTTCTCGCCGCTGCTCCAGCGCACGCCGATCTCCACCGAGGCGCAGTACCTGCTGATGAAGTACGTGTTCGCCGACCTGGGCTACCGGCGCTATGAATGGAAGTGCGACAGCCTGAACGGCCCCTCGCGCCAGGCCGCTGCGCGCCTGGGCTTCACCTTCGAGGGCATCTTCCGCCAGGCCATCGTCTACAAGGGCCGCAACCGCGACACGGCCTGGTTCTCCATCGTCGACAGCGAATGGCCCACCATCAAGGCCGGCTTCGAGCGCTGGCTGGCCGCCGCCAATTTCGATGCCCAGGGCGTGCAGCGCGCCTCGCTCACGGCGCTGCGCGCGGCTGGGCCGGAGGCTGTGCTGGCCTGACCGCCTCGGCACGCGGGGAATGCCGCCTGGCAGCCATCTCGCGCCCCATCGGGGCCAGGGCTTCGGGCGCCAACAACCCCTGCACGGCCGGGTAGGCCACGCCTTCCTCGTCCTCGATGTGGCGCGCATAGCGCAGTGCAAAGCGCTCCAGCACGGCCTCGTCCGCCGCGCTGAAGGCGCTGGCCTGCCCATCCGCCACGGCCTGCAGGGGCCGCCGCGCTGCGGCCCAGTCGGCCACCATGTGCTGGTGGTCCTGCAGCAGGCGCTGTACCAAAGCCACCACCGCGGGAGCCCCCTGGGCCAGCAGCGGCGGGAACACGTGCAGTTCTTCGTCCTGGTGGTGCAGGGGCGCCGCCATGTCGAAGTAGCGCAGCACATCGCGCGCGGCCTGCCGGGCGGATTCGTCGCTGCCTTGCTGCCCTAGATGCGCGCGCAGCCGGCCCAGCAGCGCCAGCGTGCGCTGCACCCGCTCGTGGCAGGCCTCGAGCATCGCGAAAGGCTCCTCGAAACCCACGGCCGGGGTGTTGAATCCAGGCAGGTGCTTCAACCGCGTCCCTCGGCCGGATCGAAAGGCAGCACCACGCCATCGGCGCCCAGGGTGCTCACATAGGAGCCCACCCCTGGCCGTGTGCGCGCCGCGGCCTTGCGCGACTGCACGCTGCCCATGCTCAGGAAGCACAGGGCCAGTTCGTCCGGGCCCAGCCCGAAGAGGGCACGCAGGCCCGCCGACTTCAGGGCCCGGCCACTGGTCAGCGCCGAGCCGTAGCCCTGCGCCGTGGCCATGAGCAGCATGTTCTGCAGCGCGCAGCCGGCGGACACCAGGCGTTCGGGCAGGTCGATGCGCGGGTCGCCCCGGCCAGCGTCCACCACGGCCAGCAGCAGCACCGGCGCGCGGTAGGCCTTCTCGCGCGCCAGCGCCAGTTGCTCCGGCGTGGCGGCAGCGTCGCGCTCGGCCAGCGCCTGGGCAAACACCTCGGCCAGGGCCACGCGCGCGGCCTCGGGCACCAGCACGAAGCGCCAGGGCAGCAACTGCCCGTGGTCGGGCGCATGGGCCGCCGCGTCCAGGATCGCCGAGAGCTCGGCGGCGCTGGGGCCGGGCGCCACCAGCCGCTTGGGCAGTACCGTGCGGCGGGTGCGCATGAGCGCCCAGGCGCCGACCGCCGTGGCGTCCACCGCCGGCGGCGCGCCATGGGGTACGGGCCGCAGCGGCCAGGGGATCACCGCCATGCGAGGCTTTCCGGGCCGGAAACAGGCAGGCAGAGGCCGCGCATCAGCCGCAGGCCCCCGTGTGCCCGCACTGCGTGCAGTAGTCGCAGCCATCCTTGCGGATCACGGCATGCGCACCGCATTCGACGCACTTCTTGCCCGCCATGGCCTGGGGCACGGCCACGGGCGGTGCGGCAGGCTCTTCCAGCGGCAGCTGCTGCTGCACCGGATCGGCCACGCGGCGCGCCAGGATGTTCTGGATGGCATAGGCCATGGCCGCCACCTCGGAGTCGTGCCACATGGGCACCTGCGTGCCGTCTTCCTTGCGGTGCGTGCCCAGGCGCACGGGTCCCCGGTCCCAGGCGACCTTGCGCATGTCGCTGAGCGCGCGCTCCAGGAAGCCGCCGCGCGCCGCCAGCGACAGCATGCGCATGCTGGAGGTGATCCATTGCTGAGACTCGCCGCTCTGCCCCACGGGCATGAAGAATTCGATGGCCCGGTCCACCGTGGTGTTGCCCACGCCCGTGGGCACGGGCAGGAAGGAGACCAGCAGGTACAGGGTTTTGCGGCCCTCCTGCGTCCAGTACTCGACCTTCTCGGCCACGGCCGACAGGCCGCCCTTGGGCCGGCTCTCGATCACGGTGCGCATCGGGTCCACCGGCGGCGCGGCCGGTGCCGGGGCCGCCGTCACCGGTGCGCTGTGCGTTTCGAGCACCGATCCCAGGATGCTGTTGGGCCGGTAGGTCGCCAGCCCCTTCAGGCGTGCGTGCCAGGCGTGCAGGTACAGGTCCTTGAAGCCCTCGTACGGGTAGTCGGCCGGGATGTTCACGGTCTTGGAGATCGCCGTGTCCACAAACGGCTGCACGGCCTCCATCATCGCGATGTGGCCTTCGGCCGGCATGGCCAGGGCCGAGACGAAGAACTCGGGCAGCTGCAGCACGTTGCCGCCGAGCTCGCGGTACAAGCGCCAGGCATGGTCTTCCACTGCGTACTCGCTGGTGCTGCCGTCGGCCTCGCGCTTTTTGCGCTTGTAGGTCCAGGAGAACGGCGGCTCGATGCCGTTGGAGGCGTTGTCGGCAAAGGCCAGGCTCACCGTGCCCGTGGGCGCGATGGACAGCAGGTGGCTGTTGCGGATGCCATGCGTGCGGATGGCGTCCTGGATCGGTTCGGGCAGCCGGCTCGCGAAGGTGCCCTGCGACAGGTAGGGCCCGGCCTCGAATTTCGGGAAGGCGCCCTTCTCGCGCGCCAGGTCCACCGAGGCCAGGTAGGCGGCATCGCGCATGGCCTGGGCGATGCGCACCGCCATCTCGCGGCCCTCGGGCAGGTCGTAGCGCAGGCACAGCATGGCCAGCGTATTGCCCATGCCCGTGAAGCCCACGCCGATGCGCCGCTTGGCCATGGCCTCGTCGCGCTGCTGCGGCAGCGGCCAGAAGGTCACGTCGAGCACGTTGTCAAGCGCTCGCACCTGCAGCGCCACCGAGGCCGCGAAGGCCTCGAAGTCGAACGCAGCCACTCCGCCGAAGCCGAAGGGGTTGCGCACGAAGCGCGTGAGGATGATGGGGCCGAGGTCGCAGCAACCGTACGAGGGAAGTGGCTGCTCCCCGCAAGGATTCGTAGCGGCGATGTCCTCGCAGTAGTGCAGGTTGTTGTCCTCGTTGATGTGATCGAGGAACAGGATGCCCGGCTCGGCGAAGTCGTAGGCCGACTGCATGATGCTGTCCCACAGCGTGCGCGCCGGCACCGTGGCATAGACCCACTGGCCGTCGGTGCGCTGGTGGGCGCCCTGGCCGATCAGAGGTTCGCCGGGGCGGGCCTGGTGCACCAGCTCCCACGGGGCATCGTTCTCCACGGCATGGATGAAGGCATCGGGCACGCCGACAGAGACGTTGAAGTTGTTCCAGCGCCCGGGCGTGCGCTTGGCGGTGATGAACTCCTGCACGTCGGGGTGGTCGATGCGCAGCACGCCCATCTGCGCGCCGCGCCGCGCGCCCGCGCTCTCCACCGTGGAGCAGGACTGG
This sequence comes from Acidovorax sp. GW821-FHT09B03, assembly GCF_059418305.1. Classification (NCBI taxonomy): domain Bacteria; kingdom Pseudomonadati; phylum Pseudomonadota; class Betaproteobacteria; order Burkholderiales; family Comamonadaceae; genus Acidovorax; species Acidovorax sp. GW821-FHT09B03. The sequence continues at coordinate 526,459 of NZ_JBWKPP010000003.1, forward strand.
TCGAACACGTTCATGTAGCTGCACGGCCCCGAGGCCGTGGACGCCGTGCCCACCACGCGCGCGCCCTTGGGGCGGATGCGCGAGAAGTCGTAGCCCACGCCACCGCCGCGGCGCATGGTCTCGGCTGCCTCGCGCAGGGCCTCGTAGATACCGGGGTAGCCGCCCTCGTCCACGCCCTGGATGCAGTCGCCCACGGGCTGCACGAAGCAGTTGATCAGCGTTGCCTGGATGTCGGTGCCCGCCGCGCTCATGATGCGCCCGGCACCGATGGCGCCAGCCTGCAGGTTGCCGAGGAACAGCGCCTCGTACTTGTCGCGCAGGGCGGGCGCCTCGACCGAGGCCAGGGCGCGGGCCACGCGCCGGTACAGGTCGTCGGCGCTGGTTTCGCCGTTCTTGAGGTACTTCTCGCGCAGGACGTCGAGGCTGATGGGTTGCATGGAGGTGGCGCCGGTCAAAGCACTGGATGTTTCGCGTTTCATGGCTGAAGGTCCTTGCGCTCCATCAAACAAGACAGGGATCCCCCGCTCACAGCAACCCGGCCGGGGAGGCGAAACCAGCACCATACATCGGCCGTATAGCCACACTGCCACCGTGGCCTCAGCCCCGTCGGGGGTGGCACACGGCGGGCCGTTAGCATGGCGGCATGCGAATCATTACGCCATCCACCCCTCCCATGGCCCGCCGGGCCCTGCCCCTGCTGGCGGCGCTGGCGCTGGCCGGTTGCGCGCACCCGCCCGCCCCGACGCCCCCTGTCTGGCCCGCCCGCCTGCAGCAGGTGCTGCCCGCCGACGTGCTGCTGCTGGGCGAGCAGCACGATGCCACCGAGCACCAGGGTCTGCAGCGCGAGGCAGTGCAGTGGCTGGCCGCGCGCGGCGCGCTCGCGGCCGTGGTGATGGAGATGGCCGAGCAGGGCAGCAGCACCGCCGGCCTGCCCAAGGGCGCCACCGACGCCGAGGCCCAGGCGGCCCTGAACTGGCAGGACAAGGCCTGGCCCTGGGCGAAGTACGGCCCGGTGGTGATGGCGGCGGTCAGCGCAGAGGTGCCGGTGCTGGGCGGCAACCTGCCGCGCAGCCAGATGCGTGCCACCATGGGCCAGGCGCAATGGGACGCGCACCTGCCGGCCCCGGCGCTGCAGCGCCAGTACACCGAGATCCGCGATGGCCACTGCGGCCTGCTGCCCGAAGCCCAGATCGCGCCCATGGCCCGCATCCAGATCGCACGCGACGCCAGCATGGCGCAAACCACGACCTCGGCCCTGCAGCCCGGCAAGACGGTGCTGCTGGTGGCCGGTGCCGGCCATGTCTGGCGCAGCCTGGGCGTGCCCACGCACCTGGGCGCTGGCGTGGCGGCCAAGGTGGTGGTGGCACGGGCCGGGGCCACGACGGCGGCCAGGGATGACGATGCCGACCAGGTCGTGGTCACCCCGGCCCTGCCGCCGCGCGATGCCTGCGCCGAACTGCGCGAGCAGTGGAAGGCCGCGCCGCGCAAGCCCTGAGCGCTGTCAGCGCCCGCCGGGCAATACCAGCTGCGCCCGCAGCAAGGCCTCGAACGCCTGCGCCCGCAGGGGCCGGCTGCACAGGTAGCCCTGGTAGGCGTCGCAGCCGCGCTCCTGCAGGAAGGCCAGTTGCGCGGGGGTCTCCACCCCTTCGGCCAGGACCGACAGGCCCATGCTGTGGCCCATGGCGATGATGGCCGCGCTGATGGCCATGTCGTCGGCGCTCTGCGGGATGTCGCGCGTGAAGCCCTGGTCGATCTTCAGCACATCGATGGGAAAGCGCTTGAGCTGGGCTAGCGAGGAGTAGCCGGTGCCGAAATCGTCCACCGCGATCCGCACCCCCAGGTCGCGCAGGCCCAGCAGCACCTGCAGGGCCTCCTCGGCGCGCTCGGCCAGCGCGGTCTCGGTGATCTCCAGCTCGAGCAGCGCGGCCGGAAAACCCGAATCGGCCAGCGCCGCCGCAGTGCAGCCGGCCACGTCGGTCAGGTGGAACTGGCGCGGCGAGACGTTGACGGCCAGCGTCACCTCCGGCAGGCCGGCATCGCGCCACTGCCGGCCCTGGCGGCACACCTCGCGCAGCACCCATTCACCGAGCGGGCCGATGACGCCCGAGGTCTCGGCCACGGGGATGAAGCGCGCGGGCGAGATGAGCCCCTCGTCGGGATCGTTCCAGCGCACCAGGGCCTCGGCCCCGGCGATGCGGCCCGTGGCAATGTCCACCTGCGGCTGGTAGTACACCTCCATGTGCCCCTGCGCCAGCGCCAGCCGCAGGCGCGATTCCAGCGCCAGGCGCTCGCGCGCGGCCTGGGTCATGGTCTCGTGGAAGAAGCACCAGGCGCCACGGCCGCGCGCCTTGGCACCGTAGACGGCAGCGTGCGCGCCCTGCTGCAGGCCCTCCACCGTGTCGGCATGGGTGGGGTACATGCAGATGCCCACGCTGGCCCCGGCCACCACCTCCAGCCCGTCGGGCGAGCGCCAGGGCTCGGCCACGGCCGCGATCAGCTGGCGCGCCACGGCGGCCGCGCCCTCGGAGTTGCGCATGTGGCGCGCCACCACGGCCAGTTCGTCGCCCGCCATGCGGCCCAGCAGGTCGCCCGGGCGCAGGGCCGACTGCACCTTCTTCGCAATGTGCTGCAGCACCTGGTCACCCGTGGCATGGCCATAGCTGTCGTTCACGTCCTTGAAGCGGTCCAGGTTGATCAGCAGCACCGCCAGGTGCTCGCCGCTCAGGCGCGCCTCGCCCACGGCCTCGGCCAGTTCGGCGCCAAAGCGCGTGCGGTTGGACAGGCCCGTGAGCGCATCGTTGTGCGCCAGGAACTCCAGGCGCTGCTGCTGCGCCTTCTCCTCGGAGATATCGGAGAACATGCACACGTAGTGCGTCACGGCGCCTTGCGGGTCGCGCACGGCGCTCAGCGACATGTGCTCGGGGAACACCTCGCCGTTCTTGCGCCGGTTCCAGATCTCGCCCTGCCAGTGGCCGGTGCCGTGGATGGACGCCCACATGGCGTCGTAGAAGGCCTTGTCATGGCGGCCCGACTTGAACACACGCGGATTCTGGCCCAGCAGCTCGGTCTCGGCATAGCCCAGCAGCCGGGTGAAGGCCGCGTTGACCGAGAGGATGCGGCCTTGCGCGTCGGTCACCACCACGCCCTCGATGGTGTTGTCGACCACCGTGCTGGCCAGGCGCTGGCGCTCCTCGCTGGTGGCCAGGGCCGCACGCACGGCCGCGATGTCGCCCCGGTCCTTGAGCATGCGCATCCGGGCCTGCTCGGCCTGGCGTGCGCGGTGTGCCAGCCATCCAGCCAGTGCCCCGGTCAGCAGCACGTAGAACCAGCCCTTCCAGGTCTGGTAGCGGGTCAGGTCATCCGGGTCCGTGACCCAGTAGACCAGCAGCAGATCACCGAGCCACACCCACACCACGCCCAGCACCAGGTACAGCGCCGCCACGCGCCAGGGAACCAACGACCGTGGGCCTTCCAACTCTTGCATCAAATCCCTCTTCCAAACCCATCCGGGCCTTGCTGCGACAATGGCACAGCTATGACGACCCAAGCCTACATCCTTACCCTGTCCTGCCCCGACCGCCTGGGGCTGGTGCACGCCGTCTCCGGCTTCCTGCTGGAGCACGGCGGCAACATCGAAGAAGCCGCGCAGTACAACGACCACGCCACGGGCCTGTTCTTCATGCGCGTGCAGTTCGCCTGCGACCAGCACGACCATGCCACGCTCAGAGAGCGCCTGACGGCGTTCGCCGAGCCGAACCAGATGCGCTGGAGCCTGCACGCCACGGCCCAGCCCGTGAAGACCGTGCTCATGGTCAGCAAGGAAGGCCACTGCCTGAACGACCTGCTGTTCCGCTGGAAATCCGGCCTGCTGCCCGTGGACATCCGCGCCATCATCAGCAACCACCGCGACTTCTACCAGCTGGCCGCCAGCTACAACGTGCCCTTCCACCACATCCCGGTCACGGCCGCCACCAAGGCGCAGGCCGAGGCCAAGCAGTTCGAGATCATCGAGGCCGAAGGGGCCGAGCTGGTGGTGCTGGCGCGCTACATGCAGGTGCTGTCGGACGACCTGTGCAAGAAGCTTGCGGGCCGGGCGATCAACATCCACCACAGCTTCCTGCCCAGCTTCAAGGGCGCCAAGCCCTACTACCAGGCCCATGACCGGGGCGTGAAGCTCATCGGCGCCACCGCCCACTACGTCACCGCCGACCTCGACGAAGGCCCGATTATCGAGCAGGACGTGGCCCGCGCCGACCACACCGACACGGTGGAAGACCTCACGGCCCGCGGCCGCGACACCGAAAGCCAGGTGCTGGCCCGCGCCGTGAAGTGGCACAGCGAGCACCGCGTGCTGCTCAACGGGCACAAGACGGTCGTTTTCCGCTGAGCCTGGCGCGAGAGCGACGATGGCCACGGCCTCCCCCTCCTCGTTCCTGAGCAGCGCGGCGCGGCGGATCCCGCCCATCCAGTGCCTGCTGACCTTCGAGGCACTGGCGCGCCTGCGCAGCGTGACGCAATCGGCCGACGAGCTGTGCGTGACGCCCAGCGCGGTGAGCCACCGCGTCAAGCAGCTCGAGCAGATCCTGGGCGTACGGCTGTTCGGCCGGGCCGATTTCTCGCTGACCACCGAGGGCAGCGCCTACCTGGCGCATGTGCGCGAGGGGCTGGGGGCGCTGCAGCGTTTTCCGGGCGCGGCGGCAGCGCCGGGCCGGCGCCGGCTCAAGCTCGCCGTGACGCCGACGTTTGCACGCACCATCCTGATCCCGCGCCTGCGCCAGTTCACCGAGGCCTACCCCGAGATCGACCTGGCGCTGCAGGTCTCCATCCCGCTCCTGGACGTGGTGGCCGAAGACGCCGACCTGATGGTGCGATTCGGCGCGGGCCACTATGCCGACGTGGAGCACGTGGAGCTGGCGCGCGACGTGGTCACCCCGCTGGCCTCGCCGGCCTTCGTGCGCGAGCACGGCCCCTTCGAGCGCCCCGAGGACCTGGAGGGTGTGGCGCTGCTGCGCAGCCCGCTGGAGCCCTGGCGCACCTGGTTCGGGGCCACCGGCCTGGACTGGTCCGAGCCAAGCGAGGGCTCGCAGTTCAACGACATCGGCCTGATGTGCGACGCCGCGGCGGCCGGCATGGGCGTGGCCCTGGTGCGCCTGAAGCTCGGGGCACCCTGGCTCGAGAACGGCACCCTGGTGCGCCTGTTCGACACCGACACCACCAGCCCCCACGCCCACTACCTGTGCTGGCGCACCGGCACCATGGACCGCTGGGAATGCGCGGCCTTTGCCGAATGGCTGCGCAAGATCATGGTGTGAGCTTGCTCATCCGCCCAGCACAACGCGAAGACGCCGCGGCCATCGCGCGCATCCACGTGGCGGCCTGGCAGGCGGCCTACGCGGGCATCATCGATGCCGCCTACCTGGCGGCCCTGTCCGCCGCCCAGCGCGAAACCTATTGGGCCCAGGCCATTGCCCAGGGCCGGCCCGGGCTGCTGCTGGCGCAGGACGGCGGCGGCGCCGTGACGGGCTGGATCGCCTTCGGCGACTGCCGCGATGCGGATGCCCCGGCGACCCGGGCAGAGGTCTGGGCGATCTATGTGGACCCGGCCTGCTGGTCGCAGGGCGCAGGCCAGGCGCTGTGGCAGCAGGCCCGGGTGCGGCTGCTGGAACAGGGCAAGGCCGAGGCCAGCCTGTGGGTGCTGGCCGCCAACCAGCGGGCCATCCGCTTCTATGCGGCGCTGGGCTTCGCGCCCGAGCCGGGGAGCGCCAGGACCATCACGGTGGCCGGAGCGCCGATTGACGAGCTGCGCCAGGTCTGCGCGCTGGCGCCGGGCGGTCCTGCCGGGCCTTGAACCGGATTTCACGCCGGCCCTCCAAAAATCTCACGGCGGCCGGCGCCGCCATGGCCTACAGTGGCGGCATGCAGACCGCCTCCCTTTCCTCCCTCGCAGCCAACGCCCCCACCGGGCCCACGCCAGCCGAGCGCGCAGCGCGCCAGGCCGAGGTGGTGCAGGCGCTGGCCCGCACCGTGCCGGCCCACGCCCTGCTCTGGCACGCCGAAGACACCACCCCCTACGAATGCGACGGGCTCACGGCCTACCGCCAGCGCCCGCTGGTGGTCTGCCTGCCCGAGACCTACGAGCAGGTGCAGGCCGTGCTGCAGGCCTGCCACCGGCTGCACGTGCCCGTGGTGGCCCGCGGCGCGGGCACGGGCCTGTCGGGCGGGGCCATGCCCGATGCCCTGGGGGTGACGCTCTCGCTGGCCAAGTTCAACCGCATCCTCAACGTGGACCCGGTGGCCCGCACGGCCCTGGTGCAGTGCGGCGTGCGCAACCTGGCCATCAGCGAGGCGGCCGCGCCCTACGGCCTGTACTACGCACCCGACCCGAGCAGCCAGATCGCCTGCACCATCGGCGGCAATGTGGCCGAGAACTCGGGCGGCGTGCACTGCCTCAAATACGGCCTCACGGTGCACAACGTGCTCAAGGTGCGCGGCTTCACCATCGAGGGCGAGGCCGTGGAGTTCGGCAGCGACGCGCTCGATGCGCCTGGCTACGACCTGCTGGCCGCCGTGATCGGCAGCGAGGGCATGCTGGCGGTGACCACCGAGGTCACGGTGCGGCTGATTCCCAAGCCGCAGCTGGCGCGCTGCATCATGGCCAGCTTCGACGACGTGCGCAAGGCCGGCGCCGCCGTGGCCGCGGTGATCGCGGCCGGCATCATCCCGGCAGGCCTGGAGATGATGGACAAGCCCATGACCGCCGCGGTGGAGGACTTCGTGCACGCGGGCTACGACCTCAACGCCGAGGCCATCCTGCTGTGCGAAAGCGACGGCACGCCCGAGGAAGTGGAGGAAGAAATCGGCCGCATGACCGAGGTGCTGCGCGCCGCGGGCGCCGTGGCCATCTCTGTGAGCCGCGACGAGGCCGAGCGCCTGCGCTTCTGGAGCGGGCGCAAGAACGCCTTCCCGGCCAGCGGCCGCATCAGCCCCGACTACATGTGCATGGACTCCACCATCCCGCGCAAGCGCCTGGCCGACATCCTGCTGGCCATCGCCGAGATGGAGAAAAAATACCAGCTGCGCTGCGCCAACGTGTTCCACGCGGGCGACGGCAACCTGCACCCGCTGATCCTGTTCGACGCGAACGACCCCGACCAGCTGCACCGCTGCGAACTCTTCGGCGCCGACATCCTGGAGACCAGCGTGGCCATGGGCGGCACGGTGACCGGCGAGCACGGCGTGGGCGTGGAGAAGCTCAACAGCATGTGCGTGCAGTTCAGCGCCGAGGAGAACGCGCAGATGGCCGGCCTCAAGCATGCGTTCGACCCGGCCGGGCTGCTCAACCCCGGCAAGGTCATCCCCACGCTGCACCGCTGTGCGGAGTACGGCAAGATGCTGGTGCGCGCGGGGCAGATCAAGCACCCCGATCTTCCCCGGTTTTGATGAAGCCCCCCCTGAGTCGCTTCGCGCCTTCACCCCTCTCTCGACCCGCTGCGCGAGTCGGGAGGGGGACGCTCCCAGCGCGGCGGGGCGGCCCTTGCGCGGGAGCACTGGCCTCGAGCGCGCCAGTCTCGCGCACCCTGGACGACACGAAGTGCATTGGCTAACTGGGATGCCATGCACGAGCAGCGGTCTGCCAATAACCCACAGGCACCCGGCCCCATGAAAGGCCTGCAAGGCCTGGCCTTTCTGCTGCTCATGCAGTCGGTCGGCGAGGCGCTGTCGCATTTTCTGCACCTGCCCGTGCCCGGCCCGGTGGTCGGCATGGTGCTGCTGCTCCTGGCGCTGCAATGGGGCCCGGTGCAGCGGGCCGTGGCACCGGCGGCAGGGTTTCTGCTCACCCACCTGTCGCTGCTGTTCGTGCCGGTGGGCGTGGGCGTGATGACGCACCTCGATCTGCTGGGCGCCTATGGGTTGCGCCTGGTGGTGGTGATCGTGCTGTCCACCTGGGCCGGCATGGCGGCCACGGTGCTCGTGCTGCGCCTGTTCAAGCCACGCCCGGAGACCCAGGAGGCTGGCGATGGCCAACTTCGTTGAGCTCTGGGTCTACCTCTCGCAGGCGCCGCTGTTCGGTCTCACGTCCACGCTGGCGGTGTACGTGCTGGCGCAGGCGTTTTCCGCGCGCATGGGCCATGCGGCCTGGGCCAATCCGGTGCTGTGGTCGGTGGTGGTGCTGGCCGGTGCGCTGCTGGCCACGGGCACGGCCTACCCCACCTTCTTTGCCGGGGCGCAGTTCATCCACTTCCTGCTCGGGCCCGCCGTGGTGGCCCTGGGCTGGCCGCTGTGGCTGCGCCGGGCCGAACTGCGCCTGCGCTGGGGCCGCCTGCTGCTGGCCGCCCTGGCCGGTGGCAGTGCAGCCGCCGCGAGTGCCGTGGGCCTGGGCTGGGCCATGGGCCTGCCGCCGGACATGCTGATGTCGCTGGCGCCCAAATCGGTCACCGCGCCCGTGGCCATGGGCGTGGCCGCGCAGATCGGCGGCGTGCCGGCGCTGGCGGCACTGTTCGCTGTGCTCACCGGCATGGTGGGCGCGCTCTCGGGACGCACCCTGTTCGGCTGGCTGCGCGTGGGCACCGACGCACCGGGCATGGTCGCCCGCGGCTTCGCCCTGGGCACGGCCTCGCACGGCATCGGTGCTGCCCAGGCGCTGCAGGACGATGCCGACGCAGGCGCCTATGCCGGCCTGGCACTGGGCCTGCAGGTGGTGCTGGCGGCCCTGCTGGTGCCGCTGGTGGCGAAGTTGTTCTGATCCCACCTCAGCGAGCAGCCGCCCGCCAGATCTCGCCCGCGTGCGACACGCCAAACAGCACCAGGCCGATCAGCCCGCCCACCACCGTGCCGTTGATGCGGATGTACTGCAGGTCCCGGCCGACCTGCAATTCGATGAGATCGGACATTTCCCGGGCATCCCAGCGCTGCACGGTGTCCTCGATGTGCTGCGCGATGAACGCGGACACCTCGGGCGCCAGCCCTTGGGCCCAGCGTTCCAGCCGCGCGCTGAGCGAGTCACGCAGGGCAGGATCGCCCGCCAGCGACTGGCCGAGCCAGCCGCCCATGGCCTGCACGTTGCGCGCCACGGCCGAATCGGGGTTGGCCAGGTCGCGGCGCAGCGCCGTGCGCATGCCCTGCCACAGCTCTTGCACGTAATGGCCCAGCGTGGCGTCGGTCTGCAGGTACTGGCGTATCTCGTCGGCCCGCTGCTGCCAGTCGGGGTCGGTCTGCAGGCGCTCGATGAGCCGCTGCACGGCCTCGTCGAAGCGCTCGCGCAGCTGGTGCTGCGGGTTGGCGGCCACCTCGGCAAGCAGCCCGGCGAGCGCGTTGGCCACCATCGCCGAGCCCTTGTCGCCCAGCCAGTCGGTAGGGAGCATCTTCTCCTTGACCGGGTGGTCCTTCTTGAGCCACTGCACGATGGTGCGCGCGATCAGGTCGCGCGTTTCCTCGCTCTGCAGCACGGTAATGAGCCGGGCCAGCCCATCATCGAGCAGGGCCTGGTGGCGGCCGTTGTGCGTGAGCGCGCCCAGCACCGTGGCCATGGTCTGCGACAGGTCGAGCTGCCCGATCAGCGTGCGCGCGGCGCGCTGAATGAAGCGCTCCACCTGCGCATCCTGCACGGCGTCGAGCCCGGCAGAGACCAGGCGCACCGCCTGCTGGCCCAGCAAGGCGGTGTTGCCCGGCGCCACCAGCCAATCGGCCACGCGCGCGACCGGGTCATGGCGCCGGATCAGCGCCACCAGCGAAGGCGCATCGAGGAACCTGTCGCGCACGAAGCCGGCCAGGTTGCGACCGATGCGGTCCTTGTTGCGCGCGATGATGGCCGTGTGCGGGATCGGCAGGCCCAGGGGGTGGCGGAACAGTGCCACCACGGCGAACCAGTCGGCCAGCGCGCCCACCATGGCCGCCTCGGCCACGGCTTTCAGGCAGTCCAGGGCCAGGCCCCGCTCCACCAGGCTGGTGCCGATGAACACCGCCGTGGCCAGCAACAGCAGGGCCAGGGCCTGCCGCTTGGCCCTGCGCAGCGCGGCGTGGGCGGCGTCCGCGTCGGTGGAAGATGCCATCGGGCGGCGCAGCAGCGCCGGTCAGGCTGCCGCAGCGATCTGGTCGAGCGCCTTGGACAGGTGGCCCACCGTGCGCTCCACGTTGTGCCACTTTTCCAGGCCGAACAGGCCGATGCGGAAGGTCTTGAAGTCCGGGCCCTCGTCGCACTGCAGCGGCACGCCGGCGGCGGTCTGCAGGCCGACCTCCATGAACTTCTTGCCGTTCTGGATGCCGGGGTCGGTGGTGTAGCTCACCACCACGCCCGGGGCCTTGTAGCCCTCGGCAGCCACGCTGGGGAAGCCCCTGGATTTGAGCAGTGCGCGTACCTTGGCGCCGAGTTCGATCTGTTCGTCGCGCACCTTGCCAAAGCCGTATTCGCGCGTCTCCAGCATCACCTCGCGCAGACGCACCAGCGCATCGGTGGGCATGGTCGTGTGGTAGGCGTGCTGGCCCTTTTCATAGCCCTCGGCGATCTGCATCCACTTCTTGAGGTCGCACGAGAAGCTGCTGCTGGTCGTGCCCTCGATGGCCTGGCGTGCGCGCTCGCTGAGCATGACCATGGCGCAGCAGGGCGAGCCGCTCCAGCCCTTTTGCGGGGCCGAGATCAGCACGTCCACGCCGGTGGCCTGCATGTCCACCCACATCGCGCCCGAGGCCACGCAGTCGAGCACGAACAGCGCACCCACCTCGTGCGCGGCCGCCGTCAGCGTGCGCAGGTAGTCGTCGGGCAGGATGATGCCGCTGGCGGTTTCCACGTGCGGGGCGAACACCACCTTGGGCCGTTCGGCGCGGATCGCCGCGGCCACTTCGTCGGCCGGGCACGGCGCCCAGGGCGCCTGCGGGCCGTCGCCCTGCTTGCGTGCCTTGCACACCACGGCACCGCCGCCCAGGCCACCGGCCGCGTCGAAGATCTGGCTCCAGCGGTAGCTGAACCAGCCGTTGCGCACGATGAGCACCTTCTCGTTGTTGGCAAACTGGCGCGCCACGGCCTCCATGCCGAAGGTGCCGCTGCCGGGCACGAGCACGGCCGTGTGGGCGTTGTAGACCTGCTTGAGCGTGGCCAGGATGTCCTGCATCACGCCGGTGAAGCGCTTGGACATGTGGTTGAGCGCGCGGTCGGTGTAGACCACCGAGAATTCGAGCAGGCCATCGGGATCGATATCGGGCAGCAGTCCGGGCATGGGAAAAGTCTCCATTGGAAGGGGCACAGGGCAGCACGCGACCATTCGGCCGCAGGCGCCTCCATCAGCCGGCCAGCTTAGCATGGCCCCTTCACACCGATGGGGTCACCAGGTATCCACAAAGCGGTGCCCCATGGGCGCGACCTGGGCCGATGCCAGCCCCCGCGCCAGCCAGGCGCGGGTCTCGGCCGGATCGATCACCGCGTCGATCTCCAGCGTGGCCGCCATGTGCAGGGCCTCGCCATTGGCGTACTGGCGTGCCACGAGCTTCTGGAACAGGGCGTCGCGCTCCACGCCTTCGGGCACGGCTTCGAGCTCCTTGCGAAAGCCCAGGCGCACGGCGCCTTCGAGCCCCATGGCACCGAACTCGCCAGTGGGCCAGGCCACGGTGAACACCGGGGCGTGGAAGCCCCCGGCGGTCATGCCCATGGCACCCAGGCCATAGCCCTTGCGCAGCACCACGCTGAAGTAGGGCACGCGCAGGCTCGCGGCGGTCACGAACAGGCGGCTCACATGGCGCACCTGCGCCGTGGCCTCCACCTCGGGGCCGACCATGAAACCGGGCGTGTCCACCAGGCTCACCAGCGGCAGGCCATGCGCGTTGCACAGCTGCATGAAGCGCGCACCCTTGTCGGCCGCATCGGCGTCGATGGCGCCACCCAGGTGCAGCGGGTTGCTGGCCAGGACGCCCACAGGCCGCCCCTCGATGCGCGCCAGCGCCGTGTGGATGCCGGCACCGAAACCGGTGCGCAGCACCAGCAGGCTGCCTTCGTCCACCAGGCCCGCGATGGCGGCGCGCGTGTCGTACACGCGCAGCCGGTTCTCGGGCACCACCCTGCGCAGCAGGTGCTGGTCGGGCGCCGACCACTGCGCCAGGCGCCCCTGGAAGAACGACAGGTAGTGCCGCGCCGCATGCACCGCGCCGGCCTCGTCGTCCACCAGCACATCGATCACGCCGTTCGCGTGCTGCACGTGGCTCGGGCCGATCTGCTCGGGCTTGAAGACGCCAAGCCCTCCGCCCTCGACCATGGCCGGTCCGCCCATGCCGATGTTGGCGCTGCGCGTGGCAATGACCACGTCGCTGCAGCCGAGCAGCGCCGCATTGCCGGCAAAGCAGCGCCCTGCCGCAATGCCGACCACGGGCACCTGGCCCGAGAGCGCGGCATAGCTGGCAAAGGTGTGCACGTGCAAACCCGCTACCACCGGCATGTCGGTGTCGCCGGGCCGGCCGCCGCCGCCTTCGGCGAACAGCACCACGGGCAGCTTCTGCGCCAGGGCAATGCCCAGCATGCGGTCCGTCTTGGCGTGGTTGCGCGCGCCCTGCGTGCCGGCCAGCACCGTGGCGTCATAGGACATGACGACCGCGCGCGATTTCTCGGGCCCGAAGTCGGCCCCATTGATGCCGCCGATGCCCGTTACCATGCCGTCGGCCGGCGTGTTGGCGACCAGGTCCTCCAGGCTGCGCCGGCGCGTCTGCGCGGCAATGGCCAGCGCACCGTATTCGATGAAGCTGCCCTCGTCGCACAGGTCAGCGATGTTTTCGCGCGCGCTGCGCCCGCCCTGCGCGCGGCGCTTGGCCATGGCCTCGGGGCGCGCGGCGTCGAGCGTGAAGGCATGGCGATCGCGCACGCGCTGCAGGTCGGGGCGGATGTGGTCGGCGCCCTGCGCTGCAGCGCCCTCCTCCACCGCGGCCTGCGCACCCTCCACAGGTTCCAGCACCAGCAGCGGCTGGCCCTGCACCAGGTAGCCGCCCGCCGCTGCGAGCAAAGCACGCACCCGGCCCGCCTGCGGCGCCAGCAGCACATGCTCCATCTTCATGGCTTCGAGCACGGCCAGCTCCGCCCCGGCGGCCACCACATCGCCCTCGGCCACGGCCAGCTGCACCAGCCGCGCAGGCATGGGCGCCAGCACCGCCCCTTCGGGTGCGGATCCGGGCTGCGCAGTTTCCTGGCCTGCCACCGCGGCCAGGGGTTCATCCGACAGGTGGCCCGCCGCCGCCAGCAGCTCGGGCAAGACCGTTTCCAGCCAGCGCGTGTGCACCTGCTGGCTGTCCATCTCGGGCCGTACGGCCAGCGCGCGCAGCAGCGCCACATTGGTCGCCACGCCGCCAATGCGGCACTCGGCCAGCGCGCGCTGGGAGCGCCGCAGCACGTCGCTGAAGCGGGGGCCGCGCGTGTGCACGATGAGCTTGGCCAGCAATGTGTCGTAGTGCGGCGAGGGGGCCACACCCGCCACGCCGTGCGTGTCCACACGGATGCCGGGGCCGGCCGGCAGGTCGAAGCGCGTGAGCGGACCGCTGCCTGGCACGGCACCGCCCTGCGCATCCAGGGTCTCGGCGTTGATGCGCCACTGCAGCGCAAAGCCCTGGACTGCAGGTGGCGCATCGGGGTCGAGCCCCAGCTTACGCAGGCTTGTGCCCGCGGCCAGCGCGATCTGGGTCTGCACCAGGTCCACGCCCGTGACCTCCTCGGTGATGGTGTGCTCCACCTGCAGGCGCGGGTTGGCCTCGATGAAGACGAAGGGCAGCGCATCGGACGCCAGGTCCACCAGGAACTCGAAGGTGCCCAGGCCCTCGTAGGCCACCTCGCGCGCCATGGCCAGCGCGGCGGCCACGATGCGCTCGCGCAGCAGTGCGGGCAGCGAGGGGCTGGGCGCCACCTCCACCACCTTCTGGAAGCGCCGCTGCAGCGTGCACTCGCGCTCGCCCAGGGCCATCACCTCGCGCCCGTCGCCCAGCACCTGCACCTCGATGTGGCGCGCACCGGCCATCAGCCGCTCGACGTAGACGCCCTCGACACCGAAGGCGGCCAGCGCCTCGCTGCGGCAGCGCGCATAGGCCACCGGCAGTTCGTCGGCCGACTGCACCGCACGCATGCCGCGCCCGCCGCCGCCGCCGATGGCCTTGACCACGATGCCCGCGCCGCCCTGCGCCTGCCAGAACTGCTGAGCCTCCTCCAGCGTGACGGCGGCCTGCGTGCCCGGCATCAGCGGCACGCCGCAGCGCAGTGCCAGGGCGCGCGCCTGTGCCTTGTCGCCGAACAGCGCCAGTTGCTCCGGCGTGGGGCCGATGAAGCGCAGCCCGGCCTCGGCGCAAGCGCGCGCGAAGTCGGCGCGTTCGCTGAGGAAGCCATAGCCCGGGTGCACGGCATCGCAGCCCTGCGCAAGCGCAATGGCAATGAGGTTCGCGCCATCCAGGTAGGCAGCGGGGCCCGTGGCCCCCAAGGCCACCGCCGCATCGGCAGCGCGCACATGGGGCGCCTGCGCATCGTCCTGCGCATACACGGCCACGCTGGCGATGGACAGGTCCTGCAGCGCACGCACGGTGCGCAGGGCGATCTCGCCGCGGTTGGCGATCAGGACTTTGTGGAACAGCGGTGAATTCATCGGAGTCGTTCTTGCAGACGGTTTCAGGGAATGTCGCGCAGCAGGCGGCGCAGCACCTTGCCGGCGCCCGTGGCGGGCAGCGCATCGATGAAACGCACCTCGCGCGGGGTCTTGTAGGGCGCCATGTTCTCGCGTGCCCAGGCCACCAGGGTGGCGGCATCCACCTCCTGGCCGGGCTTCGTCACGATGAAGGCGCGCACCACCTCGCCCTTCTCGGCATCGGCCACGCCGATCACGGCGGCCTGCGCCACCGCGGGGTGCTTGATGAGCAGGGTCTCGACCTCTTCGGGAAACACGCTGTAGCCCGAGACCTTGATCATCTCCTTGAAGCGGCCGATGAAGGTCAGGTAGCCGTCGGCATCCATGCGCCCCATGTCGCCGGTGTGCACCCAGCCATTGCGCAGGGTCTGCGCCGTGGCGTCGGGCTTGTTCCAGTAGCCCTTGAAGTTGCCAGGCCCATGGATGGTGATCTCGCCGACCTCGCCGGCCGGCAGCGGCGCGCCGGTCTCCGGGTCGATGATGCGGATGGTGTTGCCCGGAACGGGCTTGCCGTGCGCGCCCCAGCGGATCGCATCGTGCGGCATGTAGGTGTCCACCGTGTGCGTCTCCGACAGGCCGTAGGACGCCTCGAACGAGGTGCAGTTCGGGGCAAACTCCTTCCACTGCTGCGCCAGCGCCTCGGTGAAGGTGATGCCGAAGCTCGTGACGGGGTTCCTGCGCAGCGCGCTCCAGTCCATGGCCCGTGCGCCGGGCACCTGCATGAGGGCGCCGTTCATGGGCGCGATGCTGTACCACCAGCTCACCCGGTGGCGCTCGAGCGCCTGGGCAATGCCCAGGGGGTCGAAGCGGTACAGCAGCACCGTCGTGGCCCCGGTGTAGATGGGCAGGTTCACGCCCATCACCATGCCGGCGATGTGGTACAGCGGCGCCACGTCCAGCAGCACGTCGTCGCCGCGCGCACCGTTGCATTCGGCCGATGCGGCGGTCTTGAAGCTGGCATTGCCATAGGTCAGCATGGCGCCCTTGGGCAGGCCCGTGGTGCCCGAGGTGTAGGTCATCAGCGCCACGTCGTCCATGCCGATGGCCACCGGGACGGGCGTGCCACCCGCGCGCGCCACGGCCATGAAGTCCTCGCAGCCCTGGGGCACGGGAGCCGACGCCGCCTGCATGGCCAGCAGCTCGGCCGGCACGTCGATGCTGGGGGCGTCGGGAAGCAGCTCGCCATAGCGCACGGCGAAGACATGGGCCAGGTCCGTCGTCGCGCGCACCTTGTCGACCACGGGCAGCAGCACATCGGCCGCCACGATCACGCGGGCCTTCAGGTCCGACAGCTGGTACTGCAGCTCGTGCTCCTTGTTGAGCGGCCCGCAGGGGCAGACGATGGCGCCGATCTTCTGGATGCCGTAGTGCGCCATCACGTACTGCGGGCAGTTGTTCATGAACAGCGCCACCGGCTCGCCCTGGCGCACCCCGAGCGCCTGCAGCCGCGCAGCGAAGGCGTCGCTGGCCGCATCGATCTCGGCCCAGGTGATGGGCCGGCCGTACCAGAGGTAGGCGGTCCGGTCGGGAGTGGCGCGCGCATGGCGGCGCAGGTGTTCGTGCAGCGGCAGCAGCGGCGTTGCGGTATCGGGCATGCGTTGTCTCCAAGGTGTCTGCAATCGCTGGTTCACGGGGGCATCCAAGGGTTTTCGATAGGGCGCCCCACCCGCCAGCGTCTTGCCAATATATACCCGTGGGTAGAACAATGCTACCCATGGGTATAAATCAACCGTCGCGCAAAGGACACCGATGAACCAGCAGGTTCCCGTGCAGGCCACTGGCCGGCAAAAGGCCGCCACGGCCGGGTCGGACGAGAAGCGCGAGCGCATCCTGCGCGCCGCCGAAGCGCTGTTCGACGCCCAGGGCTATGCCAACACCACCATCGAGCAGATCGTGCAGAAGCTGGGCGTGACCAAGCCCTTTGTCTACTACTACTTCCGCAACAAGCAGGAGATCTTCGAGACCCTGTGCTGGACGCCCGCCGTGGCCTGCTTCACGGCCATGGATTTCGCCGAGGGCGACACCCGCCCCGCGCACGAGAAGGTGACCGCAGGCATCGAGCGGCTGATCCACGCCACGCTCGCGCACCACCCGGCGGCCTTTTTCCCCTACCGCGAACCCCAGGTCTACCGCCCCGAGTACCTGGCGGCGCAAAAGCAGCTGGCCAACCATTTCTACGACCGGCTCTGCGCCCTGCTCGAAGAGGGCCGACGGGACGGCATGTTCGAGTTCAACGACACCAAGATCACGGCCCTGGCGGCCTGCAGCCTGCCAGGCTTTCTCTACAACTGGTACAGGCCAAATGGTCGCCTGCCGGCCGACGGGGTGGCACGGGAGCTGGCCACCCTGGCCTACCGGGTGCTGGGCCTGCGCACCCGGCGCCGGGCTGCGCACTGAGCCCCCGCCCCCATCAGGCCCCCGGCGCCCACCGTTTTTCCAGAACACAAGAAAGCGAGACCCGCATGCACCGCCTTTTGCGTTCCCTGATGACGACGAAGCCCGTGGCCGCCGGCGCGGCCCTGCTGTGCGCCGCCGCCCCGGCGCTGGCGCAGGAGACCTTCAAGGTCGCCTACATCGACCCGCTCTCGGGTCCGTTCGCCAATGTGGGCGAGCTCATGCTCACCCACACGCAGTACGCCATCGAGGACATCAACGCCAAGGGCGGCGTGCTCAAGGGGGTCAAGCTGCAGCTGCTGCAGTTCGACAGCAAGCTCTCGGCCCAGGAGAGCCAGAGCGCGCTGCAGGCAGCCATCGACCAGGGCGCGCGCGCCATCGTCACGGGCGGCTCGGGCTCGTCCGTGGTCACGGCGCTGGTGCAGGCGGCTGCGCGCCACAACCAGCGCAACCCGGGCAAGGAGATCCTGGTGCTCAACCACTCCTCCATCGACCCCGAACTCACGGGCAAAGCCTGCAGCTTCTGGCATTTCCAGTTCGATGCCAACACGGCCATGAAGATGAAGGCCATCGCCAACTACATCAAGAAGCAACCGGACATCAAGAAGGTGTTCCTGCTCAACCAGGATTACGCGCACGGCAAGCAGTGGGCGCACTATGGCCGCGAGATGGTGGGCCTGGCCCGGCCCGACATCCAGTTCGTCGGCGAAAGCCTGCACCCCATCGGCCGCGTCAAGGACTTTTCGCCCTATGTGTCCAAGGTCAAGGGCAGCGAGGCCGATTCGGTCATCACCGGCAACTGGGGGCAGGACATGGTGCTGCTGCTCAAGGCCGCTGGCGATGCGGGCTACAACCTGCGCTACTTCAACCACAGCGCCGGCGCGGTGCCCGGCACCGTGCTGGCTGTCTCGCAGGCCAAACTCGGCCAGCTGACCTGGGTGGCCGAATGGCACCCGGGCCAGGCCGACAGCGCCAGGACGGATGCCCTGGCCAAGGCCTACAAGGCCAAGACCGGCAAGGACTTCCTCGCGCCGCGCATCGACATGACGCCGCGCTTCCTGGCCGCCGCCATCCACAAGGCCCAGTCGACCGACCCGGTGAAGGTGGCCCGCGCGCTCGAAGACCTGACCGTGGACACCGTGGTCGGCCCGATTCGCATGCGCGGCGAAGACCACCAGCTGCTGCTGCCCCAGGTGGTCAACACCATCACCCCGGTGGACGGCAAGGCCGTGAAGACCGGCTGGGAAGGCACGAACTACGGCTTTCGCACCGATGCCGTCTACACCGGCAACGAACTGGCCCAGGGCACGGAGTGCAAGATGGCCAGGCCTTGAGTACAGGCCGGGGGCGCCCGGCTTGCCCGTACGGCAGCAACTGCCATGGGCCGCGGCTACCATGGCGGCCATAGCCCAGAACCCGAGGAAACCGCCCCATGCCCGACTTTCGCAGCGACACCGTCACCCAGCCCACGCCCGCCATGCGCGCGGCCATGTTCGATGCCCCGCTGGGCGACGATGTGTTCGGTGACGACCCTTCCGTGAACGCGCTGCAGGACTACGCAGCACAGCTGCTGGGTTTCGAGGCCGCACTGTTCGCCCCCTCGGGCACGCAGACCAACCTGATCGCCCTGTGGGGCCACTGCCAGCGCGGTGACGAGGCCATCGTCGGCCAGAGCTGGCACACCTACCGCTGGGAGGCCGGCGGCATGGCGGTGCTGGGCTCCATCCAGCCCCAGCCCGTGGAGACCCAGCCCGACGGCACGCTGCGCCTGGCCGACATCGCGGCCGCCATCAAGCCCGACGACCCGCACTTCGCGCGCACCCGCCTGGTGGTGCTGGAGAACACCACGGGCGGCCAGGTGCTGCCCCCGGCCTATGTGGCCGAGGTCTCGGTCCTGGCACGCCAGCGCGGCCTGGCCATGCACCTGGATGGCGCACGCATGTTCAACGCTGCCACGGCCAATGCCGCCCGGGCAGGCAGCGACGTGTACGACGAAGCCCGCGCCCTGTGCAGCCATTTCGACTCGGCCTCGCTGTGCCTGAGCAAGGGGCTGGGCGCCCCCATCGGCTCGCTGGTGCTGGGCAGCCAGGATTTCATCCGCCAGGCGCGCCGCACGCGCAAGATCCTGGGCGGCGGCATGCGCCAGGCCGGCGTGCTGGCCGCGGCCGGCCGCTATGCGCTGGAACACCACGTGCGCCGAATGGCCGACGACCACGCCCGCCTGGCCCGGCTGGCCGAGGGCCTGGCCGAGGCCAACCGCAGCCATCCCGTGCTCCAGGGCAAGATCACCGTCCACCCCTGGCAGACCAACATTTTGTTCACCGACCTGCACACGGAGGTCGCCCCCGCCTTCACGGCCTGGCTGGCGCAGCACGGCGTGCGCGTGACCAGCGGCCTCTACGCGGGCCAGACCCGGCTGCGCTGGGTGACCCACCTCGACGTCAGCGACGCCGACATCAAGGCCGCGCTCGATTGCGTGGCCATCTTCACCGGCGGCTGAGCCCCCGGCTTCAGGCAGCGGGGTACACCCGCCCGCCGAAGATGCCGGTGCCGACCCGCACCAGGGTGCTGCCGGCGTGGATTGCGGCCTCGAGGTCGGCCGTCATGCCCATCGACAGGGTGTCGAAACCCGCCAGGCCGGGCACGCCGCTGGCCTGGATTTGCAGGAAAAGGTGCTGGGCGCGCAGGTGCAGTTCCTTCTGGGTCTCGAAATCCGGCGCATGGTCGGGGATGCTCATGAGCCCGCGCACCGCAAGCCGTGGCAGTTTAGCCACAGCTTGCACCAGGGCCAGGGCCTCTTGCGGCGGCACGCCGGCCTTGGTATCGCCACCGTCCACGTTGACCTGGATGCACACCTGCAGCGGTGCCAAGTGTTCCGGGCGCTGGGCCGACAGGCGCTCGGCGATCTTCAACCGGTCCACCGTGTGTGCCCAGTCGAAGTGTTCGGCCACCAGGCGCGTCTTGTTGCTCTGGATGGGCCCGATGCAGTGCCATTGCAGGCTGGCGGGCGATAGCTGGCGCAGGGCGACCACCTTCTCCACGCCCTCCTGGATGTAGTTTTCGCCAAAGGCCCGCTGGCCCGCGGCCACGGCCTCGGCCACCGCGTCGGAACCGAAGGTCTTGGAAACCGCCAGCAGCGCCACCCCGGCCGGATCGCGCCCGGCTGCGGCGCAGGCCTGTGCAATCCTGCCCATAACCTGTTGGAGGTTGTTATCAATCGTGGTCATAATGATTGGCAAGCGTACCAAACGATAGAGGGGATCCCGTGGACATTACCCAGCTGCTGGCGTTCAGCGTCAAGAACAAGGCTTCCGACCTGCACCTCTCCGCAGGTCTGCCGCCCATGATCCGGGTCCACGGGGATGTGCGCCGCATCAACGTGGACGCGCTGGACCACAAAACGGTCCACGGCATGGTGTACGACATCATGAGCGACTCCCAGCGAAAGACCTATGAGGAATTTCTGGAAGTCGACTTCTCGTTCGAAATCGAAGGCCTGGCGCGTTTCCGCGTCAACGCATTCAACCAGAACCGCGGCGCCGCCGCCGTGTTCCGGACCATTCCGAGCAAGATCCTGACGCTGGAGCAGCTCAATGCCCCCAAGATCTTCGGCGACCTGGCCCTGAAGCCGCGTGGCCTGGTGCTGGTGACCGGGCCGACCGGCTCGGGCAAGTCCACGACGCTGGCGGCCATGGTCAACTACCTCAACGAAACCGAGTACGGCCACATCCTCACGGTGGAAGACCCGATCGAGTTCGTGCACGAGTCCAAGAAGTGCCTGATCAACCAGCGCGAAGTCGGCCCGATGACGCTGTCCTTCGCCGCCGCGCTGAAATCCGCACTGCGCGAAGACCCGGACGCCATCCTGGTGGGTGAAATGCGCGACCTGGAAACCATCCGCCTGGCCATGACGGCGGCGGAAACCGGCCACTTGGTCTTTGGCACGCTGCACACCTCGAGCGCCGCCAAGACCATCGACCGGATCATCGACGTGTTCCCCGCCGAAGAAAAGGAAATGGTCCGCGCGATGCTCTCCGAATCGCTGCAGGCCGTGATCTCGCAGACCCTGTGCAAGACCAAGGACGGCTCGGGCCGCGTCGCCGCGCACGAGATCATGCTGGGCACCAGCGCCATCCGCAACCTGATCCGCGAGGCCAAGGTGGCGCAGATGTACTCCACCATCCAGACCAGCAACAGCGTGGGCATGCAGACGCTGGACCAGAACCTCACCGACATGGTGCGCCGCAACATCATCAGCCCGGCCGAAGCGCGCGGCAAGGCCAAGATCCCCGAAAACTTCCCCGGCTGATCTCAGCACGGGTGAGCACACACTGACAGAAGACACTGCGGCGCAGCGCGCCGCACTCGGAGCAAATTATGAAAGGCATTCTCGGCCTTCTGCGCATGAAGTCGATCGGCAACAAGCCGGCCGAGGACAACACCGATTCGGTGCTGTTCTCGACGGCCTTTGCCGGCCAGGGCGTGGACGACTCCATGCTGGTGCCCTGGGAGGCCCGTGCCGTGGAGGTGGGCGCCAAGCGCCTGCCCACGAGCCGTGGCGGCAAGCTGCTGCAGGGGCTGTGGGCCAAGGACAAGTACATGGCCCACCTGGACAAGGACGCCGTGGAGCGCATGGAGCGCTTTTTCGAATTTGCCGCCATCCCCTCCAACCGCGACGTGATCCGCCAGGACGAGTACGGCAACTTCATGGTGGTGCTGCTCACTGGCACCATTGCCGTGGACCGTGTGCAGCCCTGGGGCGAGCACCTGCGCCTGGCCGAGACGCGGCCCGGCGACATCCTGGGCGAAATGTCCCTGTTGGACAGCGGTATCCGCTTCTCCGCCTGTACCACGCTCACCGACTGCGAGATCGCCGTGCTGAGCGCCGAAGCCATGGACGACATGATGTCCAAGGACCCCCAATTGGCTGCCAGCCTGATTGCGCTGCTGGCCCGCAAGCTGTCGTTGCGCCTGCGCGTGGTGAGTGCCCGCCTGAGCGACGGCAACCAGAAATGACAATGACCGTCCGGCAGACCAGGACCGCAAGGGAGAAACTCTGATGGAACGCGATCAGGCCAGTAAATTCATCAACGACCTGCTCAAGCTGATGGTCAGCCGCAATGGCAGCGACTTGTTCATCACGGCAGAGTTTCCACCGGCCATCAAGGTCGACGGCAAGGTGACCAAGGTGTCGCCCCAGCCGCTCACGCCCACCCACACGCTCACGCTGGCGCGAGCCGTCATGAGCGACAAGCAGGTGGCGGACTTCGAGCGCACCAAGGAGTGCAATTTCGCGATCTCGCCGGCCGGCATCGGCCGCTTCCGGGTGAATGCCTTCATCCAGCAGGGCAAGGTTGGCATGGTGATGCGGACGATTCCGCTCACGCTGCCCACCATCGACGGCCTGGGTGTGCCGCAGGTGCTCAAGGAAGTGACGATGACCAAGCGCGGCCTGTGCATCCTGGTGGGTGCCACGGGCTCGGGCAAGTCGACCACGCTGGCCGCCATGGTGGACTGGCGCAACGAGAACTCCTTCGGCCACATCATCACGGTCGAGGACCCGATCGAATTCGTGCACCCGCACAAGAACTGCGTGGTCACGCAGCGCGAGGTGGGCCTGGATACCGACACCTGGGAAGCCGCCCTCAAGAACACGCTGCGCCAGGCGCCCGATGTCATCTTGATGGGCGAAATCCGCGACCGCGAGACCATGGAGCACGCCGTGGCGTTCGCCGAAACCGGCCACTTGTGTCTGGCCACGCTGCACGCCAACAGCGCCAACCAGGCGCTGGACCGGATCATCAACTTCTTCCCCGAAGAACGCCGCGCGCAGCTGCTGATGGACCTGTCGCTGAACCTGCGTGCCCTGGTCTCCCAGCGCCTGATCCCCAAGCAGGATGGCAAGGGCCGTGCCGCGGCCGTGGAGATCATGCTCAACACCCCGCTGATCTCGGACCTGATCTTCAAGGGCGATGTCTCCGAGATCAAGGAAATCATGAAGAAGAGCCGCAACCTGGGCATGCAGACCTTCGACCAGGCGCTGTTCGACGCCTACGAGGCGAATGTGATCAGCTACGAAGACGCGCTGCGCAACGCCGACTCGCTCAACGACCTGCGCCTGCAGATCAAGCTCAACAGCCAGCGCGCCAAGTCGCCCGACCTGGCCCAGGGCACCGAGCACTTCGCGATCGTCTGACGCCCCGGACTGCCGCAGAAGCCACCGCACACACTCTCGCCCGCCCTTCTGGGCGGGCTTTTTTTCTTCCCGACCAGCCCATCCTTTCTTCCTCCCATGCCAAGCACCAACCCCCGCAGCTACGACGCCACCCCTTCCCGCAAGGTCGCCTTCCTGGGCCTGGGCGTGATGGGCTACCCCATGGCCGGCCACCTGGCCCTGGCCGGGCATGAAGTCACCGTGTACAACCGCACTGCGGCCAAGTCGCTCGCCTGGTGCGAGGAGTTCGCCACCAGCAAGGCCCCGCGCCATGCCGCCACCCCGCGCGAAGCCGCGGCAGGCGCCGACATCGTGTTCTGCTGCGTGGGCAATGACGACGACCTGCGCTCGGTCACCCTCGGTGCCGACGGCGCCTTTGCGAGCATGCAGGCCGGCGCCATCTTCGTGGACCACACCACGGCATCGGCCGAAGTGGCGCGCGCGCTGTACGCTGCGGCCCAGGCCGCGGGCCTGCAGTTCGTCGATGCGCCAGTGTCGGGCGGCCAGGCGGGTGCGCAGAACGGCCAGCTCACGGTGATGTGCGGTGGCGATGCCGCTGCCTTCGATGCCGTCCGCCCCGTGGCCCTGGCCTTTGCACGCGCCTTCACGCTGCTGGGCGCCAGCGGCTCGGGCCAGCTGGCGAAGATGGTCAACCAGATCTGCATCGCCGGGCTGGTGCAGGGCCTGTCCGAGGCCGTGGCCTTCGGCCAGAACGCGGGCCTGGACATGAAGCAGGTGCTCGACGTGATCGGCAAGGGCGCCGCCCAGAGCTGGCAGATGGACAACCGCGGCAAGACCATGGTCGACGACAAGTTCGACTTCGGCTTTGCCGTGGACTGGATGCGCAAGGACCTGGGCCTGGTGCTCGACGAGGCCCGCCGCAACGGCTCGCGCGTGCCCGTCACCGCGCTGGTGGACCAGTTCTATGCCGACGTGCAGGGCCTGGGCGGCAACCGCTGGGATACGTCGAGCCTGATCAAACGCTTGAAGTGAAGCCCCCCTGAGGCGCTTCGCGCCATCCCCCGGAGGGGGACGCCCCCAGTGCGGCGGGGCGGCCCTTGCACGGGGGCGCTGGTGTTGGTCGCGCCAGTTGCGAAAGTCCCGCCGCCGTCAGGGATCAGAGCGATCGGGCGGGCGCGGTGTCGGTGGTGACCGGCGCGGGGGTCGGCGAGTTGCGGCGCAGCTCTTCTTCGGTGACGATCTCGAACACGCGCACGACCTTGCTCACGCCGCTCACGCCACGGGAGATCTCGGTGGCGCGGCCGGCTTCGCGCTGGGTGACGCGGCCCATCAGGTAGACGATGTTGCGCTCGGTCACCACCTTGAAGGCGTTGGCCGAGATATCGGCCGCGTCGACGAAGCTGGCGCGCACCTTGCCGGTGATGACGGTGTCGTTGGAGCGCTGGCCCAGCGAGGTGTTGGGCAGCACGGCCAGGTCATTGACCACCGAACGCACGTTGTCCACGCCGGTCACGATGCGCTCGACGGTTTCGCGGTCCTGGGCGCTGGCCACTTCGCCGGTCAGCAGGGCCTGGCGGTTGTAGCTGGTCACGTTCACATGGGCGCGGTCGCCCAGCGCCTCGCGGATGCGGTTGGCTGCGCGCAGCTCGATGCCTTCGTCCTCGACCTGGGTGCCCGTCGTGCGGCGGTCCACAGCCATCATGCTGCCCACCACGGCGCCCCCGACGATCAGCGGGGCGCAGGCCGAAAGGCCGGCTGCCAGGGCGGCAGCGGCCAGGGCCGTGCAGAGGGTGCGGTTCATGGTTTGCTTCATAGCGGTATCTCCTGTTCACCAAGTAACTGGGCGTCCACGCCATCGCACAGGCAGTGCAGCACCAGGGCGTGGACCTCGCGCACGCGGGCGGCGCGGTCATGCGGCACGCTGATCAGCACATCGGTTTCGCGCAGCACGGCTGCCAGCTGGCCGCCGTTGCGGCCGGTGAGCACCACCACGGTCATGTCGCGCTCGTGCGCGGCCTCGGTCGCCGCCAGCAGGTTGGCCTCGTTGCCACTGACCGACAGGGCCAGCAACAGGTCGCCCGCCTGGCCCAGTGCCCGCACCTGGCGGGCAAATTGCTGGGAGCCCTGGTCCTGCGCGCCACCCGGCCCGGCCGTCAGCAGCGTGCTGTCGGCGGTGAGGGCCAGGGCGGCCAGCTCGGGGCGCTCGCGCTCGAAGCCGGCCACGCAGAAGGCGGCGAACTGCTGCGCCTCGGCGGCCGAGGGGCCGTTGCCGCAGGCCAGCACCTTGCCGCCGCTGGTCACGCAGGCCAGCATGGCGTGCACTGCCGCAGCAATGGGGGTGCTCAGGGTCTGGGCCGCCTGGTATTTCAGGTCGGCGCTGTCGATGAAGTGCTGTTGGATGCGTTGCTCAAGCATGGAGGCCCGATGATACCCGCCGCGTGTTACAGCTTTTGCCGCAAATTTTGTAGCAAAGGGTTTAGGCTGCACCGGGGGTTGCGCCCCGGGCGCCGATGGGAACTTTGCAGCTCACTGCGCGTCGAACGCCGCCTTGAGCCATTGCACCTGGGCTTCCTCGACCAGCACGACGTCAAAGCGGCACGGCGGTGGCGCAGCCAGGCGCATCAGGTAGTGCCGCGCCGCCAGTACGATGCGCTGCTGCTTGACGGCGCCGATGCTCGCCCCGGCGCCGCCGAAGGCCTGGCTGGCACGGCTGCGCACTTCCACGAAGACGGTGGTGCCATCGCGCTCGCACATCACCAGGTCGATCTCGCCCCCGCCGCGCCCGGGCGTCCGATAATTGCGCGTGAGCAGGCGCAACCCGGCGGCCTGCAGGTGCGCCAGTGCGCGGTCTTCCGCCACCACGCCCTGCTGCCGGGTGGTGTTTCCAGCCACGGCGGGCGCCGGCTTGTCTGCGGCCTGCCTTTTTCCAAGTCCAAGGAATTTCATTGAGCGCCTCTTTCGCTTCCGCCCTCGACGCCGCGCGCGATGCAGCGGCTGCGCAGCATTATCCGCAGGGGGCCCTGTACGTGGTGGCCACGCCCATCGGCAACCTGGCCGACATCACCCTGCGTGCGCTGCACGTCCTGCAGCTGGCCGACACCGTGGCCTGCGAGGACACGCGCCACACCCAGTCCCTGCTGCGCGCCTATGGCATCGACAAAAGCGCCTCGCAGCTGCTCGCCGTGCACCAGCACAACGAAGCCGAGGCCGCGCAGAACGTGGTGCAGCGGCTGCACGAGGGCCAGCGCGTGGCCTATGTGAGCGACGCCGGCACCCCCGGCGTGAGCGACCCGGGTGCCCGCCTGGTGGCTGCCGTGCAGGCCGCGGGCCTGCGCGCCCTGCCCCTGCCCGGCGCCAGCAGCATCACCACCGCACTCAGTGTGGCCGGCGCGGTGGCGCACAGTGCCGAGCACGGTGGCTTTGTGTTTGCGGGCTTCCTGCCGGTAAAGAATGCCGAGCGCGCGGCCACCATCGGGCACCTGGCCGGCGAGGCACGCTGCGTGGTGCTGCTCGAAGCGCCCCACCGCATCGGTGAGCTCGCACAGGCCCTGGCGGTGCTGGGCGAGCGCCCGGTGACCCTGGCGCGCGAGCTGACCAAGCAGTTCGAAGAAGTCACCACCCAGCCTGCGCAGGCACTCACTGCCTGGTTCGACGGCGCACCGCAGCGCTCGCGCGGTGAATTCGTGGTGCTGCTGCACCCCGTTCCGGTGGCCGCAGATGACGGCGAAAGCCTGCGCGTGTTGCGCCTGCTGCTGGCCGAGCTGCCGCTCAAGACCGCCGTGCGCCTGGCCGCCGAGATCACGGGCGCATCGCGCAACGTGCTCTACGACACGGCGCTGGACTGGAAAAAGGGCGAGAAGGAAGGCGCCGAGGGCTGAAAGCTCAGCGCCCCGACACCGCCAGGCCTGCCGCCACGCCGCCGAACAGATCGCCTTCGACCTGGGGCGTTTCCGGGAAGGCCCGGCGCAAAGCTTCGCGCAGCGGGCGCAGCGCGGACGAGCCCCCGGTCAGGTAGATCGCATCCGGCCCGCGCGGTGCGAGGCCGGCGAACTGCACGCACTCCTGCGCGCAGGCCACCACCTGCTCCAGCGGCGAAGCCAGGTGCTGCGCAAGCCCTTCGGGGGTGACAGCGGAGTCCAGCGCGGGCTCGATCCAGCCCAGGTCCATGGGGGCCGCGGCATCCGACAGCGAGGCCGCGATCTTGGCCTGCTCCACCGTATTGGCCATGCGGTGGCCCAGGCGCTCGTTGAGTACCGTCATCAGCCGCGCATGCAGGCGCTGGTTGGCATAGTCGGTGCGCAGGTTCTGGGCGTCGCGCAGCGCCTTGGGCGCGTACAGCCACTGGATCAGGTGCCAGGTCGAGAGGTCGAAGAACACGCGGTTGGGCACTTCGCGCCCGCTCGGCCCCAGGTGCCGATAGCCCAGCATCGGCATCAGCAGCTCCAGGCTCAGGCGCCGGTCGAAGTCGGTGCCGCCCACATGCACGCCTGTCGTGGCCAGCACGTCGGCAGCACGGTCGGCACCGAGCGCCAGGCGCTCGGGCCCCAGCCGCACCACGGTGAAGTCCGAGGTGCCGCCGCCGATGTCCACCACCAGCACCAGCGACTCGCGGCTGATGCGCTGCTCGTAGTCGAGCGCCGCGGCCATGGGCTCGAACTGGAAGGACACGTTCTGGAAACCCGCGTCCAGTGCCGCCTTGCGCAGCGATTCCTCGGCCTGCTGGTCGCGCGCCAGATCATCGTCCACGAAGTGCACGGGCCGCCCCATGATCACCTGGGCCGGCATGGCGCCCAGGGCTTCGGTGGCCTTGGCCGCCAGCATGCACAGGAACAGGCCGATGATGTCCTGGTAGCTCATGAGCTGGTTGTGCACCGCCGTCTTGTCCTGCAGCAGCGCGCTGCCCAGCAGGCTCTTGAGCGAGCGCATCAGCCGCCCTTCGGTGCCCGCCAGGTACTGGCCGACGGCGTCGCGGCCGAAGTGCGTGCGGTGGTCCTCGGCGTTGAAGAACAGCGCCGTGGGCAAGGTGACACCCTGCCCCTCCAGCGCGATCATGCGGGCGGGCGAGCGGCCCTGGCGCACGGCCATGGCCGAGTTGGAGGTGCCAAAGTCAATGCCGAGGGTGGTGTCCTTCAGGAGGGGCATGGGGATCGAAGAGGGAGAAAGAAGCAAGGAACAGAAAGCGAAAGCGGCGCAGCCGGGTGCGCGCGGAGCGAAGGCGGCGGGGCCTTGCGCAAGGGGAGCGGGATTGTGCCATGGCGCAGCAAGCCCCTGGGGCAGGCGCCCATGGCGGCCTCAGGGGGTCGGTGCCGGCGCGATCATGGCCGGTACCGCCGCGCGCATGGCGGACACGAAGCGCAGCAGGCGCGACGGGTAGAAGCGGGCATGCGGATAGACCAGGTACATCGGCAACGGCGCGGGCTGCCATTGGGGGGCCAGATGCACCAGGGCCCCCTGGGCCAGTTCCTGATGCATCAGCCAGGCCGAGCCCGCACAGGCCCCGAGCCCCCGCTTTGCCGCACTGCGCAGGGCATACAGGCTGTCGGTGCTCATCCGCGGGCGAAAGGCAATGCGGCGCGTTTCTCCTGTGGCGGCATGGGTCAGCGCCAGCTCATTGCGGTAGTAGGTCTGCAGGGCCAGCCAGGGCAGCCCTGCCAGCCCGTCTGGATCGTGGGGAATGGCGCCGCCCGCACCCAGCAAGGAAGGCGCGCACACCACGATGCGCGGCACCTCGGCCAGGCGGATGGCCACCACGGCCGGATCGGCCGGCTCACCGACCTGGATGGCGCAGTCGATGCCCGCGCCGATGAAGTCGCGCACATCGTCCTGGAGCAGCCATTCGACCGACACGCGCGGGTGCGCGCCCAGGAACTGCGCCAGCGGCCCCACGAACATCTCCTGCCCGAAGGCATGCGGCATGGCCACGCGCAGCGTGCCTTCGGGTTCTTCCTGCGCGCCGCGCAGGTCGGCCTCGAAGGACGCCCAGTTCGCCAACAGCTCCTTGGCCCGCTGGTAGCAGCGCTCTCCATCCACCGTGAGGCGCATGGTGTGGGTTGTGCGCTGCAGCAGGCGCACCCCCAGGGACTGTTCCAGCGCCTGCAGGCGGCGGCTCACCGTGGGCTGGGTGGCGTGCATCTGCGCCGCGGCGGCCGACAGGCTGCCGGCTTCGACGATGCGCACAAAGGTTTCCATCCACTGCAGGCGATTGCCCAGTGCGCTGCGGGAGCCTGCCTGGAGCGGCGCGCCGGTGGACTGTGCTTCTGGTGGTGCTGTCATGCGTCCAGCGTATATCCAAAGTACAAATCATCCTACTACCAAGAGAACGCTGCAGGAATCACACTTCGCCCAGGTCATTCCCAAGGGTTAACACCATGTTTTTCATGCAAAAAACGGATGCCTTGAGCGGCATCGCGCCTGGCAGCCCCAGGTCGGCAACGCAGGCCCCGGCGCTTCCCGCCGCCCTGGTGCTGCTGCTCGCCGCCGGTGCCGGCCTGGGCGTGGCCTCGCTCTACTACAGCCAGCCCATGCTGGGCGTGCTGGGGGCGGACATCGGCGCCCCCGGCCAGGCTGTGGGATGGGTACCCACGCTCACGCAACTCGGTTATGCGCTGGGCATCCTGCTGCTCGCGCCGCTCGGGGACCGCTTCGACCGGCGCCGCATCATCCTCGCCAAGGCCACCGCGCTGGTGGGCGCGCTGCTGCTCGCCGCGGCAGCGCCCTCCATCGGCGTGCTGCTGGCTGCCAGCCTGGCCATCGGCATCACCGCCACCCTGGCGCAGGACATCGTGCCCGCCGCCGCCACGCTGGCGCCTGCCGCCCACCGCGGCAAGGTGGTGGGCACGGTGATGACCGGCCTGCTGCTGGGCATTTTGCTGTCGCGCGTGGTCAGCGGCTTCGTGGCAGAACAGTTCGGCTGGCGCACCGTGTTTGTGGCCGCAGCGGCCAGCGTGGCGGCCATGGGCCTGGCCACATGGCGCGGCCTGCCGCGTTTTCAGCCCACCACCCAACTGCCGTATGTCCAGTTGCTGGCCTCGCTGGCCACGCTGTGGCAGCGCCATCCCGGCCTGCGGCGCGCCACGCTGGCGCAAGGCCTGCTTTCGGTGGGGTTCAGCGCCTTCTGGTCCACGCTGGCGGTGATGTTGCATGGCGCACCATTCCACCTGGGCAGTACCGCCGCCGGTGCCTTTGGCCTGGCCGGTGCGGCCGGCGCACTGGCGGCGCCCCTGGCTGGCCGGCTGGCCGATCGCCGCGGGCCGGAACTCGTCACCCGCCTGGGCGCGGGCCTGGCCGCCCTGTCCTTCGCCGCGATGGCGCTGGCACCCTGGATGTGCCCCACCGCCCAGTTGTGCCTGCTGGTGGTGTGCGCCATCGGTTTCGACCTCGGCGTGCAGGCCGCGCTGATCGCGCACCAGACCCTGGTCTATGGCATCGACCCGGGTGCCCGCAGCCGGCTCAATGCCGTGTTGATGGCGGGCATGTTCACCGGCATGGCGACCGGTGCGGCCCTGGGCAGCCTGCTGCTGGCCCAATGGGGCTGGATGGGCGTGGCGCTGCTGGCCACGGCAGCCAGCCTGGCGGCCCTGGCCGTGCGCCTGTGGGCCCCTGCCCGGGCCGCCTGAGGCAGACCGCGGCCATTGGCTACACCGTGCCGGGTGGCACCCACTCGCGCACGAAGTCGCCCGCATCCAGGCGAGCGGGCGGTGGCAGCCGGTCCTTGGACGTGCCCATGTACAGAAAGCCCAGCAGGCGATCACTGGCGCCCAGACCGAGCGCCGCCTTCACGCTGTCGTCATGGGAGTTGGCACCCGTGGCCCAGAAGCCCCCGAAACCCAGGATGTGCAAGGCGTTCAGCATGTTCATCACGGCAGCGCCGGTGGCCAGCACCTGCTCGCCCTCGGGCACCTTGTGCGGCACCTTCACATGCGCCACCAGGGCCACGAGCATCGGTGCCGCCATGGCCTTCCCGCGAAAGCGCTCGCCATCGTCATAGGGGTCGCGGGCCCGGGCCGCGCGCGCGAACACCTGGCCCAGCGCAGACCGCGCCTCGCCGCGCACGACGACGAAGCGCCAGGGCCGCAGCTGCCCATGGTCGGGGGCACGCATCGCGGCGGCGAACACCAGGTCCAGCGCGGCGGCATCGGGCGCCGGCTCGACCAAGGGCCACGGCGATTGCCGGCTGAGCAGCAGGTCCATGGCATGGCGCTGCGCAGGAGACAACGGGGGTTGGGACAAGGCCGGGTGGGAGGGATCGGAAACAGACATGGTGTCCTTTGCAATCAGGGCGGGGAGAGAGCCCCCGGTGCCGGTCGGCATCGCGAGCGATGGCAAGAGAGACATGGCGGCGGGCGGCCTGGGGGCGACAGCCGGCGCGAAACGACAGGGAGACGCGCGCGGGCAGTGCCCAGGGGCTGGCTGGCGCCGGGGTGGACAACCCACCCCATGGCGCGGCATGGGAGCCATCGTCCGCCGGGGCTGGCGAACAGCGCCTATCGTAGACCAGGGTCTGCAGACGCTGCCCGGACGCACGGCTTTCACCGGACTTGCGGCAGGGTGTTGTCGCGCGGGTCCACGCAAGCGCTGGTCTCTCCAGTCCGATTCGAACGGACATGCCCGAAGGCGCCAGGGTTTGAGGCTGGTGCGTCTGCCAATTGCGCCATGGAGAGAGGCAGGGAGAATGGGGTGCACGAACGGAATCGAACCGTCGTCGGCGGGATCACAACCCGCAGCTCTGCCATTGAGCTACGCGCACCACGAAAAGGGATACAGAAAATGGATGGAGGTGCGGACCGGATTCAAACCGGTGTCTGCGGATTTGCAATCCGCTGCATGGTCGCTTTGCTACCGCACCCTCGAGAGCCTGTTGGTGGTCTTTTCAGGGTCGCGAAAAGATCGCCAAAAGGCCCAGGTAAATGGCCCCACGTGCACGACTCGAACGTGCAACCCCCTGCTTCGTAGGCAGGTGCTCTGATCCATTGAGCTAACGCGGGAAAAAATTGGTGCCCCAGGGGAGAGTCGAACTCCCAAAATCTTGCTTCTAAGGCAAGCACGTATGCCGGTTCCGTCACCGGGGCTTGGAGATTTAAAAAAGGAGAACCCTCCACTTCCGATGTGCCCTCACGCAGCTGCTTGCTGGCGGTGTGGTGACGACACACACGAAATTGATGGGAGCGGCTTGCCGCCCGGTTGAGAACAAAAAGGCCCGGAACCTTGCGGTGCCCGGGCCTCTGCGAAGAGAGTTTGGAGGTGATGCGCCTAAGCGCGCCCCCCACCCGGTGGCCAGCGATCCTCATCATGGCCATGCGCACACAGCACATCCGCGGCCAGGCATGGCAACAGTCGCAACACGACGGTACACGGCGCAAGCACAGCGACGCGCACGAGCGCCCGGCCCGGTGCGGGTCGGCGGCTGGTGAGGGTGGCGGCGGCGTTCATGGGGAATCCTGGTGGGAGGGCAATCAGTTGAAAAGGGGTGCGGTCGAAACCGCGATGGAAGCAATAGTAAATAGTCTTTACTATGCAGTCAACAGCCTTGTGAGAATATTTTGAAAACCATCCGTTTTCAGCGCCAAGGCGCAGTGCCCTCGCGCAACCGCAGCACCCGGGCAACGAAGTCCGCATAGCGGCCTGCTGGCTGCTGGAGCAGCGGCAGGCCTGTCGCATGGGCCGCTGCCTCCAGGGCCGGCGGCCACGAAGGTCCTTCCCCCGTTGGCACCCGCCTGCGCGCGTGGGCCCCCAGCACCAGCTCCTGCCCCCAGAAGTACACCTCGCGCGCCTGGACATGGGACTGCATGCGTTGCACATCGGGCAGCATGCGCGGCTCAGCGATGCCCAGCCAGATGTCGGCATACAGGAAGTCGACGGGCGGCATGTCCGGCGCAAGTCGCCACTCCAAGGCATCGGCCTCTACCAGCTCCACCTTCTGTGCAGCCGACGGCGGCAGGCCGGCAAGCACGCGGCACCGATCGAACAGTTCCAGCACCTGTGCGTCGCGCTCCACCACCGTGACCTTGTGCACGGTGGGCAGCAGCGCAATGTTGGCCGTGGCCCAGCCCATGCCCAGTCCCATCACGACCGTGTGCCCATGCGCATGGCGGCACGCCAATTCCTGGCTTTCGATCTCGAACGGCGAGAGCGACATCCAGGTTTCCCAGTGGTCGCCGGCCCCCTTGCGCAGAAGGATGGCGGAATTCTCCACGACGCAGGGACCACTGTGGTAGCCGCGGTCCAGGCCCACGCCACCGCGCCGCAGTTGCCACTGCCCCACGGCCCCCTCGGGATATTGCGGCATGTGCCAGGGTGATTCGAACAGCGGCAGGCCGAGCGCCTGCGCAAGCGCGCCCGCCGGTGGCTGCGAAAAGGAGGAGGGGTCTGGGGATGGTGGTGGTGTGTGCACGGCAGCCATCTTAGGAAAGGGTCCCCCCCGCCGTCCAGTGGATCATGCGCGTCCAATGCAAAACGCCCCAGTACCGTTGAAAGTACTGGGGCGTTCGCTATTTTGGTGGCCTGGGGCGGAATCGAACCACCGACACAAGGATTTTCAATCCTCTGCTCTACCGACTGAGCTACCGGGCCTGAGCCTCAAATTATAGCCAGAAAATTGACCCTGAAAAGATTACGGATCAATTTTTTTCAGGCGCGCTTGCCGCGACCCAGGTCCACGCCCAGTTGGCGCAGCTTGCGGTACAGGTGCGTGCGCTCCAGGCCGGTCTTTTCGGCCACGCGGGTCATGGAGCCGCCTTCGCGGGCCAGGTGGAATTCGAAGTAGGCTTTTTCAAAGCCGTCGCGCGCCTCGCGCAGCGGGCGGTCCAGGTCGAAACCCTGGTGCGCATGCGGGCCGGCTTCGACACCGGACAGGGCGGTGATCACCGGCACCTGGGTGAAAGGCGCGTCGGCGGGTGCGGCGGCCGGGGCCTGCACGGCCGCCACGGGGGCGGCGTGGTGGGCGGCGTTGCGCGCCAGGCCCTGCTCCACGGCCTTGAGCAGCTTTTGCAGGGTGATGGGCTTTTCCAGGAAGGAGAAGGCGCCGATGCGGGTGGCCTCCACCGCCGTGTCGATGGTGGCGTGGCCACTCATCATGATGACGGGCATGGTCAGCACGCCGCCGGTGGCCCACTCCTTGAGCAGCGACACGCCATCGGTGTCGGGCATCCAGATGTCCAGCAGCACCAGGTCATAGCTGCTGCCGGCACGCGCCGCACGGGCCTGCGTCGCGTTTTCTGCGAGGTCCACGCTGTGGCCTTCGTCGTTCAGGATTTCGGACAGCAGGTCGCGAATGCCGAGCTCATCGTCGACCACCAGAATGTTTGCCATGTGTGTGAAAACGCCTTGGGAGGTACTGCGGGGCGTGTTGTTATGCCGCCACCGCTGGTTCAGTGGCGAATGATAACGACACTTGGGCGCCCCGCACCACGCCATCTTCGACCCGGTTGGACAGGTCGATGCGCGCCCCATGCTCGTCCGCGATCTTTTTGACCACGGCGAGACCCAGGCCAGTGCCACGCGGTTTGGTGGTGACATAGGGCTCGAAAGCACGCTGCAGGATGTGCGCCGGAAAGCCGCTGCCGCTGTCGGACACCGTGAGCCGCACGCGCCCGGAAGACTCGCTCCAGCGCGTCGTGATGCGCACCGGCGACGGGTTTTCGCCACCCGCGGCGCGCGCCTGTTCGGTCGCGTCTTGCGCGTTTTGCAGCAGGTTGTGCACCACCTGGCGCAACTGCTGCGCATCGCCTGCAATCGCCGGGCAACGCGCGTCCAGCTCAGCTTTCACGGGGACTGTGGCGTTTTCCTCGCCATACAGATGGAGCACGTCGGTCACCAGCGCGTTGATGTCCAGCGCGTGCAGTTCGGCGGCCGGCAGGCGTGCGTAGTCCCGGAATTCGTTGACCAGGCGCTTCATCGCATCGACCTGCTCGACGATGGTCCGGACCGACTTGGTGAGCACGGCCTGCTCGGTGGCCGCGACCTTGCCGGTGAGCTTCATCTCGAGCCGTTCGGCCGACAGTTGAATAGGCGTGAGGGGGTTCTTGATTTCGTGTGCCAGGCGCCGTGCAACCTCGCCCCAGGCCTGCGCGCGCTGCGCCGAAACGATTTCGGAAATGTCGTCAAAAACCAACAGTCGGGTCGAATCCGGCAGTTCCGCACCCCGCGCAATGATGCTGGTCGCGTGCTGCCCGACGCCGGCGAGCGAGGCGTGCAACTCGAACGGGTGCTGCCAGTGGTCCAGCCCGTGGTGGTCGCGCTCGCCCAGGAAGGCGGCAAACTGTTTCTGCACAGCGGCGGCAAAGTCCGCCAGGCCGGGCACTTCGGCCAGCGCCTGCCCCTCGAAGGCCGCCATGGGCGCACGCAGGATGCGCGTGGCGCCGGGGTTGGACGAGCGGATGGTGCCCGCGCCGTCGAGCACCATCACGCCGGCAGTGAGGTTGTCGAGGATGGTCTGCAGGTTGGCGCGCGCCGCGTCCACCTCGCTCATGCTCTGCTCCACGGCACCACGGGCATCCGCCAGCTGCTGGGTCATGAGCGCGAACGAGCGGGTCAGGCCGCCGAGCTCGTCCTTGCCCTGCAGGGCGGCCTTGGGGCTCAGGTTGCCGGCGGCCACCTCGCGCACCCCCTCGGCCAGCACCAGCAGCGGCCGCACCAGCTGGTTACCGAGCAGCACAGCCAGCAGCACAGCACCGAAGACGGCCAGGAACAGGCTCAGCGTGAGCGTGCCGACATACATGCGCCGCAGGCCGCCGCGCGCCAGGGCGCGCTCCTGGTACTCGCGGTTGGCCTCCTGCACGGCAATGGCGTTCTCCACCAGGGCCGGCGGCAGCATCAGCGTGGCCTGCAGGTAGCGCGGCTCGGCCAGCAGGCCCACCGTGGGGCTGCTGACCAGGGCGATGATCTTCACGCGCGCGTTCTGCACGGCAGCAGGGTCTGCGATATCGTCCAGCCCCTCGATCTGCGTCAGCGCCCGCTGCTGGCGCACGGTGCGCAGCAGCGGCACGCCGGGCCGCTCGGGGTTCAGGCTGAAGCGCGACTGGCCGGCGCTGGCCACGGCCTGCCCGGCACCGTTCCAGAGGATGACGTCGGTGGCCCCCAACTGGTCGCGGATGCGCTCGAGCACCACCCCGGCGGAGGCGTCGGGGACCTGCGCCACCTGGGCGCTGGCCGTGCGCGTCTTGGAGGCCATGTCGGTCGCCAGGGCATCGAGCGAGACGCGCGCCAGGTTCACCCCGGCGGACAGCGCCCCCTCGACCTTCACGTCGAACCAGCTTTCGATCGAGCGGGTCACGAACTGGTAAGACACCACGTAGATCAACAGGCCGGGCACCAGGCCGACCAGCGCAAAGATGGCCGCCAGCTTGACCAGCAGGCGGCTGCCGAAGCGGCCCCGGCGCAGGCGCAGCCACAGGCGCACGGCCACCCAGCCGAGCACCGCGAGCAGCAGCAGGGCCACCAGCACGTTCACGCCGAAGAGCCAGGCATAGTTGCGCTCGTAGAGCGCACGGTTGTTGGTGGCCAGTGTCAGCAGAAAGAGCAGCACCAGCCCGATGGCGGACATGATGGCGGCCCCCACGCCCACCGCCCAGCGCACGGCTCGGGACTGGCGCGCCGCCAGATGGGCCGAAGCCGACGCTGGCGCCGCAGCAGGCCCGGTGGTCACTTGGCGCCTTCCGGCAAGGCCAGGCGCCCAGTGCGCGAGACCAGCAGGTTCCAGCCAGAGCGGCCCACGGCGCCGATCTGGAACGGGCGGGGCAGTTGCGACATGTCGAGCCTGAAGCGAAACTGTATTGTATGGCCGGCATCGGTATCGATTGCAGTGGCTTCTGCAATCTTCCAGCGCGAAACCCGCTGCATCGCCGACAGCGCATCTTCCAGGTCGTCGAAATTCTGGCCCAGCGCCACGCCCAGGCCGGTGTTGGTGATGGGGGATGCCGAGGTGCTCAGGCGCCAGCGCCGGGTCAGGGGCTGGTAGCTCAGCCGCAGGTAGCGCGTGGCCTCGGCCACCAGGCGGTCGGACCAGTACCAGCGGTCGCGCATGACCTGCGCTTCCATCACGAAATACATGGGGATGCCCTTGCGCAAGGCATCTTCGGCGAGCTCGGGCAGGTCGAATTCCAGGCTGGTGCTCAGGTAGATGCCATCGTCCAGGCGCTGCAGGCGCAGTTCGGCCACTTCACCGCGGCTGGTCTCCGCCCGGGTGGACATCGGCAACACCCACAAGGTGATCAGCATCAAAAGCGCACCAATCCACCCCCAACGAGCTGCGGAGCGCTCAGTCGGCCGATTTTTGCAACAGTGCGTAAAAAAATCCGTCGTGATCACCGAATCGATTGTCCGGGACAGCCCCCTGCTTGTCCGCTGCGCGGGGGATTAAATGCCCAGGCGAGGGGAGCAAATGTGCATCGGTGTTGTGTGCAAGAAACGTTTGCACCTGTGCGTCCCCCTCCGCACGGAAGACGGAGCAGGTGCAGTACAGCAGCCGCCCGCCGGGCGCGAGCAGCGGCCACAGGGCGGCCAGCAACTGCTTTTGCAGGGTAGCCAGCTGGGCGATGTCCGTCTCGCGGCGCAGCCAGCGCACGTCCGGGTGGCGGCGCACGATGCCCGAGGCGGTGCACGGTGCATCGAGCAGGATGGCATCGAACAGCGCGCCGCCACTGGCCTGCGGCCACCAGGCCTCTGGCCGGGCCGCGTCGGCCACCAGCACCTGGGCGGCCAGGCCCAGGCGGGAAAGGGTCTGGTGGATGCGCTCGGCGCGCGTGGCGTCGATCTCCAGGGCCGTCACCTGCAGCGGAGCACCCTCCCCGGCCATCTCCAGCAGGTGGGCGGTCTTGCCGCCGGGGGCGGCACAGGCGTCCAGCACCCTGAGGCTGTGCGTGCGGTCCATGCCCTGCAGCAGCAGTGGCGCCGCCTGCTGGGCCGCCATGTCCTGCACCGACACGCGGCCCTGGGCAAACCCGGGCAGTGCCTGCACCGGCAGCGGCCGGTGCAGCACCAGGCCAACGGCACCGGCCGGGTCGGCAGCGGCGCCCATGTCGGCCAGCTCCTGCTGGTATTGCGCCTGGCTGCCCTGCAGCCGGTTCACGCGCAGCGCCATCGGGGCGTGGGTGTTGTTGGCATGCAGGATCTGCTCCCACTGCTCGGGGTGGTCCTTCTGCAGGCGCTTGATCCACCACAGCGGGTGGTTCCAGCGGGCCACGGGGTCGGCCTCGGTGGCCGCCACCAGTGCCTCGCTTTCGCGCAGAAAGCGCCGCAGGCAGGCATTGATGAACGAGGACTGGGCGCGCGTGGCCGGGTGCCGCTTGGCGGCTTCCACGGCCTGGTTGACCAGGGTGAAGGGCTCATAGGGGGCTTCGTCGGCACGCCAGCACAGCGCCAGCGCCGTGCACAGCAGGGCATCCGCATCGGGCGGCGGTGGCCGGCGGGCCAGCTGGCGCCGCAGGGCCTCGGCACGCCCCAGGTTGCGCAGCACCTGGAACAGCAAGGCCTGCACACCTGGGCGCAGAGCGGCGCCGACCGCGTCCAGCGCCGCAGTGCCCGAGGTGCCGCCCCGGATCGCCTGGAGCACGCCGGCCACGGCGACGAGTTGCTGCCACAGCGCCACCTGCGGGGCAGCGTCCCCCCGGCTGGCGCCGGCCTGTGCGGCAGGGCGACCGGAACCGGGACGCTGCCCTTCGGGCACGGCGGGGTGGGGTGGGGCTGGTTTCATGGTCGGGGCCTCGGGGTGCCGGCACACAGGCGCGGGGTCTGGCGGTCAAAAAAGAAAAAGGCCGGAAAAAATCAGCCCGGGATGGGGGCAGAACGTGCAGGCGTTCTCACAGCCCCTTGGCTTCCTTGAAGCCAAAGACCCAGGCGAGGACACGGGCCGGAAACTGGTGGATGGCGGCATTGTGCTGTTCGGCCGCATGGTTGATCACCTGCACGGCCAGATCGATCTGCGCGTGGTGCTCCTCCCAGCGGATGGACCAGGGGGCCAGCATCTCCTTGGCGCCGGGGCCATCGGCCTCGGTCACCACGCTGCGCCAGGTGGCGTCGAGCACGCTGCGCGCCGCGGTGAGCGCGGCCAGCGCATCGCGCTGCAGGGGCTGCGAGCGCGCCACGGCCAGCGATGCGCCCATCTGCGTGGTGGCGCCACGCAGGGCCGCCACCTTGGCGGGGTCCAGCACCGGGCCCTGCGGCTGCGGCACATGGTCTGCGCTACAGCGGGACACGGCGGGGTCGGCGATATGGTGGTGGCCCTGGACTGCATCGAACTCACCGAGCAGCGCCATCAGGCGCACGAGGTGGGCGTCCACCGCGCCAAAGGCCTGGACCACGGAGGAGCGCAGCCGCGTCAGGCGGTTGTAGGCCCCCAGGGCCCAGAACAGCATGATGGCAACAAAAATCCAGAAAAGGGGCGATGACCACATACACATTGCCAAGGGCGTGCGCTGCAGGGGCAGCCCGTGGCCGAGAAAGAGAAAACGGGAAAAAGCCGGAGCGCTCTGCCGCTCCAGTAAAAACGCTCCCGGCCTGTCCGGGGACAGGGCGGGAGCGCTTCAGAGCCCGGGACGGCGCCGAACCAGGTCCCCATGCGCCGCACTGTGCATCGCTGGGGTCTCCTTGTCCGGTGCCACCTGGCTTCAGTCTGCGGAAGCGTCCGTGGCGGTGGTGGTGCTGCCTTCGACTTCCGTGGCGTCGTCCGTCGACGAGGACGCAGCCATTTCAGCGGCTTCGGCTTCGGCGATGGCGCGGCGCTCTGCGTCGTCCATGGCGTCCTTGGCCTTGCGCGCCTGGTGGTAGGCCATGCCGGTACCGGCAGGGATCAGGCGACCCACGATCACGTTTTCCTTCAGGCCACGCAGCTCGTCGCGCTTGCCCATGATGGCAGCCTCGGTGAGCACGCGGGTGGTTTCCTGGAAGGAAGCCGCCGAGATGAACGAGTCGGTCGACAGCGATGCCTTCGTGATACCCAGCAGCAGGTTGCTGTAGGTCGCGGGGATCTTGCCTTCGGACTGCAGTGCATCGTTGGTGTTGAGGATCTCGGAACGCTCGACCTGCTCGCCACCGATGTAGTTCGACTCGCCGACGTTCTCGACCACGACGCGGCGCAGCATCTGGCGAACGATCACCTCGATGTGCTTGTCGTTGATCTTCACGCCCTGCAAGCGGTACACGTCCTGCACTTCATCGACGATGTAGCGCGAGAGTTCTTCGATGCCCAGCAGGCGCAGGATGTCCTGCGGATCGGCCGGGCCGTCGACGATGGACTCGCCCTTGTTCACCACCTGGCCTTCGTGCACCAGGATGTTCTTTTCCTTGGGCACGAGTTCTTCGAACACGTGGCCTTCGGGGTCGGTGATCTGCAGGCGGACCTTGCCCTTGGTTTCCTTGCCGAACGACACGGTGCCGGTCATCTCGGCCAGCGTGCCCTTGTCCTTCGGGGTACGGGCTTCGAACAGCTCGGCCACGCGGGGCAAACCGCCGGTAATGTCGCGGGTCTTCTGGCCTTCGACCGGGATACGCGCCAGCACTTCGCCGGGGCCCACGTCCTGGCCGTCACGCACCTGGATGAGCGAACCGATCTGGAAGCCGATGGTCACCGAGTGGTCGGTGCCAGGGATCTTCACTTCGTTGTTCTGCGCATCGATCAGCTTGACCTGCGGACGCACGACCTTGGCAGCGCCGCGGCGCTTGGGGTCGATCACCACCAGGGTGGACAGACCGGTCACTTCGTCGAGCTGCTTGGCAACCGTGAGGCCTTCTTCGACGTTCTCGAACTTCACCTGGCCGGCGAACTCGGTAATGATCGGGCGCGTCAGCGGATCCCAGTTGGCCAGGATCGTGCCCGCCTTGATGGACTGGTCGGCCTTGACCGTCAGCAGGGCGCCGTAAGGCACCTTGTGGCGTTCGCGCTCGCGGCCATGCTCGTCGTGGATGATGATTTCACCCGAACGCGCAATCACCACCAGCTCGCCCTTGGTGTTGCTCACGTAGCGCATCGTGGCGTTGAAGCCGATCACGCCGTTGGACTTGGCTTCCACGCTCGAGGCGATGGCAGCGCGCGATGCGGCACCACCGATGTGGAAGGTACGCATGGTCAGCTGCGTGCCGGGTTCGCCGATGGACTGGGCAGCGATCACACCCACGGCTTCGCCGAGGTTGATCAGGCCGCCGCGGCCCAAGTCGCGGCCGTAGCACTTGGCGCACAGGCCGTAGCGGGTTTCGCAGGTCAGCGCCGTGCGCACCTTGACTTCGTCCACGCCAGCGGCTTCGATTTCCTCGATGAGGTCTTCTTCCAGCATCACGCCGGCAGGCACCAGCACCTTGCGGGTTTCGGGGTGCAGCACGTCTTCGGCAGCGGTGCGGCCCAGGATACGGTCGCGCAGCGATTCGATCACTTCACCGCCTTCGACGATGGCGCGCATCAGCGAGCCATTGGCGGTGCCGCAATCCTCTTCGGTCACGACCAGATCCTGCGTCACGTCCACCAGGCGGCGCGTCAGGTAGCCGGAGTTGGCCGTCTTCAGCGCCGTGTCGGCCAGACCCTTGCGGGCACCGTGGGTGGAGATGAAGTACTCCAGCACGTTCAGGCCTTCGCGGAAGTTCGCGGTGATGGGCGTCTCGATGATCGAGCCGTCAGGCTTGGCCATCAGGCCACGCATGCCGGCCACCTGGCGGATCTGGGCGGCAGAGCCGCGGGCGCCGGAGTCGGCCATCATGTAGATGGAGTTGAAGGACTCCTGGTCCACTTCCTTGCCGTGGCGGTCGATGACCTTTTGCTTGGACAGCTGGGCCATCATCACCTTGGACACTTCGTCGCCGGCCTTGCCCCAGATGTCCACCACCTTGTTGTAGCGCTCGCCGGAGGTCACCAGACCCGAGACGTACTGCTGCTCGATCTCCTTCACTTCCTTCTCGGAGCGCTCGATGATGCCGGCCTTCTGGGGCGGCACCAGCATGTCGTCGATGCAGATCGAGATACCGGCGCGGGTGGCCAGGCGGAAACCGTTTTGCAGCAGCTTGTCGGCGAACACCACCGTTTCCTTCAGACCGCACTTGCGGAAGGAGACGTTGATGAGCTTGGAGATTTCCTTCTTCTTGAGCGCCTTGTTGATGTTCGAGAAAGGCAGGCCCTTGGGCAGGATCTCGGACAGCAGGGCACGGCCAGTGGTGGTTTCCACCATCTTGGTCTCGGGCACGAACTCGCCGGTTTCCTTGTTCTTGGACCATTCGGTCAGGCGCACGTTGATGCGCGTGGCCAGCTCGACTTCGCCCGCGTCGAACGCGCGCTGCACTTCACCGGTGTCGGCGAAGATCAGGCCTTCGCCCTTGCCGTTGATGCGGTCGCGGGTAGCGTAGTACAGGCCCAGCACCACGTCTTGCGACGGGACGATGGAGGGTTCGCCCGAAGCGGGGAACAGCACGTTGTTGGAGGCCAGCATCAGCGTGCGGGCTTCCATCTGCGCTTCCACCGACAGCGGGACGTGGACGGCCATCTGGTCACCGTCGAAGTCGGCGTTGAAGGCCGCGCAGACGAGGGGGTGCAGCTGGATGGCCTTGCCTTCGATCAGGATGGGCTCGAACGCCTGGATGCCCAGGCGGTGCAGCGTAGGCGCACGGTTGAGCATCACCGGGTGTTCCTTGATGACCTCTTCCAGGATGTCCCACACCACCGGCGTGCCGGATTCGACTTCCTTCTTGGCGGCCTTGATCGTCGTCGCGATGCCCATGGCTTCCAGGCGCGAGAAGATGAAGGGCTTGAACAGCTCCAGGGCCATCAGCTTGGGCAGGCCGCACTGGTGCAGCTTGAGCGTTGGGCCCACGGTGATCACGGAACGACCCGAGTAGTCCACGCGCTTGCCCAGCAAGTTCTGGCGGAAACGACCGGACTTGCCCTTGATCATGTCGGCCAGCGACTTCAGGGCACGCTTGTTGGCGCCCGTCATGGCCTTGCCACGGCGGCCGTTGTCCAGCAAGCTGTCCACGGCTTCCTGCAGCATCCGCTTTTCGTTGCGGGCGATGATTTCAGGGGCCTTGAGCTCCAGCAGACGGCGCAGGCGGCTGTTGCGGTTGATGACGCGGCGGTACAGGTCGTTCAGGTCAGAGGTCGCGAAGCGGCCGCCGTCCAGCGGCACCAGCGGACGCAGGTCCGGTGGCAGCACGGGCAGCACTTCGAGCACCATCCACTCGGGCTTGATGCCCGACTTCTTGAAGGCTTCCAGGACCTTCAGGCGCTTGGCGTTCTTCTTGACCTTGACTTCGGAGCCGGTCAGGTCGCCGCGCAGGCGCTCGATCGACAGGTCGATGTCGATGGATTCCAGCAGGTCCTTGATGCCTTCGGCGCCCATCTTGGCGATGAACTCGTCGCCGTATTCCTTGCGCTTGGCGTCGTAGTCGTCCTCGGACATGATGCTGAACTTCTTCAGCGGCGTCATGCCGGGGTCGGTCACCACATAGGCTTCGAAGTACAGCACGCGCTCGATGTCGCGCAGCGTCATGTCGAGCACCAGGCCCAGACGCGATGGCAGCGACTTCAGGAACCAGATGTGCGCGCAGGGTGCAGCCAGGTCGATGTGGCCCATGCGCTCGCGGCGCACCTTGGTCTGCGTGACTTCAACGCCGCACTTCTCGCAGATCACGCCGCGGTGCTTGAGGCGCTTGTACTTGCCGCACAGGCATTCGTAGTCCTTGATGGGACCGAAGATCTTGGCGCAGAAC
Source organism: Acidovorax sp. GW821-FHT09B03 (assembly GCF_059418305.1). Classification (NCBI taxonomy): domain Bacteria; kingdom Pseudomonadati; phylum Pseudomonadota; class Betaproteobacteria; order Burkholderiales; family Comamonadaceae; genus Acidovorax; species Acidovorax sp. GW821-FHT09B03. The sequence goes on from NZ_JBWKPP010000003.1 coordinate 570,340, forward strand.
AGGCCGTCGCGCTCGGGCTTGAACGTGCGGTAGTTGATGGTCTCGGGCTTCTTCACTTCACCGAAGGACCACGAACGGATCTTCTCGGGCGAAGCCATGCCGATGCGGATGGCATCGAAGTGCTCATCCGGCGTGAATTGCTTGAACAGGTCGAGTAGCGATTTCATAGTGACTCTTTCCTTTTCCGCTTAGGAGCGTTCCAGCTCGATATCAAGGCCCAGCGAACGGATTTCCTTGACCAGCACATTGAACGATTCCGGCATGCCGGCTTCGATCGCGTGTTCGCCCTTGACGATGGATTCGTACACCTTGGTACGGCCCACCACGTCGTCGGACTTGACGGTAAGCATTTCCTGCAGCACGTAGGCTGCACCGTAGGCTTCCAGCGCCCACACTTCCATTTCCCCGAAACGCTGGCCACCGAACTGGGCCTTGCCGCCCAGCGGCTGCTGCGTGACCAGGGAGTACGGACCCGTGGAACGGGCGTGCATCTTGTCGTCCACCAAGTGGTGCAGCTTCAGGTAGTGCATGTAGCCGATGGTGGTGGGGCGCTCGAAGCGGTCACCGGTGCGGCCATCGTGCAGGTAGGCCTGCGTGCGCGTGGGCGTCAGGCCCTTGCGCTCGGCGATGTCGTCCGGGTAGGCCAGCTTGAGCATGTCCATGATTTCTTCTTCCGAAGCACCATCGAACACGGGGGTCGCGTAGGGCACGCCAGCGGTCAGATGCTGGGCCATGGCCAGCACGTCCTCGTCCGTCAGCTGCGACAGGTCTTCCTTGCGGCCGCGCGAGTTGTACACCTCTTCGAGGAAGGTGCGCATTTCCGCCGCCTTGGTTTCCTGCTGCAGCATGTCGCCGATGCGCTGGCCGATACCCTTGCCGGCCCAGCCCAGATGGACTTCGAGCACCTGCCCGATGTTCATCCGCGAAGGCACGCCCAGGGGGTTCAGCACGATGTCGGCAGGGGTGCCGTCGGCCATGTAGGGCATGTCTTCGACCGGAACGATCTTGGAGACCACACCCTTGTTGCCGTGGCGGCCGGCCATCTTGTCACCAGGCTGCAGGCGGCGCTTGACGGCCAGGTAGACCTTGACCATCTTCAGCACGCCCGCTGGCAGCTCGTCGCCTTGCGTGAGCTTCTTGCGCTTTTCCTCGAAAGCCAGGTCGAAGCTGTGGCGCGTCTGCTCCAGGGCATTCTTGATGCTCTCGAGCTGGGTGGCGACTTCGTCTTCGGCGGGACGGATGTCGAACCAGTGGAACTTCTCCACCGAGGCCAGGTAGGCCTTGTCGATCTTCGTGCCCTTGGCCAGCTTCTGCGGGCCGCCATTGGCCACGCGGCCGTTGAGCAGCTTCTCGATACGGTCGAAGGCGTCGGCCTCGACGATGCGCAGCTGGTCGTTCAGGTCCAGGCGGAAGCGCTTGAGTTCATCGTCGATGATCTGCTGGGCGCGCTTGTCGCGCTGGATGCCTTCACGGGTGAACACCTGCACGTCGATCACGGTGCCTTGCGAGCCCTGGTCCACGCGCAGCGAGGTGTCCTTCACGTCGGAAGCCTTCTCGCCGAAGATGGCGCGCAGGAGCTTCTCTTCGGGCGTGAGGGTGGTCTCGCCCTTGGGCGTGACCTTGCCGACCAGCGTATCGCCGGGCTGCACTTCGGCACCCACGTAGATGATGCCGGACTCGTCCAGGCGGTTCAGCTGCTGTTCCGACAGGTTCGGGATGTCGCGCGTGATTTCTTCCGCGCCCAGCTTCGTGTCGCGGGCCATGACCACCAGTTCCTCGATGTGGATCGAGGTGTAGCGGTCTTCGGCCACCACGCGTTCGGAGATCAGGATCGAATCTTCGAAGTTGTAGCCGTTCCAGGGCATGAAGGCGATCAGCATGTTCTGGCCGATGGCGATTTCGCCGAAGTCCGTCGATGCGCCGTCGGCAATCACGTCACCCTTGACCAGCATGTCGCCCTTCTTGACGATGGGGCGCTGGTGGATGTTGGTGTTCTGGTTGGAACGCTGGTACTTGATGAGGTTGTAGATGTCCACACCCACTTCACCGGCAACGGCTTCGGCGTCGTTCACGCGCACCACGATGCGGGTGGCGTCCACGTAGTCCACCACGCCGCCTCGGCTGGCCGTGACCACGGTGCCGGAGTCGACCGCGGCCACGCGCTCGATGCCCGTGCCCACCAGGGGCTTCTCGGGGCGCAGGACAGGCACGGCCTGGCGCGACATGTTGGCGCCCATCAGTGCGCGGTTCGCATCGTCGTGCTCCAGGAACGGAACCAGCGAGGCAGCCACCGACACGATCTGTGCAGGAGACACGTCCATGTACTGCACGCGGTCCGCGCCGCACAGGATGGATTCACCCTTTTCACGGGCCGACACCAGGTCGCCGGACAGGCGGCCGTCCTTGTCGAGCACGGCGTTGGCCTGCGCGATCACGTACTTGCCTTCTTCGATGGCCGACAGGTAGTCGATCTCGTTCGTGACCTTGGCGTCCACCACGCGGCGGTACGGGGTTTCGATGAAACCGTACTCGTTCAGGCGGGCGTACAGGGCCAGCGAGTTGATCAGGCCGATGTTCGGGCCTTCAGGCGTTTCGATAGGGCAGACGCGGCCGTAATGGGTCACGTGCACGTCGCGCACTTCGAAGCCTGCGCGTTCGCGGGTCAGACCGCCCGGGCCCAGGGCGGAAACACGGCGCTTGTGCGTGATTTCTGCCAGCGGGTTGGTCTGGTCCATGAACTGCGACAGCTGCGAGGCGCCGAAGAATTCCTTCAGCGCAGCCGAGATCGGCTTGCTGTTGATCAGGTCGTGGGGCATCAGCGGCTCTTGCTCGGCCTGGCCCAGACGCTCCTTCACGGCCTTCTCGATGCGTGCCAGGCCGGTGCGGTACTGGTTTTCGGCCAGTTCGCCCACGCAGCGCACGCGGCGGTTGCCCAGGTGATCGATGTCATCGACTTCGCCGTTGCCGTTGCGCAGGTCCACCAGGATCTTGACCACGGCCAGGATGTCTTCGTTGGACAGCACCATGGGGCCGGTGGATTCGTCGCGGCCGATCTTGGCGTTGAACTTCATGCGGCCCACGCGCGACAGGTCGTACGTGTCGGGGTTGTAGAACAGGCGCTGGAACAGGGCCTGCACGGCGTCTTCCGTTGGCGGCTCGCCGGGGCGCATCATGCGGTAGATGGCCACGCGGGCTGCGAACTCGTCCACCGTTTCGTCGATGCGCAGGGTCTGCGACATGTACGCGCCCTGGTCGAGTTCATTGGTGTAGATGCACTGCACGTCCTGGATGCCGGCCACGCGCAGCTTCTTGAGCAGCGCTTCGGTCAGCTCGTCGTTGGCCTTGGCGATGATTTCGCCGGTGTCCGTATCGACGATGTTGCGGGCCACCACGCGGCCGATCAGGAAGTCTTCGGGCACGCTGATGTGCGTGGTGCCGGACTGCTCCAGTTCACGGGTGTGGCGCGCGGTAACGCGCTTGTCCTTGGCGACCACGACCTTGCCCGACTTGTCGGTGATGTCGAAACGCGCCACTTCGCCGCGCAGGCGCTCGGGCACGAATTCCATCTGCGCACCGCTGTCCATGATGCGGAAGTTGTCGTTCACGAAGAAGTTCGCGAGGATGGACTCGGGGTTCAGGCCGATGGCCTTGAGCAGGATCGTGACCGGCATCTTGCGGCGACGGTCCACGCGGAAGTACAGGATGTCCTTCGGGTCGAATTCGAAGTCCAGCCAGGAGCCGCGGTAGGGGATGATGCGTGCGGAGAACAGCAGCTTGCCCGAGCTGTGCGTCTTGCCCTTGTCGTGCTCGAAGAACACGCCAGGCGAACGGTGCAGCTGCGAAACGATCACGCGCTCCGTGCCGTTGATGATGAAGGAGCCCTTCTCGGTCATCAGGGGCACTTCGCCCATGTAGACCTCTTGTTCCTTGACTTCCTTGACCACCTTGGACTGCGACGTCGAGGACTCGCGGTCATAGATGATGAGCTGCACCTTGGCGCGCACGGCCGAGGCGAAGGTCAGACCACGGGTCTGGCACTCGCGCACGTCGAAAGCCGGCTTGGCCAGGTTGTACTCGATGAACTTCATCTCCACAAAACCGTTGTGCGAGACGATGGGGAAGGCAGCGTCAAAGGCAGCCTGCAGACCTTCAATGGTTCGTTTCTGTGGTGCTTTGTCTGCCTGCAGGAAAGCGGTGTATGCGTCCTTCTGCATCTGCAGCAGATAAGGAACTTCCAGCACGCTGTCGCGGCTGCCGAAACTTTTGCGGATTCGCTTGCGTTCGGTATAGGAATAGGCCATGAGATCTCCGGGCAAAGACATGAGTCCTGGGTCTTCGACGACTGACCCGCAAAGGCTCTCCTCCTTGCGGGCTTGGCGGTTGGCCACTACCAACCATGGCGGACGGCGATGCGTTGCACATCACCCGAACCAAGGTATCTTCTGCTGTCGGGGTTGTCAGAAGACACTCAAAAACCGCTTTGGGGATGCGGCTTTCGGGTGCGCTCTGAAAGCGCCAAAGGCTGGAGGCCCGCGAGGAGCACTCCAGCCCTTGCAAGGGACCGAATTACTTCAGTTCAGCCTTGGCACCGGCTTCCACCAGCTTCTTGACTGCTGCTTCGGCGTCGGCCTTGGCAATAGCTTCCTTGACGTTCTTTGGAGCGCCGTCCACCAGGTCCTTGGCTTCCTTGAGGCCCAGGCCGGTGATTTCGCGCACTGCCTTGATGACGGAAACCTTGTTGGCGCCGGCTTCGAGCAGCACCACGTTGAATTCCGTCTTCTCTTCTGCAGCCGCAGCAGCACCGCCGCCGCCGCCGGCAGCGGGTGCAGCCATGGCTGCAGCGCTCACGCCAAACTTCTCTTCAATGGCCTTCACCAGGTCATTGAGTTCCAGAACCGTCATGCTGTCCAGAGCGGTCAAAAATGCGTCTTTATCGAATGCCATTTTTATTTCCTAACAATTTTGTTGGTTATCTATCGGGCCATCAAGCCGCGACAGGTTCGGCGGCCGGTGCGGCTGCGCCTTCGCCTTTTTTCGCCGCCAGTGCGCCCAGCACAACGGCCGTACGCGACATGGGGGACATAAGCAAGCCACAAATCTGAGCCAGCAGCACTTCCTTGGAAGGAATGTTGGCCAGTTGCTTAACGCCGTTGACATCCAGGGCCTTGCCACCGAAAGCGCCACCGCGAATCACCAGCTTGTCGTTGGTCTTCGCGAAATCGGCCACCACCTTGGCGGCGGCCACAGCGTCTTCGGAGAAGCCGTAGATCAGCGGGCCGGTCATCTGGTCAGCCACCACGTCAAATGCGCTTCCAGCCACAGCACGGCGAGCCAGGGTGTTCTTCAGAACACTCAGGGTCACGCCCTTGCTGCGAGCATCAACACGCAGTTTGGTCATGTCGGCGACCGTGATGCCACGGTATTCCGCGATCACAAGCGTTTGAGCTTTAGCGGCGAGGCTGGTCACTTCACTGATGACCGCTTCTTTCTCACTGCGATTAAGACTCAAGGTCTACTCCTTAAAATGCGCACTCGGCGACTGCCTCGTGCACGCTCTTGTTGCAGCGACCAACTGTTCAGGAAAATTTTCCATCTGCAGCGGGATCGCCATCTGCGTTGGCACCTTTTCTGGCTTTAAGCGCGACATCCTCGCGCACCAACGGTCTTGGATGGCCTGTGGCTACCGAAGCAGCCCCAGCCCACCACATCGGGCCGCCCCGAAGGCCGGCCCGAAGATTTCTTGCAATTACGCTGCGATGGTCTGCGTATCCACGCGGACACCCAGGCCCATCGTGGAGGACACTGCCACCTTGCGCAGGTACACACCCTTGCTGGTTGCAGGCTTGGCCTTGGTCAGCGCTTCGATCAGTGCAGCCAGGTTGCCTTGCAGCTTGTCGTTGTCGAACGAACGGCGACCGATCGTGCTGTGCACGATACCGGCCTTATCGACGCGGAACTGCACTTGACCAGCCTTGGCGTTCTTCACCGCCGTAGCGACGTCAGGCGTCACGGTGCCCACCTTGGGGTTGGGCATCAGGCCACGTGGGCCCAGGATCTGGCCCAGCGTACCGACGACGCGCATTGCGTCGGGGGCAGCGATCACCACGTCGAAAGGCATGTCGCCGGCCTTGACCATGGCGGCCAGGTCGTCCATGCCGACGATGTCGGCGCCAGCGGCCTTGGCTTCTTCAGCCTTGGCGCCCTGGGCGAACACGGCCACGCGGGTCGTCTTGCCGGTACCGTTGGGCAGCACCACGGCGCCGCGAACCACCTGGTCGGACTTCTTGGCATCGATGCCAAGCTGAACGGCCACGTCGATGGATTCGTCGAACTTGGCCGTAGCGGCTTCCTTCACGATCGCAACTGCTTCAGCGAAAGCGTACAGCTTGGTGCTGTCGACCTTGCCTTGCAGGGCTTTTTGCTTCTTGGTCAGCTTGGCCATCTTACAAACCCTCCACCGTCACGCCCATCGAGCGTGCAGAGCCAGCCAGCGTGCGCACAGCGGCGTCGACGTTGGCAGCGTTCATGTCCTTCATCTTGGTCTTGGCGATCTCTTCGAGCTGTTCGCGCGTGATCTTGCCGACCTTGGTCTTCAGAGGGTTCGAAGAACCCTTGTCGAGCTTGATGGCCTTCTTGATCAGGGTCGTCGCAGGCGGCGTCTTGATGATGAAGGTGAAGCTCTTGTCTGCAAAAGCCGTGATGACCACGGGCAATGGCAGGCCTGGCTCGACGCCCTGGGTCTGCGCATTGAATGCCTTGCAGAACTCCATGATGTTGAGGCCACGCTGACCCAGTGCTGGGCCGATCGGTGGGGATGGGTTGGCCTTACCAGCTGGGACTTGCAGCTTGATAAAACCGACGATTTTCTTCGCCATGCTTTACTCCTTGCGGGTGATAACGCCTTGGCCATGTGGCCGCAGCTCCCCGGGGTTAACGACTCACGACACTTTCATCCGCACCGAGCCGAAAGGTGCGGCATCCAAACCTTGGGGCTCAGGTCTTCTCGACCTGGCCGAATTCGAGCTCCACCGGGGTGGAGCGGCCGAAGATCATGACGGACACCCGTACACGGCTCTTCTCGTAGTTCACCTCTTCCACCGAACCATTGAAGTCGGTGAATGGGCCTTCCTTGACGCGCACCAGTTCGCCCACCATGAACTCCACCTTGTGGCGGGGCTTCTCGGTGCCTTCCTGCATCTGGCTGACGATCTTCTGCACTTCGTCTTCAGAGATGGGGGCGGGACGGTTCTTCGCACCGCCCACGAAACCCGTGACCTTGTTGGTGTGCTTCACCAGGTGCCACGTGTCGTCGTCCATGACCATTTCGACGAAGACGTAGCCAGGGAACAGGCGACGCTCGGTGGTCTTGCGCTGGCCGTTCTTCATTTCCACCACTTCTTCGGTGGGAACGAGGATGCGACCGAACTTGGTCTCCATGCCCGAACGGCCGATGCGCTCCACGATGTTGCGCTCGACCGCTTTTTCCATGCCCGAATAGGCGTGGACGATGTACCAGCGCAGATCGGGATTGCCCGGCGTTGCGGGGGCCAGAGCTTCGGCTCCGGTGGTGTCCACAGGGGTGGTTGTCATGGCGTTACTTCCTCCAGCCCAAAACCAGGTCGTACAGGACCCATTCGAGGGTCTTGTCGGTGAACCACAGGAAGAGCGCCATGATGACGACGAACGCGAACACGTAGGCCGTCATCTGCAAGGTCTCCTTGCGGGTCGGCCAGACGACCTTCTTCACTTCGCGCCAGGCTTCGCGCGCAAACGCGACAAACTGCCGGCCTGGTTCTGACACCAGGAACACGGCAGCCGCAGCAACCAGCCCGACGATCAATGCGGCCCACTGGGCAATCGCACCCTGCTTGCTCAGCAGATAAAAGCCAGCGACCGATGCAATGACCAGTGCGGCCACAGCTGCAAGCTTGGCTTTGTCTGCACCGGTATTGACGGTTTCAACCTGGGAAGTGGCCATGTGTATTGTTTCCTGCTCCGATTCGCGGCGTCGCCCAAGACGCCGAAGCCCGCCAGGGTCTGGCGGGCTTGTTGGGTGCCACTGTTCAGGTGGCAGGGGCAGTAGGAATCGAACCTACAACCTTTGGTTTTGGAGACCAACGCTCTGCCAATTGAGCTATACCCCTGTAACGCTATTAGGCGATGATCTTGGCCACGACGCCGGCGCCGACGGTACGACCGCCTTCACGGATGGCGAAGCGCAGGCCTTCTTCC